>LXQD01000114.1 GCA_003326215.1 Nostoc minutum NIES-26 | reverse complement strand
AATATGAGGGAACTCTTGATATCGGTATGCACAGTACTTCTACTAGCGAGTCTTTATGCCGTTTGACAAAATCTCCTAAACTTCGATATCCTTTACATCCGCTCATTGTTCCCATGATTACAAACAACAACACCAGCCATAATGGATATCTTTGACCCTGTTGAGTCCGGAAATCTGGGACTTTTTTGAGTTCTGTGATTAAGCTGCTAGCCATTAGCACCCTGATTCAATACTGTTCTCATTCTGATTCAACCATTTTTCTTTCGAGAATGAAACAGTCCTGCCCTTAAAAAGGGGGGAAAATTTCTTAAAGTCCCCCTTTTTAAGGGGGATTTAGGGGGATCAGATGATTTGTGTGTACACCGTAGCTTTTTAAGGGGAGCCACTGCGTTGGGCGGCTTTGCCGACTTGTTCGCTCAAGCGCGTTCCCGCAGGGTAGCAAGTGGCGTGGATTTAGGGGGATCTAGAACCTTTTGCTACCGACAAGAGGACTTTTCAAACATCCTCTAACTAAACTGTATTGGGGTATAGGTGAGTAAAACCCTTACACCTAGCCTTAACAGAGTTCTTAACGACGGAACTTAGTGACCTAACGACAGAACTTAGCGATCTAACGACAGCTTCTTTTGCAATGCGATCGCAACTCAACTGAGTTGCCAAAACCACTCGTAAAGTAACAATAAATTTTCAGCAATTTCTCTGAGTAAAACTAAATAATTGACTAAGTAGCCGTCATGAACTGCGTACACCAGGACAGATGAAAAACTTTTCTTTCCTTCTGCCTCCTGCCTCTTGCCTCCTGCCTTCTACTTATTGGCAGCATTCTTGTCTGCGTCAATATTACTTGAAAGCTCAAAATGAATAAATTAAAGTCTACGTTTATCTTAGAGCGCTTTCCACGTTATTTTACTCGTTGCAGTTTAACCGTATTACTTAGCGTAGTTTTACTGTCTGATGCAGTGGGGGCAACATCGAGAATTACACCATTGCAGATTGCCCAACAAACAACGCCACAAAATGCTAAACGTGCGCGGGGACAACAACTGTTGCAAGAAGCACAAAAACTATACGAACAAGGCACAGCAGAATCTCAGCAACAAGCGATCGCCAAATATGCAGCAGCACTAAAAATTTGGCAAGAAATCGGCGATCGCAATTTGGCAGCAAACACACTGATTGCTATTGGGAAAGTTTACTTTCAGTTAAGCGAGGCAAAAAAAGCACTTGACTTCTACAATCAAGGGCTGGCAATCCAAGTTGCCCAGAAGGATCTGCAAGGACAAGCTGACACCCTGTACACAATCGGTAGAATCTACGCGGGTTTAGGCGAACCTCAAAAGGCGTTGAACTCTTTAAATCAAGCATTGGAAATTCAGCGTGCCAGAAAGGAACTCGCTGGACAAGGCGAAACCTTGACCATCATCGGTGCAGTCTACTTCTCAGTGGGTGACAATCAAAATGCACTGAACTTTTTAAACCAAGCACTACAAGCGCAACGGCAAGCCCAAAACGGGTTGTCTGGCGCTGCTTTGGCATTAAACTTTGGTCAGCAAGCCTCTACTCTCTCGGTAATTGCTGGTACTTATCATGCATTGGGTCAATCTCAGAAAGCGATAGACTACTATAACCAAACGCGATCGCTCTTTCAAAAGGCAGGTAATCGCAATGGAGAAGCTGAAATTCTCAACCAAATTAGCCTTGTCTACAACTCCTTGGGTGAAAAGCAAAAAGCCCTTGATGCGTTGAACCAAGCACTGGTGATTCAACGTAGCGATCGCAATCGTAATAGGGAAGCTTTTACCCTTGGCAACATCGCCGCGATTTATCAATCATTTGGCGATTATCAGCAAGCACTCAACTCATATAACCAAGCACTAGAACTCAGCCGTCAAGTTGGCGATCGCAGTATAGAAGCTGGTACGCTCCAAGGTATGGCTTTAGTCTACAGTTTCTTGGGCGACTATAACTTAAGTGTAGAAACTTACAACCAAGCACTAGAAATATTTAAGCAGATAGGCGATCGCAGTTCGCAAGCCCAAACCCTCGACAGCATTGCCAGCGTTTACCGACTAGCCGAAGATTATCCCAAAGCGCTGGATTATTACAACCAAGCACTAACATTGTGGCGCGAACAGGGAGCTGTTTTTCCGGAATTCGCCACACTCACAGGTGTTATTAGAGTTCATGAGTCATTGAAAGATTATCCCAAAGCGCTGGAGACTGCTAATCAGGTGCTGACATTGTCACGTCAACAAAAAAGCGGCTTTATAGAAGCTTCTGCATTGGCTTTGTTGGGTAGGATATATCAAGCATCGGGCGATTATCAAAAAGCTTTGGATTTCTCAACTCAAGCAGTAGCTGGGTGGCGGAAATTAAAGCGTCGAGATGCAGAGGCTAAGGTTTTAGGCAACATCGGCAACTCTTACAATGCATTAAAGCAGCCGCAACAAGCGATCGCTACTTACAATCAACAATTAGCACTGTTGCGAACCTTGGGCGATCGCACGAGTGAAGCTGACACACTCTACTTTATTGCACTTACCGAACGCGATCGGGGAAATCTTCAAGCCGCTCGTACTCAAATCGAATCCACAATCAAAATCGTTGAGGATACACGTAGCAAAGTTACCAGCCAGGAACTGCGTACTTCCTACTTTGCCACCGTGCAGAAGTATTATGAGTTTTACATTGACCTGTTGATGCAGTTGCATAAGCAAAACCCATCGCAAGGATACGCTGCTTTAGCATTGCAAGCCAGCGAACGCTCCCGCGCCAGAGGTTTGGTAGAACTATTAACCGAAGCTAACGTAGATATCAAAAAAGACGTTAACCCGAAACTTTTGACACAAGAAAGCCGTTTACAATGGCAAATCGATGCCAAAGAGAAAAAACTCTCCGAGCTATCCAATCAAAATAATACTCCGCAGCAACTAACAACCCTGACAGCAGAACTGACAAATCTCCTCGACCAACAAGAACAACTCAAGACCAAAATCCGCGCTCAAAACCCTGAGTATGCTGCACTCAAGTATCCCGAACCCATCACCTTGCCTCAAATTCAGCAACAACTAGATAAAGACACCTTGCTGTTAGAGTATTCTTTGGGTGAAAAACGCAGCTATCTCTGGTTAGTCACGCCTAATTCTCTCAACAGTTATCAACTACCCGGACGCGAACAGATAGAAAAAGTAGCAAAAAACTTATATAACAACTACTTAAAAAACCCCGGAATTCAGGGCTTCTCACCAGAAGAAACGGCTCAAGCTACTGACGAACTTAGTAAACTAATCCTCGCACCTGTGGCTGACAAGTTGGGGCAAAAACGCTTAGTAGTTGTCGGTGACGATGCTTTGCAATACATTCCCTTTGCCGCATTAACATCAGGAAAATCGGTAGGGTCAAAGTATCAACCATTAGTAGTCAACCATGAAATTATCAGTCTGCCTTCCGCTTCCACCATTGCCATTCTCAGAAAAGAACTCAAAGGGCGTGCCAAAGCACCGAAAAATCTAGCTATTCTTGCCGACCCGGTATTTAGTGCTTCAGATGAGCGGGTATCTGCCAAACCCTCAAATATTCTCAACGACCCCAACCTAGAATTACAAGCGTCTGCCCTAAATCGGTCTGCTAGCGAAATCAACCGTAGCAATGTTGAAAGACTCAAAGGCACTCGTACAGAAGCACAAGAGATTCTCAAACTCGTGCCACCCTCAGAACGGTTGCAAGCTTTGGATTTTGATGCTAATTACAATTGGGCAACTAACAAACAACTTAGCCAATACCGCATAATTCATTTTGCTACCCACGGCTTAGTTAACAGCAAAGAGCCGGAATTATCGGGAATAGTACTTTCTCTGATAGATAAACAAGGTAAGCCCCAAAGAGGCTTTTTGCGGCTGGATGATATCTTCAATCTCAACTTTCCAGCAGAGTTAGTGGTGCTGAGTGCCTGCAAAACTGGGTTGGGTAAGGAAGTCAAAGGAGAAGGACTAGTAGGGTTGACAAGGGGATTAATGTATGCAGGTGCAGCCAGAGTTGTAGTGTCTTTGTGGAACGTAGACGATGAAGCCACATCCTCGTTGATGCAGCAATTCTACAGCCAAATGTTGCAACAGGGTAAATCTCCCGCCGCTGCCCTGCGAGCCGCACAAATCCAACTCTGGCAACAGGAGCAGTGGCGTAACCCCTATTTCTGGGCAGGTTTTACCTTACTTGGTGAATGGCGGGAGTAGGGGCAGGGGGCAGGGTAGGGCTAATTCATTGTAAGGAGAGAAAAAAGTTGTTCCAGATCATGACACAGAAATCTCTGTGCTTTGGTCAATGAGCGATAACCCTTTGCACGGAGCAGATTAATCACAAA
This sequence comes from Nostoc minutum NIES-26, assembly GCA_003326215.1. Lineage (GTDB taxonomy): Bacteria > Cyanobacteriota > Cyanobacteriia > Cyanobacteriales > Nostocaceae > Dendronalium > Dendronalium minutum. The sequence goes on along the minus strand of LXQD01000114.1, from coordinate 176 downwards.
AGTCCGAATAATAGACCAGTTAGTAGCAGCATTATAGGCACAAAAAGGTGCAGTGTCTTCACCAAACACAACATCTTTGATCCAATGCAGTCCGTTTTCAATGTCCCGGTGTCCACGAATAGCATGAGCAAAGTTGATAGCAGATGTCTTGAGACTACTGAGGTAGTAACTGAGTG
>LXQD01000113.1 GCA_003326215.1 Nostoc minutum NIES-26 | reverse complement strand
CAAGTACTGCAAGATTTTTTTGATTCAGTTTGTAAGATCATTCCTATCCCATCATGAATCCGATGTGATATAACTTTCACATCTTTTAAATCAAGAAGCTCCGTTAGGATTTTAATATCTTGTTTCCTGACCATAACTGTAAATACAACAAAAATATATTTCTTGTACTTAAAGTTAACAGCAAATATGCTTTATACGTCAATTACATCAAATGTTTTATTGATGTCTGGATGCTATGGTTTTTATTTATTTCAGCTTTTAACTAACAATTTAGCATAACAAGTACTGAAGAACCAAATGTCATAGCTAAAGAATATATATCGGAATCCCTATATACACCCTTAAGTTGGATCTGTTCAGGTGCAGCAAATAACGGTGTATGATAGCTTCTAATAGTATTAGTCAGAATAGTAGTTGTAATAATAGAGATGCCAAAATCTAAAATTTTTGCTAATGGTTGTTCATTATTTTCTACAACCATAATATTATCTGGCTTAATATCCCTGTGGATTACATCTTTAGCATGAGCATGGCTTACAGCATCAAGAATTTGTAAGAATAAATCTATTTTTGTTTTTATATCAACTCCCTTATCAAAATAGTTGTTAATATTTTCCCCTTCTAAATACTCTAAAACTAAATAAACCAGATTCTGAGGCATTTCATAGCCATCTTCAATAAATTTAACTATACTTAGATGATTTAAACGCTTTAGTGTTTGAGTTTCTCTTTCTAAAAGTTTTAGAGCATTCTTGTCGTCAGTAGAAATTGTCTTGATTGCATAACGTTCATTTGTTTTCAGCTTTTTTGCAAGATATACAATTCCACTACCTCCCTCACCAAGTTGCGCTTTTATATCGTATTTACCACCAATTACTTCATTAAGTATTCCAGAACTCATATGATGCCTTTCGATAATTCAATAGTGTTGGATGGCAGATTATTAAACTGACACGCCAACAAAAACACTCTCAACAGTGCAATTAATGAAAACATCTGTTGATAATTCTTTGTAAGTCAGACAAAAATCTACTGACTGGTTGATATGCTTGTATGCTTATTTACTTATAGCACACTTACAAAAATCGTCACGAAACTTGGTAATTGCCTGAATGACTTCTAATAAGAGATTTGGGTTGGAAGTATAACTTTTAATGAGTGTTATTTTTGACCTTAATGATTCTCAAATAGAATGATTACGTTCACTGATGGGCTAAAAAGGGGGGAATATAGAGGTGCGATATTTTGCCTAAATAAAGACTACTGCGTTGCGGGGTTTGTAAACTGATGTAGCTATTGGTCTGCTGCACCAGCAGCCCCGGCATAGGCTATCAATTTTGATATCAAAGCAGGGAATTACAGACTCAGCATGACTAATTGACACCCTATCACGTCCGCAATCAGGACTTAGCTGTTTGCGGATTGTTTTGATTAATGCTCTTACCTACTGAGGTATGATGAACGTTATTGGAAAGCTACATTATCAATAACGCCTTAGTGAGCATTTATGCCTAATGAGGTGGGGGAGCAGAGGGGCAGGGGAGAGATAAGCTCTTGAGGTATTGAGATGGAAAGAGAAGCAATTAAGAATCATAAAGATTTAAAGGTTTATCAAACAGCTTTTGATGCTGCGATGAAAATATTTGAGATGTCTAAAAAGTTTCCTGTTGAGGAGCGTTACTCGCTCACTGACCCTCCGGGTTCAGCAGTCGCTCATGGGGGAAACCCCCAAGACCGTGCTGCTTCACCAGATTCGTCGGTCGTCGCGTTCTATTTGTGCTAATTTAGCCGAGGCAAAAGGAAACGCAGATATGAGGGAGCATTTGTAGCTAAGTTGAACGACTGTGAAGCGGAAGCTGCTGAAACTCAGACATGGATAGAGTTTGCTGTTAAATGTAATTATTTAGAGGTTAATACAGGACGAGAACTGTATGGAATTTACAACCAAGTTCTAGGTAGCTTAGTCAATATGATTAACAACCCATCCCCCTGGCTAATGAACAAAAATTAGGCATCTTCTCTCCCCTGCTCCTCTGCCCCTCTGCTCCAGAGCTTATCTCTCCCCTGCTCCCCTGCCCCCCTGCTTATTCTTTAAGAACGCGAGTCAGCACTTATGTCAAATCCAAATTCAGGAGAAATTGTCTTTGCTTCGTTGGAGGCGTGTTTATCTGCCCCGATCGCTCGGTACTTTGATGCACAGCTTGACACTGATCCAGATGTGTTGGCGCAGCTGTTGGCAGATAAGCGTAACCCCAATACTCGACGTGCTTATGAGAAGGATTTGCGGGATTTTTTTCTGAAGATGACTTGATGCCGCCGACTGGGGATAGTGTGCTGGAGTTTTTGCACTTACAGCGAGAGCAGGCGGTGATGGTGGTGTTAAAGTACAAGGCGAAATTGATTGCATCTGGGCTGCGGGAGGCGACAATTAATCGGCGGTTAGGGGGTGAAATGAGCAACCGATGCTGTTGGCGAAGTCAAAAAACGCTCCTGTTTGGGTCAGTCAATTCAGCTATGAAACGATTGAGAGCTTTTTGAACAGCTTTGTATCCAGGGGCTTGCTTGCCTAATTTCAAGTCAAGCAAAATGCGATCGCGTAAAAGCTCAAGTTCTACTTGGGAGAAAGCAATTGCTGTTCGCTCCATCAATGCAGCATTCTTTTGAGTGAGATTTTGTATTTGTACTTTGAGTAATTCTATTTCTTCCTCATACCGTGTATTACTAGGTAAAAACTCCAGATTTTGCCGTGTATTACTTGGATAAACCGTGTTTGGTAGAGCATTTTCACGAATGATTTGCTCTAAATAGTCAGCCCTAGTAAGACCTAAGCATTCAGATGTAATGCCCAAAGTGACCCAAGTGGAATCAGTTAGTCTTAGTGAGCGAACTAAACGGTAGTCTTCGTTTTTCAACGCAAACTTCCCCTGGATATCCCGTTTCATAACTGCTTTTCCATGTAATACACCGCAATTTTAGCTGATTATGCAGTAGAATTTACCTTGTACTACATGGAAAAGGATGAGCTTAATAGATATTCTTGGTAATCTGGATTGAAAGCTCTTGTATCAAGCTGGAGCTAAAGCAGCAAATCGAGAAATCCTGGTTTTTGCATGAGTTCGACCATGTAGCCAAGAGACCATACGTACCACATTGAGAGCTACGGCAGTCAGCAAGTGCTGGAGTCGAACTTTAACCAAACCAATGTAGCGAGCTTGTCGCAGCCCCAAAGTTGTAATTCCTTGAGATAGCGTTCCTTCAACTCCCGCTCTGGTGTCATAGAGTTTTTGCCAGTTACTGGAAAGCTGTTGTTGTCGCACGGTTTGCAGTGCTTGGTATTCAGCTTTTGGACGCAGTGTCAGTTCTCTTGGCTCAGTTTTTGAGCGAGTGCATAAAGCACGGGCGTTGCAAAGTCGGCAAGTTTTGCGAGGAAATCTCACAATAATCACTGCATTACCCCATTTATCCTGAGTCGGAACCCAGTTTTTGGTACTTTTTTTACCTTGAGGACAAGTCACCCGTTTTGTATTCCAATTCACGGTAAACTGGCTGATGTCGTAACCGCCTGGCGTTTTAGCTTGCCAACTAACATTTGGGCGCACTGGTCCGACTAAATCTATTCCATAACGCTTACGACTGGTGACGATAAGATTACTATCGACATAGCCAGCATCAACAATGTGTTGACTGGGGAGCAGTTCTTTGTCCGCCAACGCCTTGTGGATAGATGCAGTCTGAGTAACATCTGAAACCTGAGCTTGGGTAGTAATCGCATGAGTAATTAAATGGACTTGGTTCTCATCACAAGTTTCGGTCAGATGCACTTTATATCCAGTCCAAGTCACACTCCGTTTATTACCAAAGCGAGCATCGATGTCATAAGGAGAGTCAAAACGACTACCAGAAGGTGCTAAGTCGCTGGTAGCCCGCAATCTTACTTGCTCATTCTCCACATGATATTGATGTACCCAAGTCTGTCGCAAAATTTCGACGGCTGGCACAAACCTGAGCCAATCTGGGACATCTTCTGCCCACACAGCTATCAGTAATTGCATACCATCTGTGCCAATCATCTCGGCATATTCCTTACGAGCAGCAATGCCTTTGGGTAGGCGATATTCTTCTATAACACGACCGTAGCGTTCAAACCATTCCTCGGGCACCCATGAACGTAACCAGTCTGGCGCAACTGTAGCTAGGTCATTGAGGGCGGCACGTAGAGTTTCACCTACCCCTTCTAGTCGTAGGGCTAATTCATTGTAGTGAGAGAAAAATTAAACTAAAAATTATCTCTACCTTAAGTAGATTTTAGTGTGAGATGAGTAGTAGTTTGATAGCAGCATTACAAGGTATAGAAGATTATCGTGCCGCACGTGGAAAACGTTATCCATTATGGGTGATGTTGTTATTAGTGATATTAGGAACATTAAGTCAATGCTACGGATATGCGGCACTAGAAGATTTTTGTGTGCGACATTATCAAGGATTGTGTGAACATTTAGGGGGTCACATACAAGCGTTTACCCAGTGATTCGACATTTC
>LXQD01000112.1 GCA_003326215.1 Nostoc minutum NIES-26 | reverse complement strand
TTGAGCAACAACTTTGGGGCGAATGTGGGCGGTTGATTGTTAACTGCATTCTTTATTACAATGCCAGTATCTTGTCTAATGTTCTTGCCCATCGAGAGAACATTAATGATGTTCAAGGAATTGAGGAGTTGAAACAGATTTCTCCTGTCGCTTGGCAGCACATAAATTTATATGGTCGTTATGAGTTTAGGAAATTTTCTAACCCGATCAATTTGGATAATATTGTTCAGCCGCTAACCCAAGCCCCGTCTCACTAATTTCCCTATTCCCCCTTTTCGAGGGTTTGTACAAAAAACCCCCAGTATGAAACTCATCTGCGTACTCTAAAAAGGGAGGTGGGTAAAAATGGCTAAGTCTTTTAAAAGGCTAAGAGCAAAAATGTCAGCAGAAGCTCGTGCTAAAGCCGAGCAGAAGACACAGGAGCTTCTCAAAGAAATACTTCTTACAGAAGCAGCCCGCGCTGTTTCTGAGACGAATCAGAATTCAGAAGGTAGACCACCACCAGAGTCACCAGAGTAGTTTATCCTGTTCTAACGAATTAATGAAGTAGCTATGCTTAATCTAAGATAACAGCGAAAGCCCACTTTGAAATAGGCTATCAATAGTTTCTTTGTCTCTGAGAATAACACCTAATTCATCCCTATAGGTTAGGCTGGGGTCAGCTCTAAATGATAAAAAGTTAAAGCTTGTCACTATGCCAAAATTATCATCACATACAATAATTTTACGGTGAGTATTTTTTACTTTATCAAACTTAAAATTTTTATATTTGCTTGCTAAATCTTCTAATTGTTTAATAGCAAATGGATCATTTTGCTGACCCCAGCCACTTTTTTGCTTAATTCCGTATAAAATATATACTTGACATTCTCTAACTAATGTATCTTCTAATTTCGCTAAAAAATTATTATCAACCACATTGCTGCGTATCCAAGGAGAGATTATCATTATTCGATTTTTGGCTTCTTTCAAAGCCCGGAACAGATAATTACGATGCTCTGAGGTGTGAATTATCTCTGAAATCTTACTTTGAGTTTTGATTTCCTTAAGTTGTTTACTCAGTGTTTTTCTTTGCTCATTAATTGAATGAATTTGATTATCTGTAAATGAATCAGTTTCATTAAGAGCATTAATTTTTATAGTGAGTCGTTCGACGGTTTGAATATCATCTTTAAATACACCTTTAATTATTTCATTATTTGATTTTTCTATTTCCGCTTTCTCTTCATTATTACTTATATCAAAGCGAAGTATATCATTAAGTACCTTTTGACCTTGAGCATATAGTTGTTCTATAGTTTTTCTGTAGTCTACTTGAATAGAATCTCTTGAAAAAGTTTCATATCCTACTTCAGTGTCATCTGGATGATTTTTATAAAATACCAAGATGACTTCATGCCATTGTGTATAAACTTTTTCAACATTATTGACTTGTATTAGTTCAACTCGATTTTGCCTACTTAACGTCCCTAAAGCTTTTTCAATTTCTTCATAGTAATCAATCACATCCTCTACTTTACCTTTCCTGGGTTTAGGAACTTCTGCCTTTAATAAATAAGCATCACTATTGCCTACTTTTTTGACTTGAAAATAATCATATAGCTTTCCATTTAAAGCATCTATATAAAATGTTTTTGTCTCAGATACTGTATCCAATACAGTCTGTCTTTCAAGAGCATCTAGTGCTATTTCCGTCGCTCTTAAATTTTCTTCTTTTGTTACAATATTTTTTGAGATTAAACCCGATAACACTTTCTCTACAAAATGGTCATCCTTGCTGTAACTATTTCCACTTTTTCTTTCTTTTGATTTTTCGATGCTGACATCGCTTGTTGATATCCAGTAGACGCTTTTATTAAATTGGCTCAACTGGTGCTGTTTGGTATTCGGATCAACAAGCTCACTTTTAACCTGCCTGTCATAAAATAATGTACTAACTAGATTCCCGATATCTGGGTGCATCCTGTACTGATGGTTGAGTGTTATTTTCTTTGTCTTTGGTAATTCTTCATATAGATATTCAAAAAGGCTTATCTCCAATGCGCGTTTTTCAATATCTTTCTCACTTAGTACCCGGTTTTGTAAATCTCTATCAATGATTGGTGGTAACTGTTTGTGGTCGCCGACCAATATTATTTTCTTGCCCCTTGCCATTGGTACAAAAGTTTCTGGAGCAGTAGAACGACCAGCCTCGTCAACAATAACCCAATCAAACTTCAAATCTTTGAGATTAGCAATACCTAAGCAGGTAGCACCAACTACGTTGACACCATCTAAAAATATTGATACTAAATCTATTTGTTTTCGTTTTAGCCTTTCATTCCATTCTTCCTTTAACTTTCTTAAGTTAAAAAAGTTTTTGTAGTGTTCATTATTATCGCCTAGAACAGCCTGCAACCGTCTATACTCTTCATCTATCCAATAAGATAGTAACTTTTTCTCTGGATACTCTATGCCAAATTTTTCTACATAATCTTTAATTCTTCCTAAGATTTTTTCTTCTAATAACAGCTTTTCATATATCAACTCGCAAGCTAGATCAGCAGCCTGCTGCGAAGAGGTATTTAGGGGAGAGATCACTAAATCGGAATTAAAGCCTTTTATTGCTTCGGTAATCTGTTCTGTTAGATGCTTGGCTTGCTCAAGCAGAGTTTTCAAAGATTCAATATCTGCAATTTTATTTACACCCAAAAGCAGTTCTAGATGCTGGTTTTCATATTCTTGCCAATGAGCCAATGATTTTGTTCTGATTGATTCCTGCCAGTTAATAATTGCTTTTTCTATTTCAAATTGTCTAGCTTCATCTTCAATCTTTTCTTCTCTACCAATCCTTAAAACTCTAACATCTATAGAATCAAGCTTGAGAGTAGAGAGCCTAGTTAATACGTTATCTACAGCAATATTAGATTGAGAAGAAATCAAAATTTTATCATTTGGGTATCTACGTAATATTTGTAATACTATTTCTGTAATTACCGAAGTTTTCCCCGTACCTGGAGGGCCTTGGATTAAAAATATATCCTCAGTTGCTAAGGCTTTACACACAGATTGCTGTTGTGAACTATCAAGTTGTTCATTAAAAAATTGATTGATAACTAGGGGTTCTACAGGTAGCGAGTTACCAGGGTCAGATATAACTTTGCATAAAGTAGTATTTTCCGAATCACCATACCTAATTGCCCTCAAAGCCTTTCTTCTACGCCCTATTTCCGATTCCTGCGCTTTAAAATCAGTTTCTATTCTCCCTTTTTCTAAAAGGGATTCAAATATATCAGGGTTACAAAAATCCCCAATGCTGATATGTAATGTTACAACAATTTCTCCATTTTTAGATTTATCTCCGTCGATTATGTCTCCTACAGAAAACTGACTTTCACGATACGGAGGTGATTGTCTCTTGACTGAGATAGTTACAGGTAGTGGTGGTGATGTAATTTGCTCAAATTCATCTAAAGATATAGGATGGCTTAAAGTGACAATTAATTGTTGATTATCCCTATCATATTCAACTTTGGAATAAGCAAAACTTTGCTTTCTTTCACTAATTATCTTCTCTTCTATTTCAATAACACTTTGCCATCGGCTAAATGTATTATCTACTCCTTTGTTACTTTCTACTTCATTTTTGACTTCTTGTTCTTTCTGTAAAATTTGGTTTACTAAGTCACTTAAGTCATTTTTTCTTCTTGGAGTACCTTCTACTTCGACAATTGGATCAACTTTTACCAATACACCATTTTCAAATAGCCTTTCTGACTGTTGAGGATTGACAAAATTATTCTCTTTGTATAAAACAATTTCGTTAGGGGTGTCTAGATTTATAAACCCCCAATAGGTATAAGCTTGGGATTCTACACCAATTTCAACCGTTAATTTATTTTGTTGTTCTTGTTTACGGCTTTTGATAATATAAATAAAATCGGAATTATTTTTTAGTCTAGATTCTATATGCTTTTTTACTTTTAAAGACAGCCCATCATATTTATTTGAATTGGATATTTCATCCTTCAATTTACGAGTTACACTGAATAAAATCGTCAACTTGTCAGATATATCATCTTTTATTCTAGTAAGAGCTACCCTAATTTCGTCAATCTTGGGTCTGTTATCCCGAATTACATCTGTTGCTCTTATTAAAACCTCTATCAGTGAGTCTCTTAGGTTACTATTAATATTTAAATTTGCTAGGGCAGAATTATAAAGTATTTCTTTATTCTGCTCTTCTCTAAAATCAATTTTAGCTTCATTAGTAGATAATAAATATAAAAATGTCAGGTTCTTCGGTACATAGTATGCTTAATTAACAAGTGAAATGCCAACTCAACAAGCATCTAGCTCGGAAATTTTCAAAGTTTCTAAATCCATAGCCAGAACGTTTAATTAGCTTAAGTTTGTTATTAATACCTTCCACAACACCACTAGTTGTCCCATTATCAAAATAAGCGATTATCTCATCAAACCAACGGATAATAGTATTGTTGCTTTTGGGAAAATATTTTTTAGCTTTCGCTAACCACATCCCCAGTTTAAAAACTCCCGGATACCAGTTATCTGTCTGATTAAAAACCTTT
>LXQD01000111.1 GCA_003326215.1 Nostoc minutum NIES-26 | reverse complement strand
TAAAGAACTTCAAGTAATGATGTTTCTAAGTAGGGGCGTAGAATTTGCTCGCACTTATCAATACAAGCGCGGAATGTCGGTTGAGTCTGGTACAGTTCCCGTGCCATGTTGATGTATTGGGAACCTTGTCCTGTGAAGAGAAAAGCGATTTTTCTGTTGTGTGGATTATCGCTCTTTACTGAGGATTCATCAACGGCTGACGCTTCTAACTGTTGGCGTAAAGACAACAGCGAATCAGCAACTATCGCTAAACGGTACTCAAAATGCGATCGCCCTGTATTTGCTGTAAAACAAATATCCGCTAGTGACTCTGCGGGATTGGCTGTTAAGTAATTTGTTATACGAGTTGTTAATTCTTTTAATGCTGTTGCACTCTTAGCTGATAGTGCTAACAAATGGATTGGGCGTTCAACTAGCGATCGCTCCAACTTTCTTACTGGTGCTTCCTCAACTATTACATGGGCATTAGTTCCACTCATGCCAAAGGCGCTGACTCCAGCTAGGCGACGTTGCCCTGCTGCTACAGACCAAGGAATTTGCTCGGTGGGAATTTTTATACAAGTTCCTGCCAAAGAAATGTGAGGATTCAGCTTTTTGAAATGTAGGTGTGCTGGAATTTCTTTGTGCTGCATTGCTAACACCACTTTAATCAGACCAGCTATCCCGGCTGCTGGTTCTAAATGACCGATGTTCGTCTTTGCCGAACCGATCGTCAGAGGTTGTGCTGCTGTGCGTTCCTTAGCAAACACAGCTTTTAACGTTTGAATTTCAATCGGGTCGCCCAAAGCTGTACCCGTACCGTGGACTTCTACATAGCTAACCTCAGTCGGCTCTATTTTGGCGTTTTTGAGAGCAGCACGAATCACTTTCTGCTGGGAGAGACTATTGGGAACCGTTAGCCCACTGCTACGACCATCATGGTTAATGGCGGTTCCTGGAATTAGGGCAAGGATGCGATCGCCGCCCGCGACTGCATCGCTGAGGCGTTTGAGAACTATCATCCCACATCCCTCTCCTCGCCCGTAACCATCGGCGGCAGCATCAAAAGTCTTGCAACGGCCATCGGCAGCTAAAGCTTTGACTTTAGACATGGCAATGGTGGCGATGGGTGACAGCATCAAGTTGACTCCACCAGCCAAGGCTAAATGACACTCTCCCGAACGCAAACTCTGGCAAGCTAGATGAACTGTGACTAAAGATGACGAGCAAGATGTATCCACAGTTAACGTTGGCCCGTGCAGTCCTAAAATATACGCTAACCGACCTGCCCCAACACCAAAGTTAATGCTGCCCGTGGCTGTGTAAACATCAATATTGCTCGGCTCGTAACAAGCTTCTAGTTGGAGGTAGTCGTTATTACACATCCCGACAAACACCCCTGTTAAGTTACCGTTGAGCCTTTCTGGTGCTTGAGCTGCGTTTTCCAAAGCTTCCCAACCCACCTCCAGTAACAGCCGTTGCTGAGGATCTAAGCTCATAGCTTCTCTAGGGGAGATACCGAAAAACTCGGCATCGAACTCTTCTACAGCATCCAAAAAGCCACCCCGTCGCACGTACATTTTGCCAGGAGTTTCTGGATTGGGGTCGTAGAAAGCATCTGTATCCCATCTTGAGGACGGCACTTCTGTTGTGGCATCTACACCATCGCGCAACACCTGCCAAAATGACTCTATGTCTTTGGCTCCAGGGAATCGGCAACCCACACCAACGATCGCGATCGGCTCGCTCTGCGATTTTTCAATGGCATCAAGTTTAGAGCGCATTTCTTTGAGAGCGAAAGCCGCACGTTGCAGTGGAGATAGTTGATTAATGCTTTCTGAAGTGCTGCTCACGTTAATTTCCTATACCTAATGTTTCTAATTCTTTATCGACTAATGCTGCTAATTCGTCTTCAGATAATTCTTGGATTTGTGCCAAGATTTTTACTTGTTCTTCGGTGTCATTATCAGATTGTTGCTGAGAATCTGGCAACGATTCAACCAAATTAATTTCCTTGAGTAAATAGTCAGCTAAAGCCTCAATATTTGGGTATTCAAAAGTTAACGTTGAACCTAGATTCTGCCCCAAATTGTTTTGTAGAATATTCTTTAAATCGACAGCCATTAAAGAATCCATGCCCATTTCAAAAAAGCCAATATGCGGCTTAATTAATTGGGCAGACTCAAGTCTCAAAACAGCAGCAACTTTATTTTGAATATAAGAAATTAAAGCATTTTTCTGTTGGTTTGGAGGAGTCTTTTTTAACCTTTGTAAAATTTCCGATTGTTGATATTGCGTTGTTAATGGAGTTTCGCCAGCTATCTCAGACAGGAATGAAGATGCAAAATTACTAGGAAATAGCTTGAAGTATTTCGACCAATCTACCGCCAGTACGCCAATTTGAGTCAGTCTTTGTCTGACTAGTTGTCCTAGCACTTGCAAACCTTGGTGTACGGCAATAAAACTCACACCTGCTGCTGTCCATCGCTGTTGGTCGCGGCTAGTCATGGATGCTGCCATACCGACTTCATCCCAGGAACTCCAGTTGATGCTTAAGGCTGGTAATCCTTGTAATTGTCGGTAGTAAGCCAGAGTATCTAAAAAAGCGTTAGCTGCGGCGTAAGAACCTTGACCCAGCGAACCGTGTAAGGCAGCCGCCGACGAAAAATTAATCAAAAAGTCTAAAGGCATGTTTTGGGTTTGGGTGTGCAGGTTCCACGCTCCTGCTACCTTTGGGGCCATGACTTTCACAAAGCGGTTCCAATCTTGCTTTAGCAGTACGCCATCATCAAGAACCCCTGCCATGTGAATAATGCCTGCTAGAGGCGGCAATTTGCTAATGTTTGCAAAAACTCTTTCTACCTCAAGCTTTTGAGAGATATCTGCTTGAGCTACTAGGACTTGAACTCCTCGCTTTTGGAGTGAATGCAACTGCGTTTGGATGTTATCAGAAACAGCTCTACGCCCTACTAGTACTAAGTAACGAGCGCCTTGGTTTACCAGCCACTGAGCTACTTTCAACCCTAAGCCACCAAGACCACCAGTAATTAAATAAGTGCGATCGCTCTGAATGCTTAAAGGCTTTGCTTGCACTTTCTCAACTTGGCTGGGGACTAGACGAGCCACAAACCGCTGTGTGCGGCGGAGTGCGACCTGCATCTCGACCTCTGGATTCGCCAGTTCCTCGAATAGCATCTGGGCTGCTTCTAGGGAAGAACTATTTCCTAAATCTACTAGCCCTGCGAACATTTCAGGATGTTCTAAGGCTATGACCCGACCGAGTCCCCAAATTGGCGCTTGCGCTACTGCTAACGAGTCTACCTCTATGGGTTGAGTATTTTGAGTTACTAACCATAGACGAGGCAACTGGGGAACCTTCACTGAGCTAAGAGCTTGCACTAGATGAAGAATGCTGCCACAGTTGCGGTCTTGGTCTATTTCTAAAGAATCTATTGTTGTTTCTTCGGTTGCTGTACTATCTAGGCTCCACAGATGCACTACTCCCTGGCAGGATGGGCGATCGCTTGCCAATACTTCCTGCAACAACCGCCCTAAATCTTCTGGCTGCCTTGGGTCGATCTGCCGGTGTCCTGACTTGGAAGTTGCATCGGCTTCGCTAGCAAAGACAGTAAAACAGGTTTCCCCTTGCTTTTCTAACAGAGATGCTAGAGCTAAACCTACACCACCCCGGTCGGCGAAAATTAACCAACTGCCTGGTTGTTCTGGCTGCATTCTCTGCCACCCAAATGCCACGCGAGTTTTCGGCTGCCACTGCACTTCGTAAAGCCAATCTTTATAGGGAGCGAGTGTTGCTGTCTGTGCCGACTTAGCTGATTCAATCCAATAGCGCGATCGCTGGAATGGATAGGTTGGCAATTGCAGGCGATGGCGCGGATAGTCTTTGTCAAATCTGCACCAGTCCAGTTCAATGCCGGACAAATACAAGGTTCTTACACTACTGAGTACAGTCTGCCAATCAGAATGTCCTTTGCGTAACGAAGGTAGCCAAACTCCGTTATTCTCTGGTAAACACTGGCGACCCATCCCCAACAGTACGGGACTAGGGCCAATTTCGACAAATATTTCATAGCCTTGCTCGTGCAGAGTCTGCATACTGGCTGAAAATCTCACCGTCTCTCGGATGTGCCGACTCCAATATCCAGGTTCAGCCATCTCTCCTGTCACTAGCTTGCCGGTGACGTTGGAAATCAGAGCAATTTTTGGAGACGAATATTTAACTTGGGCTGCAATTTGCTCAAAAGTATTTAGTATCGGCTCCATTAAGGGAGAGTGAAAAGCGTGCGATACTTTTAACCGTCGGGTTTCGATTCCTTTTGCTTCTAGTTCAGACAGTACTGCTTGAACTACCTCACACCTACCCGAAATTACAATGTTCTCCGGGCCATTAATTGCAGCGATGGAGATTTTTCTACCATAAGGAGCTACTGCTGCTGTTACTTGCTTCAAGTCAGCAAATACCACTGCCATTTCACCATCACCGGGCAACGCTTGCATCAATCGTCCCCGTTCGGCAATCAGCTTCAGCCCATCTTCTAAACTAAATACTCCCGCAATACAGGCAGCAACATACTCTCCCACACTGTGACCCATGACGATTGTCGGCTGTATTCCCCAAGATTGCCACAACTGAGCTAAGGCATACTCCACAGCAAACAATGCAGGCTGAGTATAAGCTGTCTCATCCAATTTGGAATTTGCAGTTTTGGGGTAAAGAACTTCAAGTAATGATGTTTCTAAGTAGGGGCGTAGAATTTGCTCGCACTTATCAATACAAGCGCG
>LXQD01000110.1 GCA_003326215.1 Nostoc minutum NIES-26 | reverse complement strand
AGAATTGTTCTCCTCGCACAACTGAGCATAAGCACCGTAGAGAGTGTAAGCATCACTGTTTTTGTTGCCGATCACAACGTATGATTCCGGGCTGGCTTCTACTAGCCGTTCTTCCATGAACAAAGCCACTGAGTCGTTTTCGGTCTTGTGCAGCCATTGTTGGCGTTTAAAGTCGGGGATCTGTGCTTCGCCTGTTCCTCGAATCAGGTCACTCACCTGCTCGTCTGGTATCGATAGAGCAAAGGCTGTCAGCGCTGGGACTTCCAGTTGCATTTTTTTCTCGATGTTTGTGTCTCTAACATCGAGCGGTACATCAAAAGTCACCAAGCACAAGCGGCGGTCAATGCCCAGGACATCGCCCACAAATATCGGGGCGTTGCTGATGACTACAACTGTGCCGAGGAACTTACCGTTAGCTTGGGGTTTGTAGATTTGGCGGTAGGGAATGTTATCCCCTCCCGTTAGGCTTAAAAGTCCGCTGTAGTCTACGGCTTGTTTCTTTTCGTCAGGGCAGATGACGAGTTGACTGTTAATCACGGCGGCGATGACGTTATCATCTGCCAGTTTGTGCAGTTTGGCGCTGGTATGGTTTTGCTTGCCGACGATTGATTCCAGCAATCGGGCGTAAGTGCCTTTACCTGCGCCGGGAACGCCGCACAGGTGGACAAACATTTGCAAATCATAGAAGCGGAATTTTACCACCCCGTTGATGATTGCTAGCAGCTTCAGGACTTTGAGCGGATCTCCCTGTTGCGCGTGCATTGCCCAGCTGTAAAAAGTGGGGGCGTTGACTCTTAGTTGCTCCAGGAGTGTGGAGTTGGGGTCAATGACTGTATGTTTGGGGAAGTTATGTTCTAAGCAGCTGGTAAAGCCAAAACCAGGGGCGTGGTCGTGGGTCTTGCCTGTGGCTACTTCATAAACGCAGTCATTAAAGGCAATCCATTCCATGCGGTTAAAGGAGTGCCATTGTTTTTCTAGTAGCTCGATTTTGAGGAATTTGACGACGTTTTCCAGGTAGGCGAAATTGTCATAATCGACATTGGGCAGGATTTCTAAATCGCGGTAAACGGCTTGGGTAAATACTTCGTCTGGCACTGGCCCCCAAACTTTGTGCCAACAGCGCCAAGTTTGTTGCTCTAGGTCGTATTTCCAGGCTTCTCGATACCGTTCTAGCAGTTGTTGAGCTGCCCGTCGCGGTGGAAGTTTGGATTTTTTGTTGTCGTTTGACTGGTGTTTTTGGAATTGTCTTTCTAACTGGGAGATCGCGCTGTTGTATGCTGAATCAAAAGCGCCACTGCCGTTGTTTACCACTAAATCATCCCATCCCTTGCCCTGCTCTGCTTTCCATAGGATATCGCCGACGATGCATTCTGCGGACTGGAGAGCTGTTTTGAGTTTTCTTTTACCGATGGCTACGGCTGCTTTGGCTTTTGGTTTAGAGTCTTGGTCAAAGGCGAATAACCAGATTGTCTGGGCAATGGCGAATGGTTCTAAATCAGAAATCAGGGTTGGGAAGATTTTATTGTCGGCGGCATCTTTAGTCTTAGCGCCACAGGTACAGCCATAAAATACCAAGGGGACGTAGCCTTGCGAGAGTCCGCACAGTCCTTTTTTCGCGCCTTCGGTGGGAATACGGGGAATTTTCAGTGCCTCCTCAGTGGCGAACCACTCCCAGAAGCTACCAGATAATGGTACTTGTACGCCGTAACGTGCCCCGATGCGTTTTCTGATGGATGCTGGTATTGGGGGGAGGAATACGCGATCGCCGTTTTCTTTGGGGGCGAGGTAGCGGTATGGGCGTTGTCGCTCGTCATCCCACAGGCTGACTATTGCTTGCCACAATGTACCGTCCTCGTTTAGCAAGAATGCCGCGTACAGTGGTTTGCTTGCTTGCTTACCGAATCGGGTGAAGTCCCATCCCAAGGCTTCGTGAATTGGAGTTTCTACATCGCCGCCATCACTAAATTCCAGGTCGCGGTGGAAGCGCACGCAAGCTTCAAACATCTCCGGTGCGATGCCGCTGTCAAGAGTAAATGAGGTGTGGATGAATTGTTGAAATTGCTCGAAGCTCTCAAATCGATTGCTGCCCTCTTGGGTGGTGGAAATGGGCTGAGTCAATGTGGTAGTCATTAGCGTTGACCTCCCTTTGGCGCGGGGAGGGTCAGGCTAAGGACTATGCCGTATCTGATGTAGGCAATTTGATTTAACCCTTGCTCAAAATATTTTCCGTCTGTAGAAGTGAGCTTTTTTGTAAAGTTCCGAATTTCAAAAGTCTTGAGGCTGTTGTCTGGTAATAACCCTGTAATCGTCATAGTTAACTCCAATTCCTGGAAACGGTGGTCATTGGAGCGGGTTCTGCGTCGTAAATACTCGTTATCTATCAAGAGTGCTGCTTGTTCTTTTGATTTCACCAATTTGTTAAGTGTTTTGACAGAATTCGATGAAATCAAAAGATGTGCAAAAAATCTGTCACTTCTTCTGGGAATTTTTCCAGCTGAAAGTAACAAGATTTGGGCAACAATCTTGTAATATAGATTTACGGGCGCACCCAATAGGGCGTGCATCACAGAGCAGTCCCCGTAACTAAATCAGCTTTAGGTTTCCAGGCCCCACTGATTGAAGTTGTAGGAGATTAGCTAACCCGCTTGTTGGTTGTAAAAAAAATCATACCAGCCAAATGCCGCTCTTTAAACAGAGGGGCTATTTCGGCTTTTATTTTTTTGGCGCTTCCTGTTACCCACCTCCTGAATTAGGTTGACTTTAAGACTGAAAGACAGCACTAGGAGTGCGCTATTCGCACTATTGCTCACCTCACATCACCCCCTTGTTGCCGTAGTAAGTAGTCTAAAACTCTATCAATTCGCTCCAAAGCCGCGCCTGTAGTGCGTTGGAACTCTTGAAATTGTGATTTTTGTTGTTCGTGGCTGCGGTCTAGCCGTTGCACAATGGCTTCTAATCGCTCTGCTCGTCCATCCGCACGTTCCAAAACCGTTGCCTGTTGGTTGAATATTCGCTGTGTGTGAAAGATAAACTCATTCATTCGGCTGGATAGTTGCTCAAGTTGTGTTTGAGTTCGATTTTGATATGTAGTCAACTCATCAATCCGCTCAGTTAGCCGATCTAATTTGGTATCCGTAGCCTTTTGCGCTTCTAGTAGTTGAGCTATTTGAGCATCCGTAGCCTCTTGTCTCCTAACTGCCTGCTCCAATCCCCGGTTAGCTGACTCAGCATAGGTAGCTGCTGATGCTAGTAGTTGTCTTACTACTACCAGGTCATCCTCAACGCGGTCTAGTCGTTGTTCTGTAGTCATGCTGTTTCTTTTTGTTGTCTATTCACAGTGTCGCTCTGGTTTTGTTTAATAGCTCTACGCTGCTCCATCCTGTTTTTGCTGAGAGTCTTTCCAGTCAAAATACTCTTTTAATAAATCTTCTAAGCCTTGACTGTTATCGACCTCACGCTCAAGGCAAAACAATTTAAACCTTCTAAACAACTCCTTTGGTATGTGACCCCGAAGTGCTACATAATCGGGGTCATCTTTTTTAGCAGGCATAGTAGCTAAATATAAACTTCGCAACTTCTCTCTCCATTGAAGCATAAGGGTTATAGAAAGAATTAGTTGTAACTTCGACAAGTTGCGTAGTTGCAACTTAGTAACTTATGCATTAACATAACAGACAAGACAGGAAAACAGCAAGCACCGTCAACTGATGCCTGTCCACCGAGCAAGGAAAAGCCAATAATTCAATCCTTTTAGCGTGTGGACAACACAAAGCAGCGGTGACTACCAGATATCTGCCTTATAACTGCCAGTAACTATCGCTGGCTATCAATCACTATTTGCCCATTAATCAATAGATGCTCTATGAAAGCGTCAAACTCTGCACGGGGACTTGATTTAGATTCCCCTGGTCTGTTTTGCGAAAGTTATGTTACAAAATCTGAACTCGCAAGAATTCTTAACGTTGCCCGTTCAACTTTGGTTAGTTGGGACAGCATCGCACTGTACCGCATAGATAGCTATCGCCAAGCCTATCCAGTCAAGGCGGATGGCAGTACAGACCGTTCTTGCCCATTGTCACCATACCAATCTTGGTGTTTGTCCCGTATTGGTCGGGTCATGCAAAATCTCAAATCGGCTGAACGGGTCAAGAACTATATCCGCAAATATCCCGAAGATTTTAGCCCAGCGAAGTTTACTAGCCAATTTAATCAAGTAACCAGAGGTAATGCAGCATGAACACAAAAGACATGATTGCTATTAAAGAGGTTTGTGAACTCTTGGAGATGCCAGAGGAAATTATTAGATTCTCCTTGCAAGAGTCACATCCAGATGATTTTGATAGTCTCAAAGAAATCAGTTTTGCTGAGTTTGAAACTTTGGCACAAGTTCTCAAACAGAAAGCCGAACAAGAAAATAATGGACAAGTAGCTGCGATTGCTCCATCAACTAACAATACTCTGCCAGTTCCAGAACAACAAAAAATTATCAATGGAGCATTGAATGCTCTGACTGAGTTTGCCGGGAACTACACATTAACCATTGATAAAATTACTTGGGAGCAACGCGATTTTCTGAAGTTAGACTTTAAACGAGCGATCGCTAAAATATACATTTAAGCAGAAAGTTATTTTTATAACAAAGTTTACGCAGAAAAGCACGAAAATTAATCTTGATGAGTTACCTCAAAAAGATTGCTGGGAAGTAATTTGGTAATAATCTAGCGTTAATACTAAGTATTAATTATGACAAAAAGCTGGGGATGAGAAAACTTATGTATAAAATTTTTTAAGCACTGCTGGGGTTAAGGAAAGAATTAAAAATAGAGTCACAAAAATTGTCCCAACTACAAGCG
>LXQD01000109.1 GCA_003326215.1 Nostoc minutum NIES-26 | reverse complement strand
TCTTGTAATGCTTCGTAGATGCTTGGCCACTTACGTCTAAATGCTGGTGATAGCGATAAATCTGCCAAACTGTATGCGTTCCGAGTCAGCAATACTGCATCCATTAATTCAAATGTTGCATCATGCGCTCTTCCTAAATAACTGTACGCTGCTTGACGAAACTCCTCTAATTTGGCACGGTTCATATTGGCAGATGAGAATTGGTGGTTCTTTTCTCAGCTTCTGCTAATAGGGGGCCTGTGTTCAAGCACACCCCTTATTTTTTCGTCGTCACACCGCGAACTAGTCTAAACTCCAGATGTGTGGATTCACCAGATGATATCGTTGGGTTAAATGATTACGATTTGCCTTGGACAAAGGAAGAGTCTGAGTGGTATCGAGAATGCGATCGCCGCATCATACAATCAGGCATACCAGAACTACACATCATTGAGACACAACAAAAGCCTGATAGCAAGCAGCATTGGGTAGATACCAATAAAATTCCGCTGCGCGATACTCGGGGTAATGTGGTAGGTATTCTTGGCACTTACGAAGATATCACAGAGCGCCAACGAATTGAGGAAGCCCTACGTCACAGCGAAGCAAAATTGCAGAAGCTATCGGCAAACGTGCCAGGAATGCTTTATCAGTTTATGCTGCATCCCAATGGCTCATTCTCGTTTCCCTATGTTAATTCCGGTTCTTATGAAATCTATGGGTTGAAACCAGAAGAGATCCAAGCTGATGCCAGTTTGATAATTTCAACTGTACATCCAGATGAACGTCAGGCTTTTGAAAAATCTATTGCTGTTTCTGCCCAAACTTTGCAGCCTTGGCAGTGGCAAGGGCGAATTGTTTTACCTACCGAACAAGTCAAATGGCTACAGGCTGTATCCCGTCCAGAATTGCAAGCAGATGGGTCAATTATTTGGGATGGTCTAGTAACAGACATAACCCGCAGTAAGCAAGCAGAGGCAGCACTCCAGCAAGCTTATGCAGAAATGGAAACACGGGTAGAAGAGCGAACTCAAGAACTGGCACAAAGCAACGAGGCGCTACAGGCTGAAATTATCGAACGACAACAAGCAGAAGCAGAATTGAGAGCTTCGCAGCAAAGACTAGCACTATTGATTCAACAAACACCAATAGGTGTGATTGAATGGAATACCAAATTTGAGATTCAAGAATGGAATGCTGCGGCGGAAAGAATTTTTGGATACAGCAAAAGTGAAGTTTTGGGTCGTTATCTTGAGTTTTTAGTTCCTGAGGTTGCTAGAGAACACGTAAAGCAGGTAACAGTTGCTCTTTTGCAGCAGCAAGGAGGCACTTTAAGTGTCAACGAGAACCTCACAAAAGACAACAGAATAATTATCTGCGAGTGGTATAACAGTCCTTTAGTGGCTGATGATGGTGAAGTGATTGGTATCGCATCAATGATGCTGGATATCACGGAACGCAAGCAAGCGGAGCAGAGCTTGATGCTTTACAAGCAAGCTGTGGAAAGTTCTAGTGATGCCATTGCCATAGGCGATGCAACAGGTAATCATATCTACCAGAATCCGGCATTTTGCAAATTGTATGAGTGCGAAACCGTAGAGGACTTTATCAAATTTGGTGGTGTGCCTGCTAGCTTCACTAACTCAGCAGTTGCTCAAGAGGTATGGCAAGCTACTATTTCAGGTCAATCTTGGATAGGTGAGGCTGAGCAACGCTCTCGTAGTGGTCGGATTATGCAGACTTTTCTTCGGTCATATGCTCTGAAAGATTCCACAGGTCAAAACATCGGTTTGGTTGGTGCAATTACCGATATTACAGAGCTTAAACGGGCGGCAGCTCAATTGCTAGAAAAAGAACAATTTTTACGTAGTGTATACGATGGGGCTGAAAATCCTATATTTGTTGTGGATGTCTTGGAAGATGGTGACTTTTGCTTTTCTGGTTGGAACCCTGCTACACAATCTATAAGTGGTATCAACAGTGCAGAGATGATTGGTAAAACACCAGAGTATGCACTTGGTGAAATTCAAGGTGCAGTAGTACGCCAGAGATATCTAAGATGCCTAGAAATAGGTATGCCGATGACCTATGAAGAGTGCCTAGTTTTTCAGGGTGAAGAAACTTGGGCGCTAACTACGATTAATCCACTCAAAAATAGTGAAGGTAGAATCTATCGATTGGTGGGAACAACATTTAATATCACTGAACGCAAACAAGCAGAAACTCAGCTCAAGCAGCAAAAAGAAGACTTAGAAAGAGCCATCCAGGAACTCCAGCAGACTCAAATGCAACTCGTGCAAAGTGAGAAAATGTCTAGTTTGGGTCAATTAGTAGCAGGTATTGCCCATGAAATCAACAATCCTGTTAACTTCATCTACGGCAATCTCATCCATACTAATGACTATATTCAACACCTACTGGAATTTGTGCGGCTCTACCAGCAACACTATCCCCATCCCGTACTTCAAATTCAGGACTTTGCAACAGAGATAGATTTAGAATTCCTGAGCGAGGACTTGCCGCAACTCCTTAACTCTATGAAAGTTGGGGCAAAGCGTATTCAAGAGATTGTAGTATCTCTACGCACTTTCTCGCGTATGGATGAAGCTGATATGAAAGAGGTAGATATCCATGAGGGAATTGACAGCACTCTGATGATTTTAGAACATCGCATAAGAGCTACATCTGACCGCTGTACCATTCAAGTTATCAAAGAATACGGCAAATTGCCCTTAGTGGAATGTTACGCTGGGCAGCTTAACCAGGTATTTATGAATATTTTGACAAATGCGCTCGATGCTTTAGAAGAGGGATTGCGGAATGGTAAGTGCACAGTAGGAGAAGAAGCACTCCCTACTCCCCAAATTCGCATTCGTACCCAATTACTAGAGCAAAACGAAGTAACAATTTCCATTACTGATAACGGGTCGGGAATCCCAGAGGCAGTTAGAAACCGAGTATTTGAACCTTTCTTTACTACAAAGCCTACTGGTAAAGGTACTGGCATGGGGCTGTCTATTAGCTACCAGATTATCACTCAAAAGCATGGTGGTTCTTTAGAATGTATTTCCCCACTAGGAGGTGGCACTGAGTTTGTGATTACTGTTCCCCTCCGCCAAGAGTAATTTAATTTGTTTTTCCTTGTACACCTATAATTTAGAACAAATGAGACAACTGAGTCATTATGAGCTTGTGTTGCATAACCTAAAAGTTTCTCTTTCTTGTAGGTTTTACCCGAGCTGATATAGTTAATAACCTTGTGATAACCTCAAATGAGAGGTTGTATACTATACTTCCCTTAAAAATTTATTAGCTAGTTTCTAACTCTAAATCAGTTTGACTATAAGTATTTTGATGCAATTGATACAAAAATTATCTATGGTAATCAGTTATCTTTATCTATCTTACTGCTGTCTCTTATTTCGTAAATCATATTCTTATAGTTGGTAAAAATAATATTTTGAAGGCTAAATACTATGAGTATTTATTGGCTATTTTTAATTCGTTTCATATGAGGTTTATTGTCACCAAATTTTCTTAAAAATATGGTGATAAAGTAAGCATTTTTAGTTAGAAAAATTGGTAATAATTTTATGTCAATGTTGACTAAGCGGCAGCTTATTTTAAAACTATAGTAATATTACCTAACAAGTAATAGTTATGATTCTATTCAAATGATGTCCTTGATAGTTTACTATCTATCGATTAGAATTTATTATGCTTCATTTTTACTTAAATAATTCATACCTTTGATAGTGTTAGCTTTTTCCAAAGTATGACTATTAGTATATAATACTAGCAAAATCGGCACATCCTCTTGCAAAAAATTGGTTAGAAATATTATGAATCAGCAAGTGAAAGTTAAAGTTATTAAACTCAGCGGGATTGTCAACACCACGAATTCACAGGAATTACGACAAAATATAACTAATCTTTTAGAAAGCGGTGCAAAAACTGTGCTAGTTGATTGTCAAGATGTGACTTTTATGGATAGTTCTGCTCTGGGTGCTTTGGTATTAGCATTCAAAACACTACGGGCAGCGGATACAAACCTAGTTCTTTGCTCAATTAATGAACAAGTCAGAATATTATTTGAACTGACTGGGATGGATAAAGTCTTTGAAATATTTCCAACTCAAGATGATTTTAATGAGGTGTTATTATCCAAAAATTAACTAATCAAATTTAACTTGTAAGATTGATAAATCATCATCAAAAGCTTCTTTAGAGTTCAAGGCGATGAGATAATTCAATATCCGATCGAGTTGGTAACCAATGGTATGCTGTAAGCTCACAAGTATCTGAATAAAAGCATCCAAACTCCAAAGTGTGCCATCTAACTTAGTAATTTCGTAAGCACCATCACTAAAAATATAAAGGCTGCTAAATTTTTCCACATAGCAATAAGCATCAACATATTTGGCCTCTGGAAACATGCCAACTGGCATACCGGGGGTTCTCAATAGTTGAATTTTAGTATTTTTAGGAGATGTACCAGATACCAAGACTGCTGGTGGATGACCCGCACTAGCATAAATTAATTGCCGCTTGACTCGGTTATAAACTCCGTACCAGATAGTAAAGTATTTATCATTTTGATAATTCATCTGAAAGGTTTCATTTAACGCTCTGAGTACATCACTAGGTTGATAGTAATCCAGACTTTTGAGAGCGCGGGAACGCAGCAGATTCAGCACCGAAATAGAGGGAAGAGTAGCTTTGAGTCCATGTCCAGCAGTGTCTAACAGATATACTGCCAGATAATCGGGATCTAACCAATAGTAATCAAAACAATCGCCGCCGAGTTGCCGAGAGGGAATGAACCGGGAATTAATGGTGAAGGGTTCGGTCATAGGTAAAGGTAGCAGCGATCGCACATATTCTGCTGCTTCTGCTAGTTCTGTTTCTAAAAGTAGCTTCTGGGTCTGCAAATCCCGGCTCAATTGATGTAGGCGCAATCCGGCTCTGACTCTTGCTTTTAATTCATTTTGCTCGATGGGTTTAGTGATAAAATCATCAGCACCAGCATCTAGTCCCTTGACGCGATCGGCAACCGAATCCAAAGATGTTAGTAAGATAAAGAAAGTTGCGGATAAATTGGGGTCAGTTTTAATACGGTTACAGACTTCCAATCCATTCAAACCTGGCATTATCCAATCGCAAATAATGAGTGCTGGACGGTAGGCAATAGCCTGTGTAATTCCTTCGTCTCCATCGCTAGCGACAACTACCTGATAACCCTGCTTTTCCAAAAGTCTTTTCAGAAATATTTGTATTGAAATGTCATCATCAATGACGAGTATTTGAAACATAGAAACTTATGGAACAATTAATTAAGAAATAGATGTAAAAATAAAAATAAAAGCGTTTTAATAGTTAATTTATTACTACTATGACTGCAAATATAGTAATAACACCAATTTTCTAAAATCGGGCAATAGATTCAAACCTGTAAACACAAATTAAATTTAAGGACGCAAGACCTTGCACCTCTGGATTATAAATTAGAAATTGGTATGACCTATTCTCAATTGTCCCTCGACTTCATAACCTTTTGCCACTGATAGAAAAAAGATTATGGAGGCGAAAGAGGATTCAGCCACAAGAGAATGGCGCGTTTTAACTGGTTTAGGTCGCGGTATACTTCTTGCTTGAACCATTGCCCTAGAGCATCAAAGGGAGTGAAAGACGTTCCTGTTTGCCATTTGATATCCTGACCTAGGGGTGTGGTGTGAGTTCCTGGTAAAGTTTGTGCTGTCACCATCTCAGAAAAGCGTTCTTGTAAGATTTTGGTTAAAGTTCCTGATTGATCGAGAGTATCGTTACTAAATTTGATTAATAAGTTGCGACGAATGTTGTAGCGTTCCAAGACAAGCTGGTTAGTTTCTAACGGCGAGGGGGTAAACTCAATCGCCAAAGTAGAATTAAATTGCTCCACTAAGGGAATAGCATCCTTAGCAGCATAGTTATTGAAGGATATTAAAATATTACCTGCCCGTTCTACAGGGAAAAGGCTGCCTATAAGCAAGTGGAGTTTGCAACCCATACTGTGACCGATGCCGTATGTAGGCAGGTAAAGCTTGCGTAAAGCCATAGAGTCATGTAAACGTTCTAAGGTGCGATCGAAGTTCAGCAGTACGGATTTAGCGATCGCAATATGATCCAAAGTATTGACAAATGGCGTAGCAATCACAACATACCCTTTAGCCGCCAACTGTTCTAATAGCCAGCGGTAAGTCAGGTGGGGTGCAGTGGCGACAAATGCACCTCCCAAGAAATGAATAATACCGATGGGATTTTGGGGAATGATGACCCAATTACCTCTAATTTCTTTCCAGTCCATGCCTACAGGCGATCGCTTGATTTACATTACTTTATGTTAGACCTTGAATTGCAGCGTTGGGTTAGTTTGTGAGAAAAGCTATTAGGAGACACAAGGCAGTCCCGATGAAAAAATTTCACCGTCAGCCATGAAAAACGAACAAGCAGATAGGGGATAGGGAGCAGAAGAGATAGGGTGAAACAGAGTAACTTGGATACAGCTTTTTCCCCTCTGCTCCTCTGCCCGTGCGACTGTGCCCTTCGGGTGATGCTAGTGCTGACGCTCGATAACTCGCTAACGCTGCGCTAACAGCAGTGACGCTCGTGACGCTCGGTCGCGTAGCGTCTCACGCCACTTGCTCTACTTGGGGAGCAAGTGGCATCCAAGACTGCGACTACTTCACCTCCTACCTTCTTTAACTAAACTGTTCAATAATTCCGCCACCCAAAACTTTATCGCCGTCGTACCACACCGCAGCTTGTCCGGGGGTGATGCTGAACTGAGGTTCATCAAATACCAAGCGGACGCGGAAGTTTTCTAAGGGAATCACCATAACTGGTGTGGGAGTGGAACGATAGCGAATTTGCACTTCGGCGTGAATTGGGGTTGATGGTTCGGCGATGGAAACCCAGTTTACCCGATTGACTATACATTCTTGCTGAGTTGCTTTGGTGCGATCGCCTACTATCACCTTATTATTGGCTGCATCTAATTCAATCACATATAACGGTTCAGGTGCAGCAACACCCAAACCTTTACGCTGTCCAATGGTGTAGTGATGGACACCATCATGCTGTCCTAAAACTTTGCCTGTGGCATCCACAATATCGCCTTTTTTGGGGGCAAGATACTTATCCAGAAATGCCCGCATGGAACCGTTACTTTCTACCAAGCACAAATCTTGACTTTCTGGTTTGTTGGCGGTTTTCAGTCCGTAGTCAGCTGCGATGCGGCGCGTATCGGCTTTTTGCAGTTCACCCAAAGGAAACACGGAGGCTGCAAGTAAATCTTGAGACAAATCATAGAGGAAGTATGACTGATCTTTGTTGCGGTCAACTGCCCTTAACAACTGATAACGTCTTGTAGCTTCGTCATAGCTAATTTTGGCATAATGACCAGTAGCGATGCGATCGCATCCCAACTGTTCGCGGGCATACTGCACCATTGGCCCAAACTTGACTGTTTTATTGCACTGGGAGCAAGGCAAAGGCGTGATCCCAGCACTGTAACCAGCCACCAGATAATCGACAATATTTGTCTGAAAGACATCTCGAATATCTACAACCTGATGGGGAATGCCCAGTTGTTCACAGATATAAGCCGCGTCGATCATCCCTTCAGAGCAACACTGTCCTTTGCCTTTCATTAGCCAAAGGGTCAAACCAATCACTTCATAGCCCTGATTGTGTAGGATAGCAGCGGCGGTAGAACTGTCAACGCCACCAGAAAGACCAACTACGACTTTTTTCATATCTCTAAATCTTGCTAGGCTAGTACCGCTTTGTGAAATTCAAAATTCAAAATTTTTTTGTAGCGGTGACGCTGTACTCAGTATGCGAGTAGGGCTTTTCATACAAGCCCAACACGGGAGCTTCGTGACTGTCCAATTCTAACACACATCTCTTCAAAGCCTTGATAGGGAAGCACTTCAGTTTCTAGGTTACTCATCAGTATATTGCCGGAAACTCAATTAGCTTCGCACTCGCTAACAGCTACTGAATTTTTTTCAGATGTATTCATTGCAACCTGGACATGCTAATTCTAAGCTGACACTATATAGTTGCTACAACAGTACATTCATTAGTTCCTGAAAGAAATTCTCTAAAAATCTTGTTACCACTATGTACAGTCAAATATCAGGTGAATTTATCGCATATCGGATGATTTTCTTGTTTTTGGGAGGTTGGTTGGCACTGACTTCCCATATTAATCCAGCACAAGCCCAAATCAACAACAGTAAAGTGTTGCTAACTCAACAGGGAGTAGTTAATACTTTACCACCGCCAGAAATTTCACCGATTCCCTTTGGTCAATCGCCATTACCCCAGGTACAACCAGGCCAGTACGGGCAATATCAGCCCACTCAATCAGTGGAATTTAATCAATATCAGCCGAATTTGCAGCCCACTCAATCAGTGGAATTTAACCAATATAGCCAGAGCTTTCAACGCTACTTAGTGTACGTTGATAATTATAATTACCAGACGCTGCAACAAGTGCGTCAGATTGAACCTGGAGCTTATATCCGTCAGTACCAAGGACGTTCTGTAATTCAGTCAGGAGTCTTTAACAGACTATCTAACGCCCAAGAGCGTGTAAGACAACTTGAGTCATACCGGATTTATGGCGCACAGATTGTCAGCTTCACTGACGGAAGGGAAATTCCCACATCTTCTTATTCTTCTAACACGGGTGACAGAGGCGTAGGCGTTTCTAGAGGAGAAAGTTCTAGATACTATGTAGCTATTCCCGCTAAATCAGAAGAGTTACCTGCGATCGCAGAAAGAATCAGACAAAATACACGGCTATCTGGCTTTATATTTCAAAGACAATCACCGCGAGGACCACACGTAGCAGTGGGGCCTTTTGCCCAGCGAACAGAAGCAGAAGAATGGAATAACCGTTTGCAAAATTTGGGATTTGGTGATGCTAGAGTTTACTACGGAAAGTAAATAAGTGCTGAGTGCTGAGTTAGGAGTTAAAAGTTAAAAGTGAGGAGTTGTGAGTGAGAAATTCATAACTCCTAATTCATAACTCCTAACTCACATTCAAAACTAATGCGGAATAGGCAAGAGCAAATTTCACAAGTCGTAGTTACCGCCGTGCAAATGCGGCATATTGAAGAGCGTATCTTTGCAGCTGGAATGCATGTAGCGGCTTTGATGGAAAAAGTGGCGGGACTCATCGCTCGTCGCATTCAAGACATATACCCAAATTTTGGACAAGAGGGAGAAAAGGACGCGGGGACGCAAAGATGCGGGGACGCGGAGAGTAAAAATGTCTCCGTGTCTTTGCGTCTCCCCCTCTTTGCGTCTTCTGTCTCATCTCCTCATTTCCCCAGCTTATCCTCAAGCATACGTGTTGGTATTCTCGTCGGCCCCGGCCATAATGGGGGCGATGCTTTGGTGGTAGCCCGTGAATTATACTTTCGCGGGTATGAGATTTGGATATATTCTGCTTTTTCTAAGCTGAAGGAATTAACTGCACAGCACTTGCAGTATGCTCAAAGTTTAGGAATTCCATGTTATCAGGAGATATCACAACTACAAGATTGTGATTTTTTGGTTGATGGGTTGTTTGGATATGGTTTAGAAAGAACGCTCACCGATCCCATCGCTGCTGCAATCGATCGCCTAAATGAATGGAATAAACCAATTATTAGTATCGATTTGCCTTCGGGTTTGCATACCTATACGGGTGAGGTATTGGGAACTGCCATTCGCGCAACTCACACCCTTTGCTTGGGTTTGTGGAAGTTGGGTTTATTGCAAGACCAAGCTTTAGATTATGTCGGCAAAGCTGAGTTAATCGATTTTGATATTCCTTTGGCTGATGTGCAAGCTGTTTTGGGGGATACACCCAAAATTAAACGCATTACACCAGCAACGGCATTTTCAACTTTACCGCTACCTCGTCCACCAGTTACCCACAAATATAAGGAAGGTCATTTACTATTGATTTGTGGTTCGCGCCGCTATGCTGGTGGGGCAATTTTAACAGCTTTGGGAGCGCGGGCAAGTGGTGTAGGAATGCTCTCAATTGCAGTCCCAGAATCTTTGAAACCTATTTTGGTGTCGCATTTGCCAGAAGCGCTGATAGTTGGTTGTCCAGAAACGGAAACTGGAGCGATCGCTCAGTTACAATTACCAGAAAAAACTGATTTAAGTTCTTTTCATGCGATCGCCTGTGGCCCTGGTTTAACAAAAGATGCTACAGCCATTGTGCAAGAAGTAATAGCTAGTGATGCTCCCTTAATTCTCGATGCTGATGGTTTGAATATCCTGGCACAGCTGGGAACCATCCCCACATTACAAAAGCGAAAAGCAACAACTGTACTCACGCCCCATACTGGTGAATTCCAGCGGCTGTTTCCCGATATCCCAGATCCCAAACACGACAGAGTGCTAGCTGTCAGAGAAGCTGCGGCTCAAAGTGGAGCTGTAGTGTTATTGAAAGGCGCAAGGACAGCGATCGCTAACCCCCAAGGTTTAGTTTGGATTAATCCCGAAAGTACCCCAGCTTTGGCGCGTGGCGGTAGTGGCGATGTATTGACAGGGCTACTGAGTGGATTGTTAGCGCAAGCAGTAACTAAACAAATAGCTGTAGAAGATATTGTGGCAACTGCGGCTTGGTGGCATTCGCAAGCGGGTATTTTAGCAGCCCAAGAACGCACTGAATTAGGAGTAGATGCGTTTACATTGACACAGTATTTAATGAAAATTCTAAGTAATCCAAAAGTTTAAATTCTGTTTGGAGTTGACTTACCACTAGTTAATCAAATATGATTTTAGATTGTCTGTCTAATTCCTGCTCGGATCAGGTAGACATATCGCAAAAGCCAGCAACAGCGAATTATCGCAACCAGATAAGTCGCATCTCTATACAGAGATAAAAGCTAGCTACCTGTACGGCAACTTCAAGGACAATTCCATGACCTACGCAATTATTGAAACTGGCGGCAAACAACTGCGAGTTGAGCCGGGACGCTTTTATGACATCGAACTGCTTCCAGTTGAAGCAGACGAAAAAGTTACAATAGAATCTGTATTACTAGTTCAGCACGACGGCGAAGTTACCATTGGACAGCCGCTAGTAGCAGGGGCGACTGTAGAAGGCACGGTGCTGCGAAATCTTAGAGGTCGCAAAGTCCTGGTCTACAAAATGAAGCCGAAAAAGAAAACCCGCAAAAAGCGGGGGCATCGCCAGGAAATCACCAGATTGATGATTAATTCCATCACCCTCAACGGTACGGTGCTGGTTGCTCAAGAAGCTGCAACTGTTGAAACTCCCGTCGCTGAAAATCCCCCTGCGGAAGCAACTGCTGAATAATAGAGAAGAGAAAACAGACACAAGAGGAAATTATGGCTCATAAGAAAGGAACAGGTAGTACGCGCAACGGTCGCGATTCTAATGCCCAACGTCTGGGTGTCAAGCGCTACGGCGGTCAAGCTGTGCGTGCGGGAAACATTCTCGTGCGTCAGCGCGGCACTAAATTTCATCCTGGCAACAACGTCGGCATAGGTAGTGATGACACTTTGTTTGCTTTAATCGACGGTGTAGTCACCTTTGAAAGAAAGGGCAGAACCCGTAAGAGAGTTAGTGTTTACGCCCCTGCTGCCGCAGTTGAGGCAGTAGCTAGTTAGAGCAATCGGGTAGGCATTACCACCCATAAAATTTATCGACGAAGACGCGGAGAGTGTTTGCGATCAATTCCCCGCGTCTTCTCTATTTGTGGTATTTAGTCTCTATAAAGATACGTGATGTAAAACTCCTTGGTATATGCCTGCACCCAAGGCTATGCCTACCAGTGAGATCGCACAAGTAATCCAAAAGGCTTGCCCTTCTGTAAAACCAGATACTTGAAAGTCAATTCTCGCTAATATAGCCGCAGAAAAGATCAGCAAACAATCAAGAAATAGCCGGAACCAGGCAAGCATCAAAAAAAATAAGAATGCCCCGAAAACGGCAACAGCAAAAGTCCTGATATTTGAACGAAATAAAATACTAGAATATTGTGTCATCAATGACAAAGGAGCGGTTAAGCTTCCCACAACAAACAAGACAATAGGCACAAATACCAGCCATACAAGCCTAGGGACTTGTGACTCAGCTAATACCCAACCCAAAGCACTATAGCTAAGCAGTACTAGCACTAAGGATATCCAGGGAAGTCTTTTAACAATTGACATGAACTTGGTATGGCCATTAGCGGTTCAATCTATTACCTAACAGGATTTAGTGCCACTAAAAGCCTTATTTTATTGAGTTGCTCAGACTGTGGCTATTGTTTGCCCTCAGCTATATCCTCATATAGTGAGAGTCTTTCAATCTCTTAGTGTAAGCGCGTCGCAAACTAGAAGCAAACCGGATCTAGATAGATATATTTTGACTGCGATCGCTTAGACTATATGTCTATCATCCTATTTCTTCTAGATTCAAGCAATAGGCTGTTATGCTCTTGCAAGAAAACTAAACTACTTGGTAAATAATTACTGCACAAATTAGTTAAATATGATCGTAAACATTTGTAAACTGTTAGCAGCCGAGTAGCGACGTGTCACATCTTGTTAAGGAATTCTCTATGAGACAACTGGTTATCGCTGAACGTGTATGCCTCATTGGTCATATTGTGTCAATGGTGTTTGGATTGGTAGGGATACTACTGGTTGTACCTAACGCCGAAGTAATTTTTCACCTATCCGAGATCGGCCAGACTGCCATGCAATGGAGTATGGCTGGTGGTGGTGTAGTATATATGATTCTAGGTACAGCTGCTGTATTTTTATATGGCTTGCGGATTTTGGGTTTGGGTCGCACTTTAGCATTTATGCTGCCCGCAGTGCTGATTTCCTTAAGCAGCGAACTCCTAGGAACTAGCACAGGCTTTCCTTTTGGTCACTACAGCTATCTAAGTGGCTTGGGCTATAAAATTGCTGGTTTAGTGCCGTTTACAATCCCCTTGTCGTGGTTTTATGTAGGATGCGTTTCGTACCTGCTGGCGCGGGCTGGTTTAGAAGTAGACAAAAAACCTAGCTTGTGGCGACATATAGGTGCAATCAGCTTGGGTGCTTTGATGCTTACCTCATGGGATTTTGTTCTCGATCCTGCCATGAGCCAAACTGCTTTACCCTTTTGGTATTGGCAACAACCGGGTGCTTTCTTTGGTATGCCCTACCAAAATTTTGCTGGCTGGTTGGGTACTGGTTCAGTGTTTATGACTGTAGCAGCATTGTTGTGGAAAAATAATCCAATTAAATTGGAGCGATCGCAACTTAATGTACCCTTGGTAGTTTATTTAAGCAACTTTGGCTTCGCTACAGTTATGAGCTTGGCAGCTGGGTTCTCTATTCCTGTGTTGCTTGGCTTGTTGCTAGGTGTAGCCCCTGCTGTAGCCTTTTGGTTGAAAGCTTCAGCAGCACCTACCCAAGTTACTGTTGAACCAGCAGCTCAGGAAGTCTCAGTAGCCAGCGTCAAAGTCGCCTTGAAATGATAAGGCAGGAGGCAGAGGGCAGAAGGCAGAAGTCAGTAGTTTTATTTCCCCTGCTTCCCCTGCTTCCCCTGCTCTCCCTGCTCCCCAGTCCCCAATCCCCATCAATTAACGTGGACAATGCTTCGACAGTAGAAAGCGCCATATCGCTCTTATTGCTACTTATTCAGTTACCAGCAACGGCGATTCTGCTCTCACGTCTATTCAAGGGCCCAACACGCCATCCACCCATTCAACCCCAACAGCCAACACTAGAACTTTTGGGTAGTGTTAGTGTTGTCGTACCCACGCTGAACGAGGCTCTTCGCATTAGTCCTTTGTTAGCTGGCTTGAGCCGACAAAGCTACGAAGTTAGGGAAATCATCATTGTAGATAGTAAGTCCCAGGATGCTACTCCCGATTTGGTGAAAGCCTCACAACAGCAAGATCCCCGCTTTCGTCTGATGACTGACGATCCCTTACCCTCCAGCTGGGTAGGTCGTCCTTGGGCGTTGCATAACGGCTTTTTACATAGCTCACAAGCAAGTCAGTGGTTTTTAGGGATGGATGCTGATACCCAGCCACATCCAGGTCTAGTTGCTGGTTTGGTGAAAACGGCCCAAATGCAAGGGTATGATTTGGTTTCTCTGTCGCCCCAGTTCATTCTCAAGTATCCAGGAGAATGCTGGCTACAACCAGCATTGTTGATGACTCTGCTTTACCGATTCGACCCTGCTGGGATCGAGACAGAACAGCCTGAAAGAGTGATGGCAAATGGTCAATGCTTTTTATGCCGTCGCTCTGTTTTAGCCGCTGTGAGTGGTTACACCAGTGCGAGGAGTTCTTTTTGCGATGATGTCACCTTGGCGCGATATATTGCTGCTCAGGGGTTTAAAGTAGGCTTTTTGGATGGTGCGAAAGTTCTGAAGGTGCGGATGTATGAGGGGGCAATCGAGACTTGGAAAGAATGGGGACGCAGTCTCGACCTCAAAGATGCATCTCTACCTGCTCAAGTTTGGGGAGATTTATGGTTACTCTCAGCCGTTCAAGGTTTACCCCTCCTGATTCTACTCAGTTATTTATCTCTTCTTTTGCTGCTCCCCCAGCCTTTGCTGCTACCCTCACTCCTCTTACTGGGACTGAATGTATTTCTATTGGTGATTCGCTTTGCTATGCTACTAGCGATCGCACCTTCATACGATCGCAAAAGCGCTAAAGGTAGCTGGTTATTTTGGCTTTCTCCTTTAGCCGATCCCCTAGCAGTGCTACGAATTTTCTTATCTGCGTTCCGCACTCCCCGTGAGTGGCGGGGACGCAAATACAGTGCTGAGTAAGGAGTCAGTTGTCAGTTGTCAGTTGTCAGTTGTCAGTTATCAGAAGGCAATAGGCAATAGGCAAGAGTCAATGATTGTTCCCCGCGTCACCGCGTCACCGCGTCCCCTATTCACTCTTCACTTTCCCCTCCTAGTCGATCGCCTCGTTCCAGTTCCCAGAGAATTTGATTACCTTCGCGTCGTACCCGTGACACAATCCAGTTTCGCCAACGCCATTGATCCCCGCGACTTGTGACAGCGCTGGCGTGGACATCCATCAGGTCTGCTAGTTCAGAACTGGTGATTAAGTAGCCTTTTTCGGCAATCTCGTCGGCTATACGTAAAGTTTCAACCAAATTGCGGAGTTGTTCTACCCTGTTTTCAGGTAGCTTTTCTTCAGTTGCGGCCGCAACGTGTGCGGTAGATTGTTCCATAGACGTTATTTCTAATGCAGGAGTACTGATTTCTCTTGTTCTAGTGTTAATTATTGTAGAGTTTGTTTCGCGATCGGATACTTTTACGACTGGAGCGGGTAAAGTTTTATGAACATTTGTGAGAGACAATTGTTGTAAAGACGGGACTTTACCACTAGCAAAGGAGCGAGCGATCGCATCACAACGTTCGTTACCTATGTTACCAGAATGCCCACGAACGTGTTGCCATTTGACTTGTCGGGTATTAAGTTCATCTAAGATTTCTAAAAGGTCTTGATTTTGCACAGGGTTGCCGTCTGCTTTTTTCCAGCCTTTTCTTTTCCAGCCTTTCACCCATTTGGTAACGCAATTAATTAGGTATTCACTATCGGTATGCAGAGTGATGGGATCGGTTTGTCTAAATTCATGTAGAAATTGCAGAGCAGCGATCGCAGCTTGCATCTCCATTTTATTATTAGTGGTATGGGAGGATGCATCGCCCATTTCGTGAATTGAGCCATCGTTGAAATAGACGACAACGCCCCAACCACCAGGGCCAGGGTTGCCGGTGCAAGCACCATCTGTGTATATGTTTTGGATTGTAGGTTGGGTGAACATGGTTATGAATATCGAACCGCATTAGACGCAAAGTACGCCAAGGAAGAAGTTATGAGCGGCGAATTTTGGTAAACAATATCCAGGCTATTATACTGGTAAGCACTCCAGTGACAACGCTCCAACCAAAGGCTGTTGTGAGAAAAAATGGTGTTTTGCTATGCGGTGGAAATTGGGCTACTAAAACTGAAGATGCAATTTGGCTGGTTGCTAGTCCAATACCTGCACTACCAATGAAGTTTTCTAGATTGCGATCGCGTTTTGCTTGATATATGTCAATTGTACCTTGAATTGTACTAATTAAATTTTGCAGCAAGGTTAAGCCTGGGCTAAGGTTGACATAATCTGTCTCTATTTGCTGGAGATATTTTTCAGCACTAAATTCGCTGAATTGCTGAAGAAATTGTAATTGGTTTGTGCTGTTCTCTCTGGAAATCTTTTCTAGCCGCTTTTTGTAATTATTCAGATTAACTTTGATTGTACGTGCTTGGTCATCCAGATAGCTTAAATCAATGGCGTAGCGCGATAGAATTGTCAGGGTATTTGTTAAAGTTTGTTGTAATTCTTCAAGATTGGGTTTGCCTTGATTTATTTGTTGTCCTAAATCGCTGATTTTTCTCACTGTCTTTTGGACTTGGTGAAAATCTGTCTTGAGTTTATTTTTTAATTCGCGGCTTTGATGGTAAGCCCAAAGAATTTTGTGGCGATAGCAGAACAGACGGATTAAATCGAAATATATATTAGCAATACTTTCTTGAATATCCTTCTGCGATCGCTGTGGTGGAAACAAAAATATTAACAGATGAAAACTATTTTGAAAACTCTGCTCATCTATCCAATTACGAGGCTGTTCCCAGACATCAAATGCAGTTGCTCCTAAAAAATTGCCTTGGTTTTGCAAGTTGATTTCGCCTTGATAATCGGGATTTATTTGTAGATAGCATTGTTTGGCGATCGCTTCGATTTCTTCTGCGTTATAAATCTTTTCCAACTGTCCCCAGACAAACCAGGTTTGGCCGATTTTTCCTTTTTGGTGATGGATACGAGATTCTATGTTTTTTTTAATATCCTGAAAACGGGTAATCGGTTTACTGATATTGTCATCAATAACAGAGCAATCCACTTGTAGAGCGTAGATATCACCAAATTGTAGGGCGCGGTAATAACCTTCTAGGTCTGGTGGAAACTTTTCTAATTTGTCTGGTACAAATAACTCGGCGTAATCTGCTTCTGGGTTCTCTAAAGCAGCAAGTTTTTTAAGTAAATCATCATTTTTAATTGTTTCGTAATCTTTATTTAAATCTGGATGAATTTTGCGCCAAAAGTTATGACGATTTTTGTTAATTTGCTCATTTGTTTGTCCTAGACCTTGTTGTAGGTCATAGACAAATAAATCAACAGTTGGGTAAATAAGATTATACTGTTGATTCATGGCATAGGCATTTGTAGAGAGCGAATAATTATTGCCCACGTATTTTTAGCGACAGTTACAGAATCAGAAGCCTGGAGAATGGGTCGAGCAATTTCAGTTAAGCTTTGGTCATCTAGTTGTTCATCGATAGCAACAAGAATATTATTGATTTCTGTACTTTGCTGTTCGGCAACTCGATCGATTTTAGCGGGTAAAGGGCCTTTGCTACGCTGTTTACTAATTGCGTCTAAAGATTGCCAAACATTTTCATAAGAAGTTGCTAGGGGCGAATAACTCTTGGCTATGTCATAGAGTTTGCTAATATCCGCAGGTATGTTAATTTTATTTAGCTGC
The DNA here is from genome assembly GCA_003326215.1 of Nostoc minutum NIES-26. Taxonomy (GTDB): domain Bacteria; phylum Cyanobacteriota; class Cyanobacteriia; order Cyanobacteriales; family Nostocaceae; genus Dendronalium; species Dendronalium minutum. The sequence continues at coordinate 133,842 of LXQD01000109.1, read as the reverse complement.
GCTTGCACAGTCTCTGGCAAAGGTGAATCAAGTTGGTAGAGTGCAAAAATGAAGGCTTTTAGTTCCGAGGCTTCTATTGGTTTCATGATAGATTCCCAGTAATAGTATAAGCTGCCCAGAAGTAAGGGTGATTATAGGGTTTATTATTTGGTTCCGCTGTATTCTTAATATTGTCTAAATAGCGCGATAAGAAACGGCGAACGAGTTCTTCATTTTCAGGAAGTTTTGCAATTTGTACTGCATACCATTCTGCAAGTTCTGCATTTGTGACATTTCGCAACCATTGGGTAGCCTCAGCCAAAGCTACCGTTTTTGGTTTACCTTGTTGCAGCAATTGGTAAAACTGAATCATCACCAAAGCGCTAGCGGCAGATTCCACAGTCCACAGGGTACTGACGACATGAGACACACCGCAATTCATAAAGCCACTGACAAGCCCTACGTATTCTGTGGTGATGGTATGATTACCTGTTATTGCAGTTTCGCAAGCCGCTAAAGTGACGAGTTGGTAGCTTTGCAAATTAAAGCCGTGGATATCCGCGAGAGTTAACTTTTCTTCACCTGCTAATGCCAAGTGAGATAACGCCGGATTTTGGAAGTTATATGCACCATGTCCTGTAAAGTGAAAAAAACTGTAGCCTTGAGGCAAAGCAGTTATTAATGCTTCTTTTGTGGCTTGTTCGGAATGCTTGCGGGTGGGATTGGGGAATAGTCGGCTGATGGCTTCCGATTCGATTTGGGCGAACTCTAATGAAGGATAACCTGTACTGTTGGGATGTTCTATGCTAAGTAAATTTTGCAGGTTATAGCCGGATTTGTTAACAGGGATCGACCCAATTTTGGCACTAGGTAAATAGGTGATAGTAAATTCAGGTGGAAACAGTGCATGGAGAGGGAAGCGATGCAAGTCGCGGTGAGGAATGAGAATTAGTTGAGTAATATCTGGAATTGCCGAGACAACAGCGTTGATATCGAGAATATTACTCAGATTGCGAAGCATTTCGGGCAAATTATCGCGCCATGTTCTGTCTTTTTCACCTTGCTTATCTTTACCTTTGCGATAATCGGCGTATTGTTCGTTCCAATTTTTCACCCAGCCTTCAAAATCTTGTAAGCGTCGCGCCTGAGTCACAAACTCGGTTTCTCTTGAGACAATCGGTGATGGTGCGTTGTGTTTGACGATGAAAGTATGTAAAGCGTAAGAACTGAGATGCCAATAAATAATAGCAGTTGAGGGATTAAGCAATTTTTGTATTTCTGAAAAACTGGGAGAAGAAATTTGATCGCTCCATCCATCCAAAAACCAACGCAAGCAAGTATTTTTGCCCTGTTCTGCTAATTCAATAGCTTGCAGCAAATCTCCAGACTGCACTGCTAAATCAACAGTTAACTGCTGAATCCAGGCAAATTTTAGAGCTAGTTGTTTTTTACTTCGCTCAGAGCGATTTGGTTCATTTAATAAGCGGCGTAATAAATCAGTGCCCTGGCGCTGGAGTTCTGTAGCTTCGGTTGTTTCTCCCAAATCTAACTGGACGCGAATTAAGTCTTGCAAAACCTCCAGGTGCAACTCAGGAAAATCTGTTGCTGTAAGAGTTTGCAGTGCTTCGTTGTAACTTTTAACAGCTTTGCGCCAATAATAGCGCGCGTTAGAATTTCCTCGCCCTTGAAAGTAATGAGCATTACCTATCGCCTGATGCAATTCTCCCCAACCTTCTGGGTGGGTGTTTTGGTGACAATGCTTTAATCCTTGCTCGTAGCTTGCCAGTTCTCCCTCATAGCCACGCTTATTTAAATTGGGATTGTTAAATTTTAAAGCGAGGTTAGGTGCTGCTGCATTAGGTAAAGTAAATGTAAAAAAGAAATCTGTCCTCTCTCCAGTTACGTTCCCTGCCACAATTCCTCGGTTAATCCAAGCGTCGTGGTAGTCGGGTTTGAATTTGAGGACATTGTCATAAGATGCGATCGCTTGTTCCAATTGTCCTAAATTACACAATGCATTACCCCGGTTACACCAAGCGTCGTGGTAGTCGGGTTTGAATTTGAGGGTATTGTCAAAAGATGCGATCGCTTCTTCCAGTTGCCCTAAATCGTACAGCGATACACCCCGGTTGTACCAAGCGCCGTGGTAGTCGGGTTTGAATTTGAGGGTATTGTCAAAAGATGCGATTGCTTGTTCTAATTCCCCTAGATTATGCAGCGCCCCACCCCGGTAGTTCCAAGTTTCGTGAAAATCGGGTTTGAATTTGAGTGCATTGTCATAAGATGCGATCGCTTCTTCAAGTTCCCCTAAATTAGCCAGCGCATAACCCCGGTTGTGCCAAGCTTCGTGGTAGTCGGGTTTAATTTTGATGGCACTGTCATGAGATGCTATCGCTTCTTCATATTGTTCTAAATTGACTAAAGCTAAACCTCGATTGTTCCAAGCGTCGTGGTAGTCGGGTTTGAATTTAAGGGCATTGTCAAAAGATGCGAGCGCCTGTTTGTGTTGCCCTAAATAACCCAGCGATATACCCCGGCAGTGCCAAGCGTCGTGGTAGTCGGGTTTGAATTTGAGGGCATTGTCATAACATGCGAGCGCTTCTTCATATCGCCCTAAATTGACCAGAGCTAAACCTCGATTGTTCCAAGCGTCGTGGTAGTCGGGTTTGAATTTGAGGGCATTGTCAAAAGATATGATCGCATCTACAAAATTTCCTGCTATGCACTGTTCATAACCTTGATTAAACCAAACATCTGCTTCTTCCTCCCCTCCTTCCTCCGCATCCTCTGCGCCTTGGCGGTTCGTTTCTCCCCTCTCCCACAACCGCCTGCCAACATGATAAGCAACATCACTAACTTCCCCAATACTCAACTCACCCAGCCGCACCATTCGCATTGCTAACTCATCATTTGGTGTAGCTGAGGCTAACAATCTTTCGCCAAAGCCCCGCAACCACTCCACCAAATCACCCTCATTGATGCGCTTTGCAGCCAAAAAACCTTTTGCCCCTCCTCTAGTCAAGCCATCATTGACTTCTGCTAACAACTGGAGAAACAACGATTCATACTCCGTATCTGTTAGCGGTTTCGGTGGTTCTACTTTCCTTTGTTCCCGCAAAGGAGTGTGCTTTCTGCCAAATAAACCCTGAAAAGACCTCTTAAGCCACTGCCAAAGCTGCTTGAGCATCTGCTGCAACCATGTATTGCTTTTACGATAAATTTTAGCGATTTCACTGAAACAGCAGCAAAGTGCAAAAGTATATTTTTTTAACGAGACATACAGCAATGAGACAGCCCAGCAGTTGGAGGTGAGTTTAATATATGCGATCGCTATAGTTTTGTAGAGGTGGCGATCGCATGAATATAACTTTCACCTAATAACAGGGATAAAAGGTTTGAATTTCTTACTAGCAAAATCTTTGATCAGTTGAACGTGTCGGGGTAGTAAATCAGCCAAAGCATAACGCTCTAACGCTGTTTTGCGAGCATTGGCACGAATTTCTGCCATCTGTGTCGGATGGTCTAGTACTTCATCAATGCGATCGGCAATTTTTTGCGGCGAGAAGAAGTCAACCAACAGACCGTTTTCCCCATCTTTGATAACTTCAGTCACAGGTGCTGTATCAGAACCCAGAACCAAGCACCCTGTAGACATAGCCTCAATCATCGACCAGGAAAGTACAAATGGTCTGGTTAAGTAAACATGTACTGACGATGCTTGAATTACTTGCAGATACTGCCCATAAGGCAAAGAGTCAGTGAAGTGAACCCGTGATAAATCGAGTGGGACTTTTTTCAGCATAAAGTCTTTATAGCTGCTACCGTCTGGCAGAGATTTACCGTAGCAAACTCTATCTGAGCCGACAATGACGAAATGGCAATTTGGTCTTCGTTCTTGGACGTAAGCAATGGTTTCGATGAACTGGGGAAAACCACGGTAAGGTTCCATTCCTCGTGCCACATAAGTGACAATTTCATTAACACCAGATAAATCTAGGTTGGGCAATACTAATTTAGCTCCTGGCTTGGGTTTAAAGTATTCTGTATCGACTCCATCATGCAGTACGGAAATCTTTTGATGGAATTCTGGGGGAAACTGCGCTTTTTGCCAACCTGTTGGCGATAGACCGCGATCGCATGTATACAAATCTAATAATATAGGTGCATTCTTTGTCCGAATACGTGCTAAGTCATCGACACTCAACGGATCTGTTGGGTCAAAATCTGCATCTGCACCCAGAGAATTATAAAACCATTCAAAATAACAAATAAGTGGTTTGTCTGGGAATGCATCTTTAATATACAAAGTTGGCCCCCAACCAGAATGACCGCAGATGACATCAGGTACAAAGCCTTGATGTTTGAGTTGCTCGCATAATTTAAATACTGCTTGCCCATGCAAAACAGCACTTTCCAACGGGCGAACATAATGATGGGTTGTGGGATGGGGATTACGGCTAGGTTCAAAAATCGCTTTATAAATCCCAGGTAGATTTACATCTCGATTTTTAGTACCAAAAACTACTTGATTGTTGGGGTCTTGAGCCAAAGCTTGGGCTACATGGCGATACTGTGCTGGGAAGTTGGTATGCAGGAAGAGAACTCGCATTATTTTACCTTGGTGTCTTCGTGCGCCAGTCGCCTCAACGGAGGGAACCTCCACACGGCGCTGGCTTGCCGTAGTAGTTCAAATTTTTTATCACAAAGACACTGAGACACAAAGAAAAGAAATATTTCTCAATCCATGCTTTTAGTGTTGGCAGAGATTGCGATCGCCCTCGTTTATCGGGTTATTCAAATAGTCATGCAGGCGCAAGCAACCCCCTTGTATCAGATCGGTGAATGATTCAATGTGCCATAGTCCAGCGATCCCATCATTGCCTGCGGTAGCTAGTAACTTGCCATCGGGGCTAAAACTAACGCTCTCAACTTCAAAGCCTCGATGCCCTGTCCAAGCTGCAAACTTTTCACCTTGTAAATTCCACAACTGTACTGTACCTTTCTCCCCACTAGCAGCAATCATTTTGCCATCAGGGCTAAACGCCACTGCTTTAAGTTTGATGCCAGATATCTGGAATGGCTGCCGAATTCGTTCACCTTGCAAGTTCCATAAGCGGATAGTGCCATCATCTCCGGCGCTGACTATTTGCTTACCATCGGGACTGAACGCTGTAGCATAAACAGGGCCTAGATGACCTTCAAATGGCTTTGCTAACTGTTGACCTTGTAAGTTCCACAACCGCACAGTCGCATCATCTCCGGCGCTGACTATGTGCTGCCCATCTGGACTAAAACTAACGCTGTTGACTTTGTCTTGATGACCTGAAAATGTTTGAGGATTTGGTTGTCCTTGCAAGTTCCACAAGTGGACATTACCATCATCTCCGGCGCTAGCTATTTGCTTACCATCTGGACTGAAACTGACGCTGCGGACTTTACCTTGATAAATTTGAAATTGTACTAACTTTTGAGTTTGCAAGTTCCACAAGCGGACAGTACCATCTTCTCCGGCGCTGGCTAGGTGCTGACCATCACGACTAAAACTGACGCTGAGAACTTTGCCTCGATGACCTTGAAATGGCTCTCCTATCTGTTGAGCTTGCAAGTTCCACAAGCGAACAGTACTATCATCTCCGGCACTGGCTATTTGCTTACCATCTGGACTAAAACTGACGCTGCGGACTGGGTATTGATGCCCTGTAAATTGTACCTGTTGGTCTTTTAAGTTCCACACATGCACAATGCCATCATCGCCAGCACTAACTATTAGCTGGTCATCTTTGCTGATACTGACGCTTCTGACTGGCCCTTGATGCCCGATAAATTTATCTAACTCATTGCCTTTTAAGTCCCACACACGGACAGTCCCATCTCCAGCAGCGCTAGCTACTTGCTTACCGTTGTGGCTGAATCCTACATCCCATATCCTGCCTTGATGCCCTGTAAATGGTTTTGCTAATGGCTTACCTTGCAAGTTCCAGATGCGGACAGTACTATCTTCTCCTCCTGTTACTAGTCGCTGACCATCCGGGCTAAATTTGATGCTGCTGATATTATTGCCTTGATTCCCTTTCCATTCTTTCAACAGCTTACCTTGCGGGTTCCACAAGTGAATCAGACCGTCATCGCCCGTGCTAGCGATGATTTTATCGTCCGGGCTAAATGCGACACCCCAAACTAGCTTTTCTTCTTGTTGAGGCACAATCTTTCCGAAGGGTTGCCCGATGGGGTTGCCTTGTAAATCCCACAAGCGGACAGTACAGTTTTTTCCTCCGGTAGCTAAAAGCTGACCGTTGGAGCTAAAACTGAGATTTTTGACAAGGCCTTGCTGTGCTTGCCATTCTTTGACAAGATTGCCTTTTAAATCCCATAGGCGGACGGTATCATTATCACCGGCAGTAGCTATTAGTTGACCGTTTGGACTAAAAGCAAGATTATGGACAAAACCTTGCTGTGCTTGCCATTCTTTGACAAGACGACCTTTTAAATCCCACAGGCGGATAGTGTCATCATCTCCAGCACTAGCCAAAAGTTGATTATCTGGGCTAAGAAAGCTTCTGACTGTGCCTTTATGCCTTTCCATGCGGATGCGTTCTCGGACTGAATAAACCGCTTCTTGCAGTGTGCCTCTGACTTGATTTTGTAGCTGCTCGCTAGGACGAAATAATTGTAAAAGTGGGTATTGCAGTGAGTTTCCGGCTCGGAGGCTATAAACTAGCGCATCCAACCCTCGCTCTTGTAGTTTGGCTTCTGCTGTTTCTCTAGAAGCACTGGTTTCACCAATCTTTGCGCTTCTTTGATTAATCAACGCTGCAATAGTCAACCCGCTTAAACCTAAGATAACTGCGATCGCAATCCGCCACCGCCAACTGATATTGCGGCGTTTCTGTAAAACACTCTGCTGCACAAACTCAGCTTCTACTTCGTTAAACCAGTTATAATTCGCCTGGAATTCTCTATTTAATACATCTAAATAAGGATTAGTATCCCAAAGAAATTGTACGGGTTTCTCTCTCGAACTTGCCTGCTGATTTTGTCTTTGTCGCCAAAGTTGCCAAGCTAGAGTATTGATTTTATTAATTAAATTTTCGGCAGTGTAGAGTTTGCTATCTAACCAATCAATTACAGTTTCAACCTTTGCTTGTAATCCTGAAGGCTGTTCTTGGTCTTTAACACTTTGCCATTCAAAAGCTGCTGGGGTCAGCCGCCGTTGTAGAATTAAATTTTCCTCTTCATCTTGTTTCCAAGCTAATAGCTTTTGCCATCCCCGCACCAAGGCATCGTGAGCAGGTTCGACATAAGGATTGCCCTCTGTATCTTGTCCTTCAACTAATAACCGTGCATCTGTAAATCGCCTAATTATTTCCTTGACTCGCTGATTTTCCGCTGGGGGATATTCCAGTTCCGATAAAGGCACGCGCCGACGAGCAAATTCACCACCGCCTACCGCTACCATTCGCAGCATGACATGACGAATTGTTTCTGCATAAGCTGAATCTAGTTGCACTAATTGCTCGTATTCGCTATCAGCTCGTTGAGTAAGACTTTGCGCTACACCTCCCAATTCTTGATAATCTGCCTCAGTAATTGCTCTATCGATTGTTTCACCGTTGATTTGAGCGATTTGTTGTCGCTTTAAATACTTAAGATAAAGCTCGCTCAACGTAAAAGATAATAAAGGTAAGGCTCCTGGCATATCTGCTACTTCATCAATTAGCCTGTCTACCAAAGGAGACTGAGGGTCATCCGATCTAAAGTACATCACCCGTTTTGATGCCGGTTCTTCAATTGCTTGCCGCAGTTCAATTCGCGTCATCTGTGGCACAATAAATCGGGCGTTTTTCCAATATTGCTTGAGGGCAGTGTTTTGAAATTGGGATTCAAAGTCAAGTCGCAGTGTCAATAATAGCCGTAAATAATTTGCAGATTTTGCTACTAATTGTGCCAACAAGTTAAGAAATTTTTCTCGCTCTTGCTCATCTCGACAGAGAGTGATGATTTCTTCAAACTGGTCAATTACTAGTACCAATTTTGCATTAGGATTTTGTTGACTCCAAGCCGCAATGTTGGCAGATATAATGTCTACTTCTTGGTTATTTAGCTTTGCTAAGTTTGCCTGTACCAGTGTATAGTTTAAAGTTTTCAGCGGCGACTCTCCCGGACGTATAGTCGCTAGAATGTGCCACTGTTGCTGATTGAACTGTTTGAGGTATGGTATCAATCCTGCTTTTACTAAACTAGATTTTCCTGTTCCCGATGCTCCCAGTACTACAGTTAACGGTTGAGTCCTGACAAAATTATGTAATTTTTTGGTTAATGCTTGTCTACCAAAGAACAAATCACTTTGGGATTCCTCAAAAGATTCCAAGCCGCGATAAGGATTTTGAGATTCGTCTAAAGGTGGTGCGGGTGGTAAATTTAATACATGCCCAGGTGTAAGGAAAATATATTCGCCTTTATCGTGCTTTTTCAAAGGCCAAATACCGGGGGTTTGTCTTTGGCGATGGCCGACAGTTGCAGGTTCGACGCGATCGCGCAAATATAAATACAATTCCGTTGCAGTAATTACCCCATCACCTGTGGGTTGACCTTTATTAGTAGCAGGAGGATAAACATCTGCTGCACCTGCTAGCGCTTCTAATAATGCTGCGGCAAAGGGGGAATGAGTACCGCGTCCGCGTTCGGTATTGATTGCAAAGGCATCTAAAGCTTTTTGATCGTAGGCAGCAGAAGTAATTATCTGCCATGCTGGATCGGTAATGAAGCGATCGTAACGTTCTTGATAAATTACTTCTGGAACAGTAGAAAAATCTCTAGTACTCGACCAGCGAAATGCTCCAGCAAAGCAGCAGTCGAGGATTCCCAAAAAATGACGGCAAGGTAATTTCTCTAAGGCCACCTGCAACCGAGTCATCGGTAGATAAGTTTGCACGTCTCCTAATTTGGCATCTTGGGGAATTAAATAACCTTCAGGCCCATCTTCACCATTAAGAGCAATTCCATGACCGGCAAAGTAAAATAGCAGACGGTCATCTGGCTTCACTTGTTCTGGAAGAGTTGTTTCTAGCAGTTCGTACAAATTCCGAAGAGTTGCTACTTCATCCAAGCACACCCATACATTGTATTGATGCTGCCCGCGCAGAACCTCCACCAGCTTTTTGGCATCATTTACAGCATTTTGGAGAGAAGAAATCCCATTGCTGTAATTGTTAATTCCAATTACAAATGCTAGATTGCGCGAAAATTCAGACATAGTACCAGAGCCTCATTTAGTTCAGATGACTGGTTGTTTGAATCGTGAACTAGTTTTTGACTAACCCAACAAAGCAGGCTACTGAGTTGACAGGTGTAGGTTTTTGAGATTTTGCGTTTTGATTGACGCAAAGACGCAAGGAGAAATTTCAGACCGAAAAAATCAGCTTTTTCGACTGAATTTGAAAAACATACATCTGTAAGGCAGGGAACAAGGGTAGAGAAAAGGTCTAACTGAACTATGCTGACGCATAAACACATTTCAGCGTTTCTGCCAAAAGTTATGCATTTAAAAACTCAAATCTTTATTTGTATTGCTGTGTCATTTAAAAGCAACCTCTTGCATTGTGAATGCATCGGCTGACATTGATAATGCAGGGGGTGGCCTTATTAATGTATCGACTTGCATTGTGAATGCAGGAGCGGCCTTGTGAATGCATCGACTTGCATTGTGAATGCAGGGTGCGGCCTTATTAATGCATTGGCTTGCATTGTTAATACACAGTAAGTTTTGTAGGGTGTGTTATCGCGCTAGCGTAACGCACTACAAATCTTTGGTGTGCGTTAGGACGTTCCATCCATAACGCACCCTACCAGACTCAAATCTTTTGCGGATAAGGTTTTTCTGACTTGTGTGTACACCGTAGCTCCTCACAGGAGATAGACCAAAGTGTATTGCATACAAACAAGAACCGCTATACACAGTTGCAAGCATGTCATTGGGTTTCTCGAATAAGGGCAAAGAAAATTTTGATTGAACGCCCAAGATAGCCACTGCTTTGACTTACTGGCTCAGTTAACCGCTCAAGTACAATTTCTGTCTTGCCATCTAAGGTACTGTGAGCGTATCCCAAAGGTAAATCATCATAGCTGATGGGTAATAATTTTTCCTGCGATCGTAAGGGTGTATCAACAATTAGCTTCAAAGGTTGAGCGGGTGTCACTACAGATGAGTTTTCTACTTGAGTTAACTCCAGGACATTTCCAGTTTGCTCAAGTCCACGAGTCACAGGAAACTGAAAAGATTGAATACCCAAACGATTTGACTGTAGCATTGGTGGCAACATACTATTGCCTACATCTCTGGTAGATTGGTTAACTGTTATTAGACGAGCATTTGCTTTGAGGCTGGGATGCGATCGCAACTTCACACCAGTTGCTAGGATAAGACTTGCATCTCCTCTGGGTATTGATGGTTGCGGACGCACAGTCGTAATGGTGATTTGACTTGTTACCCAGTCGTCATATTCTTCTTCCTCATCTAGTATCGTAGTGAGTTTACGGCTTTGAATTTGATGCATTAAACGGTTGAGCGTTCCTTTCTGTCGCCCTCCCAATGCTCTTGTTGTATGCCGCAAATCCAACTTGTCTTGTTCGAGTAATCTAGCGTCAAATTCAGATGTACTGACAATCAGTTTATAAATATCTGTGTATTCGCTAACTCCCTGTGTTAGTAGTTCATAGGGAATCTCTGCATAAAGAGTTTGACCTCCTAATGCCCAGGCTTCTTGTTTTGGCTCTAGCCACACTCCTCCGGCTTCAAATAAACCAGAATCTACTTTATATTGCTGTGTTAAATCTAGAACAGCACAGTATAGCGGTCGATCGCTTGTATTTTGTAGTTTGACTTTAAAGGACGGTTTTTTCCATCTGCCATTTTCTTGACGATATTCCAAGCGAATCTCAGCATCTGAAAATTCTTGTTCTTCCCGATCAATAATCATTTGTACAGCATCAGGTCGAATTCTACTAGTGGCAGGACTGGAAAGTTCGGCGATATTCGTCCAACGGGCAATGTGTTCTAATCGCTGAATTGCTTGCCAAGCAGTCATTGAGTTGTACCCGCGAATTGGCGCAACTAAAGGACGGTCATCGGCTGGGCGTGTAATTAAATATTCTCCATTGCGGGCTATTAACTTAAACTCGGCTTCCGGTGTAGCAACTTCTCGAACGTAGAGAGAATGCTGGTTTTGCGGCCCAACTGTTAGTAGGGCGTTGCGTGCTAAGTCTACTCCTGCTTCTTCTCCAATAATCAAGACTCCTTTCGGTGGTAAAGGCAAATTGGTGATGACTGCCTTAAAAGTCATTTCTAAATCTAAGTCCCTCACACTGCTGATTTGCACTTTACTGAGCTGTGGCAGAACTTTGATAACTTGAGCTTCACCTATTGCTGCCGAAAGTTGACACAACTGTTCGCTGGGAGTATCAAAGGGAAACAATGCAAGTATTGTTGTCTCACCTGTAGCTGGTTGGGGAATGCCATGGATAGAACCGCCATCAATTACCCAGCCGTGGTCTTTATGATAACTGACAGTGAAATAAGAAATGCGTGATGCGATCGCTCCTCCCAAAAACGCTTGCTCTAAATCGCCCATCACCGTTGCTTCTATCTGGGGAGATTGAGCGGTAACTTTAGCACGAACTAAGGCATTAGTGCGTTTAAATAAATCTCTATAACTCAGACTGCCATTGGCTTTTTTTAAAGTATCGAGTAAAAAGTAAGAAAATGCTCCTCGACTTTGCCCATCTGCGTTGTACTCTTTGGCTTCTTCAATATCCCGACAAGCTGCCAACAAGATATGTTGTCCTGTAGGCAAAGTCCAGCCAGTGGAATTTTTTTCTAAACTGCCAGATGAAAGCTGACCGACTTCTGCAAATGAGAAAATGAAGCTGTCTAAAGGTCGCTGACGGCGGTCAATGGGTGCTTTGCGGACTGCCGTTTCTGTTTCTAAATCGCCACGAGTACCAGAACCTGAGTGGCAACAATCCATAATAATAGCAATGTGAGGATTTTTCTCGGCTACTTCAGCAATCAGCTTCGCCAATTCCTTATCTGCCAAATCCCAACCCCCTAAGCTACGACTGTCGTAACAAACCAAGGTTTCATCGAGTCGGTCTGGTTCTAAAACCCAAAACTCTTGGGGTGATTGTTCTTGACTTCCATGCCCTGCATAGTAAAAAAAGGCAACATCTTCGCTGCCAGCTTGGCACAGATGTTGACGAAAACCATCAATAATTGCTTGACGGGTAGCATCTTGATTTAAAAGTGTGCGTAAATGTATTTGGTAGCGATCGCTAGCAACCCGTCCTGATAAATATTCTGCGATCGCCGTAATATCGTTGACACAACCCTTTAAAGCAGGAACTGGACTGACGTATTCATCAATACCAACCAGCAGCGCATATATATTACGAGTCATATTTATTTTATTGTGTAGATACTTTGAAAATCTTCTCTATTCTCGTCTTGCTTTTGTATCCTAAAAATATTTTGTTAAAATTAAGATTTTTTTCCAGCTGATTATTTAATATTTATTTTTTGCAACAAATATGCTTGTGTTGTTAGAGGATATTTGATAAGTGGGCCGAAAATATAGTCTATCATTGTGAGCATCTCGAACAGAAAAATCGCAATTTCTTATGGGTTGATGAGATGCTTGACTGTGCGATCGCTTTCTTCAGCATAACATTTTGAACTGAAGAGACATCCTCTTAGCTGTCTAATATAAGACTCCTATTTGATTGTTGCGAACTAGGTACACTTTTATTCCTTCTTCCCCTTTATCTGACTCTACGAGTGATTCAGGAATCAAATCAGATTGCAGTAGCATTAGATAGCTCTTTAATATTTTAAAGCTTAATTAATTTTATTATGCTGAAATTAAATTTTGGTTATGCAAAAATGACATTTTGTATAAAACATAACTTTTTTATAGTTAAATAACAAACTAATATCACAGTTTAAAGATTGATACCTCAGCTTTCTGTATAGTTAGCTGATTTATTAAGAGGAAGATTCATTAAGATATGAGTACACAATTTAACAGACGTAAGTTTTTGATTTACAGCTCCGCAACCATCGGTAGCAGCATTTTTATCAAGGCTTGTGCTAATAGTGCCCCAAGTGCTACGAATAGTCCCGCAGCCTCTGGTAATGCTTCTCCTGTGGCGGCTACTTCTGGTGACACCATCAAAGTTGGTATTTTGCACTCTCTCAGCGGCACAATGTCTATTAGTGAAAAAAGCGTTGTGGATGCAGAAAAATTAGCAATTAAAGAAATTAATGCGGCTGGTGGTGTTTTAGGTAAACAAATTCAACCAATTGTTGAAGATGGTGCTTCTAACTGGGATACTTTTAGAGAAAAAGCAACCAAGCTCATCGATCAAGATAAAGTTGCTGTAGTCTTTGGTTGCTGGACTTCTGCTAGCCGCAAGAATGTTAAGCCAGTATTTGAGAGCAAAAACCATATGCTCTGGTATCCAGTGCAATACGAAGGTCAAGAATGTTCTAAAAACATTTTTTATACAGGTGCTGCGCCAAATCAACAAATCGAACCATCTGTTGATTGGCTGTTGAAAAATAAGGGCAAAGAATTCTTCTTAGTTGGCTCAGACTATGTTTTTCCTCGTACTGCTAACACAATTATTAAAGCTCAATTAGAAGCTTTAGGTGGGAAAACAGTTGGTGAAGATTACTTACCATTGGGTAATACAGAAGTTACGCCAATTATCACTAAAATTAAGCAAAATTTACCCAACGGTGGAGTAATTTATAACACTTTAAATGGTGATAGCAATGTTGCTTTCTTTAAACAATTAAAAGGCGCAGGTTTGACCCCAGAAAAATATCCCTCTATGTCTGTAAGTATTGCTGAAGAAGAAGTTAAAGCAATTGGTGTAGAGTATCTCAAAGGTCATTACGCTGCTTGGAATTACTTTCAAACAGTAGATACACCTGCTAATAAAAAGTTTGTTGCAGCTTTCAAGAAAGAGTATGGTGAAAATCGGGTGACAAATGATCCCATGGAAGCAGCATACATCGCAGTTTATTTGTGGAAACAAGCAGTAGAAAAAGCTGGTGTTACTGACATAGCGAAGGTAAGTGCAGCTGCGTATGGTCAAACTATAGATGCACCTGAAGGCAAAGTGACAGTAGATGCCAATCATCACATATCCAAAATTGTGCGAATTGGTCAAGTCAGGCAAGATGGTTTGTTTGATATTGTCTATGCTACGCCTGCGCCAGTTGAGCCAGTTCCTTGGAATCAGTTTGTGAAAGAGACTAAAGGATTTGCTTGTGATTGGTCAGATCCTGCTAAAGGTGGTAAGTACAAGCAAGCTTAAATAATTCGTAATTCGTGAGGAAGTCGGAGTCTTGGATGCCACTTCCTCCACTTGGGGAGACCCCAAGACCAGAGTGGCTCCGCTTCCCGTCGAGTCCGAACTTCCGATCTTCGCAGCGTTAGCGAGCTTGCAAGCGTCACCCGAAGAGTAATTCGTAATTCGTAATAAATTACGAATTAGTCAATCTTAACTTTGTAGGGTGCATTATAGCGAAGCACAACGCACCGAGACATGGTGCGTTACGGCAAAAATATTTATTGTTGCTATCTTTAATTAACTTGTGCCGTAACACATCCTACTGATTAATAAAAAGAAGCTAAGATTTGTGGGGTAAAAAGTGTTTACAGGTTTTTTAGAAGCTGTATTTAATGGTATTAGTATTGGTGCTGTATTATTAATTGCAGCATTGGGACTAGCCATTATATTTGGATTGATGGGTGTCATCAATATGGCTCATGGCGAATTGATGATGTTCGGCGCTTATACAACATTTGTTGTGCAAAATGGTTGTAAACAATTGGGTGGGCTTTGGTTTGAAAGTTATATATTTTTGGCTTTGATTGTTGCTTTTATCTTTACGGCTGCTGTAGGGTTAATTCTAGAAAAAGGTGTAATTCGTTATCTTTATGGACGACCCCTAGAAACTCTCTTAGCAACTTGGGGAGTTAGTTTGATTTTTCAGCAGTTTGTCCGCAGTGTGAATTGGATATTGATAATTGGCATCGTCCTATTTTCTCTATTGTTTTTTGGAGGTTTATGGATTTTAAATTCCCGCACGAATTTTGAGAGAATTCGTAACTGGGTTGTGGCGGTGTTGTTATTCCTATCGCTAGGCGTGACAATAACAACGTGCAACTTATTGAGCCAAACTTATCAGCAAGCATTAACTCAACCTTGGTTTGGCGCTCAAAATGTAGATGTAACAGCGCCTACTTGGTTACAAGATGGTATATCTTTACTGGGCGTGCAATTACCTTTTGCCCGACTATTTATTATTGCTTTAACAATAATTTGTGTAGCAGGAATTTACCTATTTCTACAACGCTCTAACTGGGGATTAAGAATTCGCTCTGTTACGCAAAATCGCAGTATGAGTGCTTGTTTAGGTATCCCAACTGAAAAAGTCGATGCTATCACTTTTGCACTTGGTTCGGGGTTAGCTGGTGTGGCTGGATGTGCTATTAGTTTACTTGGTTCTGTAGGCCCAAATACCGGACAAAACTATATCATTGATACTTTTATGGTGGTTGTTGTCGGTGGTGTGGGTAATTTAGCAGGTACTATTGTGGCTGCTTTGGGAATTGGGACAGCTAATTTTTTAATTGGTTCTGGTACTCTTGCTTTCTTGTTTTCTCCTGTTAAACCTTTAGCAGATTTCTTCACTTTTTTTGCTACGACAAGTATGGCTAAGGTGATGGTATTTGCGTTGATTATTGTGTTTTTACAGTGGAAGCCTGGGGGAATTTTTCCACAAAAAGGTCGTAGTGTTGATGTTTAAAATTAACCGCGAAGACGCGAAGGACGCGAAGAAAGAATGAGGAAGAAGAGAGGAGGGCTAATATTAATTGAAGTTGGGGTAGTGGTTGCGATCGCACTCATCCTCATAATTATCATGCCAGTGGTACTTTCTGAGTTTCGTCTGAATTTGTTGGGTAGATTTTTATCACTGGCGATTGTGGCTTTGGGTATTGATTTAATTTGGGGGTACACTGGTTTATTGAGTTTAGGACATGGCATTTTCTTTGGTTTGGGTGGATATGCGATCGCTATGTACTTGAAACTGCAAGTTCCCACTGGTGAGTTACCTGATTTCATGGGACTTTATGGAGTTACGGAACTTCCTTGGTTTTGGCAACCTTTTTATTCGTTTCCTTTGACAATAGCTGCTGTGGTACTAATTCCAGGGTTATTGGCAGGAATTTTAGGATATTTAGTATTTCGCAATCGCCTTAAGGGTGTTTATTTTTCTATCTTGACTCAAGCCGGAACGATTGTATTTTTTAATTTCTTTAACGGTCAACAAAAACTGTTCAATGGTACGAACGGACTGATAGATTTTACAACTTTGTTTGGGGCAACCGTTAGCGATGCCAAAACGCAATTTGTTTTTTACGTCCTGACAGTATTGTTTCTCGCAGCTACCTATGGAGTTTGTCGTTGGTTAACAAGCGGACGCTTTGGTAGATTGTTAATAGCTATTCGTGACGATGAAAGTCGAGTCAGATTTTCCGGCTACGATCCTACAGATTTTAAAGTGGTGGTGTTTGCAGTTTCAGGTGCGATCGCTGGCATAGCAGGAGCATTTTACACCCTCCAAAGTGGTTCTGTATCGCCCAGAGCGATGGATATTGCCTTTTCGATTGAAATGGTAATTTGGGTGGCGGTAGGTGGACGTGCTACCTTAACTGGGGCAATTATTGGAACTTTGTTAGTCAATTATGCCCGCGCTTTTTTAAGCGAACAATTTGCCGAATTCTGGTTATTTTTCCAAGGCGCACTATTTTTAATAGTCGTCACAGTGCTTCCTGATGGCATAGTGGGATGGTTGCGTAGTCAGAATATTCCTCTTTTCAACCGCCGTCAACAAATTGCCACATATCCAACCTTAGAAGAAGACGCTGAAGTGCAACATGAACGCCAAAATATTGGAAACTGAAAATGTAACTGTTAGTTTTGATGGTTTTAAAGCACTAAACCAGCTAAACTTTAACATGGATGCAGGTGAATTGCGTGTAGTCATTGGCCCGAATGGTGCCGGAAAGACAACATTTCTGGATGTGATTACGGGTAAAGTACAACCAACAGTAGGGCGAGTCCTATTCAAAGGAAAAAACCTGCGTTCTTTACGCGAATACCAAATTGCACGGTTAGGAATTGGGCGCAAGTTTCAAACACCCCGAATTTACTTGAACTTAACGCCCCGTGAAAATTTAGAAATTACTAGCAACCGTAATAAAAATGTCTTTTCTACTTTGTTTGGGCAATCTAACACTGCGGAAAAGAATAGTATTAAAGGTTTATTAGAAACCATCGGTTTAACTACTAAAGCAGATATTCGAGCAGGTTTGTTATCTCATGGCGAGAAGCAACGTTTAGAAATTGGGATGTTAGTAGCACAATCCCCTGATTTATTACTCGTTGATGAACCTGTTGCAGGTTTAACAGATGAAGAGACTCATAACATCGGGGAATTACTTTTAGCCTTAGCTCAGAGTCATTCAATTTTAGTAATTGAACACGATATGGAATTTGTGCGTCAAATTGCCCGAAAAGTCACAGTACTACATGAAGGTTCAGTACTGTGTGAAGGAAATTTTGAGGAAGTGCAAAATGACCCACGCGTGATTGAAGTATATTTAGGAAAACAGGAAGAATGAACTGGGGACTGGGGATTATGGACAAACGCCACAATCGCCTTCTACCTAAATCATCAGGCAGAAGTAGAAGCCTACTTACAACAGCGACAGCAGCAATCACAAGAGATTCGGGCAATGAATCAAGCGAGATTTGACCCACAAGGCTTGCGCGATCGCCTGCTTGCCCGAAAAACAGCAAGAGAAGCATGTTAAAATTGCTTGCTGATGAAAACTTCGATAATACGCTTGTTAGAGGAATATTCCGCCGTAATCCAGAAATCGACGTAGAAAAAAGTAAAGCTAAAAGCAATTTTTCATACTGAGTGGTGAAATTTTCCCTTCTGCCTTCTGCCCCCTACCTCCTGCCTTTCAACTCAAACGTCTAATTTACTACAAGAAAGTCAAAGCTTGTCCCCGCACATCAGTATTTAACTGACCTTTGTTATAAACAATCTCACCGCCGACAATGGTAGTTACAGCCCATCCTGTAAGGTTCCAACCTTCAAAAGGACTCCAACCACACTTAGTCAGCAACTCCTCGCGCCGGACTGGGCGATATATATTCAAATCTACCAGTACTAAATCGGCATCGTAACCAGGAGCGATCGCCCCCTTATTCGGAATACCGTAAGCTTTAGCTACAGCTGTTGACATCCAGTTGACAACTTGGGCAACAGTACACTGTCCCTGCATAGCCGCAGTTAACATCAAAGCCAGAGAAGTTTCCACCCCAGGCATTCCAGAGGGACTGTTGGGATATTCTTGGGCTTTTTCTGCCAAGGTGTGCGGTGCGTGGTCTGTGGCGATGAAATCGATCGCACCATCCCGCAAAGCTTGCCAGAGAACTTGATTATCGTGGGGCGATCGCAAAGGCGGATTCATTTGTGCTAAAGTGCCAATCTTTTCATAAGCACTGGTGTTCAACAACAAATGCTGTGGTGTCACCTCTGCTGTTACCCAACTCGGTTTATCCTGACGCAGCAACTCTGCTTCTTCGGCTGTGGACATATGCAGAATATGCAGACGACGCTGATATTTTTTAGAAAGTTTTAATGCTAGTTCAGTTGCCAACAGGGCAGCTTGATTATCTTGTATCTGAGAGTGAACTGCCGGGTCGTGAATGCCAGCAAATTCTTGACGGCGTTGGTTAATTCTAGCTTGGTCTTCCGCATGAACGGCAATTAAGCGATCGCCACGAGCAAAAATAGCTTCGAGTGCTGCTTCTTCATCGACTAGCAACTGGCCATGCATCGACCCCATAAAAATTTTAATTCCCGGTGTCGGCTGTGCTGAGAGTAAATCTGGTAGATTCTCACCAGTTGCCCCAATAAAAAAGCCATAATTAACCAAGCATTTGTGAGACGCACGTTGTAGCTTGTCGTCTAAAGCTTCCTGGGTAGTAGTTAAGGGGCGGGTGTTAGGCATTTCCAGAAAAGAAGTGACTCCACCCTTAGCACAAGCACAGCTGGCGGTGAACAAGTCTTCTTTGTGTTCTAGTCCTGGTTCCCGGAAATGCACCTGCGGGTCAATGACTCCTGGCAACAAAGTTAACCCTTCTGCGTCAATTTCTCTGGTTGGTGTTGCAATGGAAATTTTCGGTGCAACTTCGACTATCTGGCGATCGCACATCAGTACATCGCCTACCATCAATTCACCATTAGGTAGGATAATGCGAGCGTGGCGAATCAGTAAACTTTGTGAAGATGACATGGGGTTAACAACGTTCAGACAGACAGCTATGAATTATAGAGAACTATGCTTATAGGTTAAACTTGGTTGCACTCTTCGTAATAAATTTTTGCAGGTCGTGAAAAAAAAGTTTATTTTTAACTTATGAATCTGCCTGACAATATGCTAACAACCAGTAAATCGATGTTCTCCCGTTAAGATTAACAAATAAAGTCTCCCTGAGCGAGTTCATTACCTGCACTTCCCTTATTTACAGTAATTTCATGCAAAATCAAGTGTCTGATAACAACTCTAGTCAACAACCCGATAATTCCTGGATCGCAGAGCTAGGCAGAACAGTTGTATTAAGTATCGTGCTGGCTCTAGGCATTCGTACCTTTGTTGCGGAAGCTCGCTGGATTCCTTCTGGCTCAATGGAACCCACTCTACACGGAACGCCAAACCAGTGGGAGGCAGATAAAATTATTGTTGATAAGTTGAAGTATAAGTTTTCTCAACCAGAGCGGGGAGATATTGTAGTCTTTTCGCCTACAGAAGAACTGCAAAAAGAACAATACCAAGATGCCTTCATTAAACGTGTAATTGGCTTACCCGGAGAGACGGTAGAGCTCAGGGATGGTAAAGTTTATATCAATAAAAAACCTCTCCAAGAAAACAAATATCTTAGCTCCAAGCAGCGTACAGTAATTGATGTTTGTACTTCAGGACAACAGCCACCTTACTTAGCAAAACCTGAAACTATACCTCCCGATTCATATTTAGTGCTTGGCGACAATCGTAACAGTAGCTACGATAGTCGCTGCTGGGGTGTTGTCCCTCGAAAAAATATCATTGGTCGTGCTGTACTTCGCTTCTGGCCTTTAAATCACATTGGGGAAATCGACAATTCACCACTGTATCCATAGTGCAAAATATTTGGTGTAGATAAGTAACCACATTTGAAATTTTAGATTTGAATTGACAATAGCAGTCGCCTCATAAGTTTTTCATACTGCCAATGGGACTGCTATTTTATACCATATCCAAAATAGCTTCATGCCATACTTAGCTAAAATTTTACTCTACCCGATTAAGTCACTAGATGGTGTCGAAGTGGAGCAAACCAAGGTTCTCGCTAGTGGTGCATTAGAGTATGACCGCGAGTTTGCCATCCTTGACGGACAAGGTAAATTTGTCAATGCCAAGCGCAATGATAAAATTCATTTACTGCGGGCATTTTACGCAAGCTCTTTTGGAGCAAATAGAACTATCTCGCTGCAAATCCCAGGTCAAAAATCACCACAAGTTTTTCATTTGGATGAAGAACGCCAAACTTTAGCAGCAATCTTGAGTGATTTTTTTGGGTTTGCTGTCATGGTAGAGCAAAACTCTTTAATGGGCTTTCCGGACGATCGAAATTCACCAGGGCCAACGGTAATTAGTACAGCAACCCTGATAGAAGTAGCCTCCTGGTTTCCTGGTTTAAGTATCGATGAAATCCGCCGTCGAATGCGTGCCAACATTGAAATTGGGGGTGTAGAACCGTTTTGGGAAGATCGGTTATTTAGCGAAGAAGGCGATCTTACCTCCTTTGAAGTCGGAAATGTGCGCTTTTTTGGAGTTAATCCCTGTCAGCGTTGTATAGTTCCAACACGCAATCCTGACTCTGGAGCAGCTTACCCTAACTTTCAAAAAACATTTGTGCAAAAGCGACAAGCAACTTTGCCCAGTTGGGTAGCCTCATCGCGCTTTAATCACTTTTATCGCTTAAGTGTGAACACACAATTATCCATATCACAAACTGGTAAAACTTTGCAAATTGGCGACGAAATTGAAATATTGTCGTCAAACAGTTAATATTTATTAATATTAAAAATTGAATCCTAAAAAATAAAAATATTATTGTAAATTCTTATTTAAGAATATTTATTAGAAAATCCTCAAATATTTATAATTAAATATAAACCTTTTGAACCTCGCAAATGTCTTGGAACCAATGAGATTAAGTGGTTTAACCAAGACCGTAACTAATAGCGATCTTTAATTCGTGAGGGTGTATTGCAATATGCCCAGACTCAGATTTAATCTCGATTTCTACTTTTTGTATTTGTCGCTTTGCCCTTAAAAGTGACAACTCTTCTGGAATAGAATATCTTTGTTAAAGAATATAAATACATATTGCCTTGAGTCTAGTTATATGCATCGGCTTGTCGCCATGACGAGAGCGAGCAAATTAAGGTGTTATAACAAAGCTTGAGGATAGTTGTGGAGAGAACAGTTAAACGTATGATTTTATACTAGTAACAGCTATTTGCTTGATATTTTTTGCTATTGTAGGCAGTACTAACCCTTGTATTCAAGATAACTGAAAATAGCCAGAATTCCCCAAGTTGAGCTTAGGGGAAAAATTAAACAACAATGTTATCTAAACTTCAGCCTGTCAAATTTCTCAACCGCTTAATTGGCAAACTTTACGCCCAGATGCCTATCAGATTGGTTTCACTTGTGCCCTTTGTGTTGCAAATTAGTGGGGCTATAGGACTGGTGGGCTATCTGTCGTTTCAAGGACACAAAGCAGTAAAAAAGCTGGCTACTCACTTAGAAAACGAAATCTGCGATCGCATTGAACAACACCTCGATCGCTACTTAACAATCCTGAAGCTAATTAAGCATATTCTAAAATCAAAAACACCAGCTCAGAAAATTGCTACAGGTGAAGGGAAGCAGTCCACAGAATTAGGGGAGTTAGCTAATTCATTTAACAGTATGGTCAAACAGCTGCAAGAGTCTTTCGCTGTATTAGAAGCAAAACAGGCTGAAATGAAAACTTTAGATAATGAACTGAGCAAAATTACCTTTGCGTTGATGCGTACTGCTTCGCAGAACTCGAAGAGTAGCCGCTTGCCCTCAGATATCGCCACTTTTTCCGACACTACCCAACACAAACAAGCAGAACAGTTACTAGCAGCAGAATACAATTGTGTCGTCGAAGCTCAAGTAAAAAAGCGTACCCAAGAACTCCTATTAGTCATTGAACGACTGCAAATCGCCCAACAAGAATTAATTCAAGCTCACAAAATCGCCACACAGGGACAGCAGGCCGCTGAGCAGGCAAACCGTGCCAAAAGTGAATTTCTGGCTAACATGAGCCATGAACTGCGTACCCCACTTAACGCGATTCTTGGCTTCACCCAAATCATGAGCCAAGATAATTCTCTATCCAACGAACATCAGCAAAACCTAGCAATTATTAATCGTGCTGGCGAACATCTGCTCAACTTAATCAACGACATTCTAGAAATGTCAAAAATCGAGGCCGGCAGAGCCACATTGAATCTTAGTAGTTTTGACTTAATTAGTTTCTTGCAAAGCCTAGAAGAGATGTTGCGTTGCCGTACTGTTTCTAAGGAAATACAAATGATATTTGACTATGCTCCTGATATACCCCGGTACGTACAAACTGACGAAAGTCGACTGCGTCAAGTCTTGCTCAACCTCCTGGGAAATGCCATTAAATTTACTCGTACTGGTAGTGTGACGTTGCGTGTGAGATTAGGGACTGTGGGCTGTAAAGGAGCAGAGGAGCAGAGGAACAAAGGAGCAGAGGAGAAAAAAGCAATCTTGTCTAACTGCCCTCAGTTCCTCAGCCTCCCATCGCCTCTGCCTCTTGTTTCCCACTCCCTAATCTTCGAGGTACAAGATACTGGTGCTGGTATTTCTCCACAAGAAATTGATCTACTTTTTGAAGCTTTTGGGCAAACTGAAATTGGGAGGAAATCTCAGCAGGGAACAGGATTGGGTTTAGCAATTAGCCGTAAATACGTGCAACTGATGGGGGGAGATATTACCGTTAGCAGTGCTTTGGATGTGGGCAGTAAATTTACCTTTAATATCGAGATCGATGTGGCTGAGTCTAGCGAAATTCCGTCAAAGCAAACTCAATGCCAAGTTATTTCTTTAGCACCAGAGCAAAAAGAATACCGAATCTTGGTAGTTGATGATGTCGCGGATAATCGTTTATTACTAGTGAAACTACTGACTCCCATTGGTTTTGTAGTGCGAGAAGCCGCAAATGGTCAAGAAGCGATCGCTCAATGGATGGAATGGCAACCACACCTAATTTTCATGGATATGCGGATGCCTGTGATGGATGGCTACGAAGCCACAAGGATAATTAAAGCCCGAGAAATTGAGCATGGGGTTTGGGGTGTGAGTTATCCGCAACAAGTGATAACCAATGACATCAATTATTGCCCTTTCTATGACTACAAGTCAGCACCGCCCAATGTACTGGCTCTCTCATGCCCAATACCCCATACCAATACCGTCATTATTGCTCTGACTGCCAGCGCCTTTGAAGAAGAACGCCAGCAAATCTTATCAACTGGTTGCGATGATTTTATTCGCAAGCCATTTACACAGGAAATATTACTGCAAACAGTCAGCCAATATCTCGGTGTAAAATATATCAGCAAAGTAGAAACTACTAATACAGTAACTGTCAATCAAGAAACACAGATAATAGCTAGCAAAACTGACATTCTGAGGGATTTATCGCAGATGTCGCCTGAGTGGCTGGGAAGAGTACGTCATGCAGCAGCAAGTTGCAGTGACGACTTAATTTTAGAACTAATCCAGCACATTCCGCCAGACAAAAGTCAAATTTTCCGAGTTCTCAAGGATTTAGCAAACAACTATCAGTTTGAGAAAATTATGGAATTGACGAGAACAGACGCAGAATGAATTACAAGCGGTTAGACCCTAATAAACAAGACATTTTAATAATTGACGATATGGCAGACAACTTGCGAGTTTTGTCCTCACTCCTTACTAGAGAAGGATATAACGTTCGCAAGGCTTTGAATTGGCAAATGGCTTTGAGTGCTTGTCAAACAGTATTACCCGATCTCATTTTACTCGACATTATGATGCCGGAAGTAGACGGTTACGAGGTTTGTCAGCGTTTTAAAGCGTGGGATCTCACGGCGGATATTCCGATAATTTTTATTAGTGCTTTAGACGATGTTTTCGACAAAGTAAAAGCCTTTAGAATCGGGGGCGTAGACTATATTACCAAACCATTTGAGTTTGAAGAAGTTTTAGTGCGCGTGCAAAACCAAATGGCCTTAAGGGCAGCACGATTAGAAATATTAACACTAAATGCTGAATTAGAACAAAGGGTAAAACAGCGTACTTGGGAGCTAGAAAAAGCTCTACAAAAACTTCAAGGAGAAATTACTTCCCGTCGGCAACTGCAAAGTAAATTGCTCGATATAGCGCTGCATGATTCACTTACTGGTTTACCGAATAGAGTTTTATTTATTAGGCGACTAGCAAAAGCTCTACATTGTGCTAAGCAAGAATCCAATTATCAGTTTGCTGTCCTCTTCTTGGACTGCGATCGCTTCAAAGTTGTCAATGATTCTCTGGGGCATCTGGTAGGAGATGAATTACTCGTTGCCATTGCTCGCCGCCTCCAAGCCTGCTTGACACCAGTTGATACTCTAGCACGATTAGGTGGCGATGAATTTGGCATTCTTTTAGAGAAGATCGTCGATATAAATTCGGCAATTAAAATTGCTGATAACATTTTGCAACAACTATCAATCGCTTTTAAATTATCCAGATATGAAGTATTTATGAATGCCAGTATTGGCATTAATTGGGGTCATAAAGACTATGAAAAACCAGAATTTTTACTGCGGGATGCTGATACAGCAATGTATCGTGCTAAAGCTTTAGGGAGAGCTAGATATCATGTTTTTGACCCGGCAATGTATCAAGAAGCTATCCAACTTTTAGAATTAGAAAATGACCTACGAAGAGCTGTCGACCGACAAGAATTTCTCGTTTATTATCAACCAATTATTTCTCTAGGTACAGGTAGAATTTCTGGATTTGAAGCCCTTGTGCGCTGGCAACATCCAATTCGCGGTTTGATTTCTCCTATAGAATTTATTCCTGTAGCAGAAGAAACAGGTTTAATTAATCCAATTAATATGTGGGTATTACAGTCAGCTTGCCATCAACTACACATTTGGCAAAATCATCCAGCAACACCGGAAAACCTAACTATCAGTGTTAATTTGAGCGCGCGATTGTTTTCTCAAGCAAATTTAACAACACAAATTGACCAAATTATTGATGAAACTCAAGTAAATCCAGCCTGTTTAGAATTGGAAATTACTGAGAGTGTCATTATGGAAAATACTCATGCAGTTAAAACAATTCTTCAGAAATTAAAAGCCAGGAAAATTAAGTTAGTTATGGATGATTTTGGGACAGGATATTCATCTTTGAGTTATCTGCATAGTTTTCCTTTAAACGCACTGAAAATTGATAAATCATTCGTCAAACGTATGCAGCATAATCAAGAAGATATGGGATTAGTGCCAGCGATGATTGGTATCGCCGAATCAATGGGGATGGCTGTAATTGCGGAAGGAGTCGAAACAAAAGAACAGTTAAAACAACTGAGAAGTTTAAAATGTGATTTTGCTCAAGGATATTTGTTTTCCAAACCCCTAGAACAAAGACTTGTTTTAGACTTGATTGCCTCAGCGCCTCAATGGTGACAGTCAAGTAGCATTTAAGGCAAATAACATGAGTAAATACTTACTTAATAATTTTCAAAAGTAACACTATATTATTCAACTATTAATTAGATAATAGACGTGTTTTATCTATTATACTTACGTAAGAGGGTAACTGAGGTTCACAAAGCCCTCAAAGAGCAAATGCCTAAGATAAATTGTGCAACCCTAGCGCTACATCTAAGCTTTGCTTAATATTAATATGCGAGATTTAAATAGTTAGAGGGATATTTTCAAAAAACAGTTATTCTACTCAATAAGTATAAACTTAACTTTTTGTTCAAAATGCCTTTAAATAAAATTAACAATTGCAAAGGGAATATTTTAGTAGTTGATGATACACCAGACAACTTGCGACTTTTATCAGCAATGTTGACGGCACAGGGTTTTGAAGTTCGCAAAGCTTTAAACGGTAAAATGGCATTGACTGCGTGCCAAATGGTTTTACCTGACTTAATTTTGCTAGATATTAATATGCCAGGGATGAATGGCTATGAAGTGTGTCAAAAATTAAAAGCCGATGACAAAACTTGCGAAGTTCCAGTAATTTTTATTAGCGCCCTAGATGATGTTGTGGATAAGGTAAAAGCTTTTGACGTTGGTGGGGTAGATTATATTACTAAACCTTTTCATGGAGCAGAAGTTCTATTACGAATTGAGAATCAAATAAATTTACGTTCACTGCAAATTACACTTCAAGAAAAAAATTTTTTATTACAAGAAGCTTTGGACAATTTAAAAGCAGCTCAAGTCCAACAGATTCAGAACGAAAAGATGGTGGCGCTAGGACAATTGGTAGCAGGGATTGCTCATGAAGTTAATAACCCAATTAGTTTTATCTATGGAAATCTCCAATATGCCAGTCAATATGTACGGGAATTAATTAATATCATCGAACTTTATCAACAGGAATATTCACAACCAACTCCCAAAATTCAAAAAATAGTTAACGATGTAGACTTGAATTTTGTGATTAATGACTTACAAGATTTGATGGGTGCGATGTATAGAGGAGCCGATCGCATTCGAGAAATCGTATTAGCACTGCAAAACTTCTCAAGGCATGACGAAGCTGAAATGAAAGCGGTAGATATTCATGAAGGCATCGACAATACTCTAGTTATGCTACAACATCGACTTAGGGAAACAGCCAATCGTCCAGCTATTGACATAGTGAAAGAATATCATGATTTGCCTCTAGTTACCTGTTATGCCAGTGAATTGAATCAAGTATTTATGCATATATTAAACAATGCTATTGATTCTTTGGAGAAAAGAGGGAGAGAACAAGACAAATCAGAGGCTCAGATCTCGACCATCGGAACTTTGGGAGAAATAGAGACAAATCAAAGGATTGGCTCCCAACTTAGTCAGAAAGATACCCTACGAGAACTTGCTCGTAGCTTAGCAGCTTCTTATCAGACATCAGAACATCAAAATAAATGGAAACAGCCAATCCAAAACCTACGGATTCGGATTCGCACAGAGCTGACAGAGTTTAATACTGTGAACATAGCGATCGCTGATAATGGCATTGGCATACATGAGTCATTGCAGTCGCGTCTATTCGATCCATTCTTTACCACAAAACCTGTGGGCAAAGGCAGCGGACTAGGATTGTCCATCAGTCACCAGATTGTGGTGCAAAAACATCGAGGACAAATCACCTACTCTTCATCTTTGGGGCAAGGAGCAGAGTTTGCGATCGCAATTCCGATAAAACCACCTGCGTAGAGATGAGGAAGCAGTGCGTTGCGGTGAGCAGTCCGTTGTAGCAACTGCTATGGGGACAAGGAGGACAAAGAAAATAATTCCTGCCTCCTGCTTTCTAAATAAAATTTACAATTCTTAATATATAAATAACGATACATACCTTTTATCGGCAATGACGGAATCTTTGGCAATATAAGGCTCATAGCCGATCGTACCAGTAGGAGTCCAACTACTTGTACAAA
This sequence comes from Nostoc minutum NIES-26, assembly GCA_003326215.1. Lineage (GTDB taxonomy): Bacteria > Cyanobacteriota > Cyanobacteriia > Cyanobacteriales > Nostocaceae > Dendronalium > Dendronalium minutum. The sequence continues at coordinate 105,915 of LXQD01000109.1, read as the reverse complement.
AAGATGAAGAAATCAGGACTTTTTTATCTAGTAAAGACTACTATTTTCAGTCGCATAAAAGCATAATAGAGAAGTGACTGATCTGTTCGCCCCTTTACAATCCTTGAAAGAAGGTCACTGGTTCAAGCTAATCTGCGGAGCCAGCTTCCAACATCTAGCTGCGGTCAGAAGTTTAACATTAGCCTACACTTTGGCGGGCGCTGACTGTATAGATGTGGCAGCTGATCCAGCTGTGATAGCAGCAGCCCAAGAAGCGTTGCAAGTGGCCAAGCATCTGGCTAGGGATGCCCAGGAGCGAGGCTTTGGCTGTAAAGGAAACTTGCCCTTTTTGATGGTCAGCTTGAACGATGGAGAAGACCCCCATTTTCGCAAAGCAGAATTTAATTCTACTGAGTGCCCCCCAGACTGCTCTAAACCCTGTGAAAGGATTTGTCCGGCACAAGCAATTGTATTTAGCCGTATAAAAGATGACTTTTCGGGAGTTGAATCCCAAAAGTGCTACGGCTGCGGTCGTTGTATACCAGTTTGCCCATATGATATAATTTATACAAAATCATACATGTCACCGCCAAGAGCGATCGCGCCATTAGTAATGTCAACCGGAGTAGATGCCGTAGAAATACATACAAAGGTAGGGCGTTTGGCAGAATTTCAGCGATTGTGGCAAGTAATTTCACAATGGGCTGAACATCTTAAGGTAGTAGCTATCAGCTGTCCTGATGGCGAGGGAATGATTGACTACCTCCACGCTATTTATGACCTAATTTCTCCACGTCCTACTGCTTTAATTTGGCAAACCGATGGTCGCCCCATGAGCGGTGACATTGGAGATGGCACTACTTTAGCAGCCGTGAAATTAGGACAAAAAGTTTTGGCAGCAAAGTTACCAGGATATGTGCAGTTAGCAGGTGGCACTAATAACTACACCATTGCTAAGTTAAAGGCAATGGGACTACTGAAGAGAGTAGGAAAAGAGGACACCGAGATACGGGGATACGGGGACGCGGGGAATACTTCCTCAAACTCCCTCGCCGCGTCGCCCTACCCTTCGGGAACGCTAAGAGCGAACGGGTTCGGAAGTTTGGATTCGACGGGAAGCGGAGCCACTCCGGTCTTGGGGTCTCCCCAAGTGGAGGAAGTGGCATCCAAGACTCCAACTTCCTCACCGCGTCTCCCAGCCTCCGCGTCATCCATTGCCGGGGTTGCTTACGGTAGCTACGCCCGTGTACTGCTGTCACCAATTCTCGATCGGTTAGAGAACAAGGAGGTGAGTAACACTAGTGTCAAGGCGACAGTCCGCCTAGAAGAAAACGAAGTATTACTTTGGCAAGCTGTAGAGCTCGCCTATTCTCTCGTTTCCCAGCTCAAGTCACAGCAGGAGCGCTAATCGCTCGTTCGTTATCTCTAAAAACGTCACAATAGAAAGCATGACGATTACAGACGATCTCCAAAAATTGTTAGATATTTTGCCCCAAGACCTGCGACAAGTACTAGAGAATCATCCCAAACGAGATAGTTTAGTTGAAGTGGTCTTGGATTTGGGTCGTCGCCCAGAGGCTCGCTTTCCCAATCAAGCTGAGTATCTGAGCGAAATACCCGTGACTCAAGAACAGATAGATGATTGTATTCAGCGAGTTGGAACCTTTGGTGGAGATAATCGGGCAGGAATTGAGCAAACTTTGCATCGGATCAGTGCCATCCGCAACCGTACTGGCAAGATTATTGGTTTGACTTGCCGCGTTGGTCGCGCAATATTCGGCACAATTGGCATGATCCGTGATTTAGTAGAAACTGGTAAATCGATTCTCATGCTAGGTCGTCCGGGCGTGGGTAAAACAACCGCATTAAGAGAAATTGCCCGTGTTTTAGCTGATGAATTGAATAAACGTGTGGTGATTATCGACACATCTAACGAAATCGCTGGAGATGGTGATGTTGCCCACCCTGCTATTGGTCGTGCTAGGCGGATGCAAGTGGCTCATCCAGAACTTCAGCATCAGGTGATGATTGAAGCAGTAGAAAACCACATGCCAGAAGTCATTGTCATTGATGAAATTGGCACCGAACTGGAAGCTTTAGCTGCTCGTACCATTGCCGAACGGGGTGTGCAATTGGTAGGTACTGCCCACGGGAACCAGATTGAAAACTTGATTAAAAACCCCACGCTTTCTGATTTAGTTGGGGGTATCCAAGCTGTGACTCTGGGAGATGATGAAGCGAGACGGCGTGGCAGTCAAAAGACTGTTTTAGAACGCAAAGCTCCTCCGACCTTCGAGATTGCTGTGGAAATGTTAGAACGGCAACGCTGGGTAGTACACGAAAGTGTTGCTGACACCGTAGATAATCTACTGAGGGGTCGTCAGCCTAGCCCACAAACAAGAATCGTTGATGACCAGGGCAAAGTCTCGATTTCACGGCAGTTATCTGTAGTCAATGGTCGCGGTGGACACCTAGCAGTTGCAGATGAATCTGTGCCACCAGCACGGCAACCCAACGGTTGGCGATCGTCTGGACAAATGGTCGCACTGCCGCCATTGCCTGTAGAGCGGGAAAGAGTGACTGGACGCAGTGAGTTTGACCGCTTGCTAGATGAGTCCTTCAATTACTCGGAAAGCATTGATTTTAATGCCACCAGACAAGCAGGACCAAATGGCGAAGATTTGCCCTTGCATATTTACCCCTATGGCGTTAGCCGTCACCAACTGGAACAGGTAATTAATGTACTGACTTTGCCTGTGGTATTGACAAAAGATATTGATAGTGCTGATGCAATTTTGGCATTGCGATCGCACGTCAAAAATCATGCCAAATTAAGACAAATGGCGAAAGCGCGTCATGTGCCCATCCACATGATTAAGTCCAGCACAATTCCGCAGATTACCCGTGGTTTGCGGCGGTTGCTGAACATCGATGACCCAGAAATAGCCGATGACCGAGAACTACAACTATTTTTGCACAGCGGTAGCGATGATGAGATTGATGCCCTAGAAGAAGCCAGACTTGCTGTAGAGCAAATTGTCATTCCTAAAGGACAGCCAGTTGAGTTATTGCCTCGTTCTCCCCAAGTACGCAAAATGCAACATGAGTTAGTAGAACACTATCGACTCAAGTCGCACAGTTTTGGAGAAGAACCAAATCGGCGTTTGCGGATTTATCCAGCGTAACTTTGCCTCTATCCCCTCTTCTACTACAAGGAGAGGGGAGTTAACGAGAGACACCCTATGTTTTACAAAGACTTCTCTTTAAGAAAGGTAAAACAAGACTTTAACCTCACCCTGGTACAAGCCTGTGAACTTTCCTCAAGTTGGAGGACAGCACTGTAACTATTTATTTAACTGAATACTTGATTACTCCTGTAGAGCAAATCTTGGGTATTTTGGCTTGGATGGTGCGATCGCAATCAACTTAAGGTTGTAAATAAGGCAGTCCCATCTAGTTTTGCTCATCCAGTATGAAGATATGATTATCTTCAGTTATCAGGAAGTAGTGCGTTGAGCGGCTCTACAAGTCCGTAGAGCCGCTCATCGCGGCTTCACGTTCGTCCTTGGCGTTCCCGTTAGCGCAGCGTCTCCGTTAGGAGAAGGGTAGGGTAGTAACTAGTATTCATCATTCAAGAGTTAACTTCGTTAGCTTGAGCAGATAATTTATTGAAGAAAAACTTCCAAATTCTTTGAATAGCTACTATTAGAAAACCGATCGTGAAGATTCCTGCTACTACTGGTAAAGTGAGCGCTAGCACAGACAGTACAACGGCGATTACCAATTCAATAGTTGACAGAATAGGATTAGTTAATCCACCTGAAACTCCCGTAGATGTTAACCGCAAGATATTCATCAATCCCTTTGTTAATCCAGCAGTTCCACCACCTGCGATTAAAGCTAACGTCCATTGCACCAATGGATTCATCTCAGGAGCAAAAGATCCTGCCACAATTGTCCCGGCCATGAATGCCGCAGGTGTGGCAACAATATCCAGTAAATGATCTAACCAAGGAATGTAATATCCAATAATTTCCAGCAAACAAGCAACTAAAAATACAATTACAGCTTGAGGAGTTTCCACCCAATCAAACTCACTCGGCAAATCTAAATGTCCAAAAACCGAAGCCATACTCAATACTAGCAGTGGTACAAATACCCTAAACCCAGCTGCTGCACTTAAACTGATCCCCAGTAGGAATTCTATAAATGTATTTAAATTGAACAAAGTATTGAAATCAATAGTAGGACTCAAGCCCTCCTCCTGGTCGTTCTTTGATTATGCAACTGATGGGAACGACAACTCTCAGTTTTGATTACAGGATAAAAAATTTTGTGAAAATATTTCATCCTACTATGTGTGTAATCAGTGAACCCCCAACTGGCACTAAGGGTAGAGCAAGTGCGACTATTATCTGAATATTACTCTTTGATGAAAACCTGGACATCGGTCAGAGTTAAGACAAGTCAATAGTGAAATAAAAAAGGATTTAACATGAAAGAACGCAACTTTCTGACTATCAAGACGAACGGGATTAGTCTGAGGACGGTTGTTGAGGGTCAGGGGCCTCTGGTCATTTTACTTCACGGTTGGCCTCAATGCTGGTATCTGTGGCGTTACCAAATCGACCCCCTTGTGCAAGCAGGCTTCCAGGTGGCTGTTCCCGACCAACGAGGTTATGGTGGCAGCGATGCTCCAGAACAAATCAATGCTTATGACATCATTCATTTAACTGGAGACGTTGTTGGCATTGCTGATGCCCTTGGGCATACAACTTTTACTGTGGTAGGACATGACTGGGGTGCAGCTGTAGCCTGGAATACAGCATTGTTGTATGAAGAACGAGTAAATGCTGTTGTCGGTATGAGCGTCCCCTACTTTCGTTACCCAGTTGGAGCATTAACAAACCAAAATAATTTTGGGGAAAACTTTTGGTACATAGTCTATTTCCAAAAGCCTGGGGTTGCTGAAGCTGAGTTTGAAGCAGACATCCGCCGTTCGTTGCGGATTATTTATGCTAGCGTTAGCGGTTCTGCTCCTGAAGGAATCTTTTTCAAGCCTAAACCATCAACCTCTGGTTTTCTGGACGGATTAATCGATCCCGAACAGCTAGTGAAGGGAGTAACCCAAGAGGATTTAGATTATTATGTAGAACAGTACAAACGCAGTGGCTTTCGTGGCGGATTAAACTGGTATCGGAATATTGACCGGAATATAGAGATTACTCCTGAGTTGCGAGATAAAAAGATATCGCAACCAGCATTGTTCATTGCTGGCGAAAAAGACCTCGTACTCAAGTTTCCTGGTGTAAATCTTGGTGAAATGAGCGAGTTAGTTCCGAACTTGCAAGGACAAGTTATCATTCCTGGTGCTGGTCACTGGGTGAGCGCAGAGTATCCCGAAGCAGTCAATGAAGCCTTACTTGGTTTCTTAAAGGATTTTTCCTCTCAACGGTAACTAAACTGCATCTCTACCAAAGCAACTACGATCTCTGCGTTTAATTATGCGATCGCACGAAGATAATACGTGTAAATAATATGAAACCCTTGTCAGGGAAGGGTGTAGGGGTAGAATGTTGGGTATGGAGAAAAATAAATATAAATAAGTACGAACATTAATAAATTTCTTCCTCACTATACCCGACACCGCGCATCCAGTTATGTCAATGATTTGCGCTTAACAAGAATGCTATTTTTCTATCACTTGAGTTCTTTTTCTCAATTTTTAAGTACTTTTAATCCACGTATTGCCCCTCCTTTCCGATTCTCAGGCGCTCCCACCTTAGGAGGTTTAAAATTGGCTAGTTTTCTAAATAATTCTTTTTGTTGAACCATTTTTACCAGTTTCCTTTTATTTTTTGTGCAGTACAAATTTAATCAATGCCTTCTGTAGAGTTATCACAAGTGTTTCAAGAATTTATGCAAGTTGGCAAATAATTATGGAAAAACAAACTGCGTAGACACGCTAGCGGTAAGACAGCGCAACGTTTTTGGTACGGCAGAAACTGCGTTGCACCGATTTTCAAAGCACTCCGTTCGGTCGCCAGACTTGAAATGCTGTTGGCTTGCCGACTTGTAGACGCACTTCTAGGGAAGGGCTTCCCGCAAGATAGGACGCAAAGGACGCGTAGATGGGAAGTGGATGAAGCATTAGCTTCCATGACTTGCTCCATACGTCAGCATACAGATCATTGCAAAGGTCGTGGATGATACACATAGTGTCGGAAAAAAACAAAGCTGTGGTGATGAACTAAAAAACCTTTATGAAGGCACACGTTGCCCGCAGTTTATCACCTTAAGTTTTAAAAAGTCTTAGATTATAGGTGTCGCATCTCAAATATAGAGGTAAATAAATACACATAAATGCTATAGTTTAGTATTCGGAAATTTATGATTTTCAATATCTAATTTTGTTATTCCTCCCAAAACAATTAACCAAACTACTACTACAACCCAGTGAATTAAAACTACTACCCAAAACGAACCTGTAAGCGCATATGCAACTGTACATAAAATTCCCAATAGTGCAGTTAAACCAAGAAAAACAGGATTAAAAAATGTTGGGTATCCAGCTTTAAAAAATGTTTTAGCATTTAATGGATGATAAATCAAAAATAATAATAAACTCAAATTTACCCATAATGACCATTGTAACCAGTTAGTATTTTCGATAGGATGAGGAAGTAAAAAAACTCGAAACAACAGCTCTTCAACAATCGCAGGCAAAAATAAACAACGCAATATTAACAAGCATTTATCAATCCAAGTAGCTGACCAAATCTGTATTTGTATAAAGTTAAATTTAAAGCCAAAAGGTAGAGCAATTATACAATAAATTTCCAGCATCAAAATAATAACTAACCAATCTTGTAAGGTGGGAACTGCTAGGGATGCTAAAAAGCGATTGAGAATAATTGTTAGCGGTGAAATATTGGTAAACGGAATCTTGATTTGTCCGAAAAATATTGTTGGTGCAATAGGTGTAATATCAGGCTCCCAACCACCCACTTGATTGGTTCGCAATACTTGCATAGTTGCACCATGTTTTAAAAATATTGCGGCGAGGTCGTCGTGTACTTGTCTTGGCATCATTGTCCGCCATGTCGTCAAACCAGCCCAAATGCTACCATCTTTAAATAGTTGAGTTGTTTTTCCCATTCCTGTACCTGCGAGTATATCTGCTTGACTCTGCCAATCAGCACGAACTATTCCCAAGGGTGCTAATTGTTTTTCCAAAGATTGGCCTAATTTGACTAGCTGCTGAAAGCGCAATGTTTGTAGATGATTTGGGTTTGCGTTTAACCAAGTTTGAATTTGAGGAGTTGTAGCGACTTGGTTTTTAATCGCCAATATCGCAGCATACAGTGCTTGGCTGGAGTCTTGTACGCATGAAGTTGCAGGTGATACCATTGCACCACCAGTACCATCGCCAACGCGATAACGAGCCATTGTCACTTGTAATTGTTGTTGGAATTGGTCTAAAGGCGAAAGTTTAATACCATCAAAATCATAATCCTGTGTCACGGGGTCGAATTTGATGAGAATATCCGATACCGGACGTGTTGCGAGCCAGCCACGTTGTAAACTACCCATATAATCAGCCCATGTATGCGTTCCGGCAATAATTCCATCGGAGTTATGGGCATAAATTTGGTGGTATTTAGTCTCGAAGCGTAATTCGTTAGTAAACTCGTCACGAACAACTTCTGCGATTCCAAAAGCAAAATGTCCGGTGATAGTGTAAGGTACTCCCAGTGGCTCGGCTTTACGTCCTCCAATTCCACCGAACAGGTGCAGTAAGATAGCTCGATCGCCTTCTTGCCATTTTGATATAGATTGATAGGGTGAATTTGGTGTATTTGAATTTTGCGTGTCTCTAGGTGTTAACAATACAGTATTGAATTTACCTTTATTTTTCTCCGTATTTTGCCAATTTTCAGCTTTGATATAATTTAGTCCTAATTCTTCACCTGTAATGATTTGATTGGCTTGAATTTGAAAGAGAGAACGAGGTGCGATCGCGTCAATTACAAATACACCATTTACATCTTTAGCACCGTAAATGTACCAACCCTCCTTACCAGCAGGTGATTTCTCGATTTGCTGCAAAGTTGAAGGGGCAAAATTCCGCGTGTCTCTTACTTGTTGGGGGATGCGAATAGTTTCTACAACACCATCAAACTTATTAGAGGTAGGATTATAATGCTGTACCAAAAAATAATCGCTATACTGTTTATGATTTGTAAATGAAAGACTTTTAGAATCAGATTGAATTGGTTTAACTATTTTTACTAAACCATAAAACCTACCAGCCACTAAAATAGGTTCGCGTTCAATTTGTAAAATAGATTTTTCGCCACTTTTCGCAATGATTGTATGTGAATCTAAAGCAACAATTGTATTATCATCGGGATTTGCACCAGCCAAAGAACGTAATATCCCTACGTGACGAACCCCATTTAGTCGAAAAGGATGAATAATTCCTTGCTTTTGACTTTTAATAACTTCGGAAGTGAAATTTACATCTCGCGTTACAGCTTGAACGTAAGCAAGTAAATCCTTATTCTTCTTCCACTCTACACGCACCATATTTCCTACCAAATTTTCTGCTGTAGGTGGTGCATGTTGCACTTCCATCCACACCCAATCTAAATTATCTTGCAATTGCTGTTTTGTTGGTAAAATTAATTTTCCTACCCAGTCAGCAACAGGTTTATAAAGGTTTACAGGTGGAATTTGTCCAACGGGATAAAAACTAGGTTGATTAAAATCCTGGCGGATATGTATCGCATAATTGCTTTCGTACTGTCCTCGTTGCGGTTGTCTTGGGGAAAGTTGTAACACCGCAACTACTGCTATAAATGCTAGCAGCACAAATATTGTAAATTTTAGTCTTGCTTTTCGACTTAATCCACGCCAAATCAAGGGAGTATACCTTCTATTAAATCTTAAGGTGTGTTGCAAAAACTTAGTTTTTAACAATTTGATGTATAAATTAGAACTTATAATACATCTATTCTGAAGATGCGAACAATGTATTTAAATACTTGACTTACCTTAATTTATACTACTGATGTGCGAACCTAAAGTAACATGACCGCGCAGGATTATGATAACAATTACAGCATTGCGATCGCTTGACGCAAAATAGAGCATTCCAGCTTTTATTTATAAATGACTTTCCTGATGATGTCGGTAACATTGAATCATAGGAATAGCTAAGTGGGAAATTGTATGTTCAGTCAATTACACAATTCCATTACCAGCCCTTCTTGGTGGCAACTAATAAATTGGATTGCCGATCCAATCGGATTTCAGCACAAATATAGCCAAAAGTATGGAGATATTTTTACCATGCGGCTAAGTGGGTTGGGATCTTATGTAATCATTGGCAACCCGCAAGCAATTCAGGAAATTTTCAGTCAAGATTCTAAATTTGATGTGGGCCGCGCCAATCGGCTTGCAGAGCCTCTCATCGGACAAAATTCTTTGATGTTGATGGACGGAGATCGTCATCGGCGAGAACGAAAATTATTAATGCCTTCTTTTCATGGGGAAAGACTACAAGCTTATGCTAAACAAATCTGCTTAATTACTGAAAATCTCACCAGCCAATGGCAAATTGGTGAAAGTTTTGTGGCTCGATCTGCCATGCAGAAAATTAGCCTAGAAGTAATTTTGCAAATTGTTTTTGGTTTGAGCGAAGGGAAACGCTATCAACAAATTAAACCCTTATTAACGGCTTGGCTGGATATGACAGATTCTCCCCTACGCTCCAGTATATTATTTTTGCAATTCTTACAAAAAGATTGGGGAGCGTGGACTCCTTGGGGAAAGATGAAACGCAGACAAAGGCATATGCACGAGCTGCTGCAAGCAGAAATTGAAGATAAAAGAATAAAAGCAGATGAGAAGCTTGGCGATGTTCTGAGCTTGATGATGGCAGTGCGGGATGAAGATGGGCAAGCAATGAGCAACGAAGAATTAACAGATGAACTGCTAACAATTTTATTTGCTGGACATGAAACGACTGCAACAACACTCGCCTGGGCTTTTTATCAGATTCATCAATATCCAGATGTGCTGGAAAAATTGCAGCAAGAACTAGATAGCTTAGGGGAAAATCCCAACCCAATGGAAATTGCTCAACTTCCCTATTTAACGGCAGTTTGTCAAGAAACTTTGCGGATGTATCCAGTCCTTCCAGTAATATTCCCACGCATTACCAAATCATCCATAAAGATTGCAGGATACCAATTTGATTCTGAAACCACCTTAATGCCGAGTATTTACCTAGTGCATTATCGGGAAGACTTGTATCCGAATGCTCAACAATTTAAACCAGAACGTTTTCTGGAGCGGCAGTATTCACCTTGTGAATACCTTCCTTTTGGTGGTGGAAGTCGGCGGTGTTTGGGATATGCCTTAGCTCAGTTAGAAATGAAATTAGTCCTAGCAACGATTTTATCCAAGTATCAGCTTGCCTTAACAGAGGATAAACCTATAAAATTACAACGTCGTGGGTTTACACTTGCTCCCACGGGTGGGGTTCGGATGGTGATGACTGGAAAACGGTAAAGAGCTATCTTAAATAAATCGATTCACAATCAGGTAGAGGACAATGGACGAAAAGAAAAATACCCCCATCTATTTGTGGGGGTAAGCAAATCGTTAGTGAGTTTTAGATGTAGAATCCGATAATTCAGGTTCGATATAAATCTTTCGGTATATGTGCCCATCTTAGCACTTGTAAATTTGAATGCTAAGAGCGATCGCTAACTCTTGAAAATAGCTTCACAACAACTAAACAAGCTGCTATTTGATTGATTGTTAAACTAAACCTGAAACTGTGACAAAGTAATCTACAGTCCCTAACCAAGGCAGTCTTAGCATTTGGTATGGCTGAAAATGTAAACTTTCTAAACCTGTATATTTAACCAAGTGAGTCAAAAAATGTAAAGAACCAGTCAGCAAATCAGTGCCATTGGGTTTTGTGGTGTTCTCCCAGTCTAATTTTGGTTGCAATCTCACTAGGTTCTTCACTGATTGAAATAAATCCGAGGCAGGAGTATATAACCTAATAAAGGTAGATACACGACGAATCTCAGCCTCTATCAAACCTGGATTCTGAAGTTTATTACCTTCAATAATTCCGCCAAAACGTTTTTTGATAAATGTCTTAATATGCTCGGAATACTTAGTAGTATGATATTCAGCGCTCGCAGTTGAAATAGCAGTTTGGTAACTAAGTAGAACGGCTGAAATAATTCACGCTATGTCATTGCGAATGGAACGAAGTGGAATGAAGCAATCGCAAGGGTTATATCAATTTTACATTCTGTTACATAGCTAGGTTTATTTTTACCGACTTACTTAGAGTTAATCATATTGCCAACTCAGTAAGCAGCAATGTTTGCAGTATAATCAGAGTCACTGGCTAATTTATTCAGTATTTATTGAAGATTAATTTCAGAACTTTTCTCAAATTTAGAGCGATAAAAAATAATAGCTGAACCAATATCTCTAGCCCATGAGGTATGGTCACCTGTCCAACTGGTTAAATCAGACTTATTGAATCCTGATTGATTGATTTGGTCTGAAAGTGCAGCTATCAAATGAGCCAAGTCAGTCATTTTACCACTTAAAACTACTTCTTGATTAACGGGACTTAAAATTCACCTTCAATATATTTTTGGTTATACCCTGTTGCTAAACTCCATAACCTTGTTGTGTATTCTGACTTGGTATAGCCGCGCAGCTTGTTGGCAATTTCATAGGCAGATTGACCATAATTTTCACTTTCAATTTTTTCAATGAACCGCAATTCTCTTTTAACTCAGACATAAATTTAGCAATTTGAGTTATTCTTATATACCTTTTACACAATTATTTAAGTATAAAAACGCAAATAAACATAATTATGTAAGTAGATCGGCGCAAATAAATATAATATGTTCTGTCATTGCAAACGAAGTGAAGCAATTGCAAAGACTGAGATTGCTACTCTGCGAGAAGGCTCTGCCTACGTCGTTCCTCCTCTCTACGAGACGCTACGCGAACGCAATGACATCTTACATTTAATTATGTCTACCTACTTAAAGAAAAATGAACTAAGTTCAAATCCTCTTCCTTCCTGCTTGATCCCAATGATTGAGTTTTATTTAGCTTTCAAAAGTTTATCAATTTATTTGGGAACTATATAACATGTAAATCAAAACAATTTTAGAATTTAAGCAGTTCCATCTCACACACTTCAACTCGTACTCAGTTCACTTTCATTCAAAACAATGCTAATGCTTCCTGGCTATGTTTCTGCTGAAATTTTATATGAAGGTCTTTCTAGCCTGATTTACCGCGCTATTAAACAGAAAGATGGAACTTCAGTCATCGTTAAAGTTCTCAAAACTGAATATCCTACCTTAGAAGATTTAACTGCACTCAGACACGAATATAAAGTCCTTAGCAGCTTGATAGATGTTGCCGGAGTCATCAATCCTTTGACTTTAGAAAAGTATCAAAACGGATTAGCACTAGTTTTAGAAGATTTTGGATCTGTATCGCTGAAAAAATTTATTGATTCACAAAAGTTTTCATTAAAAGATTTTTTAGTAATTGCTAATCAATTAGCAGCAACCTTAGCAGATATTCATGATAAACAAGTAACTCATAAAGATATTAAACCACAAAATATTGTTATTAATACAAACAATTTAACTATTAAAGTTATTGATTTTAGTATTGCTTCGCAGTTATCTAGAGAAAACGAAACTGTGAGTAATCCTAACTTAATAGAAGGCACTCTAGCCTATATGTCTCCCGAGCAGACCGGCAGAATGAATCGGTCACTTGATTATCGTACCGATTTTTATTCTTTAGGAGTTACCTTTTATCAAATGCTCACTGGTTTGCTGCCTTTTGATAGCAAAGACTCGTTAGAACTTATTCACTTACACATTGCCAAAACTCCAGCTTCACCTAACGAAATAAATTTAGAAATCCCGCTAGTAGTTTCTGAAATTGTGATGAAACTCTTAGCAAAAACGGCTGAAGATAGATATCAAAATGCCTTGGGATTGAAAGCAGATTTAGAATTGTGTCTCCAGCAGTTAGAAAGTAATAGTCAAATTGCTAAATTTACTATTGGTCAACTAGATAAATCTAGTCAATTTATTATTCCGCAAAAGCTGTATGGTAGGGAAGCAGAAGTAAATATATTATTAAATGCCTTTGAGCGCATCAGCAACGGACAAACAGAGATGATGCTGGTATCAGGATACTCTGGAATTGGCAAATCTTCTTTAGTTAACGAAATTCATAAGCCAATCGTCCGCCAGAGAGGATATTTTATTTCTGGGAAATTTGACCAGTTTAAACAGAATATTCCTTATGTTTCATTAATTCAAGCTTTTCAAGAATTAATGCGGCAACTGTTAACAGAAAGTGCTGAATCCTTAGAAACTTGGAAATCTCAACTATTAGCAGCACTTGGTCAAAATGGTCAAATTATTATAGATGTGATTCCGGAAGTAGAACGTGTTATCGGTTCTCAGCCAGCAGTCCCACAATTAGGTGCAGCAGAATCGCAAAATCGTTTTAATCGGGTATTTCAACAATTTATTCATATTTTTACTAAACGGGAACATCCTTTAGTTTTATTTTTAGATGATTTACAGTGGGCAGATTCAGCTTCTTTGAAGTTAGTTGAACTAATTGTTACAGATCCTGACAGCGAATATTTATTATTAATTGGAGCTTACCGCGATAACGAAGTCAGTGGGACTCATCCCTTAATGCAGACCTTAGAGCAGATTCAACAGGTTAGAGGTACTATCACTAATATTGTTCTAAGCAATTTAAGTATTGACTGTATAAATCAGTTCATTGCTGATACTCTATGTAGCAGTAAATTAATGGTTAAACCATTAGCTGAATTAGTTTTTCACAAAACTCAAGGTAATCCATTTTTCTTAACTCAGCTACTCAAATATCTTTATGAAGAAAATTTATTAAGCTTTAATTTCTCTAAAAGTATTTGGCAATGGAATATTGAGCAGCTACAAGTAATTAATATTACGGATAATGTTGTCGAATTAATGGTTGCCCAGATTCAAAAGCTGTCACCAAAGACAATTAATGTTTTAAAAATAGCCGCTTGTATAGGAGATAAATTTACCTTAGAGGTTTTAGCAACTGTTAATGAATCGACTCAATCAGAAGCTGCTGCTGATTTGTGGACAGCGTTGCAAGCAGGTTTAATTTTTCCCTTAAACAATTCCTATAAAATCCCCTTATTATTTGACAAACAAGAAATAATAAATGGTGTTAACCATTCAAAAATAATATTAAATGATAGCTATCAAACAGTTACATACAAATTCTTGCACGATCGCGTGCAACAAGCGGCGTATTCTCTGATTCCCGATGAGCAGAAAAAAATAACACATCTGAGAATTGGTCGATTACTACTGCAAAACAGCACGTTAGAAGAACGAAAAGAAAATATCTTTGCGTTGGTCAACCAACTCAATTACGGGACTGAACTGCTCACATCTGACTCAGAAAAATACGACTTAGCTCAACTCAATCTGATTGCAGGTCAAAAAGCGAAAGCAGCTACAGCGTATGAGTCGGCTGTCAAATATTTGCAGGTGGGTTTAGGACTGTTGGCAGAAGATAGCTGGCAGAGTCAGTATGGACTAACATTAGCATTGTATGAGGAAGCGGCAGAGACAGCTTTTTTAAGCGGTGATTTCGACCTGATGCAGAGATTCGTTACGGTAGTGCAAAACTGCGCCACCTCGATACTGGATAAAGTGAAAGTATACGAAGTCCAGATTCAAGCTTATTTAGGGCAGAACAAGCTAATTGATGCAATTAATACAGGACTACAAGTCTTAAATCTGTTGGGGGTAAAGTTTCCCGAAACAGTAAACCCTTCAGATATTGAGCAAACATTAGAGGAAACAGCATCCATTTTGAGTGGAAAAGAACCCTCGGACTTGCTCTACTTACCTCAAATGACCAATCCTGATAAACTGGCAGCATTGAGGCTACTGTCAAGTTTATCTATTGCCGCCTACTTAGGTGCTCCAGAACTTATACCTCTAGTGGTATGTAAACAAGTCAATTTATGCGTCCAATATGGCAATGCTTCTGTATCTCCTCATACATATTCTCTTTATGGTTTTCTGTTGTGTGGGGTTGTGGGAGATATCGAACGGGGCTATCAGTTTGGTCAATTAGCTTTGAATTTGGTTTCAAAATTAAATGCCAAAGAAGTTAGTACCAAGACATATCAACTAGTATGTGTATTTATTCAACATTGGAAAGAACACGTTAGCAGTACCTTAGAAATTTTTCGGTCAAATTATTTTAGGGGTTTGGAAACTGGAGATTTAGAATATGCTGCTTATGGTGCATTTGCATATTGCTATCAACAATATTTAGTGGGTAAGCAACTAACTTTTGTTGAACAAGAAATGGCAACCTACTGGAATGCCATTAATAAAATTAAGCAAAAAACATCGCTTTATTATCAGGAAATCTATTGGCAAGCTGTCTTAAACCTGATGGGCAAAAACCAAAACCCCTGCATTTTAAAGGGTGAAGCTTATGATGAGCAGAAAATGCTTCCCCTGCACCAATCAACCAACGATCATGTAGCAATTTATTTTTTATATTTAGAAAAGCTAGAGCTTTGTTATCTGTTTGAAAACTACTCCCAAGCGCTGGAAAATCTCAAGCAAGCAGAAAATTATTTGAGTGCAGCAGCAGGTCAATTAGTTTTTGTTATTTTCTATTTCTATGATTCTTTAATCTGGCTGGCAGTATATGGCGAGTGTCTAGAGTCTGAACAGCAAGCCATTCTTGAGCGCGTCCAAGCTAATCAAGAAAAAATGCAAAAATGGGCGCATCATGCCCCAATGAATCATTTACATAAATTCTATTTGGTAGAAGCAGAACGGCATCGTGTTTTAGGCGAAAAAATCGAAGCGATAGAGATGTATGATCAGGCGATCGCACTTGCTAAAGAAAACGAATACATCAATCAAGAAGCCCTCGCTCACGAATTAGCAGCCAAATTCTATTTATCATGGGGTAAACAAACAATTGCCCAAACCTACATGACTAATGCCTACCATGCCTATGGGCATTGGGGGGCTGTTGCTAAAGTCAAAGATTTAGAAACACGCTATCCGCAATTGATTACGCGATCGCTAAACACACAAAGGTTAGAAACGAATTATACAAAACTTACACTAGACAGTCCCACAGTCACCGGAGGCTCTCATAGCCTCGACTTGATGACAGTGATGAAAGCTTCTCAAGCTCTTTCTGGCGAAATTGTTTTGAGTAAATTGCTGGCTAAGTTAATGCAAATCGTGCTAGAGAACGCTGGCGCTCAAACTGGGTACCTGATTTTAGAAATAGACGGAACTTTGTTAATAGAAGCACAAGTAACAGTGGAACATAATGATGTGATTGTTATGCAATCAAAGCCAGTAGCCACTAGTCAGGAATTGCCGATATCTGTAATTAATTATGTAGCTAGAACTCAAGAAAATGTCCTATGCAGTAATACAATTTGTGAAGGAATTTTTGCGAAAGATCCCTATATTGTTAATTATAAACCAAAATCATTATTATGCACCCCGCTACTCCATCAAGGAAAACTAAGCGGTATTCTCTACTTAGAAAATAATCTGACAACAGAAGCTTTTACTCCAAATAGATTAGAAATCTTAAAACTATTATCTTCACAAGCAGCAATTTCCATTGAGAATGCTCGTCTCTATAATGATTTAGCTACAGTTAATACCACTTTAGAAGTAAAAGTTCAAGAGAGAACACAAGAGTTACAAGAAAAAAATGTGCATTTGCAACAAGCAGAAGCAGTAGCTCAATCTGCTAATCAGGCGAAAAGTGAATTTTTAGCAAATATGAGTCATGAACTCCGCACTCCCCTGAATGGCATTTTAGGTTATGCCCAAATCTTACAACGAGATAAAGATTTAACTAGTTCCCAAAAAAATGGCTTAAATATTATTTATCAGTGCGGCGATCACCTTTTAAATTTGATTAATGAAGTTCTAGATCTTTCCAAAATTGAAGCACGGAAAATGGAACTATATCCTACAGAGTTTCATTTTCCCAATTTTTTGGAAGGGATTGCAGAAATTTGTCAAATTCGCGCTCAACAAAAAGGTATTTCTTTAATTTATCAACCAACAAGCAATTTGCCTCAAGGAGTAAGAGCAGATGAAAAACGGTTACGACAAGTTTTAATTAATTTACTGGGCAATGCAGTGAAGTTTACAGAAGTAGGTGAAGTCATTTTAAAAGTTGGCTATCACAATCATAAAATTCGCTTTCAGGTGGAAGATACTGGAGTAGGTATGGCTCCAGAACAATTACAAGAAATATTTTTGCCTTTCCACCAAGTAGGTGAAAATAATCGCAAAGTAGAAGGCACAGGATTGGGACTATCTATTAGCCGGAAACTAGTGCAAATGATGGGAGGCGAAATTCAAGTTGAAAGTACTTTAGGTAAAGGTAGTGTTTTCTTTTTTGATTTAGAGTTGCAGGAAGTCAAACAATCTTCACAGTTATTCAAGGCAGAAAGACAACATATTATAGGCTACAAAGGAGATAAACGTACAATTATTATTGCAGATGATAGATTAGAAAATCGTTCAATTTTAGCGAATTTGCTATCACCGCTAGGCTTTGAAATTGTGGAAGCTATTGATGGTCAAGATTGTTTAAACCTAGCTATAAAATTACAGCCAGATTGTATATTAATGGATTTAATGATGCCAACATTAAGTGGTCTGGAAGCAACTCGGAGATTAAGGCGATCGCAGGAAATTAAAGATATTATAGTTATAGCAACTTCGGCTAGCGTTTTTGATTTTGACCACCAAAAAAGTCAGGAAGTAGGTTGTAATGATTTTCTACCTAAGCCAGTGCGAATATCAGAATTATTAGCTAAATTACAAATTCATTTAGGATTGGAATGGATATATGAGGAGCAATCAGAAAAAGTTGCTCATTCTCAACCTCATGCCGAACAAACTTTCATATTTCCGACCCATGAAGAAATAGCTAGCCTGTTGGCTTTAGCTATGAAAGGAGACCTCAAAGGAATTATCGAGCAGGCTACTCGCTTGTCAGATTTAAATTCGGAATATATCCCTTTTTCTAGAGAGTTACATCAATTAGCAAAAGGATTTCAAGTTAAAAAGATTCGTGAATTACTTAAAAGTGCTGAGAACTAACTATGAATCAGGAAAATACAGAAAATAATATAATTTTAATAGTTGATGATACTCCCACTAATTTAGGAGTACTGTTTGATTTTTTAGCAGATTCGGGATTCCAAGTTTTAGTTGCCCAAGATGGTGAAGATGCGATTGAACAGTTGGAATATGCCTTGCCTGATTTAATCTTGTTAGATGTGATTATGCCAGGCATGGATGGTTTTGAAACTTGTCGTCATTTAAAAGCTAAGGAAACAACAAAAGATATTCCTGTAATTTTTATGACTGCACTTTCTGAAACAGTAGATAAGGTCAAAGGATTGAATCTTGGGGCCGTAGACTATATCACTAAGCCATTACAGCATGAAGAAGTTTTAGCCCGTGTCAACATTCATTTGAGCCTGCGAAATTTGACTAAGAGACTACAACAGCATTCTCTACGTTTAGAACAGGAGGTACAAGAGCGGCTGAATGCGGAGGAAGCACTTTTACAGTTAACTGCTGAGTTAGAAAAACGAGTACATGCAAGAACGGAAGAACTTCAACAAGCAAATCGGCAACTGAAACAGGAAGTGCAAGAGCGAATTTTAACACAACAAGCCTTACAGCTATCAGAAACTCGTTATCGCGAACAAGCTAATCAGCTAGAAATTGCTTTTCGCCAACTGCAAGAAACTCAAAGTCAGTTAGTCCAAAGTGAGAAAATGTCTAGTCTTGGACAACTGGTAGCAGGGGTTGCCCATGAAATTAATAATCCAATTAACTTTATCTATGGGAACTTGGGTCATGCGAATCAATATACTCAAGATTTGCTTTACTTATTGGATTTGTATACCAAGTACGTTCCTTCACCACCGCTAGAAATCCAGGAACAAGCAGAGGCGATAGATTTAGAATTTCTGATTAAAGATTTACCTAAACTCCTGTCTTCTATAAATATTGGAGCCGAACGCATTCGCGAAATTATTCAGTCACTGCGGAACTTTGCTCGTGTAGATGAAAAAGAAATGAAGCCAGTGAATATTCACGATGGCTTAGATAGTACACTGCTGATTTTGCATAATCGACTCAAAACCAGTACAAATCATGCAGGTATTAAAGTTATCAAAGAGTATGGCAATTTACCATTAGTAGAATGTTATGCCGGACAACTCAACCAAGTGTTTATGAACTTGATTGCTAATGCAATTGATGCTTTGGAAGAGTATGAGAAACAAAAAAATCAGTACAACACTCAAGCTGAACCCCAGATTCTGATTCGTACTACAGCCATTGACAATCACTTTGTTTCTATTGCGATCGCAGATAATGGGGCTGGAATGACTGAATATGTGTGGCAAAATCTGTTCAATCCTTTTTTTACTACGAAACCTGTTGGTAAAGGAACGGGTTTGGGATTGAGTATTAGTTATCAGATTGTCTCTAAACATAAAGGACAGATGCAGTGTATTTCAGCACCTAACCAGGGAGCAGAGTTTATTATTACTATTCCTATACGACAGCGATCGCTAGAACTTGCCTGTTTAATACCAACTGGTCTAAATAGCACTTATTCTGCGTGAAAGATAACCCCAATTCGTAATTTGTGAGGCAGTCCGATGAGTCCAGGACTGCCTCTTTCTTATTCCCCCATCAAAGGCGTATTGCATTCGACTGAGAACGGTTATATGTCATCCGTGCTACTTTTTTAATATTCTGGAACTGACGGATCGACCTCTCGACTCCAAGCGGTAATTCCACCTTTGACATTCGTCCCGACAATACCAGCTTCCTTGAGAATGCCAAGGGCTTTAGCAGACCGCCCGCCCATCTTACAATGAGCAATCAAGCGATGCCCATTAAGTATTTCCTTCACCTTAGCAACGCCATCCCCGTTTTCAATATCCGGTAAGGGCACTAATACGGAACCAGGAATCTTAGCAATGTCGTATTCATGAGGGTTACGAACATCTAACAGCACAAAATCCTTTGCACCGCCATCTAGCAATTCCTTTAATTCCTTAACAGTCATTTCCGCAATTTCCATCTGCTGTTTCGCCTCCTCTGCCTTAGCTTGTGGGATACCGCAGAACTGTTCGTAGTCTATCAACTTTTCAATCACTGGGCGGATGGGGTTAGGACGCAGCTTCAACTCCCGGAATTTCATCTCTAGGGCATTATATAACAGCAGTCGTCCGCTCAGGGTGTTACCTTGTTTCGTAATGATTTTGACAGTTTCTGTTGCTTGGATGACTCCAATAATTCCTGGCAAAATTCCCAATACGCCACCTTCTGCACAAGAAGGCACCATTCCTGGTGGTGGTGGTTCTGGGTACAAATCGCGATAGTTAGGCCCGCCTTCGTAGTTAAATACCGTAGCTTGCCCTTCAAAGCGGAAAATGGAACCATAGACGTTGGGCTTATCTAGTAATACACAGGCATCGTTGACTAGATACCTTGTGGGGAAATTATCAGTACCATCAACGACGATATCGTAAGGCTTAATGATATCCAGGGCATTTTCGGAACTCAGGCGAGTTTCGTATAGATCGACCTGGCAATAGGGATTAATCTCGTGAATGCGGTTTTTTGCTGATTCAATCTTGGGTTTACCTACCCAGGATGTCCCGTGAATAACTTGGCGTTGAAGGTTGGAAGTATCGACAACATCGAAATCAACAATACCGATGCGTCCGATACCTGCTGCCGCCAAATATAAAAGTAGTGGCGAACCTAGTCCACCTGTACCGATACAAAGCACGCTAGCAGCCTTGAGGCGTTTTTGTCCCTCCATTCCGACTTCTGGCAAAATCAAGTGGCGGGAGTAGCGTTCGTAATCGTCTTTTGTTAGCTGGATTTCATCCAGATTGGGATTGAGCATAGCAGTTTGATTGTGGAAGAGCGGAGTATTAATCCTATCGAAAAACGATATCTGTGTTAATAAGTTTTTGTCAGATGTTAATTTACGTTTTCAATTGACTCTGGTTGGAACTGATGACTATTATCAAGACTCCAGCTTTTGAGTTCACCAGCTTTACCGTTTTGAACGGAAACTATTATATACGAGTATCCTTGCCAGGCATACAGGCGATCGCATTCTGAGGGAATAGCTGGATGATCGGTATGTGAGTGATAAATACCAATGATATTCAAAGAGCGATCGCGTGCTTCCCTTTGTACTTGTAGCATGACTTGGGGTGCGATCGCATAGCGCTGTCTTTCGCTATGTATGGCATTCTCTTCCGAGAAATTAGCTGCCTCTGTACTCCAAGCATTTGCTGTTGGCATGATTTCTACCACAGTTTTGCCCTCACTTGCCAGAGAGCCTAGTATTATACCACAGCACTCATCGGGGTAAGTACTTTCAGCATGAGTGCAGATTGTTTGCAAGTGTTCTGGAAGAAGTTTAATAGTTGGATTGTTCATGAGAAGTTGAATCAAAGACTTGGCTACCAGTTAAAGATACGAATATTATTAAAGTTAATCACATCAATATCTAAACTCTGAAGGTAATTTGTTAGCTTCAAATCGTCAGTTAGTACTAGGTGCTTACCTCTAGCTAAAGTCAGTATTCCGCAGTCAGTTAGTCCAAATTTTACAAATCTATCAACAGTCACAGCATCTAAACTCTTGATGTAGTGTTCGTTTAAACGAGTCACATTTTGAGCAAATTGAGCAAATATTGCAAAGCACTGCGATCGTTCCGGTTCACCTAGCTGATTCGCGAGGCTATTGACTTCCGTCAGAATATTCGGAGTTGTTACTAATTTATGAAATCTGGCAATAAATTCTAGCAGAAGCTCATAGTCTTCTGGTATGAATTGCTGAGTTCGATTAAATTTAGTTATGCGCTCTGGATTGACACTTCCAACTAAAAAGAGAAGTAGGATATTTGTATCAACTAAAATTTCTTTCTGATGATAACGACGAACTAGGGAATTAATTAAATCTTTCATTGATATCTTGTATAGACTTTATGTATTCATAGGCAGCATTCACTGCTGTTTTGACATCAATCATTGTCTTTTGCATAATTTGTAAACATAAATAGATATTATAAATAATGCTTTAGAATTATGTATCCGCTATTAACTATATTGGTAACAAGCTGATTGTTTGAGCATTTTACCTTCTGCCTCTACCTACAAGTGTCGTTAATCACTTTAACAACTCAACTGCGGTTTTCGTTATCAGCAGCTGGTTCACCCGATTGGGTGAATGCGATCGCAGCATCAAGAACTACGCTAAAAGGAGATTCAGTTTTGCTGTTGTGAGAACAATTGCGTACAGCAACAAAACTATGAAAATAGCTACGCTTGCTTTTAATCTTATGCCAGTTCCTTGTGTGCCAAAGGGTCTAAGAGTGGATGAAACTGTAAAATCACTGCATAAACTAGGTTTTCAACAAGAAACGATCGCTCTGTTGGAAAGGATTGCTGCCAATTTACCAGGAATGATTTTCCAATGCCTGCAACAACAGGATGGTTCTCTGGTTGTGCTGTATGTGAGTTCTGGCTGTCGAGAACTCTACGAATTAGAACCAGAAGTGATACAAGCAGACCCGAAGATATTGCATAAACTAATTCATCCACAGGATATGGCAGCTTTTGCAGAATCTATTGCTGTTGCTGCTGCTACTCTTACACCTTGGCGCTGGGAAGGTCGCATAATTACGCCTAGTGGCATCAAGTGGATTCAAGGCGCTTCCCAACTGGAACGGCAGGTTAACGGCGGTATTCTCTGGGATGGCTTGGTTGTAGATATTACAGACCGCAAAAAAACAGAAGTTTCTCTACAAAATCTGGCCCTAAAATATTCTAAAGCTTTTAGTTGCAGTCCCGATCCAATTACCATCAGCACCCTCGCAGAAGGACGCTTGATAGAATTTAACGACAGTTTTGTGCAACTCTCCGGTTACGAGCGAGATGAAGCAATTGGTCGTACTGCTTTAGAGCTAAATATCTGGATAAATAAGAGCGATCGCATCAAATTATTACAAGAGTTGCAGACAAATAAAGTTGTTTGCAACTTGGAATTTGAATATCGCCGCAAGTGTGGCAAGCTAATTACAGCAATGCTTTCAGCTGAAATAATTGATTTAGATGGCATTCCGTGCCTATTAGCAGTTCATCATGACATCACAGAACGCAAGCAAGTAGAAGCACAATTACGCCTCTCAGCACAGCGCGATCGCTTGTTAGCAGAAACCTTAGTACGAATTCGATCTTCGCTCAATTTAAAAAAAATTCTTCAAACTACTGTGACAGAAGTCCGGCAATTTTTGCAAGTAGACCGAGTTTTTATTGGTCTAAAAGATCCCCAAGTAGGAGCCAAAACAGTTGTCGAATCAGTAGATCCCAATTATCCATCAGTCTTAAATTGGCAGAGTGATGATGAAAGTTGTCTCCAAGAATTGAAAACGCAACTAACGACTAATCGGGTACGCGTGTTTGAGGATATTTCCCAAATTGCAGTATCTCCCAAATTGCTGGCCCACCACGAACAACTTCAGACCAAAGCCGCCTTAGTTGTGCCAATTATGGTAGGTGACGAATTGTTTGGCGCTGTAATTGCCAATCAATGTTCTGGTCCTCGTCATTGGCAACCAATAGAAATTGATTTGCTACAGCAGATGTCTGAACAACTGGCCATAGCAATTAAGCAAGTACAACTCTACCAAGAACTGGCGCAACTCAACAGCAATTTAGAACGCCAGGTAGAAGAACGTACCACCCAGTTACAGCAGAAAATGCAAGAACTGGAAGAAACACAAAGAGTCAAAGACGTAGTTTTGCATACAGTTGCCCACGATTTACGAACTTCCGTCATGGGTAACTTGATGGTACTGAAGAATTTGCTCAAAAGTCAGGGACTGGGGACAGAGGACACGGGGAAACAGAGACATGATGAGACAGCGCTGCGGGAGGGTCTCCCTCCACAGGCGACTGCGAACCCGAAGGGTGACACGGGGAATGTTTCAGTACAACTCTCCGCATCTGCTTCATCTCCCCAATCCTTAATCCCGGTATCTTGCTCTATCATTGAGCGCATGATTCAAGGCAACGATCGCCAATTAGGAATGATTGATTCATTACTAGAAATTCATTCCTGCAAAGAGCAAGGAATTGTCCTCCATCGCGAGTTAATCACATTCAGCACGCTGCTACAGACAATTATCAAAGACTTGCAGCCGATGCTGAGTCAAAACCAAGCAAATTTAACAAACTTGGTTGCGGAAAATTTACCGCTAGTAATGGCAGATAAAACTCGCTTGCAGAAAGTTTTGGTGAATTTGTTTACTTATAGCTTGCAAAACAATCCACCAGGATTAAATTTTACCTTGAAAGCCACAGTTGAAAGTGGAATGATTCGCACTCACATTCAAGATAATGGGGTAGCGGTGAGCAAGCTAGAGTGCGATCGCCTCTTTGATTTATATGTACGCCATCCCCAGGCCCCCTGTTCAACAGACATTGGTTTAAAAATGTATCTTTGTCGGCAAATTATTCAGGCTCATGGTGGTGAAATTGGTGTCATTAGTAATCGCAAGTGCGGGTTAACTTTCTGGTTCACTTTACCCTATGTTGGCGAATTGGTATAAGTCAGTTGTCAGTTGTCAGTCGTAATTTTTCTCCCCCTGCTTCCCCTGCTCCCCCTGCTCTCTTGTTCCCCCCATCCCCCTACTTTATATTACTTGGGTGTTATGGCAGTCTGGAAACAGGAAACACCTTTGAAGGTATGGCTAAAGTTGGGTAAGACGCTAATGGCTAGCTTATTGGAAACATTGCAAAAGTGGTGGACAGAAATCCTGTCTTCACCACCCATAGATGAAATTACTGCCATTTATCAAGCTTCGTTTGCAGATACACAGTGGCTAGTCAATAGGCATCGCTTTTTTTGGCAAAGGTTGCATCTATGGTTATGGCTAGCAACGATCTGCCTATCAACCTTTATTTTGCGAAACATCTACGACTTTTTTTTTCCTTTAAAGGAAACGGAGGGTCTACCACAGGTACTTAAAATCCAAGGGCTAGCGATCAACATTACAACACTGCTGAGTCTACTTATCTGTTTTGCCTTACATAAAACGAGGTTCGGTCATCGTCGTCCTGGGCTATTATTTTTGGGGTCATCTTGGTTTATTAGTTTCGCATCGCAGTTATTTGCAATCCTTAGAGGTTTTGCATTACCCGATACCCTTGCTTGGTCGCTGCTATTCTTGAGTCAAGCTATATTCATACCTGTTCGCTGGACTCTCCACTTACTATCTCAGGTGAGTATCCTGGTTTGCTATTTTAGTGTCAGTACAGCACTTGGGTTAAAAATACCCATGCCCGGATACGCAGAGTTATATGATGTAAAGTTTATTTTGTACGTTTTTTGGTTTTGTACTATATGTGACATGGGTGTTTATCTTTACGAAAACTTGCAACGCTCTGAGTTTAACGCCCGTCAAGAACTTGAGTCAGCCTACCAAAAACTAAAAGTTACAGAAGCTAAATATCGTAGTATCTTTGAAAACGCAGTTGAAGGAATTTTTCAAAGCAGTCCTGATGGACGTTATATTACAGCCAATCCTGCATTAGCGCATATTTATGGCTACTCATCTCCAGAAGAGTTGATGGCTAATTTTACTGATATTGAACATCAGTTGTATGTTGAACCAAACCGTCGTGCAGATTTTGTGCGCTTGATTGAACAGAATGGTATTGTCTCAGAATTTGAGTCCCAGATTTATCGCCGAGACGGGAGTATTGTCTGGATTTCAGAAAAAGCATATGCAGTCCGTGACGAAGAGAGAAAACTGCTTTATTACGAAGGGTTGATTGAAGACATTACACAGCGTAAGCAAGCCGAGGAATCGCTACGTGTATTTTTCCATGCGGTTTCCCACGACTTACGCAACCCGGTGTTAGGCACTTTAATGGTACTGAAGAATTTGCTCAATAGTCAGGGAGTGGGGACTGGGGACTGGGGAGGGGTGGCACGGGGACAAGGGGACAAGGGGACAAGGGGACTGGGGGACAAAGAGGAAAATGCTTCCTCATCTTCCTCATCCCTCTCATCTACCCCATCCCTAATTCCCGTGTCGCGCTCAATTTTAGAGCGGATGGTGCAAAGTAGCGATCGCCAGCTGAATTTAATTAATTCGTTGCTGGAAGCTCATATCAATGAAGTGCAAGGTGTTATTTTACAACTTGAAGCCGTACAATTACTGAAGGTAGTAGAAGCAGCGATCGCAGATTTAGAGCCAATACTGGCAGAAAATCAAGCTAAGTTAACAAATCTAATTAGCGCAGATTTACCATTAGTCAATGCCGATCCCATACAACTGTGGCGAGTATTTTCTAACTTAATTATCAACGCTGTCAAACATAATCCGCCTGGGTTGCTGTTGACGCTCAACGCTAGCCGTGAAGATGACAAGATTTATTGTACTGTCACTGATAATGGCATCGGAATTAGTCAAAAACAATCCGAACAGCTTTTTAACCTTTACTTCCGAGGCGATATTAACCGCAATGTGGGTATGGGATTGGGGTTGTATCTATGTAAGCAAATCATCGCTGCTCACGGCGGTGAAATTGGTGTGAAAAGTGAATTGGAAGCAGGAGCAACATTTTGGTTTACCTTACCAATTTATACTAATTCGTAATTGGTAATTAATCTTTTCTCAATTTGGAATTAGTTGATGGCAACAGCACCTAAAGCGTGCAAGGTTGCCAATTGAGCTTCTGTTAATCCTTGAATTCCTTCCAGTTTCATACCTTCGTAGGGGCGAGGCGCTCTCCAGGTTTGATAACATTTATTGGTTTGCAAATCCCAAACTTTGATTGTTTCGTCTAAGCTTCCACTGAAAGCAGTTAGTCTTGCAGATTCGGCATCTGTAGGTACATAGGCAACTAGCAGAGTATAAATCAGCTCGGAGTGACCTACCAAGGTGCGATCGCATTCTCCTGTGGAAATGTTCCAAAGTTTTAAATTGCAATCTAAACTACCGCTAACGATAAACTGAGCATCTGGACTAAATTTTGCCATCATCACTGGGCCTTGGTGTCCTGTTAAAGTTTGGAGACATTCGCCTGTGGAGACTAACCAGAGTTTGAGGGTTTGGTCAAAACTTGTACTCAATAACCACTTTCCGTCAGGACTAAAGGTAACTGACCAGACGCTATTGGTGTGTCCTGTTAAAGTTTGCCAGCATTCGCCAGTGTCAACGTCCCACAGTTTAATGATTCCATCAAACTCACTACTAGCCAGCAGTTTGCCATCTGGACTAAAGGCGACTGAAACAACCGAACTAGTATGTCCTTGGAAGGTTTTCAAGCATTGACCTGTGTTAATATCCCATAGTTTCACGGTTTGGTCATAACTGCTACTGGCCAATTGTCTGCCGTCTGGACTAAAAACTACTGTCCAAATCCAACTAGTATGACCTTGCAAGGTTTGTAGACAGGTTCCTAATTTCCAATCCCATAATTTGATGCTATGGTCTGCACTGCCACTGGCGAGTAAAGGATGCTGGCTAGCAGTTGAAAACGCCACCGACCAAACGCGGTTGGTATGTTCTCGTAATACTTGCACTAGAGTACCGTTTTTGATGTCCCATAGCTTGATGCTTTGGTCTTCGTGTCCACTTGCTAGATAATCACCATCTGGACTCAAAGCCAGGGATAGCACGCTGTTGGTATGTCCTTTGAGTGTTTTCGTACACCGTCCTATTTGAATGTTCCAGAGTTTGGTGGCGTGGTCGTCACCACCACTGACAAGTTGTTGACCGTTGGGATGATAAGCCACTGTCCAAACTCGGCTAGTATGTCCCAAAAAAGTTTTTAGGCAATCTCCGGTGGTGACATCCCATAATTTCACTGTGCGGTCAAAACTGCTGCTAGCTAATTGCTGACCGTTGGGACTGAAGGCGATCGCAGTTCCTGTCTGCCGATGTCCGCGTAAGGTCTGGAGGCATTTTTGAGTGTTAATATCCCAAAGTTTGATGGTGTTGTCATAGCTACTACTAGCGAGTATGCGACCATCGGGACTAAATGCCACTGAATACACCCAGCGATCGTGTGCTTGCCAAACACAAAGGCAGTTTCCGCTTGCAACATCCCACAATCGAATTGTACAATCTTCGCTACAACTGGCTAAAGTTTGACCATCAGGGTGAAAAGCGATCGCCCAGACTCGACCTTCATGACCAACTAAAGTCTGAACTTCTGGGTTGAGCTTTTCTGGTGCTACTTGCCACAAACGAATAGTTAAATCTTGCCCGCAACTGGCTAAAATTCCACCATTAGGACTAAAAGCAACACTGTTAACCGAGTAAGTATGTCCTTTGTAGGTTTGCAGACATTGCCCAGTTTCCACGTCCCATAACTTAACTAAATAATCATCAGCAACGCTGGCTAGGTATTGTCCGTCTGGGCTAAAGCTTATTGCCCATGTCCAATGTAGGTGTCCGCGACAACGAATTAATTGTTTGACTGTGCCAGTATCCCAAATTTGAATTTCGCCTTTGGTATCGCTGGTCGCTAAATACTGTCCATCTGGGCTAAAAGCCACACCAACTACACCGCCAAAAGTTTCAGCAAAGATGGTTTCGCTAATTTTGACATTAGTAAAATTAGTATCATGCAATGTGGCATTAGCTAAGTAAGCTTGCCGAATAGCGAGATTGGAAAAGTCAAATCCTCGCAGGTCAGTTTTCAAGTGACTAAATAAATTCAGCAGATTACCCCCGGCATAACCCGTTTGCACTGCTGTTTGCTGCCGCAATTGCTCTAAAATTTGGCGAAGGTGCTGTTCGAGTTGGGTTTGTGTATCAAAATGAGTTAAAAGTCGCTCAACTAAAGGATGCAGAATCAGTTGAATTTGAGCCTCGCGCACGTAGTCTTGAGTTTGGGCTTCAATTACGGCATGGTTTTTGAATAAGTTGAGTTTGCCTATAGTAATTTCCCGTTCAATAGTTTGGATAAATTGTTCTGTGACATACTCCATGATTACGGGTTGTTGCGTTAATCCAGCCGCCCCTGTTTCCACCAAAGAACGACCTTTGAGCGATTCCAAGGCTTCTAGGAGTTCTCGCCAAGATACCTGCGGCAACATTTCTGCTTGTAACTTCACAGGCGTTACTTCTTCTCGGTTAATCGCTAGCCAGTACATAATCTGCTGTTGCAGAGGCGATAAACGCTCGAACTGCTGCTGTAATAAGTCCCACAAACTGCTAAAAACAGTATTGCCTTGTGCTAAAAATGCTTGGGTATCGCCACAGAAGATATCTTGAATGGCAGTTGCCGCAATTTTAAGAGCGAGGGGATTACCACCAAAGTAATTAACCAGAGTTTGATGTTGGGGTTCTGTGGCTTCTAAGCCTTTGGCGGTAAGTATTTGTTGCCCTGCGGCTTCTGAAAGTCCAAGCAAAGAAAGCGATCGCACGGGCAAATTTTTTCCTTCTCGCACAGCAATTTCGCTCGGTTTTTCGCGTCCAGTGACAATCAGACAACTTTGATGAAGTTCATCACAAATCCGCTCGAATAGCTGTTGGTATGCTTCAAATCCTTTTTGGTATTGTCCGCCGCGATCGCCACTTTGTAAGATTGACTCGACGTTATCGAGGACTAATAAACAGCGTTTTTGCTGTAATTGCTTCATCAACACGCTAATTGAACCATCGATTGTTGCTTCTGCACCGACTAAAATCGGCAAAATCTCGTTGAGTAAAGTATTTAGTGGCGGTGCTTGTCGTAAACTCCGCCAAATTACATATTCAAACTGAAAATTAACTTGTTGGGCGAGTTTCACCGAGAGGGCAGTTTTGCCGATTCCGCCGAGTCCAAAAATCCCGATAAAACGACAATGTTCATCAATAATCCAAGTTTTTACAGTTTGTAATTCTACCTGCCGCCCGTAAAATTGGGAAACGTCAATAGCTTCTCCCCAATCTCGCGTGTTATCAGTTAAATTAATTCCTTGCGATTGCTGATAGCGACGTAAAACAGCTTGAATATTCTGCTTGGAGACAGGTTCGCCGAGGAGTTGAGAAAGCGATCGCCATAGTTGCGAGCCTACTTGCTTGATATAGTCATTTTGATAACCTAATTTCTCAGCGATCGCCTCATACGTTTGTCCTTTCCAAGTTTCCAAAAGTACTACAGATTTTACGTCATTGAGTCTTTGCCCAAATGTGGAGCCTAAAAGAGCATCGACCAGTTTGAGTGCCTCTTCTCCCGTCATCGTTCAGCCAGCTTTCAGTATCGCTTAAGTCTTTAAATTCTCAGTTTTTACCGAGAAGATTATGACAAACTTTACAACTATTTACACAAGCTAGTCACTTTTTCTTACCGACGGGGCGATCGGATTCGAGGTATTAATTGAATCAAGGCAAAACAAAAGTTGCTGATAGAGACGCGATTAATCGCGTCTGTACAAAAGTTCGGAGTTATCTCTTATCAAGCAGTTCTAATTTCTGGTAATTTTCAAAAATTATGAAGAAAACGCTTCGTCAAACTGTAGTTGTGTTGACAGTGATTGCTACCTTAACAACAGGATGTCGCTCAACTGATGAGTACAAAAAATTTGCAAATGCTGGAAGTAAATATGCAAATGCTGTTGATAAACTACTTGGCGCGGCAGGTGACATCCGCATTGATACGACTTCCGAGCAATTATTACGCAACGACCGAATTATCAATCTCACAGTTGATGACTATAAAAAACTTGCCGACCGCGATGAAGAACGTTTAGAAGTTATTAGGAAGTTACGCAAACATAACAAGTTATTGAGCAATTATTTTCAGTTGCTTAACGAACTTGCTGGTTCTGATGCTCCCACACGCGCTCAAGGAGAAATTACCGGAGTCGTAGAGAATCTCAACAAGATTGGGAATGAACTTAAAGGAAGTGATTTAATTACTAATCCGGCAATTTTTCAAGGTATCGGCAACCTTGTAGTTTCATCACAAATTCGTGGTGCGTTACATAGTGAGCTAGAAAAACGCCATCGCACAATTCTGCTCGAACTAACAATTCAAAAAGAGATGTTAAAAGTTCTGGGAGATTCAATTGCACAAGATGTCAAACTGATTCGCATAGCAAGAGAAGAACGTTTTGTGATTCGTCCGTTGATTCAGGATACAACAATTTCTGATGAAGACACATGGATTGAAACGCGACGGGATTTACTAAAAATGGAAAATCGAGGACAAGAACTTCAATTTGCTAGCGATACACTAGGAGAGTTCCAAGAAGTTTTTCAAGCGTTTATTGAAGGTAAACAAAGTTTAGCAAGAGTTAACAGCTTTTTACAAGAAGTTGATAATTTCCTGCAACTCGTTGAAGCCGATAAAAAACCAAAATAGTTACTTAAGAGGAAAAGTACCATGACATATAGCACTGACAAAACTATAATTGAACAATTACCAACAATTGATAAAATTCGCACACAATTTATCGACCAACTCCGTGAATGTGAGCTTGAACTCAATTCTCCAGAGATACAAGACATCTTTGAAAAGGAAAAAGACACTGCTAAAAGACGAAAATTTATTGATGAGCGCACAGATTTATCTGTATTTCGTCTTAAACTAGAAACCGCAGTATTAGAAAAAGTTGCTGCTCGGCTCAAGTGTTTTGAAGAAGACCTAAATGATGGAATCAAAGACTTAAAAGACTCAATTGACTCTGTTAAAAAGACTGTAGATATTTTAACTACAATCAAAAATGTGACTGGGATTGTTGCAAGAATTGTTGTGATAATTTAATTTTTCTACCCTATATTTTTCGTAACAATATAGGGTAATTCAGGTGTATCTTTTAAATTATTTATTTTTTAATGGATGAACAACAATCAACGCAGTATTCTAGCCACAAAAATTATAATATCTTTAGTAGGTATAGTTTTTGCTGTTCTGCATACTACAAAAATTCTTAACTTTGATAACCAAGGTTTAATACTTTTAGTCATAGCTTTTCTGCCTTGGCTAACTGGTATTCTTTCAAAAGCAGAACTACCGGGTGGCTGGAAACTAGAGTTCATTCAACAGATACAAGAAGAGCAAGTTAAACAAAAGTATGAAATTGAACAACTCAAGTTTTTAATAGAAGGTTTTGTCACTGAAAACGAGTTGAATATTCTCAAAAGACTCAACTCATCAGAGCCATTTCTAGTAAAAGTTGATAAGACCTCTGTTTTCTTTTCTAATGAGTTAGACAGATTAAGAAGGCTGGGACTGATTTCTAACCCTGAAGGTAAAGGTAGAGCTACTCTACTCAAAGATGACGGCAATAGACGAGAAGTAAAAGAACACTTTTACATCACTGAAAAAGGTAAGAATTATCTGAAATTCCGAGGATTTGCTTGACCTTCTTTTTTAGGATGAAATTGATAGTCAACGATTTAAGCATAGGATAAATTATGAGCAGAAAAGTGACTTCTAGAGAATATAAAATTATGCTCCGTAAAGACTTGTTTGGCGATAACAAGCAAGAATTATTAAAAGCTTCAAAGGAATTTTGGCACACATTTTCCCAGGCGATCGCTCATATTAGTATTGATGTAAATGGCGAATTAAATGAAATTGCAGACCAGCGAATTATCAGATTCTATGACACTGATGATTATCTATTATACAGAAACAGTTACATATTGCGTGAGAGACAGGATGTCAATAATGATGAAAAGGAAGTCACTCTAAAATTTCGCCATCCAGACCGCTATATTTCTCAAGACCGCGATATGAAAGTTGTTGATATTGATAGAGGAGAAACTAAGTTTGAGGAGGATATTAAGACTCCTTTTGGAGTATTATATAGTTTTTCATCTACACAGAAACTTTTGACGAACGAGAAACTAGACGAAATACAAGATGCTGCACAACTGTATCCAGATTTGGTAGATAAGATTAGCACCTTAAAAGGAGAAGACAAAATAAGAACTATAGGAATTGATATTAGGGAAATAGTAGTTAAAGGAGCAAGGTTTCAGATTAGAAACAATCCTCAGATTTACTCTAAATGCGCTTTGATTGTTTGGTATGAAAATAATCAAAAGCAAGAAAAACCACTAGCAGTCGAGTTTAGCTTCAAGTATGGGGATGAAAACGAAGAATATACCAGAAAAATGGCTCAAAGAGCTTATGATGTATTCCAAATATTACAAGAAAAATTAATAGATTGGGTAGATTTAAATTCTGACACTAAGACTGCATACATCTATAAATTAGATAGATTGAATAACTGTAAGTTTTCACATTTAGGAGAAGACTGAAGTGCAAGATTTTCAAGACCAAAGAAAAAAATTACAGCATCAAATTGAGCAACTAACTCAAGACACAACTAGACTCAGGCGAATCAATGGTAGCTGGGACGCAGGTTTAACAATTACTACTATCTTACTAACTTTAATGATTACTATTTTGGCTTCTTTAAATCAAATAGATGACCAAAATAAAAAAGTCACTACTAGCGTTTTAGGTGCAGTCATTGTAGCTATTCAAGCCATTGGTAATGCTTTTCCAGTCAAACAAAAAGCCGGAAGTTATCGTCTCCTCCAAGCTCAAGCTAGTAACTTACTAATTGATGTTCAGTATGTCGAAAATGTAGAAGAATTAAGGAATATTTCATCTCAGTTCCGACAACTGAGTATTGAGGCTGCAAAAGTTGAAACTCAATAAGCTAAACAGGTAAAAATTCAGAGTTAGGAAATCATTAATTATGGAAATCTTCATTAAGATACTGATAGGTATTATTTCATTAATACATATTTTGTTTCTAATTGTACAGATGTTTCTCTGGCATACAGACTTTGTTCAAAAAAGAATGGTGGGAAATTTTAATTCACAAGAAATTGCGGCAATTTTAGCTCGCAATCAAGGATTATATAATGGATTTCTGGCAACGGGGTTAATTTGGGGATTATTTGTATCGCAAACTTCTATCCAAGTTGAACCTACTGGAATTTTGATTTTCTTCTTAATTTGTGTGGCGATCGCTGGTATTTATGGCAGTATAAGCTTAAAACGCCCCACAGCATTTTTAATGCAATCACTACCCGCAATATTAGCTTTGGTATTGCTAGGATTGCTGAAAGTTTGAGCAGTATTTGAGTTTATTAAATATCGTCATAATCAAATTCAAATTTGACGCTCGCACCTAGCTTGAGAGGCTAGGTTCGACATATTAATTTATCTACAAAAAAATAAATTAAGTAAATATTAAAAGATATATTTCAATAATATTTAAATTCAAATTCCTATTGTAAATCAGCTAAAGCTAACTTTTTACCCGACTTTTCCGGCTCAATCAGATAAAATAGCCGACTTCAACCGACTGACAAACGAGAGTGCGATCGCTTAGGCTATTGGGCACAGAGGTAAAAATCCAAGTATAAAAAATATGCTTAACACCCTCAGCCCACTTGCAGAAGACTTAGCAGGTCAAAGCTATCCCTATCCTGACTACTTTCAAACACAGCACCGCATTTGTTCCCTCATAGACCATTATCTAGCAGTCGAAAAACTACAAGACCGCCTGCAAGATTTACCGTTACAGTTTGAAAATCCTCAACCACGTCCCTGGAAACCTATTGACTGGCAAGCGATTAACCGTAACCAAATTATCGGCATAGACGTAGAGATATTCTTGTCTATTCTGATGGGTGCGATGGATACAGAAGCCCCAATTCGCGGCTATACCCAAACAAGTCGCCAGTATTTGGAAAAATTGCATCCTCAGATGGCTCGCTTTGTTGGTGGAATAGTTGATCGAAATGACAATTTACTAGAACTGGGTTTGTGGGAAAAAGAAGAACGTCAGCACACACCTGCATTAATCAAGGTTTACACCCAACTCACAGGCGAGAAAATTACGCCCAAACATCGCACTGTTAGAGGTTATCTCCCTACTGATGACCCCTACGAAGACCTATATCGCCATGGCTTACACCGCATTGCGACTGAATACGGTGCAACTTGTCTCTATCTTTGGCTGATGGCTCACACTACTGGCCCGCTCCAGGATGTTCTAGAAGAACTGGCACAGGATGAAATCAACCACATGACCAAATTTTGGGGGTTTGGGGTTTGGGCATTTCCTGATACTGGGCTGATGCGAATTGGACGCACGCTAATCAAAACTCGCTCTCAAAACTATCAGCGCAACAATCTCATGCGTACCTTACGCCGCATGATGGGTACACTCAACTGGAATTCTTGGACTTTAACCAAAAAAGCAACTTTAATCTTTACCTTCAGCTATGCAATGCGTCGTCTGTGGATTTGGAACAATACCTTAACACCAGAGTATTTGCAAGATTTATTTGGAATTAGTGAATAAACTTTGCCCGCTCTGGTTTGCACCATTCATCATCGCCTAAAATCTCATGAATTCTAAACTTTACTCAACATTACCCACCGATTTAGACCCCCAACGCTTACCTCAACACGTAGCCGTTATCATGGATGGTAACGGTCGATGGGCAACTAGTCGAGGATTACCGCGCATTGCCGGACATCGCCAAGGAGCAAGGACACTCAAAGAACTCTTGCGATGCTGCAAAGATTGGGGCATTAAAGCGCTGACAGCCTACGCTTTCTCAACGGAAAATTGGCAGCGTCCCATTGAAGAAGTGGATTTTCTGATGCTGTTATTTGAACGACTGCTGCGCCGCGAGTTAGCACAAATGCATCGAGAAGAAGTGCGAATTTCATTTATTGGCGATTT
Organism: Nostoc minutum NIES-26; assembly: GCA_003326215.1. Classification (GTDB taxonomy): domain Bacteria; phylum Cyanobacteriota; class Cyanobacteriia; order Cyanobacteriales; family Nostocaceae; genus Dendronalium; species Dendronalium minutum. The sequence goes on along the minus strand of LXQD01000109.1, from coordinate 69,979 downwards.
GTCAGCTTTACCCAATTCCTTACAGACGCAGATGGAACGTTCAATGGCAGAGACGTTGAACAATCAAGGAATACACTTTACTGTTGCAGTCAATTATGGCAGCCGCAACGAAATTACAAGAGCCTGTCGTCAGGTGGCGGAACTGGTGCAGAAGGGAGAACTCAATGCTGAAGAAGTAAATGAAAACCTTGTAGAACAACACCTCTACACAGCAAGCACCCCAGAACCAGATTTGCTAATTCGTACCAGCGGTGAGATGCGGTTGAGTAATTTCCTGCTGTGGCAAATGGCGTATACAGAAATGTATTTTACCGATATTTTCTGGCCAAACTTTGACAGAGCAGCATTTCATCAAGCGTTGTTGAGTTATCAAGGACGCGATCGCCGTTTCGGTCAAGTGAAAGCTACGCTATCAGCTTAGTGCTGGAAAATGAAACTTGATACGATCGTTATGAAAGTTCCCTTCAGCAATATTATGAGTGAAATACAAACCCAACTACTAACCGATACCTGGGTAGCAGTTACTTGGGATGAATATATCCAAGTAATTGAAAATCCTGCCTACGAAAAAGCCAAAGGCTACTACCACAATCAACACATGAGGATTGAAATGCCACCAGTAGGAAATGACCATGCTAGCGACCACACGATTATTCTCTTTGCTGTTAACCTGTTTGCTAGCATTAAAGGTATTGCTCTGAATGGCAAGGATAACTGTACCTACCGGAAAGCGGTGCTTCGAGAAGCTCAACCTGATGTGTCTTACTACATTGGAGAAAACGCTGATGTCATTCCCTACGGAACTTCCATAATTAATTTAGATATCTATCCACCTATTAACTGAGTTTCAAAAATAATCACTTGAAAATCAAATCCAAACGCTGTTGGGTTGTTTTGAGTGCTTCTGCTGGCGAACTTTTGCCCAATAATACAGATTCAATTGCTCTACCTAAACTATCTGAAATGCGATTGTAACCCGGAAAAATCGGACGCGATCGCCCATACTTTGCCTGATCTAAAAACACCTTGACTTGTGGTACTTTCTGCACAAATGCCTGATATTTTGCACTTTGGCGAGATTTTAAATTGATAGGTAAATAGCCAGTCGAGAGTGCTAATTCAGTCTGAAATTCCTCACTCATCGCATACTCAGCAAACTTAAAAGCAGCTTTTTGCCGTTCTGGCGTGGTTTTAAACAAAAAGAGATTCTCCCCACCAATTACAGTAGCCGGACGTTGCCCAAAAGGAATCGGAAAAACATCAAAATCTACACCACTAGCTTGAAGTTCTCCTAAAGTCCAAGGCCCGTTTAGTTGCATCGCCACCCTACCAGACAGCAACGCCTCTGTCTCATAACCTCGTTCCGGGCCAGATAACATAGCAGAACCGTCCTGAATTAATTTGTACCAATATTGCAAAGCCGCGATCGCTCCTTGATTATCTTTGAGGACAACTCCGGCTGCATTCTGCGAATCCCCACTGATTAACTCGCCGCTACTACTCCACATAAACGGCAACCAAGTAAACACCGTAAATTCTCCCTTACCCAAAGGCAGAAACATACCATATCGATCTATTTGTCCATCACCATTGGTATCGCGAGTTAATTTCTTCGCAACTTGCTGGAATTCTTGCCAAGTCCGAGGTAATTCAGTAATCCCGGCTGCTTTAAACAAACTAGGACGGTAAAAAATACCGACATTATTTGTCGCAAAAGGTACTGACCAAATCTTGCCGTTGTATTCCATTGATGCATACAAAGTCGGGTCAATTTCAGCTTTGACTGGAGAATTTTCCAGCATTTCATCCAAAGTAATTAAGGCATTTAGTTCTACCAATTGACCTGCGATCGTCGGGTTATACCACAATATATCCGGCGGTGCATCTCCTACTACCGCTGCCAAAATCTTGGGCAATTGCTGATCCTGTTGCCCAACATAAAGCGACTCTACCTGAATATCTCGGTGGGTTTGATTAAATTTGTCTACCAGCTTTTGCAATACATCCCGATTCGGCGGTGGATTTACCCCTTGCCAGAGAGTTAGATGAATCACTTCACCTCGATCGACTCTAGACTGCATAACATGACATCCGCTGAAAGCTAGCATACCCACTAGCATTAACAGCAGCCAACGCCTAAGGTAGTATCGTGCTTTGTTTCTTGTTCTCCTGGAATTGTGGGGCGCAAAAAAAAGCCGCACAAAACTTCGATAAAGAAGATTGACCAATTTACCAAATTTGATAACCACCATAGGGACTGGGGATTGGGGACTGTAGAATAGTGAAGTTTTCCTAATACTTAGTACTTAATGCCCAATTTTGCCTTTGCATCTTAACAAAAGCTATGTATATCTTAATCTTGGAATAGAGCGTTAATAATTTTAGATTATGGCAGGACATAGTAAATGGGCAAATATTAAGCGCCAGAAAGCGGTAGTAGATGCAAAAAAAAGCAAAACCTTTACTCAGTTGTCGCGGGCAATTATCGTTGCTGCTAGAAGCGGCGTACCAGATCCAGCAGGTAATTTTCAGTTGCGTACTGCAATTGATAAGGCGAAGGCTGCGGGTATTCCCAATGATAATATTGAACGAGCGATCGCTAAAGGTGCTGGTACTTTTAGCGACAATGCCAGTTTTGAAGCTATTCGCTACGAAGGTTACGGCCCAGGTGGTGTAGCGATTTTGATTGAAGCTTTCACAGATAACCGCAATCGCACTGCTGCTGACTTGCGTGTAGCTTTTAGTAAAAATGGTGGCAATCTTGGTGAAACAGGTTGCGTTAGCTGGATGTTTGAGCAAAAGGGTGTGTGTGTTGTACAGGAAGTGGTTGATGAAGACCAACTTTTAGAAGCATCTTTAGAAGGCGGCGCTGAGTCCTATGAGATGACTGAAGATGAGATGGCTGAAGTTTTTACCGAGGTAGCATATTTAGAAAACCTCAACCAGATACTAAAAGACAAAGGCTTTCAGGTGACTGATGCCGAATTACGCTGGATTCCTAATAATAGTGTAGAAGTTACAGATCCCGATCGGGCGCGATCGCTCCTCAAGTTAATTGATACTCTAGAAGGTTTAGATGATGTTCAAAATGTGACATCTAACTTTGAAATGGCAGAACATCTCATGGCTATGAGTATCGTTTGAAGTAAGGGGCAGGGGGGCAGAGGAGAGAATAGCTCGTTCTTGACTCAGGACTCAGAACTGATTGAGATTTGGTTGAAGTGGGAAATCTAATTGTAGGTTGCAGGGTGCTGCTATCTGAATTGGATTAGCACACTGATATTCAAACTTACAGTGAGGTAGTTGTGTTTCGAGTTGTCGTTGGTCATAGTGACGATCCTGATTCTCAAACCGCGATCGCTGAAATCCTCAAAGAATGTACCCATTCCCTGGCTGGGATAATTCCCCAAGCTGGAATCTTATTTGCTGCCATAGACTTTGACCATGTATTAATTTTGCAACGCATCCGGGATACTTTTCCCGGAATTGAGTTGATTGGTGGAACTACAAATGGAGAAATCTCTTCAGTTCTGGAGTTTCAGCAAGATTCACTGACCTTGATGCTGTTCGCTGCGGATGAAGTGGAGATTCGGGCAGGTATTGGACGAGGCGCATCCAAAAATCCAACCCTTGCAGCCCAAGTGGCGATCGCCCAAGCAAAGGCCAAAAGTATATACCAACCACAAATATGTCTCACCTTTCCCGATAGCTTAACGAGCAATGGGGTTTTGATTTTAGAAGGTTTAAAACAAAGCTTGGGAGAGCATATCCCCATTATTGGGGGAATGGCAGCCGATGACTATACCTTTGACAAAACCTATCAATTTTTTCAGGATGAAGTGTTAAGTGATTCAGTTCCAGTACTGCTATTTTCTGGACAACTACTATTTTCCCACGGAGTTGCTAGTGGTTGGACTCCCATCAGCCAACGCGGTCGTGTGACTAAAGTAGATGGTAACGTCGTATATGAAATTGATGGACAGCGGGCCTTAGATTTCTACCAGCATTATCTTGGGGTAGAGCAATTTGCAGCCAACTATGCGATCCATGCCCTAGCAGTTTTTGAGGATCGAGATCGTTTTTATATGCGGGCACCCAATGCCTATGACCGACAGTCTGGTAGCGTTACATTCTTCTCAGATATTCCAGAACAAGCAGTTGTGCAAATTACCGATGCGTCTCGTGACGATATTCTGTTAGCCTCAGAGGAATCCCTGAAGAATGCTCTTGCCGATTATTCCGGTGTGGAGCCAACAGCAGCGTTGCTCATTTCCTGTGCAGCCCGTCGGCGAATTTTGGGAACTCTCGCTAGAGAAGAGTATCAGCTGGTCAAAACTCGTTTACCTGAGACATTACCTTGTTGTGGTTTCTACGCTTACGGTGAAATCGCTCCTCTGGTGAGCGGAGGTCAAACGCAATTTCATAACAAAACGTTTGTTACACTCCTTTTAGGAACAACCTGATACAAAATTAGAATTCAACATATTGTTTAAGGCACTGGGTCAAGTTTTAGAAACAGTTTGTATTAAGCTTTTGGAAGTGTGCCCTAATTACGAATTAGCAATTACCCTACCCTGCGGGTTCTGCTTTAGCAGTACGGGTGACGCTCTCTACGAGACGCTGCGCGAACGCAAGCTCGCTAAACGCTACGCTAACGGCAGTTACTCCACTTGGGGAGCGTTGTGGGGGTTCCCCCCGTTGTAGGCGGAACGCCTTCCCGCACGGTAGGAAGTGGCGTGAAACCCCAAGACCGTACTGCTTCACAAATTACGAATTAGTATAAGTGGTGCATGGACAACCAAAACAATTCCATACAGATCCAGGATTTAGAAAAGGCAAACCGCATCTTTCGGAAAAAGCTAGAACGCTGTGAAACCGAACGCCGCCAGCTAGAAACTGACATTGCAACAAAAGAATTTTTACTTAAGAAAGTCATTTGCGAGTTAGAAAACTCTCAGAAAGACTTGGAGCAGAGAAGTCAAGAGTTAGAAAATACGCTAAAGAGTTTGCATACCATGCAAGCTCAAATGATTCAAAGTGAAAAGATGTCTGCCCTAGGTCAAATGGTGGCTGGCATTGCTCACGAAATCAACAATCCCGTTAGCTTTATTTACGGAAACCTCAGCCACATAACGCAATATATCAATGACTTAATGCAACTGATCGAGCTTTATCACCGTTACTTTCCCAACCCACCTACCGAAATTCAAACCGAACGCAAAGCCATTGATTTAGAGTTTTTGGAAAAAGACGTGACTAAGGTATTGGACTCTATGAATAGTGGGACGGAGCGTATTCGGGATATTGTACTGTCACTGCGTAACTTCTCCCGCTTAGATGAAAGTGAGTTTAAAGCTGTAGATATTCATGAAGGCATCGACAATACCCTGATGATTTTGCAGCATCGCCTCAAAGCCACCGATAAAAGCCCAGAAATTCAAGTCATCAAAAACTACGGTAATTTGCCAAATGTAGAATGCTACGCCGGACAGATCAACCAGGTGTTTATGAACATTCTAGTGAATGCCATTGATGCTCTAGAAGAACTCAGTGCTAAACGAATAGATCGAAAAATCAAGGATAATCCTCGCATCACAATTCGTACCTCTGTCGTTGATTCGCAGTGGGTGCAAATTGCGATCGCTGACAATGGCCTTGGGATTCCTGAATCGATTAAAAAACAGATTTTTAACCCGTTTTTTACAACCAAGCCTGTCGGTAAGGGTACAGGAATGGGAATGGCTATTAGCTATCAAATCATCACCGAAAAACATTGCGGTAAGTTAGAATTTTTGTCCACACTTGGAGAAGGAACAGAGTTTATAGTTCAAATTCCTATCCAACACCAAGTCTGTGAAATAATCTAACGCAACCGTTTAATAAGAACTGGGGACTGGAGATTAGGAAATTCTCCTCTGCCCTTCTGCTCACACAGCGATGGGATTTAGTTGGAAGTCCCTTAGCTGCTCAACTTGCTCAAGAGGTCGCGATCGCGTAAAAATAATAGTTAAGATGGCTTAACTTCTCTTAACAATGGCGCTAACGCAACTCACTCAAATTTCCCCTCTACAAACCTCAACAGACAAACGGGGATATGACTATGATTTGGTAATTGTCGGCGGTGGAATTGTTGGGTTAACCCTAGCCTCTGCCCTGAAAAATTCTGGTTTGAATATCCTACTGATTGAAGCAAAAGTGGCATCGGCGGCGGTAGCCAAAGGGCAAGCTTATGCAATTCACATGCTTTCGGCACTGATTTACCAAGGAATTGGAATTTGGGACAAAATACTGCCGCAAATTGCTAAATACCGCCAAGTTCGGCTTTCAGATGCCGATTATCCCGATGTGGTGGAATTTCAAACAGGTGATTTAGGTACGCCAGAGTTGGGTTATGTAGCGGAACACCAAGCGCTGTTACAGCCCTTGCAAGAGTTTGTGCAAAATTGTCCCAATGTGACTTATTTGTGTCCGGCTGAGGTAGTAAAGACGCAGTATCAGCAAGACATTGTGGCTATAGATATTAAGATTGCCGAGCAAATATATACAGTCCGCAGTAAATTACTGGTAGCCGCAGATGGATCGCGATCGCCGATTCGTCAAGCAGCAGGTATCAAAACCCACGGCTGGAAATATTGGCAGTCATGTATTGTCGCCTTTGTGAAACCAGAAAAACCCCACAATGACACTGCTTACGAAAGATTTTGGACTAGCGGCCCGTTTGCGATTTTACCTTTGCTGGGGAACCGTTGCCGCATTGTGTGGACAGCTCCTCACGAAGAAGCAAAAGCCTTATGTGCCTTAGATGATGAGCAATTTTTAGCTGAACTAACTCGTCGTTATGGCAACCACATGGGTAAATTGGAATTATTAGGCGATCGCTTTATTTTTCCAGTACAACTCATGCAAAGCGATCGCTATGTTCTTTCTCGATTAGCATTAGTTGGTGATGCAGCGCACAATTGCCATCCCGTTGGTGGACAAGGTTTAAATCTGGGTATTCGAGATGCTGCTGCTTTGGCGCAAGTCCTACAAGCAGCGCACGAGGCGGGTGAAGATATTGGCAAAATTCAGATCCTCAAACGCTATGAACGCTGGCGCAAACGAGAGAACCTAACAATTTTAGGTTTCACCGATTTGTTAGATCGAATGTTTTCTAATAAGTTTTTACCATTAGTACTAGTTCGTCGCCTCGGTTTATGGTTTTTGCAGCGAGTACCTTTGCTAAAAGTGTTTATCCTCAAGTTAATGATCGGTTTGAAAGGGCGTACTCCAGAATTAGCGAAACACTGATAACTGATGGCTGTTTGATTTAATATATCTGTGCTGAATTTTTCTGTAATGTTTTTGGTCTGTAGTTGCTGGTTCAGTAGAAATGCGATCTCTATTGGTTTTGACGTTCTCGTCAGCGTCTCTAGCAGGAAGAGCGAACGCTTTCACATTAATCTGTTTAGCCAGTTCTAGAATATTTTGCTGTAACATAACTGGTAGTTGAGAATGCTATAAAAATATGTAATTAACAGCACGCTCGCTACCACTAACGGTTGTTAACCACAAAAATTAAAGTACAACACCCACCTCCGGTAGATGTTAATGAAATCAAGGGTAGGCTACAAGCTTCAGTACTGGCAACAACGGAGTGGGCAAGTTACTTTATTCTTCAAAAAATTAAAAATCTCAATGCAAAAACTGATTACACTTCCGGCCAGGAATGCTAAAGTTTCAAGAAATTCATCGGCACTTCTCAGCGGGTATCCATGCTGAAGAAACTACAAAAAAAGCAAATTCCTCTAATCGCTGGTGCGGCGCTGTTTGCCTTCTCAGCTGGGGCAATGGTGGCGGCACCGGAGATAGGAAAATCCCTAGGACAATGGCTTAAACTAAGTAGCAATCAGATTGAGCAATCTGATGCCAACAAAGCCAAATCAGCTGTGTTCCCACTCGTATCGCTATCGCCAGCGGAACGGGCGGACAAACTAGCAGACCTCGCCCAAAATGCCCCTTCGCCAGACCGGGAAAGGGCCAGATATCTATTGGCGAGTGATTACATTGAAAGAACGCAAGCGCAGAAGGCACTGGTTTTACTGGAAGGACTAGAGAAAGATTATCCTGCCTTAGCGCCTTATATTTTACTGAAACAAGCGCAGGCACAGGATCTGTTGGGCGAGGACGGCAAAGCTTCGGATCTCAGGCAAAAAGTGCTGAAACTGTATCCCAAAGAACCGGCCACAGTGAAAGCAATGTATCTCATCGCCCAACCAAAGCTACAGCAGCAGGCGATCGCGCAATTTCCTGCCAATCCCCTAACTTGGGAAATTATTCGCAAGTTGTTGCAAGAGGCTTCCAATCAGCCGCAATTGCAGTTAATCTTGGCAAAATATGCCTATACTCAACCAGGCATAGTAGGTGTATTAGATGGGCTAGTGAAGCAGCCCTCCCTCAAACCCCAAGATTGGGAAATCATTGGTACAGCCTATTGGGAAAACAATCAGTTTGCTAAAGCTGCGGATGCCTATGCTAAAGCAACTCAAACACCCCGCAACCTCTACCGCATTGGCCGAGGATTGCAGATAGAAGGTAAAAACCGCTCAACAGCGATCGCCACCTACAATCAACTGGTACAGCAATTTCCAGATGCTAAAGAAACAGGAACTGCCCTACTACGTCTGGGAGAAATGGCAAAAATACGCAAAGATGCCATACCATACGTTAACCTAGTAATCAATAAATTTCCCGACCAAGCGAGTCAGGCACTAGCAGCAAAAGCTAAAATTCTGGAAGGTCTCAAGGATCAAAAAGCGGCTCAAGAAACTTGGGAATTACTCATAGCCAAATACGAAACCTCTGATGAAGCGGCAGAGTATCGTTGGAAAATCGCCCAAGATAAAGCCAAAGCCAAAGATTACGCAGCAGCCTGGGAATGGGCACAACCAATTACTACCAACAACCCTAACAGCATATTGGCTCCTAGAGCAGGCTTTTGGGTTGGTAAATGGGCAAATGCTCTCGGCAAGCAACAGGAGGCTAAAGCAGCTTTCGAGTACACCCTCAGTCAGTTTCCCTATTCTTACTATGCATGGCGATCGGCAATCCTCCTCGGTCTAAATGTCGGCAACTTCAAAACCTTGCGTGACATGAATCCAGAGGTAGTTCCAAGGCAGCGTCCTGTACCCACCGCTGGTTCAGAAACTTTCAAAGAATTGTACCTACTAGGTCAAGACCGTGATGCTTGGCTGCAATGGGAGACAGAATTTCTGAATAAACAACAGCCCACTGTTGCAGAGCAATTTACTGAAGGGTTGGTGCGGTTAGCCAAAGGAGAAAATCTATCGGGAATTGACATCATTTCTAAATTGGAAGACCGAGAAATCCCCCAGGAACAAGCCCAATATCAAGCTTTGAGCAAACAGATAACATACTGGCAAGCCCGCTATCCATTTCCTTATCTTCAGGAAATTGAAAAGTGGTCTCAAGAGCGTCGACTTAATCCTTTACTAGTCACTGCTTTGATCCGTCAAGAGTCACGGTTTGAACCAAAAATTAAATCCGTTGCTGGTGCTACTGGTTTGATGCAGGTAATGCCAGATACAGCTAGATGGATAGCACCACAAATTCAATTAGATAGCAAAACAATTAACCTCGAAAATCCCAACCAAAACATCATGTTGGGTACGTGGTATTTGGATCATACCCATCAGCAATATGGGAATAATTCACTACTAGCGATCGCTAGTTACAATGCCGGTCCGGGTAACGTCTCTAAATGGTTGCAAACTCTCTCTACACAAGATCCAGATGAGTTTGTTGAAGAAATTCCCTTTGATGAAACCAAAAATTATGTGCGGCAAGTATTTGGTAACTATTGGAATTATCTCAGACTTTACAACCCTGAGATTTCTAGAATAGTGGCAAAGTACTCGGCTACACACCCAGAACTACCAACGCGGTAATGTTACTGAATCACATGACGCAGGGGAAGAAGACACAGGGGGATCTTTCCCTTTAACCTTTACTCTTACCCCTACCAAAAGGCCATTTACAGCTATTGCACTAAAATCGAACGTACCAGAATGCTTATTACTTCACCTGTGATTCCAGTTGGTAATAGGGGACTCCAATCACCAATCTCAGCGTATCTGAGTTGGTGCAGAATGCGAATTGTGCTAGTAACGGCTTTGGGAGAACCAATCAGTGTATGTTTGATAGATTCTCTTTATGGGAATGCTTGAGAGTTAACTTCATCTACTTTGGTTTGTACTTGTGTAATCATTTATTTGTCTCCTATATGGGGGTTTACAAAGCGTTCGCTTTTCCGGTTGGCACTAGGAGCGATCGCTTTTTGCTTTGTTGGCTCTTCCTCACTCACTATTTTCAAGTTACCGACGCTTACCACCACGAACTTCTGATCCCCGACAAACAATTTCCATAGAGTTAGCTTCAGGAGTACCAAGCTTGAGGGAAATTTCTCGCTTGGTTTTATCGTCACGGGTCAACTTCCCAGTCGAGTTGTAAATAGATAATCTTGTTGAAACTAACCTATGTTGACCACAGGAAGCACGAAGATTTGTTTGTGCCATGCCGTCATCATGCTTCTGTAAAATGATATATTCAGTTCCTTTTATTGATGCCAAATCAAGTATGATAGGTTCACCATTACTGTCAGAACCTACTTGAATATAAAGATTGTTATTAGTTGTTTGGGCGATTGCTGTGCTACCACATGAAAGGATAATTGTCGCTACTACACCACTGAATCTCTTTAAAAACATAAACTTTAAAACTGAAAAACTATATACTATTTTTATTCATATAAACTTAATTATTGGCGCGGTACAACTACTAAACATTGCTTCATATGAGATACAAGCATAATTACTAATATTAGTAATTATCTCTAGAAAAACCGTTTTTGAAGCTACAATGACCGGATACAGGAATACTACTTGAATTTTTCTAAGTATTCTGAAAAAGAAACCTTTGTATGGCAAGCTTATAGCCAATTTGATTTTTTAAAAATAAAATAAGAGTCCTATAGTAGTTTTTTATATACCTCAAGATAGTGCCAGCTAATAAAATTAACTCATTCCTGCAAAAAGAAACTCCAGAGCTTGTTTATCAAGTCTGGAGTAAAGATATCAATCATGATTTGTGAGTCTATTGTTCCCAAGATTGCAGCTTAAATTAATCAAGTAAGTAGATCGGTGTGAATATTTATATTTATCGTTGAGACAAGGCAGAGGGCAGAAGGCAGAAGGGAAGAAGGTTTGAGCTAAGTTTACTTTTCGTTACATAGTTATGTTTATTTGCACCTTTCTACTTATACACTTACAAAAATCAGGCAGTCACCCTAGTACCACTGTGCGTGATTCGTAATTACCTTTTTGCAAGGGTTTCAGGCATTTAAAATGGTGAACCAGCGCTGCAAAGAGAAGTTGCCATAGCGTAGCGAAGCGCTACCTCCCCAACGCAGTGGCTCCCCGTTGTAGGCGAAAGCCTTCCCGCAGGGTAGAAAATGGCATCAGGCGACTGGTGAATCGGAAGGGGTTATTTATTTAGGCCAAGCTGCGTTTATATCTCAAATTATCCAACCGACGCTGATTATATCGCTCACCTTTAGGATTGTCTCGCAACAAAAAAACCGTAGTTGGACTACTACGGTTGATTTGAGTGGAATACTGAACTCTAACCTTCTATGAAAAACTGGTGTCTTACAACTTCAGCTCTTTACCTGTCGGTAATCTCTTTGGACCTATAGTCTAACTGCTGGGGATAGGTTCGTCATCACTTATTTAAGGAATTTAGTTTAGTGAAATATTCATCAAAACTATCCGTGAGATGTTATTTGTTAGGTAGGTTCAACAAAGCTTCAGCAGGTAATTTAACCGTAAAAATACTTATAAGTTTAAATTTAAAAATACTTTACTACATAAAATAATCTCTTTTAAAGTCAAAATAAACACTACTATAGTGACGAAAAAGTTCAGTAAATTAGAGAAATAAAATATTTTTTTACTTCACAGTCTAGATATCGCTTCTTTAAAGCTATTCGTGTCCATGCTTATAGCCATTTTCAAAATAGAGTCAGGTCGTAGAGTTATAACCTTTGTTGCATCCAAATAAATACTACTAGTACTACAGAGAAATGGAGCGATCGCAGGGTATGCCACACCCCTAAAAGAAAACCCCGCTGAAAAATCGGGGTAATATTTGCGACAATATTGTGGTTATCCCACTGCATGAAATCCTAAAAACACAGCAATTATCAGGATTCAAGCAAATCTTACCTTGTTTATCGAAGTGTTCTTTCTCTCTTGCTATGTATATAGTTATCTATCAATAGTCTTAAGGTTTTAGGTGAGATGTCAAACCAGATGAAAATGAAAACTTTCAAAACAAAAGCCACAGATGTAACACTGTGGCTTACTTATTGGTTTGATCTCAAATGAACATTTGGTTTACAAACAGAGATTAGCGAGACTTACTAGTAGCTGAACCTCCAGCTGACTTTGCCTCTTGAAATAACTGTGACTTAAGCTGCTCAAGCTTTTGAGCCATCTGCTCTTCTTGTTGCAAGTTTTGCTGTAGCAGTTGCACTACTTGATTCTGTCCCATCTGCTCAGCATCCTTAATCAAGCAACGATAACAGGTAATCTCCGATTGTTCGACTTTGCCCTGCTCTCCTGCAATTACCAACTCCACGATTTTAGGATTATCAGCAGCTAATAGCATTAATTTTTGAGCGTCACTGACAAGGCCAGCGGCTGCATCGCAATTAACCCGCTGAGATTGCTGTTTCAAGGTGCTGAACACCTGCTCTAGATTCCTAATTTGCTGCTCGGTTTCCCGAATATGGGTTTCAATCAAGGATTTCAACTGATTATTTTGACAACACTGCCACATCATCTGCTGCGCTTCTAAGAAGCGATGTTCAGCATCGTACATCCCACCAACTTCGTAGATAAACTTATCTTGCAAATTTGTGATTTTTTTGGTGCCTGGACGTTCGCTGAGTTGAACCATTTTTATTCTCCTCAAGGTTTGAAGCTGTATTTGACAGTTGCACCTTTAACCTACGTTCGCCACCTAAGTCTTCTCTTCATACCAGAGGAACAGTTGAGTGTTAATTCTGGCTGCTAAATCAAACACATAATCAGGCATGAAAGAGCATTGAGTGATTTTTTACACATAATTGTGCTGTTCGGGAATGCCACCAAACTCTTACGCTATCACCGTGACAGCCTTATGAACGAATCAGGTAAAGTAAAGATAAGTAAAGAAGATGCTTTGAATCAAAATGGCTGCTCTACCCTTAGAGGAAATCTCCGCTCAGTTAGAAAGTCCGAATTTGCGCGATCGCATGGTAGCTCTTGCCAATCTGCGTGATGTATCCCCCGAAGAGGCAGTACCTTTAATTAAAAAGGTGTTGGATGATGAATCTCTGCAACTGCGCTCCATGGCAATATTTGCCTTGGGAATTAAACCAACAGCAGAAAGTTATCCAATTTTAATGAGAATTCTAGAAACCGACCCAGACTATGGCATTCGTGCTGATGCTGCTGGTGCTTTAGGATATTTGGGTGATGCTAGAGCATTTGAAGTGCTGGCGCGAGCATTTTATGAAGATACTGATTGGCTAGTACGCTTTAGTGCAGCTGTGTCCCTAGGTAACCTTAAAGATCCACGCGCTCGCGAAATTCTCATTCAGGCTTTGGATAGCCAGGAAATAGTATTGCAACAAGCTGCAATCTCCGCGCTAGGAGAAATTGAAGACATTGAGTCTGTCGATAGTATCCTGCGCTTTGCTCAATCAGATGATTGGTTAGTGCGGCAACGTCTTGCAGAAGCTTTGGGACATCTTCCCACCCCCAAAAGCGTATCAGCTTTGAAATACTTGGAAAAAGACGTTCATCCCAACGTCGCTGAAGCAGCAACGATTTCCCTCAAGAGGCTAGAGGAAAAAAGCGCTCGAGCTTAGCTCAGTATCTCCTGCTATTTTTTAAGAAATAATTTAGTAGGATTTTTAGCATTTGAATGCAGGATAATTTCATTCATGAATATTAAAGAGTTTTTTGATTTGAGTGCTGGTAAATGGTTTTCCCATCGTACTAGTCACCATTTGGCTTTTAAGCAATTTGAAGATGGTAAGTCAGACATCGTTATTGAGATACTGGCAGCAGATCATCCAGAAGTAATCAAGCTGTGTCAGCGATACAAAATTGCTCATAGTTCCGCTGCTTGTAGTGCCAAAGTTACCTGGAACGGGATAATGGAAGGAAATCAACAAAAAGATAGCGGTTCTGCTGTCCTAGTTTCCATACCTGATGTGGATAATCCCGATGAAGGCAAATTACTCCGAGAAACAGGTTCTACAAAGGAAGCCTCTGTCATTGGACGTTATAAGGTAGGCAGTGATGGCGCATTGACCCTAACTACAGAGTACGAAAATATTTGTTCTGAAGAGCGCTTATGGTTTGCCAGCCCTAATTTACGTATGCGTGTACGTATATTAAAACGCTCTGATGGCTTTAGTACCGCTTCCTTCACTTCTGAGATTCGCATGGGTGGCGTTCCATCAACCAAAAAAGTTTCAGAGACTGCTAATTCAGCTTCAAGTTAGTAGGAGAAGGTAGAGGAGGCCGGGGACTAAAGGATGAGGGACATGAGGGGACACGGAAAGTTCTTTCACTGCCTTACCGCGTCCCTGCCTCCTTCCCCTATATTTGTAATAAGCGGGCGATCGCTTGCGGTAATGGCAGTACAATTATCACCAACAAAGCCATTGCTATCAACCCTAAAATGTCACGTCCGTTATTCAGTTCAGTAACATCATTCAAGGCAGGTTCATCAATTAACGGGATGAACAGTAAAATAATCGCCCACACAAAAAATTCTGGTTGAACTAAAGAAAGTAGTAGCAGCAACAAGCGTGAAATTTGCCCGATCGCGATTGCAGTTCGTTGTCCAAACATGGCATGGACAATATGACCGCCATCGAGTTGGCCTACAGGCATCAGGTTCAAAGCTGTCACGATTAGTCCTAGAAAACCAGCTACTGCTACTGGGTGCAGATCGATAGCGGATCTTGCGGTTAACTCACTGCCTAATGCTAACTTTGAGAGTAACGCTAGTAAGATTGAATATTTGGGATTGAGAGCATCAGGGTTCAACAGTCCGGTTTTTTCAGTCAGAGGAACCACATTAGAATTAGCCAGACCCCATATTAACAAGGGTAATGTAGTGACAAAACCAGCAATTGGCCCAGCAATGCTCACGTCAAATAAAGCTTTGCGGTTGGGAACGGGGCTACGCATTTGAATAAATGCACCAAAAGTTCCCAAGAAAAAAGGCATGGGGATAAAGTAAGGCAGCGTCGAGCGAATTTTATAGAACCTAGCTGTCAAATAATGACCAAGTTCGTGGATGCCTAAGATAGTCATTAGCCCTACAGCATAAGGCAGTCCTTGCAAAAGAACAGTTGGGTCAGATTGTAGTTGCGTTATTTCAATACCAGCGGTTCTTGCTCCCACTAGGGTAGTAGTTACTAAAGTAGCTAATACTAGTAATAATGCTAATCCTGGTCGCGTTAACTTTTCTGGTTTGCCTGCATTTGCTTCTCTAACCGCTTGAGTGTTAGGAACAAGTACAAAAAAGGGTTTGCCATTGAGGCCTTCTTGAAAAATCACCAAGAAGCGATCGCCAAATTCTTTTTCAACATTTGCTTTAATCTGTTGATAAGCTCTACTTGGTGTAGTTCTCAACTGACCCCGACAAATCACGGCTTGGGGTCTATACTCAATGTTTTGAATGTAGTAAACAGACCAAGGAAAACAATTTCGCAGCTGGGTTTCTTCCGTTGGTTCGATGGGACGCACTGCTACTGGTTCTGCGGTAGGATTGATAGCCGATTGTGATTCTGGAGCTTGGGGTTCAGTTTGTGTATCCCTTGGCGCTCTACGCCCCAATTGAAATAACAGCCAGTATAACAGAAGGCAGAAAATGGAGGGCCAAACGATCAGTGATGGCGGCGGAGGTTGTTTTGCCCCATACATTAGTGTCCACCCGCTCAATAGCAATGCTGGTGTCATCAACACCAACCACAACAACCAGACTGGAGTCCGGGTGATGGTAGCGACGCTCCGCTGCACCATTAAATAAGTAGCTAATCCCAGTAGGAGAAGAAACCAAAATGTCATGATCTTCAGTGATTTTGAAAAAATGTCCTACCATTAGTGACAGCACCACAGCTCTCACTACAAGGCAGACTTTAAACCCCACCTTTCCCCGAACGGTTAACAGCGCTTTTAAGTCTCAAGTATAAATTTTTAAGAAGTTCAACACTGTAACCAAATTTTTCATAACTCCTCAGTTTCGGGTTTTTTCTCATGTGCCCTCTACCTCAACAGCCAAGTCAGACAGCTAAGCTACCAAGGGCTGTACTCTCTTACGAAGTTCCGAGCAAAGGTAACCTCCAATCGGACTCCACACTAAACAGCATCTTTGCCTTTCCACCCAATCGGGACACATTAGGAGGAACATCTTACTTCATTGTAAGAAATGAAGGCAATATCCTCATAGATTGCCCGGCTTTAGACCAAACCTATCAGGATTTTTTGCGATCGCATGGGGGCGTGCGTTGGTTATTTCTCACCCATCGAGGTGCTATTGGTAAAACAGCAGAAATTCAGCAAGCTATGGGATGCGAAGTTCTGATTCAGGAGCAAGAAGCCTATTTATTACCAGGATTAACCGTAACCACCTTTGCCCAAGAATTTACGCTCACTTCCACAGCCAAATTAATTTGGACACCTGGTCATTCTCCCGGTTCATCTTGCCTATACTACAGTGATTTTGGAGGTGTACTGTTTTCCGGACGACATTTAGTTCCTAATCAGCAGGGCGAACCAATGCCATTGCGGACAGCAAAAACATTCCATTGGCCAAGGCAGATTCAAAGTCTCCAGTCTCTGCTAAAAAGCTTTACACCAGAAACTCTCCACTATATTTGTCCTGGTGCTAACACTGGTTTTCTCCGAGGCCAACGTTTTATAGATCGAGCTTACCAGCGCCTTGCCTCTCTGGATTTACCAGCTTTGCTGCTGTGAGAGTTGAGAGTTAATAGTTATAGAGTTAGAAATTAATAACTCCTAACTCCGGGAGCATCCCATTTTGGAATATGTAGTGCGAGCGTCTCGCTCGCCTAATAGATGGTAGCGAGCAAGATGCTCGCACTACAAATAAATCTGCTAAATCGGGATGCACCCCAAACTCCTAACTCCTAACTTTTTATGCCTTTCCCGCCACTACCGAGTTAGTCTTTAACAGTTCCACTGCTGCTTGATATTGTAGATCTGCTTCTGTAGCAATCTGTTCGCGGGTAATTTGCTCTTGGGTAATCACTGTATCTGGCTTAATACCTAATTTATTAATATCTCGGTGCTTAGGAGTTTCATATTTAGCAATTGTTACTGCCAAGCCAGAACCATCAGACAATTCAAACAAGGACTGAATTAAGCCTTTACCAAAGGTGGTTTCACCTACCAACTGGGCACGACCATTATCTTGTAGTGCACCTGCGAGAATCTCGCTGGCACTGGCTGTTCCTTGATTAACCAAAATTACTAAAGGATCGTCTGTCAAGGCTGGGCCGAACGATTCAAAACTGCCCTGAATGCCTTGCCGATTTACGGTGTAAACTATGGTGCCAGAATCTAACCACAGACGGGCAATTTCAATTCCTGATTGCAATAGTCCACCAGGATTATTTCGCAAATCCAGAATATAGGCAGCAGCACCTTTTTTTTCTAGACTAGAAATAGCGTGTGCCAATTCCATAGAGGCATTGGCATTAAACTGAGTTAGGCGCAGGTAACCAATGGGCGTACCTTGTGGAGAAACACGTAATTCTGCCACCACAGGATTAAGAGCGATGCGATCGCGCACTACTCTAACTTCTGTTTCTCCCTCTCCATCTCGTTCGATCGACAGCGTAATCAGACTACCAATAGGACCGCGCATCCTGGCAGCTGCTTCGTCGAGGGTGAGATTTTCTGTAGAGATCCCTTCAATTTTGAGAATGCGATCGCGCGGTCTAATTCCGGCTTTATCGGCTGGCGAACCTGCTATGGGAGATACGACTTCCAACCTTCCCGTTTGGGGATTTAGGGCAATTTGTAAACCTACCCCAGTCAATTCTCCAGAGGTATTCACCTGCAAACTGCGGTACTGTTCTGGGTCTAAAAAGCGGGTAAAAGGGTCATCCAGGCTTTTAAGCATCCTCTGAATTGCCCCGTAAGTTGCTTTTTGGTCGTTGAGCGGCTTTTCTAGAGCTTTTTGCCTGACCGTTGCCCAGTTTTGATGATTAAACGTCCCATCCAGATAAGTGCGATTAACAATTCGCCAAACCTCTGAAACTAGCTTTTGTTCCTGCGTTAATGCTGCTGCTGGTTGGCTCATCCCGCCCAGCGCCAAGCAACAAGCCATCAGTAGTGAAAATCCTAACCGGAAAATCTGTTTGTTCATGAACCGCATTTTCAAGTCCACCTCAACCCAAATTGCCTATAACTGCCCAATTACCTTGTTGTTGATGAAATCTATCTCTCGATTATGTTACTTTTTTTATAGAAGTGGTGCATTGTTCTCATCAACTTGTTAAGGCAATTGATGCTGATGTATCGCGCTCAACAAACGATAAGATCTACTTTGTGTCCACCATTTTTTGTATTGGGTTGCAAAGAGAACGCAATATATTCCATATTGGCAGAGTGTTAAGTTTTTTTAAACTTTTATCACTTTGAAAGCTTAAAAGCAAACGAACCAACTCTTGTTTGTGAAAATCCCAAAATGCTAATTGGGAGATTGATCGACCGCATCCGATTTTTAGGAATTTGAGATTGTATGGCCAACGTTTACGACTGGTTTGAGGAACGCTTGGAAATTCAGGCGCTCGCTGAAGACGTAACCAGCAAGTACGTCCCTCCCCACGTCAATATTTTTTACTGCTTGGGTGGAATTACTCTGACTTGCTTTCTCATCCAGTTCGCCACTGGATTTGCCATGACGTTCTACTACAAACCAACAGTTGCCGAAGCTTACTCTTCTGTACAGTACATCATGAATGATGTGAGCTTTGGTTGGTTAATTCGCTCCATCCACCGCTGGTCTGCCAGCATGATGGTGCTGATGATGATTTTGCACGTCTTCCGGATATACCTGACGGGTGGTTTCAAAAAGCCTCGTGAATTAACTTGGATAAGTGGCGTTATCCTAGCTGTAATCACTGTTTCCTTTGGTGTAACAGGCTACTCCCTGCCTTGGGATCAAGTTGGCTATTGGGCGGTGAAAATTGTCAGCGGCGTACCAGAAGCAATTCCCGTAGTAGGCGTTTTGATTTCTGACCTCCTACGTGGTGGTTCTAGTGTTGGCCAAGCAACACTGACTCGCTACTACAGCGCCCACACATTCGTGCTACCTTGGCTGATTGCGGTCTTCATGCTATTCCACTTCTTGATGATCCGCAAGCAAGGAATTTCCGGTCCTTTGTAATCTAATCAGCTCAAATGCGAAAAGGTAACAGCAGTCAGTTCCAAGATTGAGTCGTTTGTTTTAAACTTAGGGAAAATTAGTCATAAATGACTTATTAAGTTAACAAAAAAACAAACACTCGTATCTTAAGCTGAAAGCTGTAGACACCCTAGAGCGGCTGCCTAGCAGAAATAACAGCGGTGCTAGCTGCTCTTTAGGGTCACCTAATAGCTGGTAGCTTTACAAATGCTTTAACTGAACTTAAGCAGGAGAGCGCATTTAAAAATGGCAACACAGAAAAAACCCGATCTGAGCGATCCTCAACTTAGAGCCAAACTTGCCAAAGGCATGGGCCACAACTATTATGGCGAACCAGCTTGGCCTAATGACCTATTGTACGTATTTCCAGTGGTAATCATGGGTTCGTTCGCTTGTATAGTGGCTCTAGCAGTTCTAGATCCTGCTATGACAGGTGAACCAGCAAATCCTTTTGCCACACCGTTGGAAATTTTACCAGAGTGGTACTTGTATCCTGTATTCCAGATTTTGCGATCGCTTCCTAACAAACTCTTAGGAGTGTTAGCAATGGCCTCTGTGCCTCTGGGACTGATCCTCGTTCCCTTCATTGAGAACGTTAATAAGTTCCAAAACCCCTTCCGCCGTCCAGTTGCGACTACAGTGTTTCTCTTTGGCACTCTCGTCACTCTGTGGCTGGGTATTGGTGCCGCATTGCCATTAGATAAATCCTTGACCTTGGGACTTTTCTAAACTAGTCACCACAAAGAGTTTTGACGCCTGTTTCAAGAGTATATGCAGATGTGCTTTTGAAAAAATCAACAGGCGTCAATTTTAATAGTCCAACTGGTATATGGGATTTGAAGTTTTGGATGAAAAAGTAACTCCAAAATCGAAAATTACCAAAAAAAACAAATATAAACATTTTTCACTTAGCTTAATATTAAGTTGCTAGTTATAATCCTAGGAATACCAAAATCGACTATGTTTTGTATTTTGGTACAAAAAATATGCCAAATTAAGTTTTTTTCGACTGTCAGAGAAATTTTGCTAAAAGCGCAGAATTCTATAACTAGCAACTTGGATTTACTTATATTCAAAACACGGTCAATGCTTAGCATAGTGCAGCAAGACCATCTAACGGTGAAGAGCGAACTGAAGCTTCTAAACCAAGTACAGCAATGGTTTGAGCAGTTTTGTCTGAAATATTTGTCTCAATTTGGCTGGTCAGAAAGCCAACTTTACCGCCTCAACTTAGCATTAGCAGAAGGTTTTACTAATGCAGTTCGTCACGCTCATCGTGCTTTACCACCGGAAACAACTATAGAGATTGAAGTTAGCCTGTGGATAGACCGATTGGAGATCAAAATTTGGGATCATGGGAAACCTTTTAATCCCGATGCGATCGCAGAGCCAGAGCCAGGTACTCTGCAAGTAGGGGGTTACGGCTGGTTTCTCCTGCGGCGCTTAGCTGACAGTGTTGTCTACGAACGCAGTGATGATGGTAGGAATTGTCTGCTAATTGTCAAATATGCCCAAGAAGGTCAAAGGTAAAAACAAGGAGTCAGGAGATATGATTGTTCTGACTCCTTACTTATGACTAAATTGCTCAATCTCCTCAATCTGTTGAAACTTTATAAAATTAATTTTGCTTATTTACACGGAATTATAGTTATTTAAACAGTAAAACCTACATCATTTTGTATAAAAAAACATATTTAATTCAGTAAAGTCAGCATACGAGTTGCAGTTAATCCTTTGCTAGGATTTGGCAGCATTGTTGGTAATCTTAACTTTTGTTGAGGCACGCCTAACTAGACGTAATGATGCTGTTGAGGAATAAAAACTAGCATTGCCATAAGCCTCAATTACTCAAAGCAATTTTGTGTTCTTCAATAAGAGTCGTTTTGTGCTGACGTAGATAGAGGAGATAGCAGACAAGATATGACTAAAACAGCTCTAATTACAGGAATTACTGGTCAAGATGGCTACTATCTCAGCCATCTACTCCTCAATCAAGGTTACCGAGTTGTAGGCTTAGTATCGCCATATCGGCAACCTAATTTGGCAAAACTGGGAGATTTGGTAACCAAAGTAGAAGTTTACACAGTTGATTTAAGAGACAGTGAGGCACTTTTGACTGCGGTTGAACAACTCCGCCCCCAAGAAATTTACAATTTGGCTGCTCCCAGTTTTGTACCTGATTCCTGGAAAGACCCCTTGGGAACTTTAGATTTAATCACCGGCACTGCTACTCGGTTATTGGAGGCAGTACGGCAGACTGGTTTGTCTACACGCTTTTATCAAGCCAGCAGTTCTGAAATGTTTGGGGATGTGTCCTGTTCGCCTCAAGATGAGGAAACCCCCTTTCGTCCCAAAAATCCTTACGCAGCAGCCAAGCTACATGCCCATTGGACAATGGTGCATCACCGACAGCGCTATGGCCTATTTGCCTGTAGTGGAATTCTATTTAATCATGAGTCTCCTTTACGATCGCCTCAGTTTGTCACCCGCAAAGTTTCTTTAGCTGCCGCAGCCATTAAATTGGGTTTCACTGACACTTTAGAAATGGGCAATTTAGATGCTAAACGAGATTGGGGTTTTGCTGGTGATTATGTTGAAGCTATGTGGCGAATGCTGCAAGTTGATGAGCCAGAAGAATATGCAATTGGTACAGGTAAACTACGTAGTGTTAAGGAATTAGTTTCTACAGCTTTCGAGTGTGTGGGATTGGACTGGCAAAAATATATAGTAATTAATACTAAATTTCTCAGATCGGACGAACATTTTCAATTGGTCGCCAACCCAAGTAAAGCTAAAAAGAATCTGGGTTGGGAACCTCAAGTCAGCTTTGAGGAACTTTTAGAGAAAATGGTAAAAACAGATATGGAGCGGTTGCAAAATGGTATGGCCGCACCCGTCGATGCATCCTCTCTGGGAGTATAAAAAACATAAATGCTAATTGGTGCAGTGGGAGAAACTCTAAATTCAAGTGCTAATTTGAATAAAAAAGCCAACCATGTGTTCGTATTCCTAGAGATTTTTGCACGTGAAGGTGGTATTCAATCCTATGTCAAGGATATTTTTCGCGCATATTTAGGGTTAAGCGGAGTCTATAAGGCTGAAGTCTTTTTGCTGAGAGATAGTTCTGAGTGTTCAAATCCTTTCGAGTCTGAGAGTTTAAAATTTCATTACTTTCAAAATCAGTCTCCTCAGTTGGGAAAGGTCAAAATGGCAGGATCTCTACTTAAGTATCTCTTGCAAAAACGCCCCCAACATGTTTTCTGCGGCCACATCAACTTAGCAGTATTAATACAAACCCTTTGCCAGCCTCTGGGAATACCGTACACTGTATTAACTTATGGTAAGGAAGTTTGGAAACCACTCAAACATCAAGAACGCCACGCTTTAGCATCAGCAGCAGGAATTTGGACAATTAGTCGCTACAGCCGCGATCGCGCTTGTGCTGCCAATAATCTAGACCCCAACAAAGTTAAAATGCTTGCTTGTGCGATTGATGGAGATAAATTCACTCCAGGGTCTAAGCTGCCAGAGTTAGTCAAAAAGTATAATTTAACAGATGCTAAGGTGCTAATGACCGTAGCGCGACTATGGTCAGGGGATATCTATAAAGGTGTGGATGTGACTATTCGGGCACTACCCCAAATAGCTCAAGTTTTCCCAGAGGTAAAATACTTGGTAATTGGCCGTGGCGATGACCAACCGCGATTAGCTCAGTTAGCAAAAGATTTAGGTGTGAGCGATCGCGTTGTGTTTGCTGGTTTCGTAACTACAGAAGAATTGATAGCACACTACCACCTTGCTGATGCCTATATCATGCCTTCTCAAGAAGGTTTTGGCATTGTTTATTTAGAAGCAATGGCTTGTGGGGTGCCAGTACTATCTGGTGACGATGATGGATCGGCCGATCCTTTGCAGGATGGTAAGCTGGGATGGCGAGTGCCGCACCGCAATCCTGAAGTTGTAGCAGCAGCTTGTATAAAAATTCTTAAAGGTGATGACCAACGTTGTGATGGGCAGTGGCTGCGAGAGCAAGCGATCGCCAATTTTGGGATGGAGGCCTTTCAACAGCAGCTTTTGTCTTTAGTCAAGAGTTTATAGTCCAAAAATTTTTCACTGTTAACTATTGACCATAGACTATTGACTACTCCCTAAAATCGCTATCCTAGAGGGAGAGCAAGACTATATTTAAAAAATGAGCCTTAAATCTTTGCAATTAAACCTTGAGAATCTTCGCCCTTGGCTCACTCTGTTAGCAGTTTTTTGGTTGCTAGCATCACTAGGCTTGGGCTGGTTGGTAAATTCACTGTTAATTATTTTTGCATTGCTGCTGTTAGCACCTGCGATCGCATTTTTCGGGTTCCGCTGGTGGCTGCAACGTAACTTGGTTAGCGATCAATGTCCTGTCTGCCGATATGAATTTACAGGTTTAAATAACAGTCAGTTGCAATGTCCTAATTGCGGAGAGCGCATTTTAGTACAAAAAGGTCATTTTCAGCGCTTCACACCAGATGGCACAATTGATATAACAGCAATTGAAGTACCAGCTAAATCACTGGAAGATTAGCTTTTGGTGCAAGAAGGCAGTCCAGATGAATTTCGGACACTACCAAGCATGAAAATGCCAACTGAGATTTATCTATATATAGATACTTATCGAAGGAGCATTTTCAAGTCCGAAGCGAAGAAAGCTTGTAAAGTAAACTCACCAATCTGAGTAAGGGTGCAATGCATTGCGCCCTTACTCAGATTGAATCTGGGCTTCAGTTTCCTATGCTCCCCAACTCAATGGTACGGGTTGTCGCTGTGCTAAAACTTCACTATACAGTTGTTCTAAGTGAGTAATATTCTTGCTCAGGGTATAACGGTCTAGTACGCGCTTTCTCGCTTTTTGCCCCAACAGAGTTGTTAATTCTGGATGGTCTTGGAATAATGGCAAAAGAGTTCTTAACTGCGATCGCACTGTCTTTGTATTCAGAACTACGCCTGCGCCTTTTTCTAATACTTCCCCGTCTGCACCCACGTCAGTTGCTAAACAAGCTATTCCACACGCCATTGCCTCCAACAGAGACAGGGATAGACCTTCTACTAATGAAGGTAAAACAAATACATCTGCACCCCGCAAAATTTCGATACGTCGATTTTCATCAGCAACAAATCCTAACCAAGTAACGCCTTCTTCCCAACCATAAAATTGCTCTAAAGATGGCTTCAACGGCCCGTCACCGACAATCAGCAGCTTACTGTCAACTCCCATCTCCGACTGTTTCCAAGCACGAAGGAGGGGTTCGATGTTTTTTTCTGGGGCTATTCGACCTTGGTAGACAAACAAGCGTTCGGCTTTGAATTCTGCTTTGACTGTAGAAAGTCCAGGAGAGTATTTGGTAGTATCTACGCCATTGGGAATCACAGCTATATTTTCTTCTTTTACACCCATGCGTGCCAACAATTCTCTTTGAATTTGGGAAAATACAATTACGCGATCGTAGTTACCCAAAAAAGGTGCGTAGAGTTGATAAGCCAAAAGTTGTGTTCCTGAGATTAGTTTTGCCCCTTTACCTGCAAATGGTGTGTGGAAAGTGGCAATTAAAGGCAAATTTAGTTCTTCACAAATTTCTGGTAGAACAAAGTCGAGAGGAGAAAGGGTTAAGGATGCATGGACTACATCTGGTTTAATGCGGCGCAACGATTGGGTTAAGACTTTGGTCGCTTTGAAAGTGGGAATTGTGTAGACTTGAGATTTATAAATAAAAGGTAGGGGAACTTCTTGACAATTTGGCCAGTTATCAGGTTCAGATTCTTCTTGAGCAAAGTGAAGAAAGCTAACTTGGTGTCCCCGGTCTAGCAAGGCATTTGTAATTTCCCGACTGTAGGTGACGTTGCCACAAAAGGGTGATTTTTTTCCAATCCAGGCTATACGCATTCTTTATTAGCTATGAGAAAAGCAAATTTTATTCATACAGTTTCGTCTCTTTGATTTTTCGTCTTTTATCCTGTTGCACTTCCTGGCTTTTTGTTTACCATAAAATTCCACCCAATACTAATCAATTAGCAAAATTTTGCGTTGATGAAATCAACGCATTTATGGCTAATCTAGCCTAGCTAATAACTAGGTTATGCCTATACATTGATAAAAACTTTCTCTAGTTAATATCAAAGTATAACTAGCAAGTTTGCGATATATTTTTGCTGGCATCAGTTTACCACGAAAGTAAAAACTTTAATTAAGTGAGTAATGATGTCAAGGTAGCGAATAATAACTTTTGTGCTACTACTCACGGGAGTTATACCAAGTTAAGATTGCTCCTGAAAAAACGATCGCAGCTAATCCTAAAAACACTGCTTGTAATCCCACAAAGGTTTCTGCGACACCTGCCAATGCTAGGGGCAAAGAAAGAGCAATATTAATTACATTGTTTTGCAAACCAAAGACCTTACCCCGCATTTCTGGTGGGGTTTCCGTTTGGATTGCTGTCTGCATGGGGATACCCACTAGCGCCCCAAAGACACCCAACAGCGCTACCAACAGTAGGATTATCCATAGCTGTGTAGTAAAGATAGAAAGACCAATCAAAGATACTGCCATACCTACACAACCGCACAAGCTGAGTTGCGTATAGGAGAAGCGCTGACCGAACTGACCGAGAATTGTTGCTCCAGCAGCGATGCCAACACCACCAGATGCTAATAAAAAGCCAAATTGGGAAGCTTTTAAGTTAGGAATTATTTCTGCCATGCGAACAGCTAGAACAGTTAATGCCGCAAAGACAGAAAACAAGATAATCAGTTGTAGTAAAGCATTGCGGATATGAGGATTTGCTTTGAGGTAGCCGAAACCATCGCGCAAGTCAGAGAAAACGTGAGGGAATTCTGTTTTTTCGTCATGGGGCTTTTCGTTAGTCACCAAGAGTAACAAAATGATGCTAGCGATCGCATAACTGCCACCCACTAAAATTTCTTTGCCCAACCCATTATTACCACCAAGTTGCAACCAAATTCCATCAGCGATCGCTAACAAAGGTTCGCCAACAGCAAACCCTACAATCACCGATGCCATCATCGTTGTCGTGTACAGGGAGTTAGCCGAAAGTAAGTGCTGTTCTTCCACCACTAAAGGAATTGCAGCCTGTTCTGCCGGTGCAAAAAACTGCGTCAGCGTGGAAACCAAAAAAGTTACGCCCAAAATGATCGCAAAACCCACTGGTAACAATCCTATGGGTTTCCAATCATGAGTCAACCACAACAAAAAGGGAATTGCTAAAACTAGGATGCCGCGCCAAGCATTCGATGCCACCAGTACAGCTTTTTTTGACCAGCGATCTACAAACACACCAGCCACAGAACCGAACAGTACAGCTGGAATGGTGAAAGCCATCATCAATGCTGATACCCAACCACTAATGCTTTGATTACCCGTCTGAAACTGACTGTTAATTAAGGCAATCATTAGCACCAAATACACTTTATCTGCCAGTTGGCAAAAAACTTGACCACCCCAAAGAGCTAAGAAATTAGGATTTTTTAATACAGGTAAAAATCCTTGTTGTTGTACATTTCCCGATGTTGTTTCCTTACTGGAACTAGATACATCTAATTTCGACGGTTCTTTTTTCGGGGTAGTAGCTACTGGCAAACTCTTCCCATTGCTATCTGCCTCAGCGGTGGTTAGGTGGTCATCGGATTGTTTTTCACATTCCTTGGGAATATCGCTTTTTGGGATTTCCGATGTCCAATGTTTATTATTTGTCGAAACGTCTTGTGGGGACATTTCATGACCATTGAGCTGACTGGGTGTAGATTTGGGAACAGCACTTAGGTGATTTGGGACTGTCGGTGCTGATGCCCGATTCTGTTTTTTGGCGTAGCTTGGTGACAAAGGTAGGATTTTTGTATCCAAATCAGACGGTTGCATCATGGTTGGCAGCAAAATAAGAGTCGATCAAGGTAGCGGAGCGAATAGGACGACCTAAATGATACTGAGCATACTGGCGCAAAATCTGCTCAACAGATAACCAGCCAAAATCTTGGGCTGGATTAATTTGCATTATCTCTGGTTGTGACAGCTGTTGGAACATAGCCAGTTCTGTAGCACTTAGGCGGCTAGAAATCGCTGGTATTTCTTGCCTATGGGCAACTGTTTGGTAACTAGATGTTTGGGGTGATTGGTCGATGGGGCGATTGGCTGATGGGATGGGTTTTGAATTCTCCCTGTCTCTTCCAATTTTCCCCTCTGTTCGCAAGCGTTCCCAAGCATCTAAAGAAACCGTACCACCCGCAGGGATACTAAATCCTACCTGCCAGTTGGCATCTGTAACATCTGGCCGTAGGGGTTGTTGAGTCAGGCAACAGACTTGCACCTGGGGTGTCAGTCCTGCCAATGCTAAAAGGTGAAACACTGCATGAGCTAGGTATGCGTAAATACTAAATGTCTCTGTCTTAGGCAATACCTCTAAACGATGGAGATGTTCGTTAAGTAACTCATATAGTTCTTCTTGGGGTTGTTCGCTTAAAGCCTGACACAGTACTATTTCTGCTAAATACTGACTGGCAGACAGTTTTCCCAAATCTTTAGCTAGACCTGGATAAGTTTTGAGTGTTTGTGCTTGAGTAATTTTATCGAGCGATCGCCCTTTAGCAATCAACAGTTCATTGACTACAAACATCCCACTTCTACCGCCTAAGCTGGAGTTGTGCTTGCGTGACCCCGGCGCAACTGCTCGAATCAAACCGAATTCTCTTGTCAAAATTGTCACTATTCTGTCCGATTCTCCCAGCGCTTGAGTTTTGAGATTAATTCCAGTTGCTTTATAGGTTCTACTCATTAGTCATCAGCCGTTAGTCATCAGTCATTAGCTATGTTGTCGGTGGTTAGTAGTCAGTAGCCAGGCACAAATAACTGACCTTTGGGTGAAGCTCCTTCTCCTGACGGAGACGCTACGTGTAGCTTGCTTCGACTTAGGAATACGTCGCTAACGCTCTGCGCGGCTTCCCGCAGGGTAGCAAGTGGGGTGGAAACCCCCAAGACCAAACTGACAACTGACAAATGACTATTCACCCTTTTCCAGGTTATCGCGCTGGCGGATTAGATCGATACTGCGAGACGTGCCCAATCTAGTAGCACCCGCCAGGATTAAATCTAAGGCTTGATTAAGAGTGCGAATACCCCCCGATGCTTTAATCCCTACCCGTTCTCGCGCTACTTCTTTCAAGAGCCGCACATCCGCCACGGTAGCACCACCATTCCAACCTGTACTGGTTTTTAAGAATGCTGCCCCTGCATCCATGGATATTTCTGCTGCTATTTTTTTCTCTGCATCTGTCAGCAAGTTGGTTTCTAAAATCACCTTGACAGTTTGCCCAGTTTCTTCACAAATTGCAGCAATCTCCTGATGAACTTGCTCGGTTTTACCAACTTTTAACAAGCCTAAATTGATAACCACATCCAACTCAGTAGCTCCATTTTCCACTGCTTCTTGAGCCTCATATAGCTTGACTGCTGAAGTAGTTGCCCCAGTAGGAAAACCAATGACCGTACAGACTTTTGGATTCTTACCGTGGAGGAGTTCTGCTGCTTGCTTTACATAGGCGGGATATAGACAAACCGCCGCAAAATGATATTTGTCTGCTTCTTCACACCATTGCTCAACCTGCTCTGGAGTAGCCGTTGGCGTTAATAAGGCGTGATCTATGAATGGCGCAATATCAATGTCTGGATAGTCTGCTGCCATCGTTTCTTTTACCAGTAATTGATTATTAATCTTTATAAAAAATTAAGACATTTCTTATATATATATTAAACCACTTAAAGCATATTTATTACGAGTTTATCTTGAAAACAAGCTGCTAACTTGGTCTTACAAGCCAGCTTTGCAGGTATTCCGGACATATTTTGGTATTTATATTTACATCAGTACTGGTAAGTTTAGGAAGCTCAGCGGTATTTTTCACGCTGCTTGCTACAAAGTCAAGAATAGTTTGAGCTAACGCCTTTGATGCCAAGTAGGGCACACCGTTACCAATAGTTTTAAACATATTGGTGAGTGACATATTTTCTGGTAAGACAAAATATTTAGGCAGAGACTGTATGGCTAAAGCTTCCGCCACAGAAATTCGGCGAACTTTATAGGGATGTAAATGTACTTCATTATTTCCATAGCAAGCTGTTGGAGAATAACGCCACCGATGCAAACGTTTGAAGGATTTTTTAGAATCATCTCCTTCATCAATAGCAGCGAATTTTATGATACCTGCCCTTGGTTGAAAATAATGTTTAGCGTTAGGATGATTTAGTACATCATTTTTTCTAAACCAATATTCAACTGTTAGTTCTTGCGGGATACCATCTGGACAAGGCAGTATGGAATCTTTTCTAAATGGTTCGCACTTATGCCAAGGATAAGCAAAAACTTTTTCTTGAGGATATAAAATTTTATTTTTCCAAGAAAAAGCTTTTTCTGGTAGTAAATTTTCACTACCAATTTTTATGCCCATATCCTTAATAAGTTTATTTCGGAAACCAACAAGAATAATTCTTTCTCTATTTTGAGGGACACCATATTCAATCGCATTAATTAACCGTTCTGTTAATATATATCCTGCTTGCTGTAATTTCTGTTTAAGCGATTCAAAAAATAAACGGTGTTTTGTAGTTCTCCACAAACCCTTAACATTCTCGAATAAAAAGAAATCTGGAAGATTGCGACAAATTAATTCTATGTAAGCAGCGGAAAGTTTACCATTTTCTCCCAAGTGTCCTCTATTTTTTCCACCAATAGAAAAATCAGGACAAGGAGGCCCGCCAATAAAGCCCAAAATATTATGAGATTTGCGGCAGTCTTGTACTAACTCCCAGAGGCGTTGTGCTTGTAATCCTTCGGTAAGTTTGGTTATGTCTGCTGCTTCCCCGTCATGATATCCGTATTCTGGCAATGGTAAGTTGAGAACCTCTCGCGAATAGCGATTCGCTGACATGAATGGGGAAAAAATTTCATTGACATAAACAATGTTAAAACCACTAGTTTCAAAACCTAAATCAAGGAAACCAGAACCAGCAAAAAAGGAGAAAATACAAGGGCGATCGCTAGCCATTAATTATTTTTCATATATACTAATTACTTAATAGTAACTATATTTTAATATGAAACATTTTTTAACTAGAATTTTAATTTTTTTATTAATTATTCCACTGTGGTTAGTAATCATTCTAAGCGATTTATTCAAAAAAGCTTGGTATAGTTATAGAAGATATTTGGCAATCAAAAAAGCTCCAAAAATCCTTGATTGGATCAAAACGCAGAATTTGCCTTTAGATACTGCTGATGGATTTGAATTACCTTATTATCTATCACGCATTGATGTGCTGGGTTTTGTTGAGGCACTCCATACATTTAATGATTGTTACTGCATAATCATAAAGCTACAGGTAGGTTTGAGAACAGACTTTCAAGGCATACTCTATTGTAATTCACCTTTATCATCTCAAGACTTTGGAAAAGGATATGATGACTGTGATTGCATTCATATACCTGGAAGATACAGTTCGGAATATCGCTACTCTTTTAAAAATCTTGTCATAATTAAACGTTATAACAATCACTTATTTGAAGTAAATTATCATCCTTTCAATTCTGAGTGCTACCACCCTATTAACTAGACGAGCAATTTCTAATTAAGCTTAATTTCAAGAAGCAAAGACGCTAGAAAATACTTAGCGCCTTTGCGCGAGATCATCCAACCGCCTTTTCAACACCAACAAGTTCAACCTGCTGTGCTTCCGGTAATAAACGCTTCACACTTTGCTTAACAAAACCTTGCAAAAAAGCAATCTGCTGATTTTGCTGAAAAACCTTTTGCAAAGTTTGCCGCAACTTGTCCAAATTCAAATTAGTGCCAGAATCGATCGCTATTTCCTGCTGTTCAAAATACTCAACTAAACTTAACCCTGCTACTCTGGTGAGATAAGCCGCACTCACGCCCTGCACAACGCCACCAGCTACAAAGGTGATGGCATTACTTTTGAGGACAATGCTAACAGCTTTTGTAGAAAGTTCTACTAAACCCAGTTTCAGCATTAAACTTCCCATTGTCCCAGCTACTGTTTGCGCCTGTTCTAGGGAAAATTTCTGCTGATAGATATTACCTAAATCTATTACCATCTGAGCGTTAATCGCCGCAGTTGCTAGGATATCAAGCGCTGGTACTGGGTTTGCAAAGGCAGCAGCCGCAGCTATCCACTGATATTGTTCGATAACGGGGGTGGCGCGATCGCGTCTGGTTCCATTCAGTAGATTTTTCGCCTCAGCTTTCAGCAACCTAGCTTTCCTCAAAGTAGTTGCCCACACCAGCTGTTGTCCCTGCTGTAGCAAGACTTCACTCAACTGCTGCGTTAATTGCTGGATGTCTGGTGCTGGTTGTTCCATCCACTCTTGCACAGAACCATCAGCCTCATGTTTCCGCACTTTGATAGGAACGGGAGACACAGCAGTCGCAACTACATTGTTTTGCATCCGCTGTTTTAACGACAGCAATACGTTAGCACGTTCATCTGCTAAATACTGGTCTTGTTTGTTGAAAACCAAGATTGTCGGCTGATTCGCTGCCTTTAGCTGCTGTAAAACTTGAAATTCTGAATCTGTCAAATCACCATTTGTCAGAAACAGAACAAAATCAGCTTGATTTACTTCGGCTAAAGCAACTGTATGCGATCGCTCGCCTACTTCTCTAAATAAAGGTGCTGTTTCACAGAAGTTAACTTTTTGCTGTATTTCTTGCTGCCAGCTAGACTCTAGCACTCGAATTAAAGTGCTTTTACCTACGGATTTACCGCCAGTAACAGCCAGTTTAATTTCTTGCCTGTCTAACTCTAAAACCAACTGGGCAACTTTTTCTTGTAGTGCCTCTAAAGCTATATGGTTTTCTGCCTCTTGTGCTATTTGGTTAATAACGATTTCAGCTTTGGCGATCGCACTTTCCACTGTTGCCCGATCTACAGGCATACCATCTAGCTTCTCTAAACTGCCTTTCGGGCGATTTTGCTGGAATAACCACAAACCACCACCAACAGCTAAGGCACTCAATAAACCGAACTCACTCAGCTGCACTATTGAATGATGCCAACTTTGTAATATCCATAGGGAAAAGGATAGTCCCAATCCTCCCACTAAAATCGGTCGCTGCAACTTCACAACCATGATTCTCCGCGCTTTTTGGAAGGTTTCTACTCCAGAATAGATCAAAAATAAAACAAAACCCCGCAACCTTTACAGATTGCAGGGGTTTCTCTTATCTTCTACTTGGTGGCGGGAAGTGGATTTGAACCACTGACCTTCGGGTTATGAGCCCGACGAGCTACCAGGCTGCTCTATCCCGCGTCGCTTATTGACTTTTCAAGTATAACTCAAACTTAGAAGTTTGGCAACTATAACAGCGATAATTCTCCAACCACTTCTAGACGCTTGTATTTACCCAAAGTCATAAACTTTTCTGCCAAGCTTTCTGCCACGCTAGGACTAACCCAACCCATCTGCTGAAGTAAATGGATAGCAACGGCATATTTGGCCCGTTTTGCCCCATCCAGGACTTTAATTGCTAATCCCATGCCTTCACCAAGTCTGCCAATGCACTGTACTCCTTCAGCACCAGCTTTACTTACCAGTTCCCCTGGAGTTAAACGCATCAGTTCTGTATCAAATTCCCCATCTCCTGCTACCATCGCTGGGTGATGAGTCATGGCACGGACAATACGTTCCATATCCAAGTTGCTACTAGAGGCTAGCAGTGCATACAAAGACGCCATTTGGCCGAGTTGCATGAGATAAGTTGGTGCGCCGCAGTCGTCATGAGCGCTGATAAATTCTTCTGCTGGCATTCGTAGCAACTCGGCTACTTTGCCTAAAATTAACTGCTGTACTGGGTGCTTGCGATCCAAGTAGTTATTCAAGGGCCAATGTCGCTGTTGACAAACAGCTAACATTCCTGCATGTTTACCAGAACAATTGTATTCTAGAGGACTTCGCTTACCCTGAGGAATTGGGCATTGGAGTATAGTCGGGTCGAGATCGGCCCGCCAAAGGATATTAAATACTTGTCGTACCTGCTCGATTGTTCCCTTATGGGAACTTGTGATAATTGCTAAGTCGCGATCGCTTAGGTCATAGCGTTCCAGTGTGCCTGTAGCCGTGACTGCGAGTGCCTGGAATGGTTTGAGTGCTGAACGGACAAATGTAGCAGTTTCAGAGTTTCCGGCAACAGTCAGAACCCGTCCCCGCTCATCGCATACAACAGCCTGGACTATATGTCTCGATTCAATAACACCTTCTCGCAGCAACCGGACTTCCAGTGCTGTGGCTTGAGTTCGTTTTCCCATTGCCATGGGTTAAAATTTATTACCTTTTTTATGAGTTGTCAGTTGTCAGTAGTACAAACAACTGACAACTGACTAATGACTATTTAAAACAAATGCCAAACCATAGTACCAATAAGCAACAATCCAGCCAAGCCAGCAAAGGTAAATTGTAGTCGTCGGAGAATTGGTTTGATATCGTATGCGACAATCAAGCGATCGCGGGTTAGCACTTCTTGAGGCTTTGTCCAGGTTTGACCGTCGTACCAGCCTGACTCTTCGTAAAATACAGTCATACTATACAGGCGATCGCGCACATACTGCCAGCCTAAATACAATCGTACTAAGGTTAGGACTACCCCTATACTCGCTCCTGCTGCACCACAGAGGATAAAATGGGCAATATTTTTGTGTGCGGGAAAACTGGCTGCTGCCACAGGACCTGCCACTAGCCACGATAAACCCCAAATCCAAAGCATTTTCGTGATGTACTGCCGCCAATTTAAGGTGCAATCACGAAACAGCCAGGAGGTTTTTAACTCTTCGTACTCATTGAGTGGTTGTTGGTCTGTGGGAACTGGGCAATTGGAAACCGAAGACCTAATCATGTTGGCTTACTCCCACCATCATCAGATTTTGGAAGGGGAATGCGTTCTGCATGAACCCAGAATGCTTCTAAATTATAAAACTCCCGTTCCTTTGGCATCATGATGTGAACTATAACTTCGCCGTAGTCTTGTAGCACCCAACTCCCTTCGGCTTTTCCTTCTGTCCGCAAAGGACGGCGTTGCCACTCACTTTCTACTTGTGCTTCAATTGCTTCAGCGATCGCCCTGACTTGTACTCTGGAATAGCCAGTCATCATCACAAAGTAATCTGCTAGGTAAGATACATCGGCCACCTTAAGCACTAAAATATCGCCCGCCTTACGGTCTGATGCAGCTTCGGCTATGGTTACAGCTAAATTTCCACTCACCTCATTTTCAGCCTCTGGGCTTCTGAGCGCACTCTTTGTCACTGAGACGGATTTTAATGGGAAATTTCCTTGGAAAAAATCAGACATTCAACCTCAGGTGCTTTATCCCTTTTGTTACAATTTTTACAGTTACTTACAAACAACTATTGAATGGCAACTGTATGCATGGGTTTTTTTGAATACTAACAAAAAAACAGGTATCTATGGGATTGGTTAGACAATTGGCTATTTTGGATTGCAATATCAATCAGAACGAATTGCAGTTGGCTATTACGTTGATATGAATCGATTGATGGCTTCAATCCAAAAATTTTCATGAGCGATCGCAGACTAGCCAAACAGTAAAATGTTTCTTTAGACTGTTCCTAAAGTTGAAAAGCTCAGGATTTGGGTATATTACTGCATCCCATACTTTAGGAATTTTGCTAAAAGTTAAATTTATCATTTAGTATATAGCATAGCAGACTTCTGCATAGTCTACCTAAAGTGTGATTGGCAAGAATTAGCAATAGTTTTTGATTAAAAGCGATGTGAAATAAAGTTCCATTGCGGACATTGAAGGGAAGTCACAATATTTCTTAGGCATAGTACAACATGGGGTAGTCTATACTCTTGGTAAGGCAGTCCAGTCTTGAAAAGCCAGTGCAGTGCGGTGATTCAAGCACTATGTGAGGGTTTATGACCCAGGTGACTGGTGTTAGCAAGGTACTCCTAGGTCGAAGCAAGCTGCGCGTAGCGTCTTGTAAAGAAAGAGCGTTACCCTTACTGCTACAGAAATCGCAGGGTAGGGTCTTAGTGGGACTTAGACAAAAAGTAGCCAGAAAAAACACTCAAATCTATATACAGACAGACTTTGACATCGTTCAGCCTAGTTTCTTGATATATCTAGGTTTCAAGCATTTTTGAGTCTTTGGTGTGTTTTCTTTGCCCTGTATGGGTTTGAGACTTATTTCTGCCTCAAAAATGTCTAAGTCCCATTAGGGCTTTTATCTAAAAGTAACCGCTGTAGTATTTTCAACGCCAGTGATGTATCAAGAACCACTACTGTGGATGGGTTCCCAACATAAACGAGCCAGCACTATGGTGAGGCAGTTCCTCATGGGGATTTCCCCCATGAGGAACTGCCGAAAGGGTTTTCCGACGTGAAGCGACTGGCATCAAGTGGCGTAGAAACCACAGCAATTATTATTTTCAGTTTAAGTTAGCTATGACACCATAACAGGAGAACATTCTGATTAGGTTTATACTTCCTGTTTTGAAACTACTTTTGACTCAATTGCTTGACTATCTGCGGTTACTGAGTAAAGTAAATTTTCATAATGATTTAAAGCATGTTCAAAAGCATATTGTTCAACGGCGTATTGACGACTGTTATAACCCAGAGTTTTGACTTTTTCCGGGTGTTTGTATAGTTCCAAAATTGCCATTGCTAAAGCTTCGTGGTCTTCTGGAGGAACAATAACTCCACCGCCACTTTGTCTAATTGCTCTTGCTGCTGTACCATTTTCGGGGACAGATGCGACTAAAGCCCGACCACTAGCAAGTAGTACTTGAATTTTTGATGGCATATTGAATGAGATCACATTTTTCTTTTGCACCACCAAACCAACATCGGCAGCTGCTAGCATCTGTGGTAAATGTTCGCGGGGTTGAAACGGCAATAGCAAAACGTTATCGGCTCCGCAGTCTAGACAATACTGTTGTAATCGCTGCAAACCTTTCGCTTCTCCAACAATCACAAAGGCAATCTCTGGGATATGACGCAATACAGAAGCAGCTTTGACGACAGTTTCTAAACCTTGGGTCAGTGCAATGTTTCCAGAATACTGCACTACAAATTTGCTATTTAGGTTATGTGCCACACGGAAAGGGTTATTTTCTTTGGACAAAGGACGAATGAAATTAACATCAACCCAGTTAGGAATTTGCTCAATTTTGCTCGATTCTATGCCCTTAGATAGTAAGTTTTCTACAAAACCATCGGCAATGACGCTAATTTTAGAGGCGGTACGGTAAGCAAATTTTTCTAATCCAGCAAATACTTTGATGAGCAATTTATTTTTCAGTAGTCCAACATGGACAGCTGCTTCTGGTAATATATCTTGAAGATTTAATACTACAGGGCAGTCACGCAGCCACCCTAAAAGAGCAGCTGGTACACAAACAGGTAGTGATGGCGAAGTTGAGAGAATCACATCTGGCCGCCAGCCAGCGAGAGCAGGCAAAAAACTAGTAACAACGAAGCTAGCGTCTAGCAAGACTCTATCTAACAGATTAGGTTGTGGGCGAATCCAAACATAACTGCGTTGGATTTGAACACCATTTTTATATTCGGTGAAATATAACTTGCCCCGATAGCCTTCGTAAATTTGGCGTTCGGGATAGTTCGGCATAGCAGTGACTACACGTACTTCATGGCCACGTTTGACCAGTCCCTCTGCTAATTCTGTCATCAGTGGGGCGATACCAATTGGTTCTGGATAGTAGTTGTAAGAGTAAATTAAAATCCGCATAACAAATTAGTCAGAGTTTTCTGGATTTGATGGACGATGAAAGTCTTTTTCTTCAAAAAATTATCTTTTTGTCTTTTGAAGCACCCATCATTTAATTTTGTCTTCAAAGGATTTCTATGTCAGTGGTTTGTTATTGAAGATTCAGTAAAATTTGATATTGCTTACTTAAGTATTATTTAGTAGATATTTTACAATTTAGACATAAGTTTAATTGTATAAATTAAAAATTTACTTATAGTAAAAATTCGAGATTAAAAAGTTTTTATATAATATCATTTGTATTTGTGTATAATTTGACATATCTTAATAAAAATAAAATGAATATTTTAAATAGAAAAATTAATTTATTATCCCTGATTGATAAAATACGATTTCAGTATTTTGTATTTAAATTAATTATTTAGATTTGTTCTTAGCATTTAAAAAATCCATGTCTGTTTTTAGAATAGTTGCATTTCCTTAAACAGAAAAACTTTTCACTAGTTGCAAAAATTCTGATAAAACAGGCGTTATCTCTTCTTCTTGCCATACTATAGTCGTTTCTATTAATGGTGTTTTCTCTTCAATTGGGCGGTAAATTACACCAGAACGCTGAAGATTTTGCAAAGAAGAAGGTACGATCGCAATTCCCATTCCCGCTGACACTAACCCGATAATTGTCTGCATTTGGATTGCTTCTTGAGTTATTTTAGGGCTGAAATTTCCTTGCTGGCACAGACTCACGATTTGGTCGTAAAGTCCTGGTCCTAAATGGCGGGGAAACATAATAAAAAATTCGTCAGCAAGCGATCGCATTGGTATGCGTTCTTGTTGGGTTAAGGGATGAGTTTCCGGTAAAGCGACAACTAGGGGTTCTTGCTGAATGCATTCTTGATTGAGTGTGTTGTCTTCCAAAGGTGGATGGGCAAAGCCTACATGGATGTGGCGATTTTGTAGTGCTTGCTCTTGCTGAGTTGTCGTTAACTCTTGTAATACCAACTCTACTTCTGGGTACTTTTCTCGAAATTTTCGCAAAATTTGAGGCAGCAAA
This sequence comes from Nostoc minutum NIES-26, assembly GCA_003326215.1. Classification (GTDB taxonomy): domain Bacteria; phylum Cyanobacteriota; class Cyanobacteriia; order Cyanobacteriales; family Nostocaceae; genus Dendronalium; species Dendronalium minutum. The sequence continues at coordinate 31,565 of LXQD01000109.1, read as the reverse complement.
TTGTAAGTGACTAAACTGGTAAACCCCACTCGCAGTTGTCCTTTCTCACCCCTTCCCATTCTTTGAGTTAACTCAATTGCTTTTTCCAGATGAGCCAATAGCTGATAAGTTTCCTGCAAAAATACTTGCCCAGCTTGCGTTAGCTGTACCTGTCGCTTGGTTTTGCGGTGAAATAGTTCTACTCCCAGTTCCGCCTCTAACTGCTGAATTTGCTGGCTTAAGGGAGGTTGAGCAATGTGCAATCTTTCGGCAGCTTTACTGAAGTGCAGTTCTTCAGCTACAGCGATAAAGTAGCGTAAGTGTCGTAGTTCCATATTTTTGATATTTTATAAGTCTTAATTTTGCATAAATATATATTGGACATCTTAAATAAGTCTACTTATGATACTCGTACAAGGCATGGAAGGAAACAAAGATGTCAGAGAATATGAGAAGCCAGGCGGTCACACAAGGAGTGCAGCGATCGCCAAATCGAGCAATGCTGCGGGCAGTAGGATTTCAAGATGAAGACTTTAACAAAGCCATCGTCGGCGTAGCCAACGCCTACAGCACCATCACCCCCTGCAACATGGGAATCAATCAACTAGCAAAAACAGCCGAAGCTAGTATTAAACAAGCCGGAGCAATGCCGCAAATGTTTGGCACAATTACCATCAGTGACGGTATTTCAATGGGAACGGAAGGGATGAAATATTCCTTAGTATCGCGGGAAGTCATCGCCGACTCCATCGAAACCGTTTGCAACGGGCAAAGCATGGATGGAGTAATAGCTATTGGCGGCTGTGATAAAAACATGCCAGGAGCGATGATTGCAATAGCGCGGATGAATATTCCAGCGATCTTTGTTTACGGTGGCACAATTAAACCCGGGCACTACAACGGTCGGGACTTAACCGTAGTTAGTTCCTTTGAAGCCGTCGGACAATACAGCGCTGGCAAAATAGACAACACCGAACTAATGGAAGTAGAACGTCGGGCTTGTCCTGGTACGGGTTCTTGTGGTGGGATGTACACCGCCAACACTATGTCTTCTGCCTTTGAAGCAATGGGCATGAGTTTACCCTATTCTTCCACAATGGCAGCAGAAGACGCAGAAAAAGCCGATAGCACCGCCGAATCCGCCAAGGTTTTAGTAGAAGCAATTCGCCAACAAATCTTACCCAGGCAGATTATCACCCGCAAATCCATAGAAAATGCTATTTCTGTAATTATGGCTGTAGGTGGTTCAACTAACGCCGTATTACATTTTCTGGCGATCGCTCGCGCTGCGGATGTAGAACTAAATCTTGATGACTTTGAAGCTATCCGCGATCGCGTGCCTGTTTTGTGCGATCTAAAACCGAGTGGTAGATATGTCGCTACAGACTTACACAAAGCTGGTGGTATTCCCCAAGTGATGAAAATACTACTAGTGCATGGTTTACTCCACGGTGAGTGTCTGACAATTACAGGTAAAAGTATCGCCGAAGTCTTAGCAGATGTTCCCGACGAGCCACCCGCTAACCAAGATGTAATTCGTCCTTGGAATAACCCCGTGTATGCTCAAGGACACCTAGCTATTCTCAAAGGTAATCTGGCAACAGAAGGCGCTGTTGCTAAAATTACTGGTGTGAAAAATCCTAGCATTACTGGGCCTGCACGGGTATTTGATTCTGAGGAAGAATGTTTAGATGCCATCCTGGCGGGTAAGATTCAAGCTGGAGATGCGATCGTGATTCGTTATGAAGGCCCCAAAGGTGGCCCTGGGATGCGGGAAATGTTAGCGCCGACATCGGCAATTATCGGTGCTGGTTTGGGTGATGCGGTCGGTTTAATTACTGATGGACGCTTTTCTGGTGGTACTTATGGTATGGTCGTGGGACACGTTGCGCCGGAAGCTGCTGTTGGTGGTGCGATCGCTCTGGTGGTAGAAGGTGATACCATCACCATTGATGCCCATTCTCGGTTGTTACAGTTGAATATTTCTGATGAAGAGTTAGCACGACGACGAGCTAACTGGCAACCCCGTCCACCCCGTTATACAAAAGGCATCTTGGCGAAATATGCCAAGTTGGTTGCTTCTAGCAGCGTCGGTGCTGTCACTGATTTTGATTTATTTAATGATTGAAGAAGGCAGGAGGCAGGGGACAGGAGGCAGAAGGTTCAATTAACCCCAGTAATTCTAGACACCAAATCTCTTTGAAGACGCTGCGAGAACGATTTTGTGGGAGTTTTAAACCCAAATTGGGCTGCGGCTTAAAGGCTTACCTTAAAACTTATTCTTTTCGTTCGGATTCACCAGTTCCCTATCTCGGCAAAAGCCAAGACGGGGACTGGACTCACCTTCTGCCTTCTGCCTTGCCCGAATGGAGGAACGCGAAGTTTTAGAGAATTTGTGAGAGGAATTTGCGGGTTCGTTCTTCTTGGGGTTTGGTGAAAAAGGTGTCGGGAGTGGCTGACTCTATGAGGGAACCGCTATCCATTAAAACTACTCGGTCGGCCACTTCACGGGCGAATCCAACTTCGTGGGTGACGACTACCATTGTCATGCCATCACGGGCAAGATTTCGCATCACATCTAAGACTTCTCTTACCATCTCTGGATCTAGGGCTGAAGTGGGTTCGTCGAATAGCATAATTTTAGGTTGCATGGCTAATGCGCGGGCGATCGCTACCCGTTGTTGCTGTCCACCAGATAATTGTCCTGGATATTTCTGTGCCTGTTCTAAAATTCCGACTCTGTCTAGCAATTGCATCGCTAATTCTTCAGCTTTCATCTTCGAGAATCGACGTACCCAAATTGGTGCCAAAGTGATATTTTGCAGCACTGTCAGATGGGGAAACAAATTGAATTGCTGAAATACCATTCCCACTTCTCGCCGAATTGTTTCAATATTTCGCAAATCATGGCTGAGAGTAATACCATCGATTTCAATTTTTCCTTGTTGGTATTCTTCTAAAGCATTAAATGTGCGGATAAATGTTGATTTACCCGAACCTGAAGGCCCCATTAAAACTACTACTTCTCCGCGATTTACTGTTAAACTCACACCCTGGAGAACGTGGAATTTGCCATACCACTTATGAACATCTTCAGCAACAATTATTGATGTCTGTTCTGTCACGGTATTTTACCTATAAATAAAAAATCAAAAAAATTAATTTTTAATTACTTAATTGTCTTTCTAGTTGCCGAGAAGCCAGCGACATTGAATAACAAAATACCCAGTAAATCAATCCAATAAATAAATACACTTCTGCATAGCGACCGAGAAACTGTGGCTGTGCCAAAATGGAACGGGCAATACCTGTGAGTTCCACCAATCCTACCAAAGATAACAGTGAGGTGTCTTTAAATAAGCCGATAAACTGACCCACAATAGCAGGAATAACAGCACGCAAGGCTTGTGGTAGCACAATTAATATAACTGCTAAGGGTATGTTAAGTCCTAGTGCATTTGCGGCTTCAATTTGACCGCGTGGGATTGCTTGGAGTCCGCCGCGGACATTTTCTGCCATATAAGCAGCACTAAATAGGACTAGTCCAGCGATCGCTCGTACTACCCGATCTAAACGCCAATCTGTTGGCAGAAATAAGGGCAGCATTACCTGAGCAAGGAACAAAATTCCAATCAGCGGCAGTCCTCTAATGATTTCAATGTAAAGAATACAAAACCAACGTACTACAGGCAAACTACTTGTGCGTCCTAAAGCAAGCAACACACCAATAGGAAAAGAAAGCACAATACTAACTGCTGCCATTAGTAGGGTAAGTAGCAAACCGTTCCATAAATTTGTGGATACAGATTGCAAACCAAATCCACCACCAATTAGCCACAAAATTATTGGGAAAGACAACAGCCATACTATGGAAAGCCAAGGGGCTATTACTTTAGAAAAGCTGCCTCCAATCCAAAAAGCGACAAATAGCAAAACTGCAACCAACAACAACCAAAGGCGGGATGTCAAATCTAAGGGCAAAATAACTAATAGCAAGCCGACAATGAAAGCAAATAAAGCTACTCCACGCTTTGTAAATTGTTGCTTGGTCATGAATATACCCGCAGTTACAGCGCCTAAAGTCGAAGCGATCGCCAGTACAATCCAGGCTCGCCAATATAGCGTTTGGGGAAACCTACCAACTAAAAATAAACGCAAATTAACTTGAATGACTGCCCATTGTGCTTGAGTAGTTGCCCAAGTTATGACTCCTCGCACTACCCAAAATAGGAATACTAAGCAGATAACTGTTAATAAGCTGTTGTACCAGTTACTAAACAGATTTTTACGCAGCCACAACAATTGAGAATTAGTCATGAGTTACTTCTCTCTCATCTTTCTTGAATTTGTACGGTGCGATTAAACAAATTCATCACTACGGAGATAGTTAAACTGAGGGTAAGATAGGTGAGCATCAGTAGCAAAATTACTTCTACGGCTTTCCCTGTTTGATTAAAGGTGGTTGAGGCGACAAAATAAATATCGGGGTAGCCAATCGCGATCGCTAAACTAGAATTTTTTGTCAAATTCAAATACTGGCTCGTTAGTGGTGGAATTATTACCCGCAAAGCTTGGGGAAAAATCACTAGCCGCATCACTAATCCTGGTTTTAAACCTAGCGATCGCGCTGCTTCCCATTGTCCTTTTGCTACTGATTGAATCCCACCTCGAACAATTTCTGCAATAAATGCACCTGTGTAAAAAATCAACCCCAAAAGTAAAGCTGCAAATTCAGGCGACAAGGTAAACCAAGGAAGTTCTAAGCCATTTTGACTCAAACCAATGAACCCCCAAGAAATTTTATTTTCTGCTTTGGGAAAACCAAGAAAAACAGCAAAGTACCAAAATAGCAATTGCAGTAGTAAAGGTGTATTGCGAAAAATCTCCACGTAAACTAGAGCGATATTCCGCACTAGCCAGTTATCAGATAAACGGGCGATTCCTGCACTTACGCCCACAACTGTGGCGAAGAAAATTCCTGTTACAGCTATCCGCAAAGAGTTAATTAAGCCTACCCACAAGGCGCAGCTGTAAGTATCAGTTGGATTATAGGCAATAAGGGTTTCACCTATGTCAAAGGATGCTTGCTGCTTGAGAAAATCAAATCCGAACTGAATACCTAATTGCTGCAAATTGCGTTTAAGATTACCCAACAGCATTGTTACTATAACTGCTGTTACAAATACGGTAATGAATTGCCCAGCAATGCGCCAAAAGCGGCGATCGCGCCATATAGGCGGTTTTGAATTAGTCATTAGTAGAGACGGGATTAATCGCGTCTGTACAGTTGTTAGTAGTTGTTCTCCTCGTCATCTCTCCCATCTTTTTACCGAAACGGTGGAGAATACAGCAGTCCGCCCTTTGTCCAGAGTTGATTTTGACCGCGAGCTAGATTGAGTTTTGTCTTGGGACCGAGATTGCGATCGTAAATCTCAGCATAGTTGCCAACATGCTTGACTATCCTGGCTGCAAAGTCTTTTGTTAAACCAATTCCTTCACCGAGGTTGCCTTCTGTTCCCAAAAACCGTTTCACATCTGGGTCAGTACTATTGGTGAACTGCCCTAAATTCTGGGAATTGATGCCTAACTCTTCGGCTTTTACTAGTGAATAAACCACCCACTTGACAGCATCACCCCACTTAGTATCCCCTTTAGCAACTGCTGGTGCAAGTGGTTCTGAAGAAATGACTTCATCAAGAATTGTGTTATCTTCTGGTTTTGGTAGAGTCGTGCGTCGAGAAACCAATGCTGAACGGTCGGCTGTAATAGCATCGCAACGCCCTTCAGCATAAGTAGCAAAGGTGATATTAACGTCCTCAAAGACAACGGGTTTGTAAGTAATACCACGTTTCCGCATTTGGTCTGCTAAGTTTTGCTCGGTAGTAGTACCAGTTTGCACGCAAATTGCCTTATCTTTCAGATCTGCCAGTGACTTGATGCCGCTACTTTTGCGAATCATTATGGCTTGTCCGTCGTAAAATACGACTGGTGCAAATTCCAGACCTACTGAGGTATCACGACTAAGTGTCCAGGTGGTATTACGGCTGAGAACGTCTATTTCCCCAGTTTGTAAGGCTGTGAAGCGCTCTTTGGCATTGAGGTTGCGAAATTCTACTGCGTTTGGGTTATCAAACAAAGCGGCTGCTATGGCGCGGCAAACATCTACATCTATGCCGCTATATTTACCATCAGTTCCCACAAAGCTAAATCCTGGTACTTCACCGCTGACACCGCAAATTAGCTGTCCACGGCTTTTGATAGTATCCCAGCGATTTCTAGTTGCTTGTGCTGCTGGATTACTGCCTATATTTGCTGTTTGTCCTGAGTCTCCACCACAAGCGGTGATGGTAAAAATCAAGGGGGCGATCGCTAGGATTAAAGCTGATTTCCGCATAAACTTCATGAATACTGAACTACCAAAAATGTATTTCTAACTACAATTATTGTGTAAAACAAAGTAGATGCTTGTAATATAAAACTTTTTCAGCACCTATGCTCTATTTCCCTTTAATACAGAGATAGATGACGTTTTTACTTATTTTTTTATAAATCTTATAGTTTATATATTAATTACTAAAATATAGTTCACAAAAAAATATAGATTAGATATTATATTTTTCCGTAGTAAGACAGAATTATCATCATAAAAATTAAAATATAATGTTAATTAATTTATGATTTGTTTAGCATTTTGAATACGGAAATAAATTATTTAACTTTATGTTATGTGATTGACTTTTGTCTAGCTTAACGATAATTTCACAGTTTCGATAAGGATTAATATATCTCTTGTTAGGCGGCTGGCCTTCTTGCAAGCAAACTGATTGTGGAGCTACGACAATGTAAGATATCTGGTCTTCATGCTCATTTTCTAGACCAAAATTTGTTTAATCATGGAATCTGGATAAATTAGCAAACAGACTCAACTATTGTGCAAAAACTCATTGCATACTTCTAAAAGAGGAGAAGTAGCTAGACCAACTTAAGCACCTGCCACTAGCAGGTTAAACTAGTTTTGGTGACAGCCGCTCCACCGTTCCTTATGAGGCTTTTATGGGAGCTAATCTCAAACAGATTGCTAATTACTTAGACAAACTAGGTTGGGACTACCGTTTTGATGATGAAGAAGATCGTATTATCACAGGTGTAGAAGCTGATAACCTAGAAGATTTTCTGATAGTTGTCCAACTGGATGAGGAGGGAAAATTTTTTCGGGTATTTGCGCCTCATGTTTTGGCGGGAGTTCAAGATCATCCTCACAAGAGTGTAATTCTCCAGACGATGCTGGCTATTTCTTGGGAAACCAAAATGCTGCAATGGGAGTACGATCCATCCGATGGCGAAATCCGTGCCATTATCGAGTTTCCTCTAGAAGACTCAATTCTGACAGAAAAACAATTTCACCGTTGTTTAAGTGGATTAATTCAGATTGTTGATGGTATAGCGTTACCTCGGCTGAAAGAGGTGATGGCCACAGGTCAAGATCCAGGGAATGTAGAACTTGGGGAAAGAATGTTACTGAGTATTCAAGAAGAAGCTCCTGGATTGCTAGAAGTCCTGGAAAAGGCCATGGAAGCTAGGAAAAAGCGGGGAAGTTTTCCCAGCGAGTGAGGCGATCTATCACTGAAATAGCTATACTCCAAAGTGATACCCTCACTATATACTGAATTTTTCTAGGGCTGGATTTTATGACATCCTATGCAACCTCCTCTGCCAAAGCGGAAATGAGTGAACTCCGGCGATTAAAAGGCTTACTGCCGCCAGAATTGCAAAGCTGGGTCACGGTTGAAGGCACAACTGAGGTCAATCCACCCCTGATCCGTAGCGAAGAAATTGGTAAAGACCAAGTAGAAATTCAAATTGACTTGGTGAAATGGGATGCTCTCGCGATGGATCAGCGTAATCTGCTGTTCTGGCATGAAGTAGCGCGCATCCAAAATGACACAATTCCCAAAGATGGTTGGGAAATGGCAGCATTAGCTATCGGTTTAGGTGGCGCTGTTGGTGAGTTGTGGGTGCAGGATGGATTGTTACTAGTATTGGCTTTAGCGCTGTGTGGCGTTTCAGGCTGGCGACTATATCAAAAGAATAACGGGGACAAGCAACTCAGAGAATTGCTTGATGCTGACGAGAAAGCGATCGCCTTAGCAACTCGCTTTGGTTATAGTCTCCCCAACGCCTACAAAAGTCTGGGTAGCGCCTTAAAAACCCTAATCGACAACACTCCTAGCAAGCGCCAACGGTCGAGATACGAAGCACGTCTTTCTGCCCTCAAACGCAGTGCCAACAAGGCAAAAGCTAAATCCAGACCCACAGATGAAGGTGGATTCTAGAAACTGGAAATTAGATTGGGTGGGCAATACCCACCCAAAAAAATATTTAATTAATCTTCAACTTGGATCGCTTCAACCAGAAACCACTTAACCCCAGCACCATTAGTCCAGCAGTTGTGGTTGGTTCTGGTACTTTGGTCGGCTGTACAAATCCTTTTAACTCCTCGCGGCTAGCTTTAAAAGAATAAAGATAGGTAGGAAGTAAAGAGGTTCCTTGCGGACAACCACTATCAAGCGGATTATCGTCAGAGCCATCTGTACAAACATTAAACTGCTCATTAGTATCTTCATTCTGAGTCACACTGAAGTCGTTATCCGTACCCAATAAAATTGCGTAGGAACCATCAATGAGTTGAGGGCCGATCGCTAAACCTTCTAATTTTTCTGGAATTACTAGCCCTTCGGCTTTCAGAAGCTCAGCAATATCAATAAACGGTGATGTAGACTTCTCCACAGGTAATACGCCAGAGGGTAGGTCATTTATAACTGCTAAGCTAATGTTGCTAACATCTGTTGCTCCTGTGAGACTAATTTTGTAGACGCGTTTACTAGCAACAGGATTTTCACCTCCGGCATCTTCTACACCAACACCCCGATTATCTCGCTCCAATACTAAAAATTCATCATTATTCAAAGCGCTAATCGCACTGACACCAATATTTCGCCCTTGGGCATTTGCTCCAAAATCATCGTCTTCTCCAGGAATGCGATCGTTGATAGCTGCCAAACTTTCTAGCTGATAAATGTATTGAGCAGAACTCTGACCTGTTGCTGTGTCAAATTCTACTAACCTTAAATTGCGGCTACGCCGCCCATCTGGCGAACCCTCATTCACTAATGCGTCTTGCAGAACTGCGTATAATTTTTTGCCATCTGGGCTAAGAGTTACACCTTCAAAGCCCCGGTTATCTTGGCGACCGCTAGTAATATCTGGGCGACCATCTACATAGTTAATTGTGCCATCACTCTGTTTAGGAATCAGATTACTCGGAGTCTCAAATGCCCGGATGAAAGAACCGGTAGGACTGAATTCGTAAACAGACGGGCCATATTCATCAGAAACGTAGAAATTGCCATTAGGAGCAACTACAAATCCCTCTGGGTCGAAGCTTTTGCCAAGAACTGCCACATTGCCGTTGAGTTGGCTGGAGTTTAACCCGTTGAAGTTTTGACCATCCTGGGTAAAGAGAATAGTGTCCAGTATTTTAAAGTTGCCGATCGCGCCACTGTTGGGATCGACATCTAAGGAAAATTTCTGCACCCGCGTGTTGTAGGAAATGACACCGCCACCGGGGCCGCGATCTGCAAGACCGTAGTAAACATTGTTGTAGCGATCGTAGTAGAGATCGGATAAAAAACCTAAGCGATTGATATTAGCACCACTGCTACTAGGTTCGTATAAATCTTTACTATCACCGGGTATGATGATGTCGTTGACGAAGGCAATAGCGTGGGCAGAGTTTGCCGACCCCGCAATACTAACTACACTGGTGACCAGTGAAAGGCTTAATCCGAAAATCCAATGCCTTGCAAAAATCATGTCCACTTCCAAAACATAATCAGTTTTTTCAGCTTTAGACTTGCGGATTAAAGAAAGGTTAATGCAATATTAAGGTAATTATTGTGACATCGATTTTTTATAGAAATCGGTTTTTACTTGATTACATCTTCATCAAAATTTTACTTGACAGTAACCTTTACTAAGCCTTCTAGGGTTGGCGAGCAATACCATTTTAGAGTTTGAGCAGTTTACAGCTGATTTAACATTTTATGAGTTTGGGGTATAACACGGACGTGTGGTACAAACTTTTTCATCAAAGCTTGCCACATTAATACTTGTTCTGGAGTGGGAGCAAGCACAGGCGTTTGAGTGAATTGTTCAGATGCTGGTAAAGGTGTGACAGGCTGTAAAAATATCGGTATATCGGGACTGACATCTGCCACCAACAAAGCAGAACGTTCCAACTCAGTTGGGTCTGTATTATTGGAGATAATTATTTTGACAAAAATATCTAAGTGTGAACCAAAACATAGTTGGAGAAACTTTGCATGTTCTGACCAATGGCTTTCGCCGCTAACACTAGGCAGTTTGAAATCCATACCTACAGAGTCCAAGTAGGGCAGAATTGTAGCTAATTGTTCTGGGCGATGTCCACCAGTTTCCAGGTATACAGGTAGATTAGTGAGCGATCGCACTTCGGGCAAAAATTCCTTTAAGAAAGGCACATGAAGAAGTGGTTCTCCCCCAGTTAAGCTAATGCTATCGTGTAGACACGGTAGATTTTGCCTTTGAACCCATTCGATTAAGGTGGGCAGTGGGACGGGATTAGAGTGAATTTCAAAGTCGCGTAATCCTGGCGATCGTTCTACCTTACAGGTAGCGGGTGCATTCCACGTGTGGGCACTATCGCAAAAGTGACAGCGCAAGTCACACAAAGCAAAGCGAATAAAAATTTGACGTGTCCCGACATTCAGTCCTTCCCCTTGAATAGCAGAAAAGACTTCAATCAGGCGTGCAGTAGGTTTAACCGTAGTTTTAGCAGTCATGGGATAGTAGCAACGCGATCGCGCTGCGTCGGCACAAAAGCAAGAATGTTTTTTTACTTCTTGTTCTATTGTGAATCGTCGCTGGCAATCTCCGCTCTCACCCCAAACAACTAGCAACTAGTCCTAATTCCTACTGATTTAACATGAGGTTAGGTAATTTTCTAGGACAAAATAATGTTTGGCAGATTAAATTCATATGGCAACGAAAGTGCAGAGCTTCATGACTAGCCAATCCACAGAAGCAGATTTTCCAATTACTTCCCTAAATGAAATGGCAATAGTACAGGTGCCAGCGCGGTTAAGCGTGCTTGAAGCGGTAGGCTTTAAGCAAACCTGCCAAGACTTAACTCAAGCAAACTCGCATCCCCAAAAAATCATTCTTGATTTTCATCAAACTACTTTTATGGATAGTAGTGGTTTGGGGGCCCTGGTTAGTAATTTTAAAACTACCCAGGAAAAAGGGATTGCATTGATCCTGCGGAATGTTACTCCTCAGGTGATGGCAGTGCTAAACCTCACTGGATTAGATAAAGTTTTTCCTATTGAGTCTATTAGTGAAACGCCGCTAATAGAAGCTGAAAACCTCATACCCGGCCCCAAAAGTACTTCTCGTAAGGTAGAGCAGCTACCAACTACTCATCCTTCTGTAGCATCTTGGATGAAACGGTTTATAGACATCGTTGGCGCACTAGTAGGTTTGGCGATCGTAGGAGTTTTATTTATTCCTATTGTGGTTGCTATTCAAATCGACGATCCCGGCCCAATTTTCTTTGCTCAAATTCGCTGTGGTTGGTTGGGCAGGCGTTTTAAGATTTGGAAATTCCGCTCCATGTGTGTGGATGCGGAAGCGAAGAAATCCCTAGTCAAAAACCAAGTAGAAGGTGCTTTTTTCAAGAATGAGAACGACCCCAGAATTACGCGAGTAGGGCGATTTTTGCGGCGAACCAGCCTGGATGAATTGCCGCAATTTTGGAACGTTCTCAAAGGAGATATGAGTTTAGTTGGTACTAGACCACCCACACCGGATGAAGTAGAACGCTATGAAGTACCAGAGTGGCAACGTTTAGATGTTAAACCAGGTATGACTGGAGAATGGCAAGTAAATGGGCGATCAAAAGTACGCAGTTTTGAGGATGTAATTCGACTAGATTTGCTATATCAGCAAAACTGGAGTTTGCTGTACGATTTGAAGTTAATTTTCAAAACTGTAGCCATTCTTTTTAATAGAAATAGCGGTGCTTATTAACTAATTACCATTCATTTGTAATTAGTTATAAAATTGCGAATGCTAAAATTTTTATTTGGCAATGCTCAAGTCCACAAGTAACTTGGGCATTGCTTTTATTTACCTAGCGCTCTCTGCGTGCGCTTTCTACGACGAACAAAAGTCTATTGATATCAAGTTGCAGTCAAACATGATATCCCGTCATTACGACTGAAACAAAGTGGAAGTAAGCAATCTCATCCACCCTGAACTATTACAACAAAACGCAAATTAGTATAATTAATTGCACTCAGTTACTTGCTTAAAAATTATGAAATTGGAATTTGAATAATAAACTCTGTACCTTCTCGCGGTACAGAAATACAACTCAACTTACCTCTGTGGGTTTGTTCAACAATTTGACGGGCAATAGACAGTATAGAAGGCTGTTTCCCAATAATCCACTCTAGTTCGGGGATTACTTCAACTAGTACCTGAGCATTCTCTCCCAAAGCACCGAGAATTTTGGTTTTCCACACCTCAAGTTGGTCATTACTTTCACTCAACAGTTGCCCCATCAAGTCGCGAAAGGCTTGCAAAAATGCTGAGAAAGGAATATTATGCCCAAACTGGTCAAATTTCCCTTTGATAAAGTAACCCCGTTGCCGGACGATGGGTTTATGGACTTCATTGACCACCGCAGTTTTGCCAATCCCAGAGAAACCCGCTATTAACATCATTTCACTACGTGAGGAGAGTGGTGAAGAATCTTTCTTTACTCCCTCTGCGCTAACTCGTTCAAAGGCAGCCAGTAAGGTTTCTACTTCCTGTTGGCGACCGTAAAGTTTTTCTGGAATGCTTAAGCGATCGCAAAATTAAAAATGCCTTATTTCTAGACTTTTGAAACACTGTCAATAGTCATCAGTCAACAGTTAACGATGATTAAATATTCAACATTGATTTGAAACAGCTTTTCTAACGATCGCTGAGAGTAGACATGACTGGCAGATTTTGATTAATTTGTTCATCGTCGCCAGTAAGATACTCAGAGGATTGATGTATTTTTGTTAGATTTTTACCCTCTATCTCGTAGCTAGATTTAACTAAACTCATATAGATAGCTTTGGAGTTGGGATTAAGGGTAGCTAGTCTTCTATCGTTTAACAGTGGTTTATATCTTAATCGGTATAGTTGATCTAGTAGTTTCCATTGATAATTTTGGATACTAATATTTTTAAATGGTAAGTGACAATAGTGGTAATAAGCCGCGCAAATATCAAATCTATTCCAGTACATAAGCTTTTTAACTCCATGTCACCCTGAAGATCAAAAATGTCTAGCTTTCAGTAATTATCGGTCAAAGTTAGCTCATCTGCCCAGCCTTTGGAACTGGGGACTGGGAAAAAAGGAAGATTTAAACCTTTCCTTTCTTCAGATTCCTTTACCCTTTTCCCTGACCGAAGGGCTTGGACTCCCGACTTCCGACTCCCACTTTCCTACTCCCTGTGCCAGTTCTCCAGTTCTTCCAGCTAGGTTAGCTACCACATTAGCAATAGCGGCTGGTTCTACAGGTTTAGATAAATGCATTTGATAGCCTGCTGAAATTGTCTGTAATCGGTCTTCAGCTCTGGCATAAGCAGTTAACGCTACAGCAGGAATTTCTCCCCCTTGTTCTGGCTTGAGGGCGCGTACCTTACGGATTAATTGATAACCGTCTTCTTCTGGCATCCCAATATCGCTGACTAAGACATGAAAACTGAATTGTGAGATGGAGATGGCTTCAATTGCTTCTCTTGCTGAGGTAACAGCAGTTACGCTTGCACCGCATGTTTCTAGTACAGTTCCCACAAAATTCCGGGCATCTGCTTCATCATCGACAATTAATATACGTATGCCCTCAAGAGTTGGTAAATTTTCAAATCGTACTTCTTGCCCTTCATTAGTTGCGTGTATCTGGTCTACCGTGCTGGTCTTTGGCGAAGTTGAAAGTAGCGGTAGCTTGACAGTAAATGTTGCTCCCTGTCCTTTACCTAAACTGTGAACCCTAACGATGCCGCCATGTAGTTCTACCAAGTGACGCACGATCGCTAACCCTAATCCTAAACCACTGTAGCTACGGGTAATCGAACTATCTGCTTGGCGAAAGCGATCGAACACAAAAGGGATGAATTCAGGGCTAATACCCTGTCCGGTATCAGCGACGATAATTTCTACTTGGGAATTAACTTGCTCCACTAGTACCCGAACTTGTCCACCTTTGGGCGTAAATTTCACAGCATTAGAGAGTAAGTTCCAGATCGCTTGCTGCAAGCGGTCAGGATCGCCTGCAATGGAACCTAATGCTGGGTCAAGTACAGTTTGAATTTGAATTTCTTTGGCATTAGCAGCGGGAAGCATTGTCTCAATTGCTGCCTCGATCGCATCGACTAAATTCATGGGGCGGATATGCAAGCGTAATTTGCCCTGAATAATTCGGGAAACATCAAGCAAATCTTCTACTAGTTGGGCTTGGGCTTTGGCGTTGCGCTCAATCGTCTGCATTGCTTTGACGGTGGTAACTTCGTCAAATTTGCGGCTATTGAGTAACCGAGTCCAACCTAGCATCGCGTTTAGGGGAGAACGCAGTTCGTGGGAGAGGGTTGCTAAGAACTCATCCTTCAAACGGTTGGCGGCTTCAGCCTCCAGACGTGCCTGCTGTTCGCGAGCAAGTAGCTGTGCCCGTTCGTGTTCAATTTGCTTGCGGTCTGTAATATCTGCCAGCAGATAGACTGCACCAATAAATTTTCCTTGCTCATCTAACACCGGATCGATGGTTTTAGAAAACCACCGCCCTCTAGACTCGGTTTCTAAGCTTTCGCGGCGGCAAGTTTCCTTAGCACGGTTAAAGCAATCGCCACTGCCAAATCCCAGCGATATTTTCATCAAATCGTGATGGTGGTAGCCCAAGATTTCACTAAGCGGCTTGCCCAAAAGCTCTATTAAGGAACGATTACAGCGTTGTAACCTACCTTCACGGTCGAGCAAGCCAACGCCATCATTGATTGAGTCAAAGGTGGTTTGCCATTCTCGCGCCGATTTTAAAGCAGACTCTTCAGCTTGGCGAATTCGCACTAGCGATCGCACTGTCGCAATTAATTCAATCGGCTCTACAGGCTGTACGAGATAGGCATCAGCGCCGCTATCTAACCCTTGAGCTTTGTCCTCGCTCTTCACAAAACTGGCAGACAGATGCAGGACAGGAATAAAGGCAGTCTCAGGATTAGATTTAATTCGATGACAAACTTCAAAACCATCCAATCCAGGAAGCTTGACATCTAAAATCACCAAATCGAGATTGTGTTCTGCTAATGCTTTTAGTCCCTCCTCCCCACTAGCCGCCTCCACAACCACAAAGCCAGCATTTCGCAAAATCCGACCGACAACATAACGATTAGCTTCGTTGTCATCAATGTGCAGGATTGTGAGCAATGGTTCCGGCATGTGTTTCCTCTTTAGTTGTGATTTAGGATTAATCCTGCTGTGACTAAGGCTTGCCGGAGTTGGGTACTCGCTTCTGCTTGAGATGATGTCTGTTTAGTAATAATTGCTACACAGTTTTTAGCTAGATAGTTTTGCTCTTCTCCCTCCAGCGGTTTGGAAGTGTTGAGAATCACGGGAATCGCGCTAGTAACGGGATTGCTTTTTAGCTGGTTTAGCACTTCCATGCCATTGATACCCGGCATATTCAAGTCGAGGACAATTGCTTGCGGCTTTTCACTTTCAGCTAGTCGTAGCCCCTCGCTGCCATTGGCTGCTTCTAAGATATGAAGCGAAGTATTAGTTAAAAGTTGCTTTAACACGTACCGAGATGCCAGGTCATCATCAATTAATAGAAGCTTTTGCAGCTTGTCTTGTTTAACTAGCGTATCGAGTTTGGTAAGCAGTAACAATCTGTCTACAGGTTTAATTAGAAACTCATCAGCTCCTGATGCTAGCACTTGTTTCTCATTATCAATCACGGTAACGACGATAATAGGAATATGGCGAGTAACGTCATTATCCTTAATTTCAGCCAAGAAAGACCAAGTATTTTGCTCTTGGAGTAAAATATCGAGAATAATAGCGACTGGTCGGAACCTTTGCAAAGCCTGTTTTGCCTGATTCACGGTTGTTGCTGAAATCATTTGATAATTCGATGCTTGCAAACACTTTTCATAAATCAGCAGGGTTTCGTCATTGTCTTCTACAACTAAGACAGGAAAGCGCTCTGGGTCAACTTGCCAAGTAGGTGAAGGTAGAGTCAGAGTTGTGTTTGAGCCAGTGTAGACCAGGGGAATTGACGCAAAAAATGTAGAGCCTTGGCCAAGTTCGCTCTTTAATGAAACATCACCACCTAAAAGCTGCGCTAGTTTCCGCGACAGCGGTAGCCCCAGTCCAGTTCCTTTCACCCGTTTTTGCAATTCCGATTCAATTTGCACAAAATCCTCAAAAATTCGCTCTCCATCGCTTGGTGCAATACCAATTCCTGTATCAGCGACGGAGAAAGTAATAGTATCACCAGTCATCATTGCTGTCACACGCACTTCACCTTGCTCAGTATATTTCAGTGCATTGGAAATAAAATTTCTGAGAATTTGGGCTACTTTACCTTCATCGGTGTGCAGGGTCGGTAGACCAACAGGTTCATCAAAGATCAGGGCAACTGAGGAGTTATAAGCTATCAAGGGACGGAGCATACCGCGTAAAGCCCCAAATAAATCGCTGACTTCAAAATCACTGGGATGCACGGTAGTCTTGCCAGCTTCTACCTTTGCCAAGTCTAGGAGATCGTTGATTAACTCCAACAGACCTTCAGCAGCTTTTTGGATGAACATCACTTGCTTTTCTTGTTCTGTTGTTAAGGGTCCATCCATGTGAGCCAATAAAATTCGCGAGAGCGAAATCACAGAGTTGAGCGGAGTGCGAAACTCGTGGCTCATGTTTGAGAAGAAGCGAGTTTTGAGTTCATTCGCCTTCTGGAGGAAATCCGCTTTTTCATCCAGTTCGGCGTATAATGCGACAACACCGCGATTAGTATCTTCCAACTCCCGATTTAGCTGCATGAGTTCTTCCTCGCGCTTACGCAGTTCTGCCATTGCTTGGAGTAATTCCTGGTTCTGGCGCTGAATTTCCTCAAAGGGATTTTGTGGCGATCGCTCTTCAAATTCTTGCTTGATTCGATCTAAGCGTTGGCTAGTTAAATTGGGTGCTTTCTTCGGTAATTTCTTGTAAATCAGCACTTTTGTGCCTTGTCCAACCACAGACTCAATCTGAAATTGGTCTACCAATTTTTGCGTGCCAATGATACCCCATCCCATGCCGGTTGTGGAAGTATAGTGTCCCTCCAAAATCATTTTCAGGTTAGGAATCCCCGGCCCCCTGTCGTCGATATCCACCACTAAGTTCTGGGGCGCTTCACCTTCGACTTTAAATTCAACCGTTCCCCCACCTGCATACTGAAAAGCATTCCGGGCAATTTCTGAGACCGCCGTGGCAATTCGTACTTGCTCTTGAGAGTCGAATCCTAATAATTCTGCAATTTGTCGTGCCCTTTGCCGCGTCAGCACCACATCTTGTTCGTATCGAATTTCTAAGGTGAGGATAGTTAAATTCATTTGTCAGTAGTCAGTTGTCAGTTTTTATTCCCTATCTCCCCTGCTCCTCTGCTCCTCTGCTCCTCTGCCCCTCTGCCCTCTTCTCACCGTCCCTCACGCGCCACTAGTACTGTCACATCGTCGCGATCGCGATTAAAGTCTCGGTATAAAATGCCTGCTATTAAGCTGGGATGTTTGTAACTCAGCCCTGCATAGCGTTCTAATCGCCACTGGGTACTCAAGCCATCGGAATGCATAATCAAAATTCCTGAAGGATGCCACTGATAAGTAAACTCCTGGATTTTGCGGGCTTCATGCCCTACTGTACCATTGTGGGAAACCAGACTGTAGTTTTTGACTGGGGAAAGGAAACTGGCACCAATGTTACCTACCCCTGTAAAGCGAATTGACTGTTGCTCGAAGTTGATTTGTGCGATCGCCAGCGCTGCTCCCCGCGTACTTCGCAGTGCCCCATGTGCCGCTTCCACAATTTCTTTGGGGCTGCGGTGGCTAGACTCTTCAAAGATTCTCACAGCTTCTAGAGAGGCTCTAGCGGCTAAGGGGCCGTGACCCAATCCATCTGCTACCAATATTAGACTGTACTGCTCGTTGACTTTGCTAGCCCAAGCATCACCGGAAACTTCTTCACCTGTTTTCGGTAGACATACCACCCCCAATTCTAGCTGTTCTGGCAGTGAGTCTGATAAAGGAGCAGCCCAAAGCTGGCTGAGAATGGCGGTTCCTTCATTTGGACGAGAATAAATTTCAAATACATCCGAGAGGCGAGAGATTGCTCCTAAACCGTTACCAGGAGTACTGGCAGTAGAAAACCCGTCGCGTAGACACTCATCGATATTGTGAATTCCTGGTCCTTTGTCAAGGGATAAAATTTCAATACCCAATACATTCTGCTTATTAATGGTTTGCAGCAAGAGTAGCCCCTCTCTAGCGTGCTGTACTAGATTGTTGGCAATTTCAGTTGCGACAATTGCGACCTTGCCTTTTGCCGTCTCGTTAAAACCAAGGCGGCTGGCTAGAGCAACTGCATTTCGTCGCGCTTCACCTGCCTGACTCGACTCTAATATAGATAGGACGACGGAATTGCTCATAGTTTTACTTCCATTTTGTAATTGTGATGCAAGTTCCTTCGCCTACACGTGAAACAATATTAAATTCGTTGACTAGCCGTTTTGTGCCACTCAATCCCATACCTAAGCCGTTACCAGTGGTGAAACCATCTTTGAGCGCCAGATCGATATCGGCAATTCCCGGCCCTTGGTCTTCAAATGTCAGCCGCAAACCCCGTCGCCTGTCTTCTTCTAGGGTTTCCAGCTTGACAGTGCCACCACCCCCGTAGGTGAGAGTGTTACGAGCAAGTTCGCTGGCTGCTGTGACAATTTTAGTCTGGTCTACTAAACTAAACCTCAATTCTACTGCTAACTGACGCACCGCTTGCCGAACTAAAACGACATCCGCAGAAGATTCAATACTCATAATTTCAAATCTCTGCATACCCGTTGATGCTCCCCTCGGTGGCAGAGACATGAGACGCATCTCTACTTAGCGATGTCCGCAGTAGTCCCATGCCCTTCTCTACGTTTAAGGCAGTGTGAATACCAGTCAGAGACAGTCCTAACTCTACTAAAGTAATCGCTACTGCTGGCTGCATACCAACCACTACAGTCTGAGCATCGAGTACTCGTGACATTTTGGCAATATTTCCCAGAATTCTGCCAATGAAGGAATCTACAATCTCTAGGGCAGAAATATCGATTAACACCCCATGGGCACTGGTGGCGGCGATACGATTGGTAAGATCCTCCTGTAAAGTCATTGCTAGGCGATCGTGCATATCTACCTGAATTGTTACCAGTAGGAATTCACCCATCTGAAGTATGGGAATACGCTCCATTAGACACTCCTGACTTTTTACTTAGCTTGGGGACGGACAATTGTAAACCCTGTGCGTTTCAGCGCCATCAGGAAAGCGTCTGCTAATGATGCCTTGGTGATTACATCTGTTAGATCTATACCCAGGTAAACAATTGTTTGGGCAATTTGAGGGCGAATTCCGCTAATAATACAATCTGCACCCATGAGCCGAGCGGCGGTGACTGTTTTGAGCAAATGTTGTGCTGTCAATGTATCTACAGTTGGCACGCCAGTAATATCGATGATGGCAATCTCTGAACCTGTCTCAACAATTTTCTGCAACAGCGACTCCATCACCACCTGAGTCCTACCGCTGTCTAAAGTGCCGATCAGCGGCAATGCCAGAACTCCTTCCCAGAGCTTGACTACAGGAGTAGAAAGCTCTAGCAACTCCTCTTGCTGGCGCAGAATCACTTCTTCACGACTCTTTTGATAAGCTTCTATCGTCAAAAGCCCCAACCGATCTAATAGTGTTGTTGCTTGCCAGATATCTTCTATTAAGTCTGTGGAGTTTTGGCTGAGTTCTTGACGCAAATAATTAAAGAGTGGTTGTTTGAGCGAAAATACAAAAAGGGCAGTTTCCGAAGGTGTAAAACCTTGCTGCGATCGCGTGCGGGAAACACTACTCAGCATTTCTCTCACATTCTGCCACTCAGATGATTGAATGCTAGTTAAGTTACCACCTTGTACCGCATTGCTAAACAAATAGAGAAATTCTTGACATTCCTCCCGCATTTGTGTTTCTTTAATCAAGCCTTTACGAGCGCCGACGGACATCAATTCCTGAATCCATTCTGCTAATATTTCGGCTTCATACTTTTTCAGAACATCGGGAATTTTACTGCCCCTGCTCGCTCCCATAGATTGATTCCTTTCACTTAAGTTTGATTTATGTATAAATCTATACTAAAGATTTTTGAGTTAACTAGCTCCATACCTTGGTTGAATTTTTTTAGTATGCGAACAACCAACTAAACTTGGAGGTAGGTATCTCAAAGCAACTTAGTTTATTCATTCATTAATTATAAAGATATTAGTGCCACACAAACTTTTTGTATCTCAATCAAATCAAGCTATTGGGAGGCAAGGGGCGATCGCTCACGGGATCGGAAAACCCGGAGTAAAAAGGGTTAAAGGAGAGGATAGAGTTCTCTGCCTCACACCTCTATCTCTGCGTTGGTGAGATTAATAGTTTTTGGTTTTACCCATAGCTATGCTTCAGTGTCAGCTGCTTGTTGTGTCACCTGATTCCCTCACTCATGCTGTAGCTGTCAACAAAAATGATTCTTCAGGCGATCGCTACTCGTTTACAATAAACTTTTTGCAAAAGACCTTAAACTGAACTTTTATAACAACAATATTTTATTTAGTCATAGAAAAAGCAGGAGTCAGAAGTTAGGAGTACAGACGCGATTAATCACATCTGTACAAAGGAGCTCGTAGGGGCGCAATGCCTTGCGCCCTTACAAGAGTTAAGAGTTTTGGCGTTGCATAGTTGCGGGATGATTTAGCAACTTCTAAAATTCTCCCCCTGCTTCCTCTGCATCCCCTGCCTCCCTTGCTTACCCCAATTCATCCCACTGTTATGCAACGCCAGAGTTTTTATATCTTCTTGTCCCCCCACTCACTTCAGACCTTAGTATATTTATCAATTATCTTGGCGAAGTCTGGCACTGCTTCCTCTACGTGTTTTTTAGCTGAACCGCGGAGTTTGTCATATGTTCCTCGCACGATTGGGCGCTTCACGCTCTTGACTCTCGCATCAGTAACGCCCAGCAGTGCTTCTGCCGTACGTGAGCGATTGGTATCGAGGTACTCAACTGGGTTGCCATTCTGCACGCCCTCACTCCAGAGCGGATCGAGCGCTGTGCAGTACAGCGGCAGGAGCTGCTCGACAACGTAAGGGATATATCCTGGCTTCACCCCTTTCAAGGCGCTGAAAGCAGTTTTCAGAGCAATGCCGCTGATGCCCGACTTAGAAGCAAGCTGTGCTTCTATCATGTTGCAGCAGTCGTCTACGACCATAGTCTTTTTGTCCGGGTTCAAGAGTCCGTCGCTAAGTCCCATTACACTCCTCTTTAATGTCAAATTGCTTGATTTATCTTCAATTAATTTTCCTAGCTAATGGAATTTTTAGCTCATTTTGGTAATTTAAACAAAGGTAGAGCAGTAGAGCTATCATTAACCCAAGTTATATTTTGAGTATCTAATTGTACAGATAAGGTGAATCAGGGCGATCCACGTCCTGCTGTTTTCCATTGTTATGACTTTGTTTGCTAGGGGGTTGATTCATTTTTGGAATGATATCAAAAAGTTTCATTATCAGCCAATTTTTTCTAAGGACATGGCAAATTCACCTCAAATGGTTTTATGCTCCATCTAGAATTGAGTCGAAATAGCTCGGCTGATTCTCTTCGTTAGCGATCGCAACTATTTCTCCTTGGCACTACTAACGCAATAATTGCGTCAACCATCTTGCGCTAAATTACTGTATTAATTTTCCTAGTACAGTAATTTAGTGTTCGTATGGAATGAAATATAACCAATTAACCTCATTTAGTAAGCAGAAGTAATGGCAAGTCAGTTTTGGGAAAAAAGCATAGGAGTTAACGCGACTTTAACTAACTTACTATCCAACCCTGTGCGATCGCTCATTCATCAAGGTTGGTGGCTTTTAAGGAAGCGTCTGTTGCCATTATTATTTTTGATATCATTCTTTGCAGTATTGCTACTAAACAGCTTTGCTCCTGCTGTTGCCCAGTTACCTGCTCAAACTCGTCAAGAAATTCGCGGGGTATGGCTGAGTGGTAACGATTTTGGCGTTTTCAGAAATCGCTCACAGGTGCAAGCAGCTATGAGCCAACTGCGGCAGCTCAACTTTAACACTGTTTATCCTGTAGTGTGGAACGATGGCTATACACACTACCCTAGTGCGATCGCGCAAAAAATCGGTATCCCCTTTTTCTTCAAGGGAACAGATGGACAAGATGTGATTGCAGACATCATTACCCAAGCCCGCAGACAAGGGCTACTAGCGATACCCTGGTTTGAATTTGGTTTCATGGTTCCCTTAACTTCGGAACTTGCATCCCAGCATCCAGATTGGCTGACACAAAAGCAGGATGGCACTCAAACTTCAATTAGTGCTGCGGGTGAAGTAGCGTGGTTGAATCCCTTTCACCCTGAAGTGCAAAAGTTTATCAGAGAACTCGTGATGGAAGTCATCGCTCAATACGATGCTGATGGCGTTCAATTTGACGACCACATGAGTTTGCCTGTCGATTTTGGTTACGATAAGTACACGATTAGTTTGTATACTCAAGAAACTGGCAATCCTCCCCCACCCAATCCCCAAGCCCAAGCATGGATAAAATGGCGGGCAGATAAAATCACTACATTCATGGTAGACCTCTACCAAACCGTGAAAGCCCGAAAACCGAATGCCATTTTCTCAGTTTCTCCCAATTATTATGATTTTGCCTACAAGCTGCAATTGCAAGACTGGCTGAACTGGGTACGGTTGGGTATTGTCGATGAGTTGGTCATGCAGGTATACCGTAATGATTTGGAAAGTTTTATCGGTCAAATTACCCGCCCAGAAATTTTAGAAACCCAACAAATCATCCCAACTGGTATCGGTATTATGGCGGGGTTACGCAATCGCCCAGTTTCCATAGCACAAATCCAATCCCAGGTGCGAGCAGCCCAACAACGCGGTTTAGGTATCGGCTTTTTTTACTACGAAAGCCTTTGGGATATCGCGCCAGAACCAGCAGAACAACGACAGTCAGCATTTGCGGCTCTTTTCCCAAATTCAGCGTTACGCGACATCTCTGAAAATACACCCCGCCAGCCAACTTTTAATACCATATCCTTACCTTTATATCCAAAACCTTCCCTCGGCCAACGCGTTCGCGGCTATTTTCTGGAAGTAGCGATCGCAAATGGTCAGCCAAAGCGTATTTTATTAGATACAGGGACAGCAGGGCTGCGAGTTCCCCAAGAGTTTTTAGGTAATGCTCCTATCCGCAGAACTGGTCAAAATATCAAAGAGGTATTAAGTGATGGTACTGTCCTGGAAGGAGAATTAGTTTACACTAATGTCCGGTTTGGTTTGATTCCTGTCGCAGAACCTGTTCCCGTACAGATTGTTACTAGTCGCCAATGTACTGCACAAAAACCTAATTGTTCGGCAAAGAGTGGTGTGCCATTTTCGGGTATTATTGGTGTCAACTATTTTGAAAAGACGCTTCCCTATAATCCGTTGAGAAAATTACCAGGAAATCTGAGTAACGGATTTATCGCCATTGGTAACGGTGGTAGTAATAAAAATGGCAGCTTAATTCTCGGTTTGACTGCCGATAATCAAGCAGGTTTCAAAATGGCTTCTTGGACTCAACAAAGCGAAATTAATGGTGTACCTGGTAAAAGATGGGATTCTCGACTCAGCAAGGTTTGTTTAACTATTGCTGGAAGTTCTGCTAAAAATGCTTGTAATGGCAGAATGATAACTGATACTGCAACTATTAATGGTTTGACTGAATTTAAGTCAGCTGCCACAGCAGGCAAACTCAAGCCAGGAGTATTACGCTCAGCAAATGCTCTGAAGGTAGCAATTAATGGCATTTTTGATTACAGTCTGACACCAGGAACCCGCGATGGATTTAATCGTTGGAATTTGAGTATCTCGCCACAAGTAGAACTTCCTATATTTGTGAATCCTGGCATCGCGTTTTTTGATAAATACGATGTACTTTTTGACCCAGTTAATGGAAGACAGGGTTTTCGCAGTCGGCGGTAAGTTTGTTCCTGGTAATTTGTTGGAGAGTTTCGCTTTTTAACTACGATTATGGTGCGATAGTGGCTCAGAAATAAAGCTAGCTCATCAGACCGTGAGTTGTTCAGCGAGCGTCAAGCTGACACCACCCGTAACCTGATGCTAGAGTATCAAAAACTAGCATCATGTTTATTTTTAATAAAAGGATAACTTGTAGTTAAACAAAGAAATAAACAATATATTTAGAGTATCAAATCAAAATAACAGTAAGTAACTATATGCGTTTACCTATCATTATTAGTGCGGGATTGTTGCTATCTTTAGGTCTGAATATCCCAGCGATCTCTCAAACTCAAGTGCAAATAGCACAAGCACAGACAAATAATAATTTGAATTTAAGGCGATTAAAATTTAACCGCAATTTGTGGAATCAGCAAAATATTTACAACTACCAATATACACTGAGCAATGGTTGCTTTTGTATACCTGAAGCTAGAGGGCCAGTAGTTATTAAAGTACGTAACGGTCAAACAATTTCCATTACTTTAGCTGATGGTCAACCAGCTAATCCAGAATTTTTTCAAAAGTACAATACAATTCCCAAGCTTTTTGATGTCATTCAAGATGCTATTGAACGTAAAGCATCCAGCTTGAATGTCCAGTACAATCATAAACTCGGCTACCCAATGCAAATTAATATAGATTACAGCAGTCAGATAGCCGATGAAGAATTATATCTGACAATTGAGAATTTTAAGAAACTTTAAATATTGCTTTGATGAACTTACAAAGCCATACAAAAATCGAAATACCATCTCACCAACTATCAAGCGTCTAAAATTTTGTAGAACCAATTTTCAAAGCGATCGCCTAGTGCTTGGAGAGAAAATTCTGTTTCTGCTTGGTGGCGGCAGGCTTTTCGGTCGATCTCATCAAGGCGAGCGATCGCATTTATCAAACCAGGAACGCGATCGGGTTCTACTAAAAAACCAGTTTTGCCATCTTGGATAATTTCCGCCGGCCCACCCCGACGATAAGAAATGACTGGTACTCCACAGGCTAAACTCTCAATTGTCACATTTCCAAATGCTTCTACCCAATGAGGTGTCATCAGCAATGCCTGACACTTGCCTAGTACTTGCTGCATTTGATTTGTTGATAAAAATCCCAGATATTCCAAAGGCGCATTTGGGTAATTCTGACGAATTTTTTGCCAGTATAAATCATCCTGAATTTTACCCATAATCTTTAGAGGAATATTTGTAGCTTGCGACGCTGCGACTGCATCCTCTAAACCTTTTTCTGGAGCAATTCTACCTACCCAAGCTAACTGTTGTTTTGGTTCGCGGCAAAAATCATATAGTGATAAATCAATGCCATTACTTAAAACAGCAGACTGCTGCTTAAGAGCAAAAGTAGCAGCTTGTGTTTGAGTATGGAAGCCAATCGTATTAGGAAACTGCTGTGCTACTTTTTTGATAACTCGATCTAGGGCGTTACTCAGTGAACCCATACTGACCAAATGGGCGATCGGTCGCTGGAAAAAAGGTGTGAGGTAGAATGGTAACCAATCGTAAGCAAAATTTACAATCAAGTCATAGTTAGCTTGAACTTGACGAGCATAATCCCACATATTTGCCAGCAGAGAATTTTCTGGCATGGTAATGGGATCTGTACGTTTCTGGCTTTGGGCAATAATTTGTAAATTACCAGGAATTGGCACCAAAGATAAATCATTCCAGGTAGAACCTGCTGGGGCGACGATTTGCAGGTGATGACCCCGCCGAATCATTTCTTGGGCGACATTATACAGAGTCAATTCCACACCACCGCCGAGTCCACTACCGAGGGGGCCAACAGGAGTGGAAACAAAGAGTAATTTCACAGTTTTGGCAGAAACGGTCATTCATTCAAGAATCGATATATCCAGTAAATCTTAAATCTTTTGATACTGCCTAGCTTTGGTAGATTAATCAAACTACCATTTAAATGTCAAAATGATAAGATACAGCCCCTTCTTCATTCACTTGAAAATTCGCATTGAATTCTTTAGCTTTCTCATCTAAATATTGCCTAGCGATTACTGCTGGTAGTTGTGAATGCATCGCAAAGCTTAAAACAGTTACGCGCCCATGATTTTCTTGTAGCATTTGATAAAAAAGAGATTGTAGGCGATCGCTTACTTGTTGCTGAATGGCCTTTTCCTCACGCTTGCCTTGACGGTATAATGCTACGCTTAACCATCCACCCAACACCATAGTAGGAACGCCAAAAATTAAACCTTGTGTAGCGGTAGCATTAAGTACATAGAGAGCTTCTGTATTAGGAAAATCTACCACTTCCTCTGCATCACCTGTTGGGATTTGCTTCAGCATAGTATTTTTCGCAAGTACCGCTGAGACTGATAGTGTTAAAAACATGAATCCGAGTGTTAGTAGCCAACCCGCAGCTAATTTTTCAGCAGTCTTCATAATTCCACTTCAGATTTACACTGTTCTTGCGATTTTAACCTTACTTGCTAAAAGCTTCCACTAAGAAGAAGTGAATATAGGGACTGGAGAACTCACAACCCCCTCTGGGGATTAGGGACAATGGAGACTAGAAAAGAGTTAAAAGATTATATGTTAACGTGAGTACGATAAACCAAAAAGCTTGAAAAGTTTAAGTAGCAAAGATTAAAAGAATTAGTGATTCAGAAAAGTGTCAAAATTTATTGACGTAGCATAGAATTTACTTCAATCTGGGCTGACGATCGCACAAATCAGCCAACTTACTGCATTACTTGAAACCGAAGTGCAAAAGTTACAAAAATTACAGGTATCAAGGTAGCGATCGCTTTAGAATTTAGAATTGTTTAATCTCCCCATTCTTTGATCGCAGAAAATAGTGATGAGTAATCATCATTAGCAAATGACATTTTTACTGCTGTTTGTAAGATTTGTCGCACACCTTTAATACTGCTGAGATCCAAGCCACGGGATTTAGCTTCAGAGATAAACAAATCTGTATCTTTTAGCAAGTGCTTTGTGGGGAAATTAGGATTAGCATAATTTCTATCCAACATTCGTTGCAGCTTTTTGTCAAAGGTAGGCGCGTAAAGTGAACTGTCGCGTAGGATTTGCATAAATAAATCCACATCAACACCCTGACGCTGAATAAAAGCAAGACTGAGGGCAAAGCTAGTTGTTAGAGAAGCAATTAGTTGATTTAGTGCCAATTTGAGCGCAGCAGCAGTTCCCACTGGCCCTACAAGTAAAGGTTCTGGGCCAAAATTTTGCAGTAATTCTAAATGGTTTTGATATTGCTCTGGTTCAGCACCTACCATCACAATCAGCTTGCCAGTTTTTGCTTCTGGAATGCTACCAAGTACGGGTGCCTCTATATATTCACCACCACCTCCAACTACTGAGTCTCTAATTTCTTGGCTTTCTGTGGGAGTAATTGTTCCCATCTGGATAATTGTGCGTCCTTCTAAAGTTCGCCAAGAAGTATCTGAAAGCAATACATGATATATAGCTGCGGCGTTTGTGAGCATGAGAATAATGCACTCAGCCGCACGAATAGCATAGCGGGGGTGTGTGACAATTTCCGCACCAGCTGCTTGTAGTGGTGCTAATTTTTCTGGGGTGCGGTTATAGGCAACTACCTGTATATTTGCTGCTAACAATCTTTGAGCCATGGGTAGTCCCATGAGTCCAGTTCCCAGAAATGCCACCTTCATTGTTCACGTTCCTTTAGTACAGCGTAGGCGAAGCCCGTCGTAGACATCGCGTTTCGGTTGTTTGATTGTTATTTACTAGAGAGCAGTGATTTAAAATTTAAGATTCAACCTCAACTTCGCTACTCCCTATTCCCTACTCCTTAACTTTAGCGATCAGCCACCTGCGGCAAAAGTCACCATAATTAGAACTGACAGCAAAATACCGGGGGTAAGTAGCGTCACTAACAATAAAAGTTCATGAGCAGTCATAATTATTACTTTCCTATTATTTTTGAGTTTAGAGTAATCAATGTAATGCTAATCCATATCAGACTGATACAGTATTCTTAAAGAGAGTTTTAACTTTTTAGATTTACCTTTACTCTGGTACAGTTAATCCTTTTAGCGATTGAGATTTTTCTTGTTCTGTAAGTCCTTTACTTTGAACTAGGACTCCAAAACCGCCCAGTCCGGTGGGATCTAGTAGTTGGTGTAATGACTCCCGCCGTTGCAGCAACTGTGACAGAGGTATCTCTTGATGGGAGAGGGCAGCAATGCGACTTCCCAAACCCAATGCCATCAAAAATAAACCCTGCTGCATAAAACCAACCTTCTCTAACCTGCACCGCTCACCCCATCGTTCTAAAGCAGTAAAATCAACATGGGTTGTAATGTCTTGTCGCCCGACATTGATATAAGGGTTGTCGTGATAGCGATGATGGTAGTAGCACTGTAGCGTTCCTTGCGATCGCCTGGGATTATAATAACGGCTGGCAGGGTAGCCATAATCAATTGTTAACACATACCCTCTTTGCAAGCGGTCTGCTACTATACTCAACCAGTCGAGAGCAGCTAAATTAATCTCACTGCGATACCCATCTGCATAAGTCCTTTGACCAAAATCAATCCCTACCAAATTGAGATATTGTGCTAGCTGCTGTGTAGAAGGTTCCCCTGTCACTTCTACAAATTCAAAATTGGATCTCTCCCTTATGAAAGGGTTTTCCTCCCTCTGCCTTTCTAGGGATGTTAAGTTCTGCGGCGTTGTCACGTAAATTTCTCGCAGTTCCCCCGCCTCTAATATAAACTGATGCACTGGGAACGCATCCACCAATTCGTTAGAAAAGAAGCAGCCAGTAATTGATTTAGTTGGTATCTCCTCTAAACTGCACCAACGCACTGGGAACTTCTGCAAGCGTTGCTCTTGTTCTTGCCTTAATGTCGGTGACTTTTCCACAATGACGAACTCCAGCGCCGCAAAGAAATCTGGGTAGTACAACTGATAGTAATTAAGGATATGCAACGCCAAGAGTCCTTGACCTGCTCCCATTTCTACCAAAGAAAAAGGTACAGGTCGCCCTAAAATTTCCCACATCTGAACAAATTGTTCTGCCAATAACTCGCCAAAGTCATTGCCAAGATTGGAAGAGGTGAAAAAATCACTGCCTTTAAATCCAATTTTGACTGCATTGCTGGAATAGTAGCCGTATTCCGGATGATACAACACCATGTCCATATATTCAGCGAAAGTAATTCGCCGTTGGGGACTAGCAGCAATACGATGAGCGATGGCTACACACAGCGTCGGATTGGAATCCATAGAAAAACTTACGAATTAGGAGAGAGGAGGTAGAGGGGCAGAAGGGCACAAAAGAGAATTCTTAAATAATTTCTCTGTGTCCCCATGTCTTTCCATCTCCCTTGTCTCCCTTGTCCCTCTCATTCCTCCTGCTCCCTCTATACTTTTGGCTTCTAGAGTGTTAAAGATTGAGGGTTAGTCTCAATTAACTTCGCTAAATCTTGTAAGAATGCCGCAGCATGGGCACCGTAAATAATCCGGTGGTCAGAAGTAATATTCACTTGCATTTGTTGCCGCACGCCAAATAAACCGTCAGATGTTGCTATCACTTGCGGACGGGATGCGCCGATCGCTAAAATTGAGCCTTGTCCAGGTGGCAAAATCGCATCGAATTTGTCTACACCAAACATTCCCAAGTTTGAGACGGTAAAAGTGCCACTGTTGTATTCCTGTGGTTGCAGTTGTTTTGTCCTAGCGCGCTCTACTAAAGATTTCCAAATACGCGAGAGAGAATAAATATCTACTGTATCAGCATTTTGTAACACTGGTGTAATCAATCCGCCATCATCCATCGCCACAGCTACAGAAATGTTGATGTCAGAGTGATAGACAATTCCTTGCTCTGAATAGCTCGCATTTAATAATGGGTGTTTTTGCAATGTCACGGCTACGGCTTTCGCCAGTAGTGCTGTCATTGTCACCCCTTTGGACTTAATTTGCTTGTAAAGTTTGTCTAGTCCATCAGTGGTAATTGTATAACCCACACGGAAAACAGGCACGGACAGGCTAGCTACCATATTCCGTACGACAGCATTTTGGAAAGTAGTTAAGGGTACTACTTGGCCAGGAACAGCACTGGCTGCGGCTGGGATGGGTGCAGGTGCTGTCGGCTGAGATGGTGGCGGTGCAATTGGAGTGATGCTTGATGCAGGTGTTGTTGGGGCAACAGGTGTGGGGGCAGGTTGCTTACCTTTATTGACGACAGCTTCCACATCCTCAGCAACGATGCGACCATAGGGGCCACTGCCTTTGAGAGCGGTCAAATCAACTTTGAGTTCTTTCGCCAACTTGCGGGCGCGGGGTGAAGCCACAAGCCTTCCTTCCCGGTGGTTAGACCCATTTTGAGATGCTAAGGCAGGTATGCCCACAGAGGCTGTGGCTGCAACTGGTGTGGGAGCAGATACAGGAGTAGCCGCAGCGCCAGCTGAGTTACCCAAAGACTTGGCGGTTTCGATTTCGGCTTCCGTTTCTGCGATGTAAGCGATCGCAGCCCCTACACTTGCTGTGTCACCAGCTTGTACTATGATGTGGGCAAGATATCCTTCATAGAAGGTTTCCACATCCATATCTGCCTTATCTGACTCGACAACCACCACTGTTTCGCCTTTTTCCACTTTGTCACCTGGCGATTTCACCCAGGAGACAATTTTGCCTTCGGTCATGGTGGAGCTAAGCGCCGGCATAAATACTTCGTGAATGCTCATATGGTGGTTTCAGAATCAATGGTTTATGGACTTTAACAGCTTCAGCCAGATCGAATTGTATCTCGGCGGAGCAGTTTTGGGTTTTAGATTTTCTTATTTTAGGTTCAGGACTGGGGAGCAGGGTAGGGCTAATTCATTGTAGTGAGAGAAAAATTAAACTAAAAATTATCTCTACCTTAAGTAGATTTTAGTGTGAGATGAGTAGTAGTTTGATAGCAGCATTACAAGGTATAGAAGATTATCGTGCCGCACGTGGAAAACGTTATCCATTATGGGTGATGTTGTTATTAGTGATATTAGGAACATTAAGTCAATGCTACGGATATGCGGCACTAGAAGATTTTTGTGTGCGACATTATCAAGGATTGTGTGAACATTTAGGGGGTCACATACAAGCGTTTACCCAGTGATTCGACAT
>LXQD01000108.1 GCA_003326215.1 Nostoc minutum NIES-26 | reverse complement strand
CGTTTCGGGGGTTTGATACACCAGCAGGTAAGATGCGGGTGAAAATGCTTCGTTATGATGCAGCTTCTGAGGGTAGTGGAATATTTTTCCACCGTAGGCGAACGCTTGGCGATCGTGTACCTGTTTCGATGTACGTAATGCTTGGTTATCGCAACGCGAGTATTTTCACCTTTCGGAGTGGTTCGATTGGCGCAGGAATAACCAGCAATTTTGGTATGTCTTGGTTAGTAAATAATTTGATTTCCAAAACATCGGGACTGAGCCCTGATAATTCCAATATTATTGAGGTACTGATAGAAGCTGGAGCCAGTTGTGACCCCCAGGTGATGCAAAAACTCTCACGCAAGCGCAAAGGTGATGAGATTCAACTTGATGGAGAGTCGATGTGCAAAGCTTTATTGCTTGCTAGAGACGAATATTGGCGTGCGATCGCYAGGTGGTTGCGCTCRAAGATGGATGAGGATATTGAAGAACTRGTATTTTGCGGAGGAACTGCGGAYTACATTCGTCCTGAAATAGATGCTTACTTCCAGAAAGAGGGKATKAAAGTATCCTGGCACGCTAATATTTTTATACCTGATGAAATATCTTCTGGTATGAGCAATAGGATGGCGGATGTTTGGGCTTTTCACCAGCACATGATTATTCAGTTTGATAAGTTAACTGGTTATATACGCTCTGAGGTTGTACCGTTAAATAAATCTGTTGAAGGTAATACAAATAATACAGGTGAAGAAGTCAAACGTAAGTATAACTTTACGCCTTGTGAGCGGCCTAGTACCTTTATTGCTGTAAACGAGAATGTTTGATAAGTTCAGGCAAAAATAAATGTAGTAAAAAAAGAATCAGCTAGAGTGAAGTGCTGCATAAAACAGTACTTTCTAACTGATTCTTTGAGATTTTAGTATGGCTGTTGCTCTAGCATTTGGGAGCAATCAACGTGAGAATTGGTAATTTCTGGAATGTGCTGAATTACAGAGTTAATTTGCTCCAACTTAAATGCGGAAAGGGGACTCCCGCCAATATTAGAATTGTCCGTTAGGACATCATTATTTGTATTCATAGCCGTCAGCTTTGTGTATGGTTTTCAGATATTTAGGATGAACATCAAACTTTTGTTCTAAAGTGTGTAGAACAAAACTAGGACGAAACCTAATTGCAATTCTGCCTGTATAAATTCCAGCAAATTTACCAGTGGGAATATTAGCTTTGACAATATCACCTGTAGTAAAACCCCGGAAATACTTAGATGAAGGTGCATGAGCTTTAGGAAAACCAAACTTATCTGGACGACAGCGTTGACGAGTACCGTGACCTTTAGCACTAATTAACAAAGGCTTGATGTTTTTGATGATTAGTTTCTCTGGTGTACTAGCTCCTACACATAGAGAATCAGCCCAGTGAGACTTATCAATTCCTCGATTGACTCGATTCCACTTGGTTCGTCCGCCGCTACCAACTTCTACAGATAAATCAGTTTTTTGCAATCTACGGTATAACTCCCAACGAGTTGCATTGACCGCAGTAGCATCAATTAATGGTTTTTTGGCTTGAGATAAAATGCGGTTTAGCAATTCTGGTTTGTTTTTGAGGAACTCAGCAATTAACTGATTTCCTTTAGCTTGGTTACATTTTTGACAAGCCAATGTCAGATTACTAACGCGATTAGTACCACCACAGGATCTAGCAACAATATGCTCAATTTGTAGCGGTACATCTTTAATCCCACAGTATGCACATTGATGTTGCCACTTCACTAAAAGGTATTGTTTGACTTCAAACCCAAACAATTCACCACGTTGATAATCTACACCTTGAATTTCTGGTTGTTCCAACTTTTGTAAGTTAAATTTAACTAACTCTTGAGAGATAGCACTAATAGGACAAAGATGACACAGCCTGTTCACCCAAGTCAAAATATTCTCAATTCGAGACTGTAACGATGGTGGTAGCCAGCCACCTTTACGTTTTCTGTTAAGAAAACGCGCCTTGCGGTATCTCGTTTTGCGTGATCGCCTTGAACGTCTCAACTGCCTTCTTGATAGAAGTGATTGCCTGATCTGAAACCCACGATGGGTTATCTCACAAGCAAATACACATCTAGCAGTATTTTCTTGCAGTACAGTCATTCCCGTGACTTTGCTGCCTGGGTCAATTTTTACCCGATGTGGGTGTGTAACTGAATGTTCTAATTTTCTGTCCTTGATTAGAATGGTAAACGGATAGCGTTTGTAGACCGCAGCCCTCTCCTGCTTTAATAACTCTCTTGCCCGTGCTGGATGGCATGGGTCGAGTGGTTGCTTGTTTTTATCTAAAACGAAAACGTACATTACTGTTGCCTCTTACCTTGCGGTAGTAAAGTTTGCCTCGCCCGGATATCATGGCTTGTTCGGCTCAAAACACTGTTTGGTTCCCGTCCTTGCTGTTTAATTTTGAGCGACAGTTGCCCAGAACTGGCACGCATCTTGGGGTGTCGTGACCGTGATATCGTTTACCCGTGGGTGGGCTGGTCAATGTAGGCTTTTACAAGCCCCCGTTAGAATCTGCAAAGATCTAGCGGCGGGTCATTGACTGTTGAATCATCGACTGTAGCAACTTGAGCTTTAGTAGATTTAGCCTGCTTATGTCACTTTCCGAGAGAGCGATACAAGCTATCCTATTAGAAAAAAATGAGTTTTGTATTTGTTATTAGGAAAAAATGTGGCGATTGCTTGCTACACAAAAGCCCTAGAATTCAGAAATGGTAAAAGTTTTCGGAGAGTGACAGAACAAGGGTATTAGCAGCCATAGTTTTTTCCTTGATGAGTGTTTCGCTTTTAGCTGCGTCAGCATTAGTCAAAAAAATAAATCCCACTCTGTATGAGCGAGATTTTCTGTAAAATCAGATGATTTGTGATTATTTTGCTAATAAACGTTCGCGTTGTAGCCAAGTACGTTTGTTGACTTCGAGTAGTTCTTCTAAGCCTTTGTTGAAGTGCTTAATGGAATAGTCAACCATTTGTTGTAAACTGTATTTGGGGTTTTCGACTGAGCCGAACGTAGCAATAAATCTAGCTTTAAAAGCATCCTATTGTGTTTTATTCCAGTTAGTCTGTGACTGTGCTTGGATAGTTTTACCCCAGGTTTCTTGTAGCTCGTAGTAGACTGCTTTAAACTTACGCTCGTTGTAGGAAGCAATTTTGTAAATACTCATTGCGTTGTCATCAATTAAACTAACTTTTTTGGTTTTAGTAGCCATAATTTTTATCTCCTATGTGAGAGTTACTTTTTAAGGATTTGAGCGTTAGCTATAGTGCTTTCTCTTCTTTATTTGGACGTAAGTCCGTGTAAAAAATAACAATCTTAAATTGGAAATGAATGCTAACGCCTCCGCTACTATCCTGTTTTCAAAAATTTTCAAATAGCTCTGGTTGTGTCACTATCGTGGTAGCAGCAGCAGGGCGAACGCATCTAAATATTGAAGGTTGATGCTAGAGGTGGAATTCGCGCTTGGTTGTACCACACAAGCATTTCAAAAAAGTAAGTATCAACTAAATAATAATGATAATCGTTTTGAGGGGGGTATTTGTGGCAGCCGACGGTTGCCAATGTGATACGGGTTGGTTTTTATAGTAAATTCAAGAGTGCGGTAAATAAATAAAGAAAAATCACTCACGTATTCATGAAGCTCAAGCCAAAAATCACTATTGCTGATCACTTTGTACAGATGGAAGATCCACGCATAGAACGCACGAAGCGGCACAAGTTAATTGATATCATGACTATAGCCATCTGTGCAGTGATAAGTGGAGCAGATAGTTGGGTAGCAATCGAAACGTATGGATGTGCGAAATATGAGTGGTTAAAGACGTTTTTAGAACTAGCGAATGGCATACCATCACACGATACGGCAGTCGCCTCAACGGGGGGAAACCCCCGCACGGCGCTGCCTCACCTTTGCGAGAGTATTTGCACAGTTAAATCCTCAACAATTTCAAGAATGTTTCCTCAACTGGATGAAATCAATCCATAGGGTAACAGAAGGTGAAGTTGTCGCTATAGATGGAAAAACATTGTGTAGCTCTTATGACAAAGGTAGCGAACAAAGCGCAATTCAAATGGTGAGTGCATGGGCAACTACAAATAAATTAGTGCTAGGACAAGTAAARGTAAACGAGAAATCGAATGAAATTACAGCAATTCCAGAACTGTTAAAGGTGTTAGAACTATCTGGATGTATTGTGACAATTGATGCTATGGGTTGTCAAAAAGAGATTGTGAAATTAATCACACAACAAAATGCAGATTATGTAATCACGTTAAAAAAGAATCAAGGTAATCTTTATGATGAAGTTGAAAAACTATTCCAGTCAGGGAGAAGTACAGGTTTTCAGGAGATTCAACATAGCAAATATAAAACAGAAGAAGCGGGGCATGGTCGTCATGAGATTCGCCATTACCTGATGTTATCTGATATTCAAGCACGTCTTGACCCAGATTCAGTTTGGTCAAGATTAAATAGCATTGGGATGGTAGAGTCTATCCGAGAAGTAGATGGTAAAACAACGGTTGAAACTCGTTATTTCATCAGTAGTCTTAAGTCAAATGCGGAACAGTTTGCTAATGGAGTTCGCAGTCATTGGGGAATTGAGAATTCATTGCATTGGGGAGGCAGCGCGTTGCGGGGGTTCCCCCCGTTGTAGCGACTGCCGTTATTGGATGTCGCTTTGAGAGAAGATGACTGTCGGATTAGAAAAGATAATGCACCACAAAACTTTACAATTTTAAGGCAGATTGCAATCAATCTTTTAGGTAAAGAAAAGCGGGTAAAAGTTGGAATAAAAAACAAGCAGTTTCTTGCCGCAATGGATAACAACTATTTAGCAAGAGTTTTAGCATTAATTTAAGCTAGTCTATTACAAACTTGATTTCACATTTTGTGTGAAAGTTTCACTTATTTTGCAGACAAACATAGTTTTGTATACCCATTTAATCAGTTTTTTAGTATTAAT
>LXQD01000107.1 GCA_003326215.1 Nostoc minutum NIES-26 | reverse complement strand
TCGATTACCGCTTYTGATGGGCTTGGATGGCGTTGGAGTTCGATTCTYGTCCATTCTCGCAAGCTATCGTGGATCTGTAACCATGTTCCATCTTTGCGCCAGTTGCGGAAATACGTGTAAACTGTCTGCCACGGCGGAAAATCCCCAGGCAACCCTCGCCATCTCACTCCTTCTAGCAGGACATAGAAGATCGCGTTTAGAACTTCCCACATATCGACAGAGCGCTTGCGACCACCGGGTTTTGCTTCTGGAAGCATGTCACTCAGAAATTCATATTGTGCATAGGTCAGATTGCTGGGATATGCTTTACTCATGTTGCTCTTTTGGTGCTGTCTACTATCTATTCACAGCTTATACCGAGAGAGCTTTTTTACAACCTGACCGACTTTTCAAACATCCTCTAAGGGTGATAAAGCGCCAGGTTTTCACAAGCATAGTGAATTTTCCTTTGCTCAATGTCTTCCGAATAGTTCTCTACTATTTTTGAAAGTACTTTTTGTATCATTTAAAATCTCCCAGCCAACGAAAAGCACGACGCAACTCAGCAGTACCATTAGATGCATACCAGCGACCATGCGACAGAATAATTCTTCTAGGTTTCCATTGCAGCATCCGCTCAACACATTGACGTGCTTGATCTTTGCGTCCCCAGAATGTGAGTCGCAAGTCAAGCGGAGCTTTACCATCCGGCTCGGCACTGCCAGCCAGCTTTATTAGCCAGCGCATATTCTGACTGACTTTATTCGGCTCGAAGTTCTCGATCAGATCGGCCAGAATCAGAGTGGCACTGTTGCGATGAAAGAAGACCACTTCATCCATGAATCGACTCCCGCGAAAAATTAACTGGTCGATTTCATTTGCCCACTGTGAAGGTGCTTTGTCCGTAAGATTGGCGTTGAAAGCGACTTGAATTTTCTGCTGGGCAGCACGTTCTTGTACTCCCGGTGATGCCCAAGTTATCGCCTCTGGATAAGCTTTAGCCCAAGTGCTAATGTGAGCATAATGAATTTTGTTGGGTGAGATGAGATGGCGGACTAAGCCAAGTGTATCAATCTCTTTTTTCAATACTTCCGTTAATTCAACTATAGAAACTACCTTGAGGTTTTGATAGTGCTTTTAATTCTTCCCAACTGTAGTGACGAGGTAGTTCAATTGGTTTGTTATCGGCTCCTAATCCCAACCCAACTGTTGGCTGAAGTTCCTCAATAAATTCCTCAGCGTACTCTGCTAACTTATTGCCTGCAACTCCACCAGTAATTGCCCCTGCAACGCCACCAAGCGTAGCACCTACCTTACCAGCAATTGAGCGACCGAGTGCAGCTCCGGCTACGCCACCTCCTACAGCACCTAAACCTGTAGCTAAGGGATGAGATTTGCTTGTTGAATCATTCTGTTGAGGTTGAATCTGTGATTGCTGTTGTGGTGTAATTTGCCGTTCATCGTTTGTCATAATGTTTTGTCCTTTTTAACTTGACTAATTAACTAACCATCTCACTTCAATCTTTCAGCGATGAGATCGCCAACGCGCAAGGCATTGGCCATAATTGTCAGCGTCGGGTTAGCGCCCGAATTTGAAGGGAAAAAACTACTATCCACAACATAAAGATTATTGACATCATGGGTACGGCAATTGAGGTCAAGAACCGAGGTTTGAGGATCTGTACCAAATCGACAAGTACCGCATTGATGGGCAACTGCTTGTTCGGGTAGATGAGTGCGAGGATAAATACTAAATGGCAGGACGTGTTTAGCAGAGTGAGGAATTGACTTGAGTACAGATGTCCAACGATGGATTAAGCGATCGCCTGCTTCGGTATTATTAAGTGTATAGTCAACATGAATTTTGTCACCCACCACACGAATCCGATTATTCGGATCTGGTAAATCTTCTGTTTGCAACCACCAACCCACCAGGGCGAACGCATCTTAATTGCTAACAATAATTAGTAATTAAATTTAAGTATCTTGAATAAAGCAAATTATCCTGGATAGATAATGAACTTAAATATAAGGATGGATTCAGATATTAAAGACTTAATTATTACCCTGAAAACTTTGTTTAAAAATAAAAAACTGCATCCAAAGGTATACAACATTACTTAGATTACTGTTGCTAAAACTCTAAATATTAAATGTAATTTCCGCCTGATTTAATGTTTAATTAGGTCAGTTCTAAGCCAAGGAAAGCAATCTAGCTAAATAGTGATTATCCATCGCCGCTAGAAATTGTTTATTTTTTACTCCTACCTTCACTCGCTTTTCTTTACCTAACAGATTAACTGCTATGTGTCGCAGAACTGCAAAATTTTGTGGCGCATTATCTTTTCTAATGCGACAATCATCTTCGTTTAATGCTACATCCAATATCCAATGTAATGAATTCTCAATTCCCCAATGACTGCGAACAGAATTGGCAAACTTTTGGACATTCTCTTTAAGGCTACTAATAAAATAACGGGTTTCCACCCTTGTCTTACCGTCTACTTGACGAACAGACTCCACCATGCCCACGCTATTTAACTTAGCCCAAACTGAATTTGGGTCAAGCCTTTCTCGGATATCAGATAACATTAGATAATGACGAATTTCATGACGACCATGACTAACTTCCTCTGTTTTATATGTGCTATGCTCAAGTCCTTGGAAACCTGCCTTTATTCCTTCAGTAATTAGTTTTTCTACTTTATCATAAAGATTCACTTGATTCTTCTTTAACGTAATTACATAGTCTGCATTTTGCTGATTAATCAACTTTACAATCTCTTTTTGGCAGCCTATTGCATCTATTGTCACAATACATCCAGACAATTCTAGCACTTTTAATAATTCTGGAATTGCTGTAATTTCATTTGACTGAGAATCTACTTTTACCTGACCTAATACCAATTTATTTGTGGTCGCCCAGGCACTAACTATTTCAATAGCACTTTGCCCAGATGCTTTATCAAATGAACCACATAAAGTCTTCCCATCAATTGCTACTATTTCCCCTGATGTTATCTTTTGTATTGATCTCATCCATGACAGAAAACATTCTTGGAACTGTTGGGGGTTTAACTGTGCAAATACTCTCGCAAATGTATCGTGTGATGGTATCCCATTTGGTAACTCTAAAAACGTTTTCAACCATTCATATTTTGTGCAGCCATACAGTTCAATTGCCACCCAACTATCTGCTCCACAGATCACTGCACATAAAGCAATTGTGAGAATGTCAATTAACTTGTGCCGTTTTGTACGATCTACTCGTGGGTCAGACATCTGTGCAAAGTGGTCAGTAATCGTGATTTTGGGCTTAAGCTTCACGCTTTTTCCGGGCTTGATTCTACTTTGACAATCACTTTACCATCTAAGTCTAATTTCTTTCCTCCACTCAGTCCGCGATCGCCCCTAATGCCTTTTTTTAGTTTCAATGTACTATTATGACCATTTCTTCTTACCACTTCGTCAATATTTAGATGCGTTCGCCCTGACTCGACGTTGAGTCAGGCGATCGCTAACTCGCTCTCTAGTTGTATTCGTAGTGGTTGGTAGGGACAGTTTGATATTTTTTTGTATCTGATTGTACAGATGAGGCTGGTTTGCTTTGACGGCGATGACATAATCATTGCCACTGTCTATGATTTGTTTAACAGTTTTTTTTGACAGTGAAGCGCATCAAAACTGAAAACTACACCTTTTATGTATGATGGAACCGGGACACTATTCGCAAAGGAGCAAAAGAACTAAAAAGTGGTATTACTTGCGTTGATAACATGAGAATGAAAGGACGAAAAAAAGCCGAGTTACACTTGCCTAATTGAAAATATTCGCGGACTAATTGAAAATTATGTTTGTGTAATACTGATTCTTTCGTAATAAATAGCGAACGCTCTCTACTTGAGAATTACACCAAAGCCTTATCCCTTATGAATTTTGCACCTTTTATCCCCAATTTGGTAGAAAATTTCAATTAGTCTGCGAATTTGGCAGGAATTTTTCATATACTCAGCGACCATTTTTCACTTAGTCTGCGATATAAAGAGCTAAAACCCTTATAACTCCGTTAAAAATTTTTCAATTAGTCTGCGAACCGACATCTCAAAGCCCTGCTAAAGCACTCCGCATTGCTGCACGAGAACGTAACACCACGGCTACTGATTTAGTTGTCCAGGGCTTGCATCATATCCTTGGGCAAGTAGAAGGTACAGTTAGGAGTGTAGAAAGTCGTCTACACGAACTGGAAACTCAATTGACCACTATCGCCAATCGACCTGTAGAAAGCGGTACAGACGATGGCTCAAAACAGAGACTTTTACAATTGGAGCAGAAAACTGAAGCGATCTCCCAAAGATTAGCACAACTAGAAGGAGCACTAGCAATACTTTCCAAACGTTCTTCAGGTGGTTCGCGTCGGCAGTCATACAACTACCACCCGCCGCAGCTAGAACTACAAGCCTATAAAGGGGAAAATTTAGCTAAAAGATTAGGTGTCTCACTGGCAACTCTGGAGCAGGAACTGAAGAATCAGAATTCTAAAGATTTTGAAAACTGGTGTAGATCCAGAGATCCTGGTTCTGTTGGCTGGCGCTATGGTAGCGACGGACTATTCCACCCCATCAAATGATGGAAAGCATTGATAGTGACTGATTTAAGCAATTATCCAAATGTCACCTTTGGAATAAAATTCACCGCGTTGCTCTAAAATAAAACCACCCAACAACAATCCTAGCCAGACCTCAATCAATGGCATATCCAGCGCACGCACCAGTTCGACAAGAGAAATAGTCTGTTGAACTTGTGTCAGATATTGTGCGATCGCATCTTTCCACTTTTGCACATCTTCATCGCTTGCTAAGTTGTGAACATCTTCTAAAGTCGTCACTTCTTCTAGCATTGCTAAGACGTTCGCCTTTTCAACAGGTGCTGCCACTGAATCATTATTTTGGGGAGTACTGAAAAACTGGTGCGGGCCATGCGGTCTAAAAGTCTGCGGTGGGGATTCTTCGATTAAGTCATCCAAATCTAG
>LXQD01000106.1 GCA_003326215.1 Nostoc minutum NIES-26 | reverse complement strand
AGGATTTCCCAGAAATCACCAGATTGTTGGGAGCATTAATGGCTGCGATCGCCACATCTTTGCTGTAAGGTTGAATGGCGGCGCGGACTTTGTTCTCATTGGCAAACACTGCCACCATTTCTCCGTCTTTTGGCAGCGCTTGCATTAAACGTCCCCGTGCAGCAATCAGCTTGATTCCATCTTCTAAGCTAAAAACTCCAGCCACGCAAGCAGCTACATACTCACCTACACTATGACCCATGACAGTTTTGGGAGTGATGCCCCAAGATGTCCATAACTGGTAGAGTGCGTATTCTAGGACAAATAGGGCTGGTTGGGTGTAAGCAGTTTGATCTATGAGTGTAGTTTCTGCTAGAACTTCTAATAAAGGTATGCCCAGGTGAGGACGCAGAATTTGGTCACAACGGTCGATGATAGCCCGGAATGTCGGTTGGGTTTGGTAAAGTTGCTGTCCCATTCCTACATATTGTGACCCCTGTCC
Organism: Nostoc minutum NIES-26; assembly: GCA_003326215.1. GTDB lineage: Bacteria > Cyanobacteriota > Cyanobacteriia > Cyanobacteriales > Nostocaceae > Dendronalium > Dendronalium minutum. The sequence continues at coordinate 4,597 of LXQD01000106.1, read as the reverse complement.
TGTGAACAGAAAGGCTATCCTGGGTTGATTGATGCTTTTTAATCCTGATTGAACACCTGTTACTTCTTGGACTGTAGTGAAAGCAGCTAGTTTTTCCCGCAATTGAGTAGAGTCAGAAGCAATTACACTCAATCGGTGATCAAAGTGCGATCGCCCTGTATTAGCAGTAAAGCAGATATGTCCCAATTCTACATTTGCATTAGTAGCTAGATATTTTTCATACTCATTTATTAAGTGATCGAGAGCTGCTTGTGTTTTAGCCGATAGCGTTAAAATATGCTCTGGTCGCTCTACTTCTACTTTTAAAGGTGATATAATCGGCGCAGATTCTAACAACACATGGGCATTGGTACCGCTCAAACCAAAAGAACTGACCCCCGCAATCAGGGATTCTCCTGAGGATAACAATGATGTCCTTTTTGTGGGTACTGTAATTGGCAGTTCATCCCAGGCAATATTAGGATTAGGTTGTTTAAAGTGCAAATGAGGTGGAATTTCCTGGTGTTGCAACGCCAATACTACTTTCATCAAACCTGATATTCCTGCTGCTGCGTCTAGATGACCAATGTTTGTCTTCACTGAACCAATCATCAAAGGACTATCTGGCGATCGCCCTTCACCAAGCACAGCATTTAAAGCCCTAACTTCGATAGGATCTCCTAGAGCCGTTCCTGTCCCATGAGTTTCTACGTAACTAACTTGGGAGGGTTCTACTTGAGAGTTTTTGAGAGCTTGACTAATTAGAGCTTGCTGTGCTGTGCCATTGGGGACAGTCAATCCACTACTAGGCCCATCGTGATTGATTGCTGACCCTCGAATTAGGGCTAAAATGTTATCTGCATTTGCCACAGCATCTGAAAGACGCTTTAATACTATCACCCCACATCCCTCACCTTGCCCAAACCCATCGGCAGAGGCATCAAAGGTCTTACAGCGACCATCAGGGGATAAAACCCGCATATTGCATTGACCAACAGTGACTTCTGGCGTGAGGATCAGGTGTACACCCGCCGCTAAAGCCATCTCACACTCTCCCGCACGCAGACTTTGGCAGGCTAGATGCACAGCCACTAACGAAGAAGAACAAGCTGTATCTATTGCCATGCTAGGCCCGTGTAGACCTAAAGCGTAGGATAATCTACCTGATGCAAAGCAAAAGCCGTTGCCTGTGCAAGCATAGACATCGATGTCTTTAAGGTCGTGGGAGTTGAGGATTAATTTGGCATAATCATTTTGACCAATTCCCACAAAAAGACCAGTTTGGCTACCTGAGAGCTGGTTTGGTGCTTGTCCGGCATTTTCCAAAGCTTCCCAACTCACCTCCAATAGCAACCTCTGCTGAGGGTCTAAACTCGCAGCTTCACGAGGAGAAATCCCAAAGAAAAAGGGATCAAACTGTTCTACCTGCTGCAAAAATCCACCATAACGAGTGTAAATTTTCCCCGAAACTTCTGGATCTGGGTCATAGTAAGCATCAATGTCCCAACGTGCTGAGGGACGTTCTGCGATCGCATCTACTCCATCACGTAATAATTGCCAGAAACTCTCAAGATTGTTAGCACCACCGGGAAAACGACATCCCATACCGATTATGGCAATTGGTTCTATCTTTGAACGCTCGACTGTTTCGAGTTTAGCTTTGGCTTCTTTAAGTGCGAGAAGTAGCCGTTGTGATGAAGTTAGCTGTTCAATTCTGTCGTCAATTTGGCTCATTTCCTTTGGGGATTGTGGAACTCGGTGCCCTCTAGGGATAAGGGGTAATGGGGACTGGGAAAGCGAGATTTTTATGCGGTTCCAAAATTGCTAACAATTTTGGTTCTTCCGTACCTGCTATGCCAAATTATTAGTTAAACATCAAAACTCGGTTGAAAAATATAGGTCAAAAACTCAAACCCCTGCCCAATGACTAAAATGTTATTAAATAATCTCCATTATTATTGTGTGGCAAGGGTTTCAGGATTATTGGCAATGAAATTCAGCATAATATGTAATGAAGAGCCACAATTTTGATTATTCCTACTAAATACAGAGTTTTTCATTTTGATTTTTATATTACTTATTAACTGCTATTTCCCTTGAGCAAGCTTTCCAAACCTGCCATTTCTTTGGCAATTGCGGATTGAGTTTCTGCTTCTGTTAACTGTTCTATTTCTGATAAAATTACTGCTAATTTGTCTTCGGGTTTGGGCAAATATTCTGTCACAATTGGCTGCCAATTTAGGATTTTGGTAGCTATATATTCAGTCATATTTTTAATGGTTGGATATTCAAATACTAAAGTTGTCGGTAGAGAAATACCTAAACTGTTTTCTAAGCGGTTCCTTAACTCAATAGCCATCAGGGAATCCAGTCCCATATCAGCGAAACCTTGCTCCAGCTTTAATTGGGATGACTTCAGCCCCAGCACTTTGGACACTTGCTCTTGAATATGATTGATTAAAACATCTTGGCGATCGCTTATGGAAATTTTCTCCAATTTTTCTAAAAACTCATGTCGTTTTGCCGTCTGCTTAACTATCTCAGGCAAGCTGATTTCGCTCATCAAGTCAGAAAGCAACGGTAGTTTTTGCTGAAACAAAGACCAGTTGACTGGTAATACTCCAATCTGTGCTAAATTCGACCCTAGTAAACTCTCTAGCACTTGTAACCCTTGCTCTGAAGCAATAGGACTAAATCCTTGAGCCGTCAATCTAGCCTGGTGATGACTATTTAAATTCGTTGACATCCCAGTTTCAGCCCATTGTCCCCAATTAATACTTAACCCAGCTAAACCTAACCTCTGGCGATATTGTGCTAAGGCATCCATGAAAGCATTAGCAGCAGCATAGTTTCCTTGACCAGGTGAACCCAGTAATGAAGCTGCTGAAGAAAAGAGAATAAAGAAATCTAGTGGCAGTTTTTGGGTTAATGTATGTAAATTCCAGGTGCCTTGTACTTTGGGAGCCAAGGTTTGAGTAAAACGCTCCCAGTTTTGGCTCTGCAATATCCCATCATTGAGAACTCCCGCCGCGTGGATAATACCCCGCAGTGGTGGCATTGTTGCCTTAATCTCCTCAAAAAGTTTTACCATATCCTCTTGAAGAGATACATCTGCCTGAGCAACTAGAATTTTCACTCCCGTTTTCTCAATTTCGCTCAAAGTCTCTTGCTCCTCAATTGAAACGGCATGACGACTAGTGAGAATTAAATGCTTTGCCCCTTGCTCTACCATCCACCTAGCAATCTTTAATCCCAAGGCTCCTAGACCACCAGTAATTAGGTAGCTGCTATCCGTTCTCAACTGCACTTGAGATTTTGGCACTCGGCTTTGTTTGAGACGAGCCATGTAACGTTGTCCTCCTCGAAAAGCCAGATGGTCTTCCCCTTCTGAATTCCCAATCTCTTCTAACAACCTCGTGGCTGCATCATCCAATAGACCATCAGGCGCTAAATCGATCATTCCTCCCCACAGTTGGGGGTGTTCCCAAGCAATTACTTTACCTAAACCCCACACAGAAGACTGAGCCACGGCTATAGATTTATCACTTGGTTCTACTGCTACGGCTCCCTTAGTGACTAACCATAGCTGTGGTGAGACTAACCAATTATGCTTAACTAAAGTCTGTACCAAATGCAGCACACTACCACAGTTGAGAATCTGAGCTTGTCCCAGAGCAGGGATTGTCAAATTTTCAGTCGGTGTTGCTTCTAAACTCCACAAATGCACGACTCCTTGCAAAGGAAAATTAACGGTGCTTAAAGTCTTTTGCAGCAAAATCTCAAAGTGATCTGGGCGGCTTGGGTCAATTACCCAAGTAGCATTTTCTTCTATATTATACGTATTTCCCGCAAACACGAGCAAACATCTATGACCAAGTTTTTCTAAAAGTTTGGCTAATCTTTGTCCTACACCCTGCTGGTCAGCTAAAATCAGCCAAATTCCGGGTTTAGGTGTTTGTGTTGGCTTTAAGATGGTTGGCAAATGACGTGGTTTGGCTTGCCACTCTAGATAATAGAACCAATTTTTGATAGATGCTGCCTTTAGTTCTTGTTGATGCTGCTGAACTAATACAGATAACAAATCGGGCAGCAATGTCCTCTGTTCTGGCGAGAAGTTGTTGCCTTTTTCTAATAGATGAGTTAACTGCTCGATATTTCCTTGATTCAAAAGATTGACTATAGAAGTCTGGCTCTGCTCTTGTATTTTGTGCTTATTTGTGGCACCATCGACCCAATAGCGCTGGCGTTGAAATGGATAAGTCGGTAGCCCTACCCGCCGCCGCGCATAATCTCGATCAAAACTTGACCAGTCCACATTTACCCCAGACACGTATAACTTAGCCAAACTCAGGAGCATTTGCTGCCAGTCTGAATGCTTGGGATGCAGGCTAGTCAGCCAAATTCCTTCTTTTTGTGGTAGACACTGGCGACCCATTGCCAACAATGTCGGCTTGGGGCCAATTTCCACAAAGATTTCATATCCCAGCTGATCAAGGGTTTCCATGCCGACGGCAAACCTTACTGGCTGTTGTAGGTGACGACACCAGTATTGTGCTGTGGCAATTTCCTGTGTAATCAGTTTCCCGGTAACATTCGAGACTATATTTAATTGTGGTAG
>LXQD01000105.1 GCA_003326215.1 Nostoc minutum NIES-26 | reverse complement strand
AAATTACAAGTGCCAATGCCATACTTCCAATGCGCGACATCAGACAAACTGAGCAAATACAAGCATTTGGGCAAAGCTGGTACTACTGGACATATTGATGCTGTTATGTCTGTTTTTAGACGTTTTGTTTGGGATGAGATACAGAGAATAATTCATACCCTTGATGACTGTCTGCTAGACATTAGTTCTGGATCTGAGCTTGAAGAGGAAGAACCACAAGATTGAATCCCCAGATTATTCGCGAGTTATCATCGCGAATAATCTGGATTCTTTTATTTTTGCTAAATTGGGATGCTCCCAGAGAGAATTATCTCTAACATTAGGTCGTCCTGCCACAATTACAGAGATTGCTGAAACTATAAACGCACAACCAAGCCAGATTAGAGAATATCTCAATGCATTTCGTCAACCCGTTTCTCTAGACTTACGAGTGGGAGAAGAACGAGACACCCAACTACAAGAAATTTTACCCGACCAAAGCATCTCCCCAGAAGAGTCTATAGTTCAAGAACTTTTCCAGGAAGATTTGAACAACTGGTTAGGCTTGCTGACACCCATACAAAGGGAAGTTATAATGCTACGCTTTGGATTTGGGAACGAGCGCAAGCTGACAACAAAACAAGTCGCACAACAACTTAACATTAAACCAGCAAAGGTTAATCACATCCAGCAGCAGGCAATAAAACTTCTGCGGCACGAGCAAGACCAACTCAAGGACTATTGGGTTTGTTGAACTCCAATTAAAACTGAAAATGCCTTTAGACATGCCCAGTTGATTCCATCTTTAACTCTAACTTTCATTCCTAGATTGATATCTACTCTCAAATCATTTTTGAGTGAACGTGCGCCATCATTGCTTCCAAGGTGAAGGAATTGCTGTAGTCGAAAGCACTTCTCCCGTATTCAATCTAATAGCCGTCTTTTCGCAATTTGGGCATTGAACTGGAATTTGGATTATTGAAGGTCGTCCCTTATATTCTCCTATTGCAGGCTCACCCGTATATTCGCAAAGTATTCCTTGAAAACAATGCCAGCACTCGAAGATAATTCGGCTCACTGGCTTGTCGCAGTCTAGGAATTTTACGTGTTGAAAGCGCTCTGGTAACTCTGGCTTTTGGGTATGAGGTTTCGATGCCTTCTGTGATTTATACGCTTGCTCTGGGTTAACAGCTGTGTCAGCGATCGCATCCTCATTTTCTTGTAGCTGCCTTAGCTCATTAGGATTTGAGACGGGCTGATGTTGGGGTGATTGCTGAATTGTTGGTTCATCAGCTAAATTTGGGTTAGGTTGTTGCTGAGAGTTATCAGTCTTTGGCTGTTGTTGGGGTGGTTTAGGCAATCGCTGGCTAGAATTCATAAACATTTCTCTTCAACAAATTTAGTCAGAGGTTAACTATCAAACTTTTATGAAACTAGAGTTTTATTAGCTATACTCACCTTATTGAAGTAGGGATTCTATTTCTTTAAGTTTTTGCTGTAAGGACTGATGGAATTCTTCGAGATTAGAGCGATCAATTTTTTCCAAACTAAGTTCTTTTAATCCACGCATTATATTTTTTACTTGTTTATTACTAGGATTGCTATCAGATTTATTAGTATGCTTTGTAATAATCTCTTTAACTAGTTCTTGAGTTTCTGCCACTGTAAAATTTTGATCGATAACTTTTTTGGTAGCCTCAAATCTAATTTTTGATACTCGTTTTTCATCTATCCTTAGTTTTTTAGTTGATAATCGCTGTAATACCATTGCGTGTGCGGCTTTAAGATTAGACTCTCGAATTGCTACTTGCAAATCTGGAAAAAGTGATAACATCCGAAAATCGTTAGCCGTAACTGATGCTGGATTTAAATCTAAATCTAAAAGAACCTTAAAAATCTGTTTTTCTGAATCATTTAAATCAAGTTCTTCTAGAACTTGGTTTTGTCGATCATCACTTTCTCCAATTAATTCACCCACCTGCTTCATTTTTTTTTGATAATCTAATCTACGAACAGCAGTAGCTAAAATGCGCGGGGCTTCTGTTAAGCTAACTTCTGTTCGCTCAGAAATTTCCTTTAAAAGAGCTTCTGCTTTATCAAGAGGGTTGAGGTCTTCACGATATAGTGTTGTAAGCAGTGCTTTCCTATGCAAATCTTGAGGGCGAGGCATGACAACAGATTTTAATGTCTTCCAGTTCAGTTGCATTGCTGCACGCCAGCGTCTTTCACCATCAAATAAATCAAAATCTGAACCTTCTACTATTAAAATTACAGGATGTAGCTGTCCATCCTTTTCCAAAGTACGTGCCATAGAGTTAATACTTTGGGCAGAAAATGTTTTTCTTGGTTGCTCAGGATTGGGGCGAATTAATGTTATATCTATTTCCTGTTGCCCCGACTGCATCGTTAATTGTTCGCGCAATGCGGCAATTTGCGCTTCTAATTCTGGGGCTTGTAAAGCTCTTAAACGCTCGACTTCTGCTTGCAGTTTATTAATCTCAACTTCTGCATCTGACATTTGAGCAGCAGTACTAAACATTTTTGTTAAATCTACTTTTGAACGTGCCATTTTACTTTGCTCCTACAATGGCCGATAAATCAGATACTAGTTTGACAAAATCTTTGCAAGCTGGATGTTTCTTTCGATAAAGATGTAATGGTAATCCTGCTCCAGAAGCATTGCTAAATTCATAAGAAAATCTAATCGCAGGATAACAATGAGCATCCTTAAGTTGTAACTGCTGAATTATAGTCGGCATTTGTGCCAAAATCTCATTATGAATCGCCTGATCTGCTCTATATTGATTAGGCACTAATCCCATGATTTGTGGATAAGGATCTAATCGCAATCTTCTACATTCAATGAAGTAAAACTGGAGTAGTTCAGCGGCTCCACTTGCACTTTTTGGTTCAAGCTGTATAGGGATAAGAATATGAGTACTAGCTGCAAGAGCAGCTAAATTTAGTCGTCCTAATGTAGCAGGACAATCAATGATTATTAAATCATGCTCTACAGGATAATCTTTAAGACTATCAGCTAAAAGATAAGGGCCACGAGGATGATTAACTAAATCATCAGCAGTTTTTAGCAAAGGCTGTTGTATGCTTTGACAGACTTCCACTTTCAGCTTGTACTCGCTCCAACAAGGCACAAAAGGCCAATTACCTGAAAAATGATCGGATAATACAGTAGAAACGGACTGTTCAGGATCTGAAGGTTTTTCTAATCCACAAAATAAACTTAGAGAACCTTGAGGATCTAAATCAAGAAGTCCGACTGAACAAGTGCGGCGACCGACTTTACGATGAGCTAATTCATAAGCTAAGTGCGTTGCTAAAGTAGTCTTACCACTGCCTCCAGCATTACTAAGAATAGCTAAGACTACCTTTTGAGGTTCTGTTTTTGGCACAGCTACTTCTAATATCTTTGTCAAAGTTAATTCTCATATTTTAAAATCTGAGATTTAATATGCCATAAGTGAACTCAAAAAATTTTGCTGAGTTTACACGAATGGCTAATTTGATAGCACAGATTGAGTTTCATGCCTCACCTTTGTAAGTCATTGGTCTGGGCTTTCTTTTATTGAGTGGTTTTGCAGATTTCTTTGGTGGTTGAGGGGCACGGCATTGTTCGCAGTACAACGGACGTGGGCCATAAGTTTCGCGTTGTACAGGTTGCTCACACTGCTTGCATATAAAGTTGAAAATCCGGGTGTGTATCTCTCGCTTATGCGCTCTAACCGTGTACTCTTTGACGTTGATTACCTTGCTAGGCATTGTCTACATTAATAGGGAATAGGGTTGAATTTATCTTTCAAATTGAATCTTAGCCTTTCTTACAGCAGTTTCAAGTACTGATGTACAAATAATCACATCAATTTTCAGCCAAATTTTTTTGTAAGTAGCTAAACAAGTCGCAAGTCGCAAGTCGTAAGTCGCAAGTGTTAAGAAAAATTGGTCTATTGCCCCTAATTTTAGTTATCCAAAAAATAGAAACAATTGTAGCGTCCTTATCTTAAGCCCCCACTTTCGACATGGAGTATTACTTGCGACTTGGATTGGCTTGCTTTTACAGATTTTTGATACCGCAAGGCGGTAAGTCCGTGATGATTGATGCACTATCACAAGAGTTCTCAACTTTTGGAACTCAGAAATATTGTCGCTACAAAACCATGCTGTCAAAACGCTTCGCAGACAGTCGTTTGAAAACTCTCGACATTCAGGAGAAAAACAATGGAATTACAATTACAATCCGCAATCAACTGGTTACTAGAAATCATCGTTATGGGTTTCGTTAGCATCATCGTTATCGACTTTGTTCGCTACAAATCCAGGTGCGATCGCCCTTCAACTAGAGCCAGTCGCCGCACCAATACCAAAACCAGCAATAACACCAGACCCAAAAGAACAACAACAGTTCGAGCAACTGCCTGACCCTTGGTTCAGTACAGATATTTCACCAAACCCAATACCGCAGCCCGCTGTACTTCAATTCCCTACACTAAGACTGCTACCGCCAGCACCTCAAGTGCAACCGAAAGCAGCAACCAAGAAATCCACTGCCAAACCAAAATCCACCACAACCAAGAAATCCAGCAAACCTACCAACAAAGCCGCGACCCAAAAGAGTTCCTCCTCTCGCAAATCTGCCGCAGCATAATCCTACAACCATAGCAATTCGCAATRGCGTAGTTATTTTAGCTACGCCAATTTTTTGTGAAAATCAATACTATATATATACAGTCATGGTAAGCCTAATCGCTACACAGGGATGCCTCTTCGACCTGCAAACAGTTCTGGACTACGGGCAATCAATTGTGAACGTTGCCCAAGCACTTGTTAAATCATTAATCGAAAATCGACCTCTAACCACAAAAACCATTCAAGCCCAGATGAATCGCCACTTTCACGGTACTGCGGCACAAGGGAAGTGGTTGTGGAAAGATGCATACGAAGCTCTTGAAGTTGCACTAATTCTCTATCTGCGAAAAAAGGGACTGCCACAAAACCCCTTAGAACAACTACAACACCTTGAGTCGCTTTGCCCCACGCACACTCGTCGCACTGAAGAACAAATCCAGCTTCAGCAGTTCTCAACTCCGCTTCCCTTGGCGTACTTGGTGGCAATGGCTGGACAAATCACCCCTCACGACCTGACTCTTGAACCATCAGCGGGGACTGGGGTTCTGGCTCAGTTCGCTTTACTCCA
>LXQD01000104.1 GCA_003326215.1 Nostoc minutum NIES-26 | reverse complement strand
CAGAACCAAGCATCGATAATTTCTTGGTTTGGCTGGGTATTTTGCCAGTGCTTCCAATTCACTGATTTGAAATACCCCTTAGCATCTAGAAAACACGGCTGTTTTGGTTCCTTGCCTTGTTTTGCTGCTTCTATCGGGTTCTCTGGCAGCGGTGGGCGCTCTAATCGCAACAACCACGCGATCGTTTCTCGGACATTACGTGGTGCTAAGTCTTGCGCTTTTAGAGAAGACTGTGCTATCTTACAGGGATCTGAATTATTATTCCGCTGTGCGCCATGATGTGAGAGTCCGGGCGCATTTTGCGTTTCTAGCGTATTCATTTGTGGCTCCTTAATTTTGGGATTGGTCTTGATAAAAATCGAGTAATCCCTTCCGCATTCGGGCACGCCACTGTTACGCTAGAGCTAAGAAAATTAAATTTGATGGTAGTGGTAGGACTAACCACTTTGGCGACGACTGACAATCGTCTTGGTATGCTTGGCTCTAGCAGTAAAAGAGTGGCGTGCCCCAAAGGAAGTTGGGACTACCCTTTTTCTTTGCGCTTTTTACGCTGTATCTATAAAAACATGAATTTTTATCCTGTGCGCTAAAAACAAAGAGTTTCTGTGTGTTTTGCTGTATGAGCATTCCGTTTAACAGCAAGCATAAATACTAGCTTCTCAATAAGTGTTACGCTTTTGTCGCTCCTGCTTCAAGCTTTGAAATTTTGTTTTTTGGGACTAGGCTGAATCCTCATCTTGTTTTGGGGAATGGGAAGATTTTGATTTTTTACGCCTGACTGTGATCGCATCTCTGATCATGGTTTCAACAAGATTGCTGACACTACGATTCTCTTCTTCTGCCCATACATCTAATTCCTCTTTTAGGTCTGGTGGTAAGTAAATACTTACCTTGGGTTTCTTTGTTGCCACACTTAATAGCGTCTCAAAATAGCGTTCCAATAACGCTATTTATAGCTTTTTAGTATGACTAATATCTATAGTGTTGACAATTACCGTTATTTACCGTTACTATAGCGCCAGCTGGCAAAAACGCCAAGTGTGGCAGAACTTTGAACTCGATGGTTGAAATGCCACCGTTAATTAAGCAGCTACCAGTTTGATACAGCAATACTCAAAACCTAGTCAGCAAGCCTGATTCAGAACTTTGTAAATTAAATATTTTGAAGATTAAGAATTATGACAGATTTGGCAGTTCATACTGAAAATGCCAACACTGGGCAAAAAGGTACACTCACGATCGTTGCTGGTTATGACCTCGGTAATTCTGGCGTGAAATTTGTATCGTCAGACCAAAAAATCAGATTTCCTAGTTATTTAGAGAATTGCCACTACCGTCCAACTGAGCTACCAACTGAGGGTTATGTAGAGTACCTAGAAGGTGATGCAATCACCAAACTGGACTATAAGCAGTGGTTGTCAGGTTTTGCGGCTTACGACGCTAACCCAAAAAACCATTTACGCGTAACTGACGATGCTACTGCTAAAGTCACTCAATCACTCAAACACTTGTTGGCAACACTTTCTTATTACCCTTACAAACCAATAATTGACTTGATTATCTGTGCTTCTTTGCACGAGCGAGGGGATTTAGAGGAGCAGTTGATTGATGCTGTAGCAGGTAAGCACATCGTCAAGTTTGGCGGTAAGCCCATACCAACAACAGTCAACATTCACGTTTTGAAGGTTTACGACGAGGGACACGCCGCCATCGCTGCCAATGTCCACAGACTAGACACTAGCAAACAAAACGTGATTGTAGACATTGGCAATCGCACAGTCATCGCCACCTTGATCGGACAGAAGGGACATTTAGCCAATCGCAAAACCTTTGATAACGGGGTTGAGGAATTAATCAGAATGATTTCGGTCAACCCAACATTTAAGAATCGACTCCAGGGTGAGATTGCAATACCTCATCTGATCCGCCAGGGATTAGAGGGTAGCGAAAAACCTTTCTGGTATGGCAAACAGTTCAGTTTTGAAGATGTCTATCGCCAAGAGTTGATGTCTTGGGTGCAGAAGTCACTCGCACCAGTTTTTAAATTTATTCACCCTTGGAAGATTAACGCTGATGCCTGCTTAATTATCGGTGGAGGTTCATAACTAATAGGTGTAGATGAAGCATTGAACAAGAGAGGTTTTTTAATAGCAGAAAATCCAGTTTGGGCAAACGCGCAAGGTTTATATCAACTAGCAACAATGATGACAACGAGGGGAATTAATGAGTAACGAGAGTATCAGAGTAGTCATTCGCAAACCTTATCATCCATTGCTCAAAAAGCTAGCTCTTCAAATGAATGTTGATGATTACGGTGAAGTAATTAACTTCTTGCTTTTAGAGTTTCAACGGCAGGATTACAACTTTACTCAATCATCCCAACCTCAGAAAACAGAAACAGATTTGGCAAGTAACTTAGCAGCAATGTTCTAACAATTATGAACAACTTAAGCAGAGTTTATGACTCAACCCTACTAACCAATTCCAAGGTGTACCAGATTGATAGAACACTCTATCAATATCTATATAAAACAGGGACAATCCAGCATCCAAAGTACCACTTTCGCCCTTTAGCTGGACAACGAAAGAAGGCTGATTTATTGCTCAATCACAAGGCATTAACTACTCGCTGTTATGAGGTGTCAGGGATGAGTACGAATGCGAGTGTTATCAGCCAGGAATCATTGCAGTTATCGATTTTTTGAGGTGAATATGAATACTCAACCGCTACCCGAATTGATTAATCAAGCTCAACAATTACTAACCCAAATTAGGCAGCATCCACAGTTTCAAGCACTTGACTATCACCCAGATTTATCAATTGGAGATGCTATTCAAGCACTCATAGAACTTCGTTTTTCAGCATTACCAAGCCAACAACCACTGCAAGTATTTAGCCTTGAGGGATTCGACCAATGAAGAAAGTGATTGACTCGATTGATACCGCATTACACGCAAGCGTAATTGCACTTTTGATATCAGCAGGATTATTTTGTAGTGGAGCGTTGATTTGTCACGGCTTGAGCATAATGGCAACAAATTCCGCCCAAAATACCTTGATGAGTCGTGTGAACTGGGCAAAGCAGAGGGAATTCAGTATCGGAGGAATTTTTGTATGTGGGGGTGGTTTCTTAGCTAGTGCATTAGCTAGAGCCGCTTTATATGGGAATGAGGAATAGGGGAGAAGCAATCGCTTGACTGGACACCGAGCGATCGCTCCCACAAATGAATGTATCTCCGCCAATGAAGAATACACTACACAAGGATTTTAGCGTGATGAGCAAATATTATCTGTGTGAAGCAGAGAACGCGGATGTTGGTGTAAGCAAGGTAACGCCCTACGAAAAACCAGTACTGGCACTAACTGCCGCAGAGAATAGCACCGCCGCAGTGCATTTCATCTCCACCGTAAACCCGCTTGCAGTTGATGAGGAGGACGAGGAATGAAGAACGATAATTTATTCTTCGCCGCACTATCAGCACTCACCTCAAGAGGATGCCCGACAGCTTTAGCTGCATCAGCCGCCGCAGTAGTAGCCAACGATGACCCAGCAAAACCCGACTTGGGACGGACACAGCGAGATCAATGGGTAATTTCGGAAGCATTGCCATACCTACAGAATCAAGGGGATGAACAACAATGACCCGTAATTATGGAACCGCCAAACTGAAAAACCATATCCCTGGTAATGCCCCTGGTACTTTAGGGGCAATGGGCAAACTGTTTGACGTGTCGGCAGAAGACTTCAACAAAGCACTCCTTGGAGATCAAACGGTAATCACCAAGATTGCAGACATGGCGAGACTATCGGATACTGCCAAAGCGAATTTACCCAAGGCATTGGAAGCATACCGCAAAATCATTGAAAGTGCGACTCGTTGGCTAGAAACCATGAACCATAAGGTTCCTGGGGGATTAGCCCTTAGATTCTTCAAATAAAAGAAATCTAAAGAACTGATTAACAATGTAGGTGTGAACCCTACCCCTCAAGTGCTGAGGTGAAAGCCCTTTCCCTACGGTAGCGACTAGTCCTCAATCCGTAAAGCGGGAATGAAAGGCGCTCTTACTGGGAGCCTAAACCTGGTAATCCGCCGAGCAAGATATCCATGAGTACGAAAGAAAGATACGTTTGAATCATCGTTAATCTTGAGTAGCGCAATCAGGCTGATACGCTACGCCAAAAGGCAAAGGATAAGGGAATGGCAACTTTTCGATTGACCATTTAGCACCCCCAATAAACCCGGTGAAGAGTATCACTCTAAAGGTATCAGTATTGTTAATCGGAACGAAGTAACCCGTCAAACGCTCTCAGGTGGTCGAATACCTGAGTAGGTGCTAACCGGATGCCTTGACGGGCGAGATTGAGTAAGAAGCGAACGCTTGGCTGTAATGGTCAAGATAAGCCGACGTACTCACGATGATATGGATGGAATGGTCACATTAGGAAGTATATATGTCTAAAACACTGAGCAATCAGATGGTGGAATGGAACGGGATTAACTGGCGAAAGCTGGAAAAGAACGTTTATAAGCTTCAGAAAAGAATATTCCAAGCCTCCTTACGTGGTGATACTAAAGCAGTACGCAGGCTCCAAAAGGTATTCTCAGCAACCAGAGATGGCAAAGTAGCCGAAACCTTAATCAACCATGCTAGCAAGCCAATTGTTAGACATATCAAAGTTAAGGGGACAGCATCACCATTCGATGGAAACCTGAAATACTGGAGTTCTAGAAGAGGAGAACACCCCCTAGTGACTACGAGAGTTGCAAAGCTTTTGAAAGAACAGAAAGGTAAGTGCGCTTACTGCGGATTGTACTTTAGGGAAGACGATTTAATCGAAGTTGACCATATCATCCCAACGACAAAAGGCGGAAAAGATAGGTACGGCAACCTCCAAGCATTGCATCGTCACTGCCATGATAGTAAAACTGCCAACGATGGTAGTAGAGGTACTCATGACAAGAGTCAAATCATTGAGGAGCCGTGTAAGGTGAAAGTGTGCGCCGTGATACGCACTGAGTGAATTGCCAACACAGTTGGCTGGAGTTCAGGGCAACTGACTCCAAGGCGAACAACTAACCTAGACCCGAAAGGGCGAGGGGACAAGAGCATGTTCGTAAAGCGGAAAGTAACAGAAAACGTGTATGTTACGGTTTTGCAACGCCTGAACGATATGGTTAAAGCTGAATGCCTGAACCCTAATGTCCAGTGGTGGAACTGCACATCCTTCGGTATCACGTTTGTACACCGATGTTATCGGTAGCCATAAATTCGACTTTTGTTTATGGTAC
>LXQD01000103.1 GCA_003326215.1 Nostoc minutum NIES-26 | reverse complement strand
GGATAAAAAACCCTGGCGATGACCTACTCTTGCATGGCTTAGGCCACACTACCATTGGCGCAGCTGCGTTTCACTTCCGAGTTCGGGATGGGATCGGGTGGTTCCACAGCGCTATGGTCGCCAGGGAGAGGGTGGAGGGTCGCAGTGGCTCGGTCGGTAAATTGACGGAGTTATGCGCTCACGCTCTCAAAGGGGGGACGTAGCGAACATTTTTTGGGTAATGCCGTCATCGACGTGTTGTCGAGGATAAGGCGTCTTGAGGTTATATGATCAAGCCTCACGGATCATTAGTATCAGTTAGCTCAATGGGTTGCCCCACTTACACACCTGACCTATCAACCACCTAGTCTTGATGGTTCCTTTAGGGGACTTGAAGTCCCGGGAGATCTCATCTTGAGGCACGCTTCCCGCTTAGATGCTTTCAGCGGTTATCGTTTCCGACCATAGCTACCCGGCAATGCCATTGGCATGACAACCGGAACACCAGGGGGTCGTCCACTCCGGTCCTCTCGTACTAGGAGCAGCCCCTCTCAAATCTCCAACGCCCACGACAGATAGGGACCGAACTGTCTCACGACGTTCTGAACCCAGCTCGCGTACCACTTTAAATGGCGAACAGCCATACCCTTGGGACCGACTACAGCCCCAGGATGTGATGAGCCGACATCGAGGTGCCAAACACCGCCGTCGATATGAACTCTTGGGCGGTATCAGCCTGTTATCCCCGGAGTACCTTTTATCCGTTGAGCGATGGCCCTTCCATACAGAACCACCGGATCACTAAGACCTACTTTCGTACCTGCTTGATCCGTCGATCTTGCAGTCAAGCACGCTTATGCCTTTGCACACAGTGCGCGATGTCCGACCGCGCTGAGCGTACCTTCGTGCTCCTCCGTTACTCTTTGGGAGGAGACCGCCCCAGTCAAACTACCCACCATACATGGTCCCCGGCCCGGATAACGGGCCCAGGTTAGAACGTCAAGCACATCAGGGTGGTATTTCAAGGATGGCTCCATGCGAACTAGCGTCCACACTTCATAGCCTCCCACCTATCCTACACAGACGAACTCAACGTTCAATGTAAAGCTATAGTAAAGGTTCACGGGGTCTTTCCGTCTTGCCGCGGGAACGCTGCATCTTCACAGCGATTTCAATTTCACTGAGTCTTGGGTGGAGACAGCGCCGCTGTCGTTACGCCATTCGTGCAGGTCGGAACTTACCCGACAAGGAATTTCGCTACCTTAGGACCGTTATAGTTACGGCCGCCGTTTACCGGGGCTTCGATCAAGAGCTTCGCCTTGCGGCTAACCCCATCAATTAACCTTCCGGCACCGGGCAGGCGTCACACCCTATACGTCCACTTTCGTGTTTGCAGAGTGCTGTGTTTTTGATAAACAGTCGCAGCGGCCTGGTTTCTGCGGCCTTGACGAGCTCAGCTATGCATATAGCCACCCATCAAGGCGTACCTTCTCCCGAAGTTACGGTACCATGTTGCCTAGTTCCTTCACCCAAGTTCTCTCAAGCGCCTGAGAATTCTCATCCTACCCACCTGTGTCGGTTTACGGTACGGTCTGCGTGACCTGAAGCTTAGAGGCTTTTCCTGGAAGCGTGGTATCAGTGACTTCGTCCGATAGGACTCGTCTCGGTGCTCGGCATAGATGAGCGCGGATTTGCCTACGCTCAATGCCTACCTCCTTTCCCCGGGACAACCAACGCCCGGTACACCTAACCTTCTCCGTCCCCCCATCGCAGTCACGCGAGGTGCTGGAATATTAACCAGCTTCCCATCGACTACACCTTTCGGTCTCGCCTTAGGGGCCGACTCACCCTGCACCGATTAACGTTGTGCAAGGAAACCTTGGGCTTTCGGCGTGCGGGTTTTTCACCCGCATTATCGTTACTTATGTCAGCATTCGCACTTCCGATACCTCCAGCAGACTTTACAATCCACCTTCAACGGCTTACGGAACGCTCCTCTACCGCGTACATCATAGATGTACACCCCAAGCTTCGGTATACCGCTTAGCCCCGTTAAATCTTCCGCGCAGGCCGACTCGACCAGTGAGCTATTACGCTTTCTTTAAAGGATGGCTGCTTCTAAGCCAACCTCCTGGCTGTCTGTGCCTTCCCACATCGTTTTCCACTGAGCGGTAATTTGGGGACCTTAGCTGTGGGTCTGGGTTGTTTCCCTTTTCACGACGGACGTTAGCACCCGCCGTGTGTCTCCCGCATAGTCTGTCTTGGTATTCGGAGTTTGCCATGGTTTGGTAAGTCACAATGACCCCCTAGCCATAACAGTGCTCTACCCCCAAGAAGATTCGTGCGAGGCGCTACCTAAATAGCTTTCGAGGAGAACCAGCTATCTCCGGGTTCGATTAGCTTTTCACTCCTAGCCACACCTCATCCCCTACTTTTGCAACAGGAGTGGGTTCGGGCCTCCAGTCGGTGTTACCCGACCTTCACCCTGGGCATGGCTAGATCACCCGGTTTCGGGTCTATTGCCTGCAACTATGCGCCCTATTCAGACTCGGTTTCCCTTCGCCTCCCCTATACGGTTAAGCTTGCTACAGACAATAAGTCGCTGACCCATTATACAAAAGGTACGCAGTCACCGAACAAGTCGGCTCCCACTGCTTGTACGCACACGGTTTCAGGTTCTATTTCACTCCCCTCGCCGGGGTTCTTTTCGCCTTTCCCTCACGGTACTGGTTCGCTATCGGTCGGTCAGGAGTATTTAGCCTTGGAGGATGGTCCCCCCATATTCAGACAGGGTTTCACGTGCCCCGCCTTACTCATCATCATCTACTAGGCCCTTTCACATACAGGGCTATCACCTTCTACGGCTGGCCTTTCCAAGCCATTTTGCTAGAACCTAATAGACTTCAGGGCTGGTCCCCGTTCGCTCGTCACTACTGGGGGAATCTCGGTTGATTTCTTTTCCTACGGTTACTGAGATATTTCAGTTCACCGCGTTCGCCTCGTACAGCTATGTATTCACTGCACGATACTGCCGAAGCAGTGGGTTTCCCCATTCGGACATTTCCGGATCAATGTCTGTTGCCGACTCCCCGGAACTTTTCGCAGGCTGCCACGTCCTTCATCGCCTCTGACCGCCAAGGCATCCACCGTGTGCGCTTATTCGCTTGACCATATAACCCCAAGTCGCCTCGGAGCCATCGTTTTCGCAAATAGTTACAACGATTAAACTCAATAAGGAATCCCTAGCAAGGATTCCCGCCTTAGCCTCTACGACACGTCTTGATGACAATTACGTCTCAAACGCTCGCTACGTCCCATATTTTCAAAGAACACGATGCCCGGCCTGTGCCGGTCACCTAATCTTTTGTGTGCGCTGTCATTCCACTGACTCTGGCTTTACCTGGTGGAGCCAGTCGGGATCGAACCGACGACCCCCTGCTTGCAAAGCAGGTGCTCTCCCAGCTGAGCTATGGCCCCGTGACAAGAATGGTGGGTCTAGGAGGACTCGAACCTCCGACCTCACCCTTATCAGGGGTGCGCTCTAACCACCTGAGCTACAGACCCAGGCCGGATCACGTTGTGGAATGCAGGAAACTTGTGCGGACGCCTGAGCAGAGGACAACTCGTCTGTGCTCAAAAGGAGGTGATCCAGCCGCACCTTCCGATACGGCTACCTTGTTACGACTTCACCCCAGTCATGAATCACACCGTGGCAAGCGTCCTCCTTGCGGTTAGACTACCTGCTTCTGGTGCAACCCACTCCCATGGTGTGACGGGCGGTGTGTACAAGGCCCGGGAACGTATTCACCGCGGCAATGCTGATCCGCGATTACTAGCGATTCCGACTTCACGGAGTCGAGTTGCAGACTCCGATCCGGACTAGGATGGGGTTTCTGGGATTGGCTCCACCTCGCGGCTTCGCGACCCTCTGTCCCCACCATTGTAGTACGTGTGTAGCCCTGGTCGTAAGGGCCATGATGACTTGACGTCATCCCCACCTTCCTCCGGTTTGTCACCGGCAGTCTCCTTAGAGTTCCCGACTTTACTCGCTGGCAACTAAGGACAAGGGTTGCGCTCGTTGCGGGACTTAACCCAACATCTCACGACACGAGCTGACGACAGCCATGCAGCACCTGTCTCACGGTTCCCGAAGGCACCCCTCGATCTCTCAAGGGTTCCGTGGATGTCAAGACCAGGTAAGGTTCTTCGCGTTGCATCGAATTAAACCACATACTCCACCGCTTGTGCGGGCCCCCGTCAATTCCTTTGAGTTTCAGTCTTGCGACCGTACTCCCCAGGCGGCGAACTTAACGCGTTAGCTTCGACACTGAGCTCTCAATTGAGCCCAACGTCCAGTTCGCATCGTTTAGGGCGTGGACTACCAGGGTATCTAATCCTGTTTGCTCCCCACGCTTTCGTGCCTCAGCGTCAGTACTGGTCCAGATGGCTGCCTTCGCCATAGATGTTCCTCCCGATCTCTACGCATTTCACTGCTACACCGGGAATTCCACCATCCTCTACCGTACTCTAGCCTGCCAGTATCCACCGCCATTCCCAGGTTGAGCCCGGGGCTTTCACGACAGACTTAACAAACCGCCTACGCACGCTTTACGCCCAGTAATTCCGAGTAACGCTTGCACCCTTCGTATTACCGCGGCTGCTGGCACGAAGTTAGCCGGTGCTTATTCTTTGGGTACCGTCATGAACCACGGTTATTAACCACGGTCTTTTCTTCCCCAACAAAAGTGCTTTACAACCCGAAGGCCTTCTTCACACACGCGGCATGGCTGGATCAGGCTTGCGCCCATTGTCCAATATTCCCCACTGCTGCCTCCCGTAGGAGTCTGGACCGTGTCTCAGTTCCAGTGTGGCTGATCATCCTCTCAGACCAGCTACCGATCGTCGCCTTGGTGAGCCTTTACCTCACCAACTAGCTAATCGGACATCGGCTCATCTTCTCGCGCGAGGCCTTGCGGTCCCCCGCTTTCACCCTCAGGTCTTATGCGGTATTAGCGTAAGTTTCCCTACGTTATCCCCCACAAGAAGGTAGATTCCGATGTATTCCTCACCCGTCCGCCGCTCGCCACCCACAGTATTGCTACTGCTGTGCTGCCGCTCGACTTGCATGTGTTAGGCCTGCCGCCAGCGTTCACTCTGAGCCAGGATCAAACTCTTCAGTTAAAGCTTAAAGCTTTGTCTGCAGAAATCCGACCTTGGCCTTACATCACTTGATTACTCAATAAATATAAAGCTTGTTGGCTAGACGTCTGCAAGAAATGGACTCATCCATCCCCCGTCAGGCGCCCGCACAAATTTCCTGCGCACACTGTCAAAGATC
>LXQD01000102.1 GCA_003326215.1 Nostoc minutum NIES-26 | reverse complement strand
GACGACCATGCCCCGCTTCTTCTGTTTTATATTTGCTATGTTGAATCTCCTGAAAACCTGTACTTCTCCCTGACTGGAATAGTTTTTCAACTTCATCATAAAGATTACCTTGATTCTTTTTTAACGTGATTACATAATCTGCATTTTGTTGTGTGATTAATTTCACAATCTCTTTTTGACAACCCATAGCATCAATTGTCACAATACATCCAGATAGTTCTAACACCTTTAACAGTTCTGGAATTGCTGTAATTTCATTCGATTTCTCGTTTACTTTTACTTGTCCTAGCACTAATTTATTTGTAGTTGCCCATGCACTCACCATTTGAATTGCGCTTTGTTCGCTACCTTTGTCATAAGAGCTACACAATGTTTTTCCATCTATAGCGACAACTTCACCTTCTGTTACCCTATGGATTGATTTCATCCAGTTGAGGAAACATTCTTGAAATTGTTGAGGATTTAACTGTGCAAATACTCTCGCAAAGGTGAGGCAGCGCTGTGCGGGGGTTCCCCCCCGTTGAGGCGACTGCCGTATCGTGTGATGGTATGCCATTCGCTAGTTCTAAAAACGTCTTTAACCACTCATATTTCGCACATCCATACGTTTCGATTGCTACCCAACTATCTGCTCCACTTATCACTGCACAGATGGCTATAGTCATCATATCAATTGACATCTTTGGCAATACCAATCTTCTCGTGTCTTTCAGCTGTCTGCTGTCATATTTAATTGGAACCCATCTTGATGTTCCATCACTGATACATACTTCCGACCAGTTATCATCTACAGGTAAGTTGATAAATGCTTAGCGACCATGTATCTTCCCTGTTTATTGAGATAGAAAACGATAAGGGTTTTTGAGATTGTGGATTCCAAGCTGAGTCATCTTTTGGTTGAGTCTTGCGTGCAAACTTAGCTTTCAGCAAATCCCAGCCTGTGGAAGAATATTCTGGTAGTGACTGCCCATTGGAGTACTCTTGCTCTAGATTAGTTTCAAAATTACCCCCAAAACTCCCTTGTTGCTCGTTCTGGAAGCTTTTTGAAAAAAACGTAGTCTCGTCGGATGCAGGTTTTTCTGACGGCTGTTGATAAACCATAGTTGCTTAGACCCAGTGCGAATTACTTTCTCGGCTTTTTCAGTATATTCGGTTTAATAATTAGTGCCAATAATAACTAAAATTTTAAAAATACCACGGTGTTAGTCAGTAATACTTGCTTATGCTGAGTGTACTTAAGAACATTTTTACCAACGATGTCTGGCACGAAGATAACTTTATTATGGATTGATAATGTCCAACTCATAGGTGCAAAAAGCTGGTTTTTGTCGTTCAATAATCTCCCGCACTGATGTTTCATCGATTTGTTCAGAGCTAAAAGGACGCATCTCTACAATAAAATGATAGGGACGGCCTCCCCCTAGCATCGAGTCGAAACCTATAGACGTTGCTCCGAAAACAAAACCTCGCTCAAAAATTTCTCTAATATTGATTTGCTCCAGCGGTAAACCTGTGTAAAGATGCAAATAGAAGCGTAAACCGTAGCTCGTTCCGTGCCAACGATAAAGCGCGATCGCATTACGTATCAAACGCCGTTGTATATCAATTCCCCATCGTGTATCTATATCCCAAGCTACCCAATGAGCCAGAAAAGGAAGCAGTGCTTCTGGTGCAGTAATCGGGTCTAGGTATGCCCAAAGTGTATCTATGGTTTGGACAGCTGGGTCAAAAGCTTGCTCGATAATGCTCAAATATCGCCCGACAAAATCTACTTCTTTGTAAAGTGCAGGTACAAAATCTAAGTAAGAACATAGCGGACGCACAAACAAGTCAAAGACTCGATATTCAGCTAGTTGCCCTGAACCTGATACTTCTAGATAAACATAAATAGTACTTTGATAATTAATTTGTAGTTGCGGTTTTTGCATTAAAGCCAATTGGTTTTCAAAAAAGTTATCTGGAACCAGAAAACCTATGACTTTCGATAGCTTTTCTTTCGGAGCAATTTCTTCAAAGTCTTGTTGATGCCACTGACACCAATTTGCCGGAAAGTTCCCTGCGATTTCTAGTTTCCATCTGATTGCGTCGCTTCCCAAGTTCTCCAGAGTAATTGACATTTCCCCTCTTTCGCCAGGACGCAGTAGCAAATTGTTGCTGAAAGTTTCATCAGTTTTGCTTCCTTGAAGTGATAAACTATTCGATGCAACTGCTTGGTGAGGTTGCATAGATGTCAGTAAAATGGCTATGGATGGATGTGAAGTTGTTTGAGTCATGTTTAATACTAAGTTTGTTAATCCCGAAACTCGATTTGGTGAATAGAACGCACTTGGGGATTTTCATCTTCCCAAGAACAAATCATTCCCAAGGGGCCTGGGTCAATCTCTAATTCTGGGATATCTGCGCGAAACCACTCAGTATCGAACTTATGCAAGCTGTATAGTCTCACAGCACCGAGATAGCGGACTCCCGGAATTTGTTGGCAGACTGCAAAGATATCTGAAGGATACAAAGGGCGACCCAATTCCCAACCCTTGCCTAAAAGCCCGCCGACAAGAGGATTGAGAAAGCGGTATAAAGTTGATAGCAATAAAGAACGAATTTCTTGGCGATTGCCTGGGTTGTTGTATTCTGGTTCTAAAATCACTTCAGTTTCAACACTCACCCCAACGTATTCAGGTGACTCTAGCTTAATCTGCACTCCTAGAGGTTTGCGATCGCTCATGTAATCCAAAGTTTCTGTTACAAGTTCATCAGAAAGGGCAAAATATTCTTCAGGTTTCATCCCTTTACAAAAATCATAGTTACTCGTATCTGCTTTATTAGGTACAATCAGCAAACGCACAATTCCTGCTGTGGTGTGTTCTGGTTTAGTCAGGCAATGGGCACGAGCAATTGCCCCTGTTGCAGCCAGAATTGCTAATCTTTCAAAATCCTCTGGAATCAAAGCTGACTCGCGGGTTCGCAGTAGGGATGGGACTCTAATTACAGCTTCATCCAAGGATTCTGCATCGCTGCCACCACCAGCTGGCTCATAATTGATCGCGTTTTTGACGTAGGGAATAGAATTTTTGATAACTGTAATTTTTCCTGCTTGGACGTTACCACGACTACCACCACCTGTGCGATATGCCAACATATATATTTGGGTGCCAGGAGGGGGGACTCTGCCATATTGCCGCTCCAATACTATATTTGGCGTTGCAGTAGATGGTAATGCTCTTTGAGAGGTTTGTGAACTCTCCCGACTGACAATTGATCTGACTTGTTGTAACTGTCTTCGCTGTTGCGTTGACTGTCTCAGATGACCAGGTTCTCGAATTAATGGCCCAAATTGGACTGTACCAGTTTGAGAATTGATAGTGTAGTGCGGATGGTCGGCACCAGATTCCGCAAAATCGGGAACCTCTACCCAATCTTCGATTTCTCCCGACACTAATCTCAGTTGAATGTATTCTCTCAACTGTGAGTTTCGCTCCAAGACGGGTTGCGATCGCAATTCAAATACTTGACCTGCTTTACCATTGCTCAATCCCAGCAGTTCTTCTGTAATTCGGATACATTGAGTTGCATCTACTGCACCGCCAATGGCGCGCACAGCCAGACCAACTATGCTCGGAGAGCTACTGTAAGATGGTTGCGTTTCATGATTGATTGTGTAGACGCAACGTATCCAATGACCGTTGTATGTGCCAAAGTTGGTTTTGGGCCATATTTGCGGTAAATGGAGAACTACATCAGCACCTTCTAGAGGTTGTGCGATTTCGCTAAAGCTAAATCCCTTAGTTTTATCATCGTCTTGAGTGCGGAGGATTGGCTGCCAAGTTTTCCCGTTCCAAGCTGACCACTTGCGTGGGGGGTCATCGGGATTAATGCCAGTAGTTCTAGCGGCTTCTCCTTTAAAATTTATCGCAATTACATTGCCTTCTATAGAATTCTCTGGGTCTTCTAATACCAGATAAAAACAGTTACCAGGCATCGATTGGTCAAACAGTAGTGTTTCATCCAGGTCATGCCAGAGATTATTAGCAGGAGTGCGATCGCGCAAATATTGGGGTGTATCTTCTTCTATATCTGCGGTTAGTAAGTGCTTGAATTGTGGATTGCCAATTACCAATTCTCGGTCAGTTGTAAAAATCACTGCTTCTTCGGTTTCAGTTCGGACTGTAGCGACTTCTGTATTGGCGGGTATCCTCACTTGGGATGGTTGAGCGCGACTGAGGTAAAAAGTCAGAGAGCATCTGGCTGGTGTTGGGGGGTTGAGGCGAATTCCCAGCAACTCTAAGAAAGCTACATAGTTGCGTCGGGGAACCTGATTGAACCGCAGCAACATTTGGTCAGTCAGCCATGCAAATAGTTCAATCAACGTAATCCCCGGATCGCCTGGGTTGTGATTTGTCCACTCTGGACAGTACCGAGGAATGCGAAGAATGCATTCTTCTACAAGGTCTTTGAAAGTGCGATCGTCTAGGTTAGATTTCGGTAGCTTGGGTAAAAAGTCAAAGTCCATTTCGAGTAAATAGTTTTGGGCTTTCTGGCATTCGTCATTAGTTTTCCCGCAAGCTGAACTTGGATAACACTGGTTGTACTGGAGTTTAAACTAGTTCACAGTGCAAAACTTAAAACTGAGTATGTTTCCCTCATCTAGCAGTTCGTCTGGTTTATTCTATTCCTTGAACAGTTATTTCAACAGTTCTGGGCTACAACAGGCTTTATTTAGATGTTTGGCTGCTTTTAACTAGGTTTATTAGCCTCTCAACCCTGTTATCTAATTGTTGTTTGTACACCAATTCTTCTACCCACTGTTGGGGAATGTTTTTGTACCCAAAACGCGCCCCTAACATTGCCCCTGCTACGGCAGCATTAGTATCGGCATCGCCACCTTCATGAATAATTCCTAAAATCCCATCCTCATAAGATTGTGCGTGTTTAAGTGCCCAGAACCCAGCCCCCATTGTCTTCAGGGTATACCCCGTTCCACCTTCTTCCCCTGGATTTAAACCTTCGTCTAAATCAAGTGCTTCTAAAGACATTGCGGCTTTGTCAAAATCAGTAAACCAAAAAGTTTTTCTCTAAAGAGCGATCACTAAAATACTTATATTTTTTAATACTTTTTTATACAGAAGCCTTTAACGAGCAGACATAGTATAGATTATGATGACTTATGATTAGTTGCTTGAGAAATTATCAATATTAACCTGATGGAAGATAAATGCTTTCAACTACTTGATATTTACGCTGTAAGGCTTGAGATAAAAAGGCTAACATCTGTTTAAGTGTAAAAAATGTGCGATAAATTAATCGACTTCCTTTCCTTTTACGACTGATTCTAGTCCAAAGAAAATT
>LXQD01000101.1 GCA_003326215.1 Nostoc minutum NIES-26 | reverse complement strand
CGCTTGTAGTTGGGACAATTTTTGTGACTCTATTTTTAATTCTTTCCTTAACCCCAGCAGTGCTTAAAAAATTTTATACATAAGTTTTCTCATCCCCAGCTTTTTGTCATAATTAATACTTAGTATTAACGCTAGATTATTACCAAATTACTTCCCAGCAATCTTTTTGAGGTAACTCATCAAGATTAATTTTCGTGCTTTTCTGCGTAAACTTTGTTATAAAAATAACTTTCTGCTTAAATGTATATTTTAGCGATCGCTCGTTTAAAGTCTAACTTCAGAAAATCGCGTTGCTCCCGGAGAAAGTTAGGATTCGAGACAGCTATCGAGAACGTATATTTAAGGAATCACAACAATTAGATAAAAGTTACCTAGAAACGCTTTATTTCATCATAGATTGCTATTTTGCATTCAAAAAAGGTGCATTCTCAATGCAGCAAATGCTTAGTTACCCAGGCGCTTTTACCCCAGTTAGTCCTGTGCAACATCAACTTCAGCAGGTAGACCTAACTCCATCTGTACAAGAAATTCAACTTGATTCTGATAGCGGAACGTTCGACCTTGATTTTGATTTGTGACGATATATCAAGTTGTTAGAATTGTTTGAATTAATCCCCAATTGAAGCAATACTGCGTAAAAGTTTTGCAATGGTTGGGATTTTGTGATTCTTCAACGCCAATTTTTAGGTAATTTGTCAAACGGTATCTTAGCTAGCTTTGAGGCTAAGAAGCTGGAGAAAATCAAATTTAGATAAAAAATGCTGCCTAAGAGTGAGTTTTATATATTGGTGTAGAGCTAATATATAACTATTAAAATATACATGCAATTAATGGTTTTATTTGACCTCAGCTATTAGTTGCTGTATAAAACGGCTGGTTCAATCCTCGTATGTAATATTAGTAGTAAAAGTTGATCGATGAGCTATGCCGTTTCCCGATAAAACTAACTGGAGCATAGCAAAATGATTACTCAAGCAAACGGAGTTGAGATTAAGAATCTTAAGCAATTCAAGTCTGAACAACTTTTTGGAGCTAGTATTACTCGATTGTTAGAAAGTGGACAATTGCCATCTGTAGGCTTCGATCATGTGAGAATTCCTAAAGGTTCTGCACTACAGCCGCACGTTCACAAAGTGGCTGAATCCTTTATTTACGTACTACAAGGTACAGCGATTGTCACTCTAGATAGCAAAAATTATTTAGTAGCAGTAGGTGATACTATTTATATCCCACCTGGCACTAGCCACGGCTTTAGTACAGCGAATGAAGATGTTATTTTGCTCTCGGTACAGTCACCACCTATATATCCTGAAAATAGCGCGGCAGATATAAAATTTAAAAAGGGTCATAATCCCCTTCTGAGCAAAACATAAGTGCCCTCTGCTCTCAGCATAGCTGCCTTTTCAAAATTATTCAAAAAGACTTTCAATATCTCTGGCACCGTGAATTACGCGCACAATTTCAACATATTCTGGAATAGAGCGGTAAAAAATGAGATATTTTCCTACAGAGATACTGCGAAGCTCTGGTGCTAACTCACTTCGCGCTCTACCAATGCCAGGGTTAGCCAGCAGTTCATCAAATTTCTGCATTATTTTGTCAATGATGGCATCGGCGGCACGTTCACTGTCTTGTGCAATGTACAACCAGATATCAGCCAGATCGCCTTTTGCCTCAGTGGAGATTTGTAGCTGCTTCATGCGTGTGGGTTTTCTGTTGAGGAGACCCGTTTGTTGCGTCCTGTTGCCTTAATTTCTTCACCAAGTTCTTGAGATGAGGTATAGGTAGTAAACTCTCCACGCTCAAGTTGGTCAATTCCTTTGTGAATGTCACGCCGCAATTGTTCAAGTTTTAGTTTTCGTAAATCTTCACGCTCTTTGAGCAGCCGTAACCCTTCACGGATTACCTCACTCTGGGATTGGTAGAGGCCACTTGCGATCAGTTCAGCAACAAATTTATCTAATGTTTCGCCAAGATGTACGTTCATAATGCGGAACTAAAAAGTGATGTCCGTCTGTTTTAGATCCTGGCATCATTAACAATAACTGTCAATTTTTGACAATACTTAATTAATGAAGCTAGTTATTAGTATAAAAGTACTATAATAAACTCACTTCTCAGTTTATAATGATGTGCGGCATTTTGAATAACTAATGTCCACTCCTCAAAGTGTTACTACTCAACAAGTTAACGCAACTCCCCAGTACGAAACCATCGCCGGAGTAGTCGAACGCCTGACCTTTCATTCCGAGGAGTCCGGGTACACTGTTGCACGTCTAACACGACCCCGCACTACCGACCTCACCACCATAGTTGGCAGTTTTGCAAATATCCAACCAGGGCAAACATTACAACTGACAGGTTTCTGGCGTGACCATCCACAACACGGGCCACAATTCCAAGTCGTTAATTACTTGAGTTTGGACTAATTTGCATTTAGCAGCAATGAATAGAAGGCAAGAGAAAGTGACCCAACTTCTTTTAGAGGCTGAGTTAAGTGGAATCGTTAAAAAAGAAGCAGAAACTAAGCAGCAGTTAGATCAGCGTTCTTAAGTGATTCTTCGGTTTTAGGTTTTTTAGATGCGTGTTTTTTGACAGTGGGATAACGGGGACGTAGAGGTGGCTGATGCCCTTGGGCGCGACCTGGTGATTTCCCGCGAGTTTTAGGGGGTTGAGCAGGAGTACCAATGGCGGCTAAAATTAGTGGAAAGGCTTGTGCCACACGTCCTGGAGACAGTGTATCCTGATTCGATTGCCAAGGCAATGGGGAGTCGATGCAGGCAGATCTAGCTAGCCATAGTTGCCAAGTTAACAGGGGCATCAGGTGACTCCATCGCTCTGCTGCCTGAGTAGAACTAAGTTGAGGTTGTGTCCAATACAACCTCTGCTTCGCAAATCGATACCAATGCTCTAGGGCAAAACGGCGTAAGTATTTTTGCCAGAGATCCTCTAATGCAGGCATTGTCTGACCCAACCAAGCTAGCCATAAGGGTTGGAACTTACGATTACGTCCTACTGGTTTGATGACCTCGACGCGAATGATTTCCATTGCCCGGTTTGGGGATTGAAGGAAATGAAACCCACAAAAGACGCATTACTTTCACTCGACCAACTTTCGGGTCTTCAACTTCTAGAGTTTCAGTTGCCACGGGCCAAGTTTGGGGGTCATTGAACTTAAACTTATGACCATGCTTACAAGGTGCGCCTCGTCCTTTGTAAGTACCTGGTGTACCCCATACACATCGGTTAGATGCTAAACGCAACAACAGGTCTGCGTCAATCTTCTCCGTGGCTTGGACAAATTTGGCGTTGCCGTAGCCTCGGTCATAAGCAGCAAGCGGTCTAGTGCCTAACTCACGGGTTACTTGTTTAAGTTGGAATGCGGCTTTAGTTGTTGGCGTTTCAAAGCTGCTTATCCGTTCATGTTTCAACGGCAATGCCCAACTCCCATCCGCCTCTGGTATCCACGCTAACGTGCTGTAACTTTGTCCGATGCCGATACTTCCCGCTCTGTCCCCATGAAAAGTTCTTTCTTTTACTGTCTTCGCTTCTGGTCTTGCCCAAAAACTATGATCTCCTGCTAGAAATGGCTGTTCATCCGTCGCTACCTCCTGTACTAGCAGCTTCACGACTCTTCCTTTTCGGTGGACGACTATCATGCAATGCTGCATAAATGCTCGACCATTGCCGTCGAAATACTGGGCTTTGTGACAAGCTTACAAATGATGGGATACTCGGACTTGTTAATACTGCATCCATCAATTCAAATACTGCATCTTTGGCCTTCCCCAAACAATCGTAGATAGCGGGCGCGGAATTTTTCTAGTTGTGTCAGGATCATCACGTCAATGATTTATCGATTACTTTCATTGACTTTACGGCAGTCAGTGTTACTGCTGACTGCTTTTCTCTAGCCTTTTAGTCCAAAGTCCAGTAATTATCGAGAAACCAAACCCGCTACACTAACCGGAATTGAAAAATACTTGGGCAGTGGACTGATCAAAGGAGTTGGGCCAGTTACAGCAAGACGCATAGTTGCACATTTTGGGTTGGAAACCCTAGACATCATCGAGAACCAGATTGACCGACTAATCGAAGTACAAGGCATCGCCAAGAAACGCATCAAGCTGATCAAGAACGCTTGGGAGACACAGAAAGCCATCAAGGAAGTGATGGTGTTTCTTCAAAGTCACGGTGTATCAACCACTTACGCTGTAAAGATATACAAGCAATACCAGGACAAGGCGATGCCTTCGGCAAGCCGCTAAGAGCGTCTACGCCACAGTTACCTCTAACCCTTACCAGCTTGCGACCGACATCTACGGAATTGGTTTTCTCACCGCCGACAAAATTGCGCGAAACCTGGGGGTAGCTCCTGATAGTGAATTTAGATACTGTGCTGGAATTATCCACGCGTTGAGTGAAGCAGCAGAAGATGGACACAGTTACCTACCACAACCAGAATTAATCGAAAACGTCACCAAACTGCTAACAACTGATACTCATCAGCCACAAGAGGAAGCGATCGCTCACATAATTAAAGAGATGTCAGCTAGGGAGGAATTGATTAGGGAAAGCGTTAGAGAAAGTTACGGTGAAAGGTTACTGCTGTGCTATAAACCAACGTTCTTCCACACAGAGATGAATTTGGCGCAGATGATATCTCGACGGTTAAGCCAGCCGATTGTACAGGATATACCTCGCGTTCGTGCTTGGATAGAGCGTTTTACCGTTAATCGCAAGATTCAGCTATCGCCACAACAGCAGCAAGCAGTTGAGATAGCTGCGTACTCACCCATAATGGTACTTACAGGCGGTCCTGGCGTTGGCAAAACTTTCACGACACATACTATAGTTAGCCTGTGGAAAGCGATGGGCAAAAGCATTGCTCTGGCTGCACCGACAGGAAGGGCAGCGCAGAGATTATCCGAGATGACAGGCTTGGAAGCGAAGACAATACATCGCTTGCTGGAATTTGACCCCAAGACTATGGGTTGGGCGTATCTAGCCTTTGGGGGAGGGGGAACTAATGTGCCAGACTCCGTAGCAAGTGGGAAGATATCTGTGTGGCTAAGACTTCAGGTTCTAGGTTTTGATTTTGGACAACGAGTAGATCATAAAGAGTCCAATTAATCGTGCCAATAATGCTGTTAATAGTAATTTGAACATTAAGCGTAGGTGGATTGAGGAATATCCCTTGAGCAATGCCATCCTCAATAATGGTCAATAAAATATTGCGATAGTTTAGTCGCGCCGACTGAAGTTGTTCGGTTGCTGCGATGTCACCATAACCGACTTGCATGAAGAATAGTTTGATTAGTCCTTGATGCTGATGGAAATAGCGCAATGTGAGCAAAACAACCATCTGCATAGCCTCTATTGGATGAGAACAGGCGCTGACAGCTTGAGCAATTTGAAGATGTAACTTGTTTAAATGCCTGACTATGATGGCAGTGAGCAATTCTTGCTTGCTTTTGAAATGACGATAAAATAATCCAACTGATACACCTGC
>LXQD01000100.1 GCA_003326215.1 Nostoc minutum NIES-26 | reverse complement strand
AAAAGATCCCAAGTTCATCACGCAAGCGCATATATAAATTACCTTTGGGAAACGCGGCAGAAGCTACACGTACCGTTTCATCAGGAATAGGAGGAATTTCTTCGGGATGTAAGCACATATACTGCCTCCAAAGGTATTTCTTCTAGTTTATTGATAATTGGGGCAGCAAACTTAATTTTTTTCTTAACGTGTATTACACGGAAAAGGATGATTCCCCTTTCCATGTAATACACGGTAAATCCGCCGTTTTTTTGTTAAGCAATATTTCGCCAACGGTATCCGTATTTCGTCATGACCCCTAGCGACGAAATCACCAGTTCGCTTGCAAATCCCTCGATCAGGTAATTGGCATATTGCTGTAGACATGAGAGGTCTGCGTGGCGGTGTTAGTTCCTCTGCCCGTTTACTTCCAAGCCCGTTAGGCATAGAGCCGAGATGTCTGCAAAATCGGAAATAGCGTCTGAAAACCCTTGCCAATTCTAGATTTCACAGATTTTTGTAGTTAGAGAGATTGCTGCTTCAAATGGTCGCTTGATATTTTGCTTCTTGACTACATAATTGCTGTAATCCTTGATATATCTGGTATTTAGCGACTGTTAGTTCCTAGCGTTCGCGGCTATTTTTGGGAAATTTATGTTATTAATTTTGATTTTTACCAACTTTTGATGATTGAATAGTTTCTTTCTTCATACCCAAAACCCCTAAAAAATCAATGTTACTCTGCTGTCAAATGCCAACTTTCACCCAAATGTTGGTATTTGAGAAAGTAAAAACTACTTTTTTTAGTAAAAGTGTACTAAATTCTGACTCCTTGTAGCCTTCCTATAGTTGCGTAAAACAAGAGTTCCTCAAAAAGCTGAAAGCTATATATAACAAGCTTTTCTAGCGGCTATTTCCGCATTTGCAGGGATCTCGGCTCAATGCCCGTTACCGACGATCAAAGAAGCTCCGCTTTCTTCAATTCCTAGTTTAGTACAGCCTGACTTCCTGCCAGATGTAACTGAGTATACACGTCAGTACGATGTTTTTATCTCTCATGCTTCAGAGGATAAAGAAGGGATAGTAAGTTTCTTAGTTTGGTGCTTTTGAGAGCATTGAAGTCATGCTAAAAGCAAGGAAGCTGAGTTCCCCGTAATCCCATCCCCTCATTTTCCCTCAAAACGTTACCCGATATGCCATGTCGCCTCTTCACCTGTACGTACTACACTCTCCCCTACAGGCTTGAACTCGGCAGATTTTCGAGTTGTCTGAAAATTTTGGTGATTTGACCAAAAAAACCAAAAAGTCAGTTTATTGAGTATGGTCAAAATTTTATTTGCTATTTGCGATTTGCGAATATAGAATGAAGTTACGTTCGCTATTCGCAAATAGTAGTAGTGTTGCTATGTTAAAGTCTCAGGATATCGTTGTTTTACTTAAGGTACACAACTTACGTAATTCAGAGTGGACTTACAGCAAACTTGCCAATAGCCTGCACATGAGTTCATCTGAAGTCTATGCTGCACTAAAAAGATGTGAAGTTAGTGGTTTGTATGATTCTTCTTCTAGAAAAATCAGAAAGAACGCTTTGCTCGAATTTCTGATTCATGGGCTTAAATACGTATTTCCTGGGCAGCCTGGGCCTCTAAGCAGGGGAATCCCAACTGCACATTCCGCTGAACCTTTAAAGGACTTGCTTGTTGTCGATTCTGCTGATACTTATGTATGGTCAACTCCAGACGGAACTGTTAAAGGACAAACTATTACTCCTTTATATAAATCTGTTCCAGAAGCTGCCAAAAGTGATTCAGAGCTATATCAATTGCTTAGTTTGGTTGATGCAATCCGGGTTGGTCGTGTACGAGAACAACGTATTGCAAGTCAAGAGCTTGAACAAAGACTAGCAGTACAATGAATCAGCAAATACAAATGCTGGAAAAGGCTGGCAGATTACTGTCAGCTTTAAGTGAACGCATAATCTTTACAGGTGGTGCGACAATATCGCTTTATCTTGATGAAGTTTCTGCGGCTGATGCTCGCCCTACAAAAGATGTTGATTGTGTTGTTGAAATTACTTCTACTGCTGAATACTATCATCTCTCGGATAAACTTCGTAGAATTGGGCTTGAGGAAGATACAGAAAGCGGAGTGATCTGTCGTTGGCGTTATCAAGACTTAATAATAGATATTATGCCGGCCAACCCCTCTGCACTTGGTTTTTCCAATTCTTGGTATATGCCGGGAATTACTAAATCAATTCTGTTTGAACTTCCAAGTGGACAACATATTTCGATTTTTACAGTATCTTATCTTCTGGCATCAAAGATTGAGGCGTTTAACGATAGAGGAAAACGCGACCCATACATGAGTACTGATTTGGAAGATATTGTGTTACTGCTGGACGGATGTCCTTATTTAGAAGAGGATTTTCAGCAGGCAGACACAGAAGTAATAACATTTGTAAAGGGATGGTTTAAGTCTGAACTCAATCTACTTAGAGAAATTGCCCCTGCCCAGCTTTCTTTTGTAGCTAAACAGTCTGGCCGCGAGCAGTTGCTTCGATCTCGAATTGAAAGATTAGCTCAAGAATCGTGACTAAAAAATTTCTGAAGTAAGCGCGACTTCCATAGGGGTAAATGCACGTTAAACGACATAAGAGTGACGAAGAAGGCAGCCAAAAATTAGTGATCGCGGTTTTGGGCGGTAAATGATCTGAAACGGTTTAGTTTGCCTCTGGTGTCAGCGAAACCGATAATTACCTTTATCGGTGATTCCTCCAAAGTAAGTTTCTCACAGAACCAGGGGGCGAGCGCACCTTTGCCAAGAGAACTGGGTGGCAGTCAGGTCGAGGGGAAAATAATACTTCCCCTCGACCTAACTGATACCCTTGTATGTATGTGATCGCCAAAACTTGGTAGAGTAACTTTAATAAAAAAAGGCGTTCAGCTTGACTGCTGCGATCGCCTGTAGTTTGTAAGTAACTTACTTACAACACTTATTAGATAATCTAAAACCGCGTAACTTACCCCAGTTATACATCATCACTCTGAGTTGGCTTTTGTTTATCCTGCCGTTTCCTAGCCTGCTTCAACGTTTTTCTGACTCGAAATCGAAAGTTTCTTTCTTTTTTCAACCTTCTTGTCAGCCCAAGAATTAATGGTGTAGCAGCAGCAATGAGATTTGGCAGGAGAGCTAAGTAATGATATGGCGTTGGCTGGATTGGAGGCGTTTGCAAGTTAGGATTAACAGCCGGAACTTCGACATTAGTTATAGACAGAAAATCATCTGTTGTGTTTTTTTGATTATTTGTTATCATTTTGGTGTGTACCAAAAAAAAGATATCAAAGTTCAGTACATACATATAGCAGTACTGATACTTTGGTGTACGAAAAAACTAGCCTCTAAAACTGACGGGAATCAGTTTGGTTAGATGCAAAAAGAAAAATACTGGCGGGAATCAGTATTAATAGTAATAACAAAGAGCCTAGTACTGACGGGAATCAGTTCTAGGTTTCTTTATACCTATTAACTAGCATACAAGCAAAATCAGTAATTTTAATAGTCTGTCTGGTTAATTTTTTTTATAACTTTAATACAAGTTTAGATTTGTTCTCACATAAGTAAGTAACACCTTGAGGTATATGATTCGCGGGTACATAATTGAATCGCAATTTTAGATTCTTATCTGTTTGGGTTAGAGAAAAGGCTATTTATCTTAGAAGATTCAAAATATGTCAGTACAATTTTGATAATTTTGTGGGTACATAATTCTATTTTCCCTTCTACTTTTTTCCATATTTTTACGGTATCATACAAGTTTTCTAATAAAATAACAGTAAAAATACTTTATAAGTAAATATTATCAAACAGTACAAATATTAGGCGATCGCACCCCTGCCGAATCGCCTTTTCCACTTTGATTTTTTAATATCATCGCCTGTATTCCCATAAAGGATAAGGTCTCCGTTAGCATCAACAAGCTCAATGTACCCATTGGAGCGAACACTATCTGGGTAAACGTAGAGTTTGACAATTCCTATCTGTTTGAATGGCTTGCAATGCTCATCATAGGAATTACTTCTTAGCCAATACCGAGCAAGAAGTTTAGGCGGTCGCGGCTGGGATAATTGCTGGTTAGGTGCGACTGCATAATAAAGCTACTCAGCATTGGCTCTCAAATACCTTGATATCTGTAGGCTTTGACAATACTAGGTAAGAAATTAATTACTAGATTTTCTTAGTTTGGGGTTTTTGAGCGAGCAGAGGTGAAAAATGGTTTACAAATTAAATTAGAGGAATAACCCGTAAGTAAGTTTTACGGGCAACAATAAGATGTGCTTGGGTAACGCTCTTAATTAACTAGGGGTAAAAAACATGAATATCCAACTTCAAGCTGAATACGAGCAATTTATACAAACCCGAATTGCTACAGGTAGGTATGAAAATGCTGAAGATGTCATTGTTAAAGCGTTAAAACTGCTTGAGGAATGGGAGAAGGGTTATCAGGAATGGGAAGAAGAAACTAAGAAAAAAATAGCGGTTGGACTGGCTTCTATCGAACGTGGAGACGTAGTAGATGGTGAAGTAGTGATGGCACGACTGGAGGAGAAATTACGCAAGGCCCGTGAGACTCAAGGATAATGGAATACTTTATTGCTAAGGAAGCAAGCCAAGATTTAGATGAAATTTTGGATTATTTTTTAGTTCGTAATGTCAATGCAGGCGAAAAATTTATTCGAGAATTTAATAAGAAATGCCAAAATATAGCTCAATTCCCGAATATAGGACGAAGTTACGCCAAGTTTGATCCCAGGCTGAGAGGCATACCGTTGTCTGGTTACATTATTTTTTATCGAGTTTTTGAAGATAGTGTTGTGATTGTGCGGGTAATTAGCGGTTATCGGGATTTAGAATCTATATTTACAGACGTGGACGATGAGTAGATTTTTGAATTCACTGACTCTGCCCTTTTTCATATAAATTTAGATACTTATCAATAAATTTTTCTAAATCTGTAGCAAGAATTTCAATGGATTCTGCTAATTTTATCTGGCTTGCAGATAAATCAATTTGACTCTCAGATAATTTTTTTTGACTGTTAACTATAAGCTCAAATCTTCTTTCAAGTTGTTTATACTTAGTATAAAGAAAGAATAAGGCCGTCATCAAAAATAAAATAGTAAGAAAAATTAAATATTCCATAATAACTATTAATTTGATTGATTATAAAAATACTATCTATATTTAAAATTAACTTATATCTTGCACCTGGAAATAAGGATGTCAAATCCACAACTACGTGCAAGAGGAATCATCTGTTTAAGGTAAAGTAAAAAAGAAGACACAACAATTTGTGGAAAGATAAACTCAAGGGCAGTGTGTGCCGCTTGTCCCCAGTCAGGTAAATCTTTAGGGTTGGTAGATAAATAAGCCCAATGTGCCAAGATGAAGGTTAAGAAGGAAAGAACTAACCAACGGTAAATGCCTAACAGGGTTGCTTGACCAAAACGGTGAAGTCCAAAACGGTGCTTTGCGGTTTTGAACCAG
>LXQD01000099.1 GCA_003326215.1 Nostoc minutum NIES-26 | reverse complement strand
AAAAGATCCCAAGTTCATCACGCAAGCGCATATATAAATTACCTTTGGGAAACGCGGCAGAAGCTACACGTACCGTTTCATCAGGAATAGGAGGAATTTCTTCGGGATGTAAGCACATATACTGCCTCCAAAGGTATTTCTTCTAGTTTATTGATAATTGGGGCAGCAAACTTAATTTTTTTCTTAACGTGTATTACACGGAAAAGGATGATTCCCCTTTCCATGTAATACACGGTAAATCCGCCGTTTTTTTGTTAAGCAATATTTCGCCAACGGTATCCGTATTTCGTCATGACCCCCATCAGGCCAAAAAAATTCATCCTCAAGTTGGTACTTGATAGTGCCAACAGCCTGTTCTTCATCCCAGGCTAGATAAAAGAGTCCGGCTTCTACATCTAATTTAAGTAAATCTGGCATTACCTCGTCCCGCCGCCAAAGACTTATACCGTGTGCATCCATCCAAGATATTGCTTCCAAAAGAATCTCAGAAACGAGATGACCTTGTTCTGGTTGAGCCTGTTTTACAGAAAAACTCATTGTAAGCCAACTATTAGTTAAGTGCTTATCTCACTAATAATTCATCTTCGACAAATAGACAGTATTTAGCAAGATAGTTGCTGATTTAGCAAGATAGTTGCTGATTTAACAACCCAAATGTCTCCATCTAGATTGGCACTCAAACAATTTTTACTCATTTGAGTATTTGAGTAAAAATTCAAATACTCAAATAAAGTCTAGTTAGCAGAGTTCACCATCCGCGATCACAGCGTGTCATGGCTGCTATTTATAACAAATGATTGCAGACATCAGCCGATTGACCAAGTTTGTGGTGTCTAAACTTGAGTTTTTTTAGAGCCAAAGAGAACCTGATCAAATATAGATTTAAATCAATAGTATTTAAATTTTATAAGCTATTTATTGATGACATTTCTCGGAAGTAAGAAAAAAAAGTAAGAAAAAGTTTGATGAGCCAGTAAAAAGGCTTGAATAGCAGGGGTTTCAGGAGGCACGACCGCGCAACGCACTTGCGCGGCATTGGCTAGTGAACACTGTAAAAGTGTTGCTCCAATAGTTAAGCTCAGAGCATCGCTGGTTGAGCCGTTACAATAGCTAGGTTCCTTATATTCCTGAATTGGTAAACAATTACAAATTTCACAAGTTCTAAGTAGAGCGACCTTCCTTGATCTTGAAGCTGGAATGAATTATTTTCGACATTTTTATGGTTTGCGTGAAGAC
The DNA here is from genome assembly GCA_003326215.1 of Nostoc minutum NIES-26. Taxonomy (GTDB): domain Bacteria; phylum Cyanobacteriota; class Cyanobacteriia; order Cyanobacteriales; family Nostocaceae; genus Dendronalium; species Dendronalium minutum. The sequence continues at coordinate 4,502 of LXQD01000099.1, read as the reverse complement.
TAAATATAAATGTCACTAAATTTACTAAACTAACAAGAAGAATTAACATTAGTAATAATACTTAATTCATATGAAAAAATTGCTAATGGCTACTGCCACAGCAACAATCGTGGCACTGGGAAGCCTTGGCACGCAACAAGCGGAAGCTATTACGATTTTTACTTCACGCACTGATTGGAATACCGCTGTCATAGGAAATGACACATTTGTTGAAGATTTTGAAAGTTTTACTTCTGACACAGAATTCCGAACCACCCCTGTTAACGTTGGAGAGTTCACACTTCTTCAAATAGGTAAGAATCCCAGATTCCGCAACCTTATTGAGGTGTCACCTTTCGAGTTCGAGGATAATAATGGTACAAATCATGCTTCAGTATTCACGGATTTTGGGGCTACCACAGTTGACTTAACTTTAAACACTCCAGTTTTTGCGTGGGGAGCAGATTTCTTTGGAACAGATGAAACTACCGGAGAAAGACTTAATTTAAACCTTGTATTGGACAAGGGTGGGGTCTTCAGCACCATTCCGGTAACAGTTAATGATGGCTTCTTTGGTTTTGTAACTAATCCTGTGGAGGACATTCGCAGAGTGATTTTTGTGTCACGAAATAATAACTCAGGAGAGGACTCAGGTGGAGAAGGTTTTGGATTAGACAATGTGACTGGGGCAAGGTCTGAGGTTCCACCCGTTCCTGAACCCTCAACAATTCTTAGCTCTGCTATGGTTTTGGGTTTTGGAGCAGTCTTCAAAAGAGGATATTCTAGAAGACAAAAGAAAGCAAAATATAACTAAGCTTACACTGTTAGTAAATTAAAAATCATCAACGAACTCCCCCAGCTTCCTTGCTCGGTCGAGCAAGGAAGTTGCACAGCACTGGCGGCTCTATGCCATGATGAGAAAGCATTATTAACCTTTTAAAGAGCCGTTGCTTAAGAGATTTTCTTACTTTAAGCCCTGACGAGAAGTGAGGAACAGTTAACCATTATTGATGTTTCCAGTCAGCTTTTTCAAATATTCAATCTGGCAGCAACCCCGCCGCCATTGTTGTTTCTGTTCTTCAGTTAAAGGATAGTAAGTAGCCCAAATGCTGCCATCTGGTGCTGAATATAAGAACGTAATTACAGCCTGTTGAGTGCCAAAATTACAGGTAACAACTTCTATTTTTTCATCTATAGTAAAGGTCTGTCCTTGGCTATTAGTAGCTGTCTCTAATTTTTTATATGAGAATTTTTTCCCTGATTTAGTCAGTTCTGTGTCTGGTTCTGGTTCGGTTAAAGTAGCAGATGTACTCGGCTTTGTTGCCGTTGATTCTTCTAGATTAACTGGTACTGTCTCTACTGTTAGAGGGAAGTCAGACTGTTCATTATCTACTATTATTGTTTGAGGCACAGCATCATTAGCCACAGCAGAGCTACTGTATTTTTCTGAAACTTCAGTACTGAGAGTCTGGTTATTATTTACAGGTAACTCCGGCTCAATTGGATGTTTTTCTCTTGCTACAGCAGTTGATAACTCAGGTGATGCAGGGCTATTGGCTGAGGTGTCTGTAGTGTTTTGCTTGACGATACGTAGAATAGCTGGTATCTGAGGCGTAACTATTTCTGGTGATGATTGGTTGTTAGTTTTCTGGGATTTACGTTTGGGCATAAGGAGTTATTTACGGCTCAATACTTTTTGGCATGGAATAAGTAGGGACAAACACAGTAATGATTAAGGTTGTTCTGTTGACTGTATCCGGGCATTAGTTTCTGCTAACTCGTGGATATTTTCTGATGAAATAGTTGATAACTTTTTAGTTTTTGATTGCCGTTGACGCAAAAATTTAATACACTGCCCTGATTGAATTACTAAGTCAGTCCCTACACGCCGCACATGAAGATTCCAGAAATGTCTAGCCGATTTGGGCGGTAAAAATCCTAATAGTTTTAACCTAAACTCTTTAGGAGTACCGTTTTTATTTCGAGGTGTCTGCTGAATTTTTACTGTGACTATTCCTGAGTCAAAATTCTGATATATTACTTCTCCTTGGATGGAAAAGCTATCGGCTTGATCCTGCAATTCAGTTTTGATTAATTCTGTATATTCTGAGGGGGCTTTCACACCTATTAAACTTAGATAAAGCCCTATTCCCAAATCTGTTGGTGGCGTTTTTGGGTAAACCGTCCACAAGTATTCTTGCGATAAATCCAAGCGATTCTCAACTATAAGAGCAACTTTACTCATGAGATTGACATTGATTATTACACCGTCTGACGTTATTAGTTGCCCTTGACGAATCTGCTCCGCGTTCGGAATATACCGTCCCCACATCCGACCGATTGCTCGATATTGTATCGACTCTATAGGTGGTAAATTCTTTTGATTATTTGATAATAACTGTTGTGGATCGTTCGTAATAGTCATGCTAAAAGTATTCAATATGTAGTTGATATCTGTTGTGAAACCCCAAAAGATTTGGGTGATATTTCCCTAATCAAACCTTAATCATTCATCTAGACCACTATTACCACAAAGTCGCAATGAGCCTGCAATATTTACAAAGATAATCCTTTACTCTTTGTTTCACGAACTGGCTGTGGTTGTTGAAGTGCTTGTGTTGATTGGAGGTATTCTGATAATACCCCCTTTGCTTTGTGCCAATGGTCAATATCTTCTCTTGAAATTTCTCCTACATGAATTGGTGAATACTCTAACTTACCTTCAGAGATTTTATTCACTGTTACACGAAATATTTCACCCCTTGTATCATGTGTGTACACTAATTCTCTACCTTGTTTTGTGAGAGTAGATTGTTTAAATCTCAGACTATTTTCACCGCTATCCTTGAGTATATGATTGATTATTCCTACAGCTACAGGCACAGCTAAAGTTAATAACTCCTGCTTTAGTTGCTGCTTTTCTGTGGGTGATAATTGGGATTTCTGTTGTTGTAGTTCCAGGTTTGATTCAGCAATTAATACCAATGCTCTTGCTTGGTCTTGGCTCCATAAGGCAGGGCTGGCTTTCAAAATCTCTTCAACTTCATGGGTTGGTTTACCATCTTTAAGGGCTTTGGCTGCAACTGATTTATCTCGGTCTGTGACTAATTCACGTTCCAAACCAGTGCTATAGTGCCTGTATAGCTCTAATGCTTGTTCAGAAGTTAATGAGGATTTAATTTCAGACATTGATTCAGATTTTTTAGTAGATGTTTGCAGATTATCTGTAGTCTTAGTAGATAAGGTGTAGTTGATTGTCTGCTGATTACTTGGCAGAATTTGAGCAGTTTCTAACATTTCACTCAGGCGTTTAATTTCAGCATCGTCTCGCTTTGGCTCATAGCTTACGCCTAATTCTGTCTGAAGCTTGGCGAAAGAACACTTATATTTATTGAGATTACCTCCCTGTTTCCAGAGCAAGCGGGGGCTACCATATTCATTAACTGAGCCGACATCAATGCCAAACTTAATACCCCTTACTCCCCCGTGGTTGTAATAACTAACGATGGCTTTAACTTGATGTTCTCTCCATAACTGTTCAATTAACTGAGGCATTGTGGGTTTATTTACTGCCACATTTTCAATCGCTCGGCGCATTATTTCTTCACCTGGAAGTCCATCGCGCTCGACTCGTTCAAGTTGATTCCGGGTCATAGCTCTACGTTTACTTTCCCAACTGGAGAGGACTTGGGTTAGCTGAAATTCTCGCTCTAGTAGTCGGGCAGAGTGTTCAGAGTAGACGTAATTATTCCAGGTACGAATGGATTTACTATCTAAGTTATTGACCCTGGATGCAACGATGTGGGTGTGGTCGTGTTCTTTATCAGAATGCCGCGCTATGAAAAAGTCATAGGCTGGTAGTTCTGTCTCAATAAATTCATCAACTAGTTGGTTTAGCTTGGTATCAGATATTCTTTTTTCTGGTTGTTTAACTTGGGATTCATCACCTTTTAGCCGCGATAGCACAATGACTGAAGCAAAGTGACGCTGGGATAAATTAGCTAGTTCATCATCATTTAGAGTGATATCAGTTTTCGGTACACTAAGCATTAGGTGATAGCACGGGTCTTTTAGTTGCGGATTGAGATGGGCTGATAATGTAAACTGCTCAACTAGTTTATCGGTAGTTTGACCGTACATATTCCCGCCAATAATCTTAGCTTTCTCTTTCTCTAGAACGTATTTGGTAGTGCCGCGAAATGATTTATTGGCTTTAATTTTAGTAATCATTTCGCTACTCCTCATCTGATATAGGCTGAGATAAGCTGGCGTGAGTTTGTTCTAATAGGACAGCTAATTCTTTAATGGTTTGCAGATATTCTTTCACATTACTGCTCAGAGGTTGGCTACCAATTTTCACAGCTTCGTTAATGGCTCTAGTCTGCTGATTCAGGTTGTTACCAATTTTCTTTAACTCATAGATAGCTTGTCGGTTAACTTCAGGAATCACCAACTTAGGATGTGGCAAAGGGTAGTCAAATAATCTCGCTCTAATATAGTCACTTTGTACCACTCCACTGCAC
>LXQD01000098.1 GCA_003326215.1 Nostoc minutum NIES-26 | reverse complement strand
GTTACTTTGAGCAATAGAAGCAGATTTACTGTCTTTGAAAGCAATATAGTTTCTCATGAAAATGATAATCGCTTTTAGGGGGTGAGTTGGCGAGCGGCGCTCGCCAACTCACCCCCTCCCCCTTGAATGATTATCATTATCTATAAAAATATTTGCGTAGATACTCAATATTTAATCCTTAAGTAAGTACTTTTGATAACTTTATTTTCAGTAGTTAACTATTTAGAAGCGAGGTAATACTTTGTACCTCTAAATTACGCATCTAGTGTTTATCCGGTTAGGTGCAAGATATCAGTTAATCAAATAACTCATGTATTCAAAGCTATTTCGTTGTTAAAAACGAATACTGTATTAAACGTTAACCACTATTTTTTATTTAAACCTCGTAATTTTTACCGCTTTCTCTTGCTATCTATCTTCAGCAAAATATTAAATATTGGACCTTATATTAAAATTTAAATAAACTTAACTCAAAAATAAAATAATTTTATCTGAAAAATATTAATTTAAAGTAAAAAATTCTTTTTTATAAAGGAGACTTAAAATAATAATTTTTATTTTAAAGGATTAATGAAATATTAGAATACTTATGATTTAGCTTTTGTAAGTGTACTAGAAATTTTAGCTCAAAAGGTAATCATTAGTGAAATCAGTAAAATCCCCATTTACATATGAAAATATTCAATGTTAAAACTAGAGCCACTCAGAATTAATTTTTAGGTTATCTAGGTTGTCTAAAACTATTATGAAAATATAAAAAATAATGTCAATACTAAATAACAAAAACTCAACTAGAAATTTATATAATCGCACAGCATTAGATTGGGTTAGAGACCAGCCTCTTTCTCTCTCTGACTTTACAGCACGTCCTTTTGTACTAGAAATTTGTGAACCTATTAATCAACTGCGAGTCCTCGATTTGGGCTGCGGTGAAGGTTATTGCAGTCGAGAGTTATGCCGACGTGGAGCTACACAAGTGTATGGAATAGACCTTTCCCAAGGGATGATTGAAGCAGCACGCTTGCAAGAGTCAAAAGATACTCTAGGTATTGAATATGAAGTAGGATGCGCTACTAATCTCCAACAGTTTGGTGATGGCAAAATTGACCTAGTTGTTGCAGTTTTCCTATTTAACTATTTAACAATCGCTCAGACCCAAGAATGTATGACAGAAGTTGCACGAGTACTTCGTCCTGGTGGTCGATTTGTATTTAGTGTTCCTCATCCATCCTTTCCATACATGCGGGAGCCATCATATCCATTCTATTTTCAAGTTGAAGGTACAGGCTACTTTAGCAAGCGAGATTGGCAGTTTCCTGGTCGTATTTGGAAAAGGGATGGTTCTTGGTTAAATGTGCAATTGATTCATAAAACTCTTGAGGATTATTTTAATGCCCTTAACATTGCAGGTTTCAATACGCTGCCAATTCTAAAGGAATTACATGTTACGCCGGAGCATGTTGCAATAGATGAAGCATTCTTTAGCCCTTTGCTTGATACACCTCTCCATCTAGCAGTACAAGTATCGAAATAAAATATTATGTCGACTTTAGTAAAACATTCTTTCCATGAAATAACAGTTAGTCATCCTCTATGGAACCATGAGTTCCTCACATGTTGTCGTACTGGAAATTTGTCCCTTCCAGACGTACAGGTACTAGCTGTTCAGATGTACAAATTTTCCAAAGAATTTAATCGTATTCTAGCCAGCATCTTATCTTGCTGCCCAGATGAAGCTGCTCAGTTAGTCATCTTAGAAAATCTATTTGACGAAATGGGACAGGGAAAGATAAGTCAATCGCATCCAGAATTGTTTCGTCGATTTACCCGCGCACTTGGTATTGATGACGAAACTCTAATGGCACTACCCACTGCTCCTGAAACTCGTACTCTAATTGAAACTTACTTAAAAATTCCACATAAGTACGGCTATTTAGCCGCACTGGGTGCTGTTTGTTATGCTTCTGAGGGAATTGTTAGCTCGTTATACACGCAACTATACAACGGAATTGTGGGCGCAGCCCCTTTGCCCAAAGAATCCCTAATATTTTTTGAAGTTCACATTGATGTGGACGATAGCCATGCAGCAAAGCTAGCAGCAGCGATTGAACCTCGGATTACTATACGTGAAGAGGAGATTGTAAAGCAGGCTATTATTGAGGCAATGGATGCCCGTGTCCAATTTTTTAATGGAATTCAGCGTCAAACCTTTAAATATAACTTGTCTCATCATTCTTTACTCCTTACTTAATGAATAGCTCTAGCAAATCTTATAAGTAATAATACGGTTGTTACTAGCTGATTTTATATCATTAAAATACAAATATATTGCTCTAATTTTTGCCTTTTAAAGCTGTAGACTAAATCAGATCGAGAGTTGCTACAGAAAAATTAGTAATTTATATAACCTCTTTAGGGCATTAGTTGTCACGTCGCGGTCATATTCATAAGCAAAATAGTTGTAGCAACAGGAGGCTCCCATGTACGGATTAGTGAATAAGGCGATTCAAGACATGGTATGCAGTCGATTTGGCGAACAGACTTGGAAAGAAATTAAGCACAAAGCAGAGGTAGACGTAGATGTTTTCCTGAGTATGGAAGGCTATCCCGATGACATTACCCATAGGCTGGTAAAAGCTGCTAGTACTATTCTAGGTTTATCGTCCGCAGAGATTATGCAAGCCTTTGGGGAATTCTGGGTTGAGTACACAGCCCAAGAAGGCTATGGCGAAATGATGGATATGAGTGGGGATACACTGCCAGAGTTTTTAGAAAACCTTGACAATCTTCATGCTCGTGTGGGAGTTAGTTTTCCCAAACTCCAGCCTCCATCATTTGAGTGTACTGATGTGGAGGAAAATTCTCTGAACTTACACTATCGCTCTAGTAGAGAAGGGCTGTCTCCCATGATTTTGGGACTAGTCAAGGGTTTGGGAGCAAAATTTGATACAAAAGTTGATATTACTCAAACCCAGAGTCGAGATGAACATAATGAACATGATGAATTTTTAATAATTTATAAACCAAATTGAGTGCAGCAGCATGGCTACTCCTCACCTTACTCTTTCGCCAGAATTGCTGGCGAAAGCTTTTCCCTTTCATTTTGCGTTTAACCGTAATCTGGAAATTGTACAAGCTGGTGATGTTTTAGGGCGTATTAGTCCTGAACCACTAGTTGGGCAATTAATTGAGCAGAGTTTTCAGATTAATCGTCCAAAAACTTCGGTTGATTTTGACGCTATTAATAAACAGTCTCGCGCTTTGTTCATATTGGAGTTTCTCCACAATAGAATGCAGATAAAGGGTCAGATGATGTATCAGCCAGAGCAGGAGGTAATCTTTTTTTTAGGTTCTCCTTGGATTACAGATACAGTTAGCCTGGCTCCTTTGGGTATCAAACTCAAAGATTTTGCAATTCACGATCCAATTATTGATTTTCTGTTTCTACTACAAGCTCAAAATATTGCTTTATCTGATGCTAAAAAGTTAACTAATGAACTTAAACAGCAAAAAGCACAATTACAAAGTGCGCTGCAAATTAAAGAAAATTTAGCAACAATTGCTGAAGCACAATCCCAGAAATTGGAAAAATCCCTTAAGGAGCTACAAAAAACTCAGGCTCAATTAGTCCAGGCTGAAAAAATGTCCAGTCTGGGACAGTTGGTTGCGGGGGTTGCTCACGAAATTAATAATCCTGTTAACTTTATTTATGGCAATTTGCAATATGCAAAAGAACATATACAGTCTTTGCTGAGACTTATGCATCTTTACCAGCGATTTTATACCGATCCTGTATCAGAAATTGAATACTATCTTGAAGAAATTGATTTAGATTTTTTACTAGATGATTTGCCCAAAATGCTAAATTCAATGCAAATGGGAGCCGAACGTATCTCTGAAATCGTGTTGTCATTACGCAATTTTTCCCGTCTTGATGAAGCGGACATGAAAAGTGTTGATATTCACGAAGGACTAGATAATACTTTACTAATTTTACAGAATCGGTTAAAAAATAACGTTGAACATTCGGGTATCAAAGTAGTTAAAAATTATGGGAATTTGCCTTTGATAGAGTGCTACGCTGGACAACTCAATCAAGTATTTATGAATATTCTCAGTAATGCGATTGATGCACTTGATGACTATAATAGTAAACGAACAAGTGCAGAAATTCAGGCTAATCCCAATAAAATTACAATTACAACAGAAGTTATAGCAACCAAGTGTGTTATCAGAATTGCTGATAATGGTTCGGGAATGACAGAAGTAGTTAAGGAACGGCTATTCGATCCATTTTTTACCACTAAACCTGTAGGTAAAGGTACAGGATTGGGGTTATCAATTAGCTATCAGATTATAGTTGAAAAACATGGGGGAACACTCAAATGTTTATCAGAACCTGGACTGGGAACTGAGTTCTTAATTGAAATTCCTTTATCCATTGACAGGCAACCAGCTAATTGCAATAAATCATTGAGTTTGGTTAAATATTTTTTAACTAAAAAGTATATTGAATTGCCAAGTCAAGGTAGTGCATTGCGGTGAGTCCAGTGCTGCTCTAAAACATCGAAGCAAAACACCCATTGGTATCCAGGTACTATAGCGAGGCTGGTTAAAATTGCACGACCTCTGTGAGGGTTGGAAGCTTGCTAGAGAGACTTAACGGGAAAGTCAGGTTGACTGATGACTGGTGCCCTCAATGAAGACAATTTCCAATCCAAAATCTAAAATTGTATTTCCTCAGAATTCCCTTAGATTTTTGGTATTCCATAAGGCATGGAATAAAATCTGGCTTTTTTAATTACGAATTACGTTAGCGAGTCCCCGAATGTCATTACAAATTACAAATTGGTAATAGGGGTATGTCTGACGCTCACTTCCAGTTAAAAGCAATCAGGACGGATGCAATTACATGCAATGACGGCTGACGGCTTTATCAGCAACTTCTTCACCAGCATCAAGGCAAATTTTGTTAATTGACGATGAACCCGATGTGCGACTGGTGGTGCAAACTTGTCTGGAAAAGTTAGCCGGATGGATGGTGATTTCAGCAGCATCGGGAGAAGAAGGACTACTCAAGGTATACAGCGAAAAACCGGATGCGATTGTTTTAGATATTATGATGCCAATAATGGATGGATATATGGTTCTGGAGGCTCTGTTAGCTAAACCGGAAACACAGTCTATTCCAGTGGTGTTTTTGACGGCAAAAGCCAACTCGTCCGAACTTGACCAGTATAAAGCTTTAGGAGTTAAGGGAACAATTCGCAAACCCTTTAACCCGCTCACGTTGCATCGGGAAATCGCGGCTGCTTTAGGTTGGGATTTTGATACTTGGTAATCCCTCTTTCATCAGCTTTCGTTTGGATTGGGATTAATCATCAGCAAAACAATGAAGAGTAACAGTTTCATAATCCAATGACTGATGGCAACTCCCAATATAATGCAGCCAAACCCAATGAGTACCACTAAAATACGCCACGCATCGTCAGAGATGGTTTTCAAGCCCCGGCAAGAGATGAATACACCGATCGCAACTAGAGCCAAGCCGATTATACTCTCTGGCATTATCTCTTCCAGGTTCCGATAACTGAGGGCATAGCGGTAATATCATCGGATAAATGCAGGATGACCTCAGGCAGGAAGTGATACTGGGATTTCCAAATAAAAAAATAATCAATCGCTTGGGTGAGCAGGGGGAGCAGGGGGAGAAGAAATTGGATACTGGTATTGGATGCAGGAATTGAGTAATTTAATTATTGGATGTCCCCTAATTTGTAATTTGTGAGGCAGTCCAGTCTTGGTGGTTCCCCCAAAGAGGAACTGCCGTTAGCCTAGCGTTAGCGAGCTTGCGAGCGTCACCCGGAGGGTATATTCGTAATAAAGACATACAGTAAAAGGCTTGATAGTAGCTGTCTCCACGTAGTCTCGAAGGGTGGGAGATCTTTATTCAACTAGAGGTGGGAGCTAGCCAGAGAGCTGCATTTTGCACATAGGCTTTAATATCTTCAAGGACTTGTGGGTTTTGCTTTATCCCATTTCCAGGGGGTTCAGTTACAAAGCTAGGGGCACCCATATCCACATCCCAATTGTAATCGGCAAAATGGTGGAAGCTTGATTCAGCGATCGCTCGCCCTAAAATATTTCCTTGTTCATCCTGGCTACGTTCAAAAGTAACCACCAAGTTGAAAGTTCGACCAGTGATTGAGCTTTTACCCTCGGCAATTACACGGGCATTCTTCTCATTTGGAAGGACACCTACAGTTCCTTCATGGGGGTGAGCGGGAAAAAATTCAATTTCTTTAGAAGGCGATGGATTTCTGAGTAAGTCGTGAATGGGTTCTATTGGAGTAATTTTCTCGTAGTCACCATTTAACCCAGAATGGTACTTGGGTCAGTAAATATATTTAGTGTAGATGTCGTCAGGGCAGTGGCCCGAAGGATCGGGTTCGGGATTTTTGCTGTGAAAGTAATAGGCTGCTCCGACACCACCAAGATTACAAACGCAACAACCTACATCCTGATGGTCACGGCTGACTAGTAAACCACCGCCGCGCTAACGAAAGGCAGCGATCGCGAAATTCCCATTACTGAATTTTACCGTTTGCCAGGAGATACACCTCATATAGATACTAAATTTACGAGAAGATGAGCTAATTACCGCAGTCGATTTGCCGCGATCGCAATTCATGGGCATCGGCATGGCGTTAATGGAAGAAACTGTGACCGACCAATCTAACGGTCGCGTTGTCACTCGAAATTTAGCTGACTACCACGTTCCTGTTAACGCTGACATCCCGAACATCAACATTCACATAATTGACGAAGTAGATCCCTACGTCAACCCTATTGGCACAAAAGGCATCGGTGAAATTGGCATCACAGGTGCAGCAGCAGCGGTAGCAAACGCTGTGTATCATGCCACTGGCAAGCGTATCCGCAATCTACCCATCACAGCAGACAAGCTGATGTAGTCACGTCATCAGTCAACCGATCGCTGAAAGAACTACAAGAGATTTTTGCTGCTTTAGAGCAGGTAAAAAACACTACTACAAAAGCAGCCTTAGCAACTTTAGTTAAGGTGGAAGGTTCAACTTATCGCCGTCCCGGTGCGCGAATGTTGATGAGTGCAGATGGCTTAATAGTGGGTGCAATTAGCGGTGGCTGTTTGGAAAGTGATGTATTTGAAAAAGCACAGCAGGTGATGTACACAGGCAAACCGTGTGTTGTCAAGTATGATACGACATCTGAGGAAAATTTAATTTGGGAATTAGGACTTGGCTGTCAAGGCGTTGCTTATGTTTTGATTAAATCATTGCCAGTAATTGAGCCGAACCAAATGAGTTTTGTCCGCAAATGCCTTGACGATCAATTGTCAGGCTGCTATTGCAACCGTATTTAGTATAAAGGGTGAAAGCAAATCTCAAATAGGCGATCGCTTGCTACTAGATTCAGATATTATCAACCACATCAGCGATTATGCAAAGTGTTTCCCAATATCCGATGCGGGTTAAGTGTGTAACTTTGGCTTGGCATACCCTCAAAGCGACGCTGGGTTCCATTGAAACTATGGCATATCTTTAATTTATCAGCTTCAATGCTATTGCGATCGCTCATAATGCAGTATCAGATGCAGTAGTTTCCACTGCATTACCTCGTTCTCAAAAAATACATTCTTTCACCTTTTGGTATTATTTAGCACTTAAGGGATAACTTCTCGACAACAAATATACTTCTTCAGAAATTTGCTGTTTTGAAATTGATGATATAAATTAGTGCTGAGTTTTCTAGGATAATTTCATCAATGACAACAACACAGACTAATTCAACTACACAAGACAAAAAATCTGCCAAGAAGAGACAACAGTCTTTTCCTGCCATGAATATTGGTACTCCTAAAGCACCACTCCGCAAACCCAACAAGACAAAACAAGAGCATGAGTTACTCAGTGACTGGGATCACGCGAGTTAATTTGCTACTTTTGTGCCTTCCACTCACACAGTTGAGATGGAGGTGTCATGCGAGGACGATTATATTGATAAAATCCCTCAAGATTTAGTGAAGCATGGCGGTATAGAATCCGCTTAACAGCATCCTCGCCATTATTGGCAGTGCTAATGAGATGTCCTTGACTAAGTGTCAAGCGTTGCTCTAAATCCCACTTAAATGCAGATTCCGGTGTGTTTTTTAATTGATTAACACCCCACAATATCGCTAAAGCTTCACCTGCGATGAGATTATTGTCTACTGTTCCGCGAATACAGATAAAGTTGTCTGAGTGAGGATAGCCGTAATATCCATTCAGGCGATTCCCAACTTTGCTGAAATTCAAACAAACTCCAGCTCCGTCTCGCCAGTCCTTGGGGTCGGGTTGACTACAAAATTGGTAGTTACCATTTGCTAAAGTTGCAATATTGGCTGACTGGACTGCAATCCAAGATTTCTGTGTTGGCAGCAATGGAATTTTACCTTTAACTTGGCTGTCAGAAATTAGCGAATTTGCTAATAGAGTTGCAAAGACCACACCCAAGTTTAAGAGATTGCTTTTAATGTGCATAATCTCACCTCCAACTCTTAGGGAGGCTAGATTTCTTGGGATATTCGAGATTCGATTTGGCTAAATTCTACACGACCGGAGCCGCAGAAATTGCCAAAAATACTAGCAGTACCAAAATAAATAGAGCAATTTTAACGATTAAGTAGGTACTAGGATCGAATAGTGAAAAATTGTGAGTCATAGTACACCTCTACTTGCAAATCTCCTAGAATCGTTTGAGGCGTTGAGAAAGATATGGAAGCAGAGGTAGTATCTTCGTCCAAACTCTGTCTCCCTATATCTTTATTTTCTACCAAAAATGGATACATGAGATGTTAAGTGAAATAAAGAATGGAGAACTGGGGATTTATTTCATCTCCCTTGTCTGTTTGAAGTTTGCTCGGAGGGAGACCACACCACTTGCTACCCTATCCTGCGGGAACCCTCTTCGAGGAAACGGGAACGCCAAGGGCGAACGAGTTCTGCTTTGCAGTACGGGTGTGCTCGCAAGCTCGCTAACGGCAGTGACGCTCCTACGTCGATACCGCTAGCGCTAACGCAACCGACGGAAACCGCGCTTGTCTGCGACTGCCTCACCGCTACGCTAACACCAATGCAGTGGTTCCTCCTTGCGACTTCTCTGCTTGTCCTCTCATCTCCCTTATCCCTTGTCTTTTGCACTGATAGTTGTAGGTTTATCAAGAATGGGTGAGAATTCATTTCATCTCATCTAACCTAAAATTTACAATCGGTATGTTCAAGGTAATTGGCGCTCTTTGAAAAATATGAATAAAGTGAAAATTGTTGCTGTGACTTTCCTCAGGGCGCAACGTAGAACTTTAATATGAATAGACCTCAGAACAAAAGGACAGATGATTACACCAATGCGTGTTTTTGTATTGATTTTTAATGCTCACACAGAAAATGAGGGGATTCACACGATTCGGGTAGGCGATCGCAATAAAATTCTGATGTTCGAGTCAGAAGATGACGCTCTGCGCTTTGCTTTATTGTTGGAAGCTCAGGATTTTCCCGTACCGACAGTAGAAGCGCTTGATGCTGAAGAAATCAAGGAATTTTGCGAAAGTGCTGGGTATGAATGGGAAATCGTCCCGGAAAATGCTCCTTTAATTAGTAAAGTCCCAGAACTAAATGTGGAAGAAACTGACTGGCAACCAGATGCTGATAATGACAATATTAGTGAGGACATTATTAACTCTGACCAAGTGCCACAAGCAGAGCCAGGGTTATCGGATTCTGAATTAGACAGAATTCGTCGCCAACTAGAAGGATTGTTGTGATTAGTCATTTAGTCATTAGTACAGACGCGATTAATCGCGTCTGTACAGTTGTCATTAGTTTAGTGGTCATTGGCAAACAGCAACTGACCCTTATAGGTGATGCTCGTAACGCTCGTTCGCGTAGCGTCTCACGCCACTTGCTCCACTTGGGGAAACCCCAAGACCCACAAGGGGTGACGCTCGCAAGCTCGCGCTTCGCGGCGCTAACGGCAGTTCCTCTTTGGGGGAACCACCAAGACCGGACTCCGCAGTGGCTCCCTTTAGGAGAAGACTCGCTAACACTGCGCTAACACTTTTAGCGTCGGTCCTTGGACGAGGACTCGCACTTCGCTGCACTAACGGCAGTTGCTACCCTACGGGAAGGCGGAACGCCTACAACTTTGGGAAAGGGAGCAATGCACTGCCTCCCCAAGGCACTGTCTCACAACTGATAACCCACAAAAGACAAGTGACAAACGACAGAGGAACAAAGGACAAATGACAAATTTGCAGGAACGCGGGCATCTTTTGACTGAGCAAGTAAATCCTAACAGTCTTAACTTAGACCAACTCAGTTCTCTGGAATTGGTAGAACTGTTCAATAACGAAGACCAGAAAGCAGTTGAGGCAGTAGCTGCGGTTAAAATTCAGTTAGCTGAAGCGATTGAGCGAACTGCGGAGCGTTTGCACCAAGGAGGACGCTTGTTTTATGTTGGTGCAGGGACAAGTGGCAGGTTAGGAGTGTTAGACGCGGCTGAATGTCCACCTACTTTTTGTACACCTCCTGAACTGGTACAGGGAATTATTGCTGGTGGTGCTGGTGCATTGGTTCGCAGTTCTGAGGATTTAGAAGACCGTGCTGAAGATGGAGAAGCCGCGATCGCTCAAAGACATGTTACACAACTAGATGTAGTAGTCGGCATTACTGCTGGCGGTACTACACCTTTTGTTCACGGTGCGCTAAATGCTGCCCGTCAGCGGGGAGCCATAACTATTTTTATCGCCTGTGTTCCTGCGGCACAAGTCAGCTTTGAGGCAGATATTGATATTCGCCTGTTGACCGGGCCAGAGGTGCTAGCTGGTTCAACTCGCCTGAAAGCTGGTACAGCAACGAAGTTAACCTTAAATATTCTTTCCACCGGAGTGATGGTCAAGTTGGGCAAAGTTTATGGAAATCGCATGGTGGATGTAGCGGTAACAAATCAAAAGTTGCGCGATCGCGCTTTGCGAATTTTGCAAGACCTCACAGGTTTAAGTCGAGAAGCCGCAGGTTTCATCCTAGAACATAGTGGCAAGTGGGTCAAACTAGCATTGTTGATGCACTGGACTGGTTTGGAAAAAGACGCAGGCGATCGGCTCTTGTCAGAACATCAAGGTAATCTGCGCTCAGCTGTTGAAAGCTACAAAAACGACAAGTAACTCTGAGCATTTTTGATTACTAGTAAGGAGTAATTGGCTTGTAGAAATTACTTCTTACTATGTATGATTAATTAATCTACTTAGTCAAAATACCAACTTTATTTGTAAAATAATTTACACCAAATTGTAGATTGAGTTCTTGAAAGCTTCAGAAACGCTATTGAGTTCTACAGAGTGGGGAGCAGCTTGCTGACCGTTGATATACAGTACATAATTACCTTCTTGTATGTGTTCTAGATAGTAAACTCCCGCCTCATTTGTGACGGAGAATAAGCGTTGTTTAGAAGTTGTGCGAACAGCTTCCACTCTCGCTCCACTGAGTGGCTTACCTTCAGCATCCATTACAATGCCAGATATCGTATACGACTTGATGAGTGGCACTAAAACAGGTGTATAGGCTTCCTGCAACTACGTCAACGGCATAGGCATTGACAGCAGCTTGCCAATCCGGTGGAAATCCAGCAGGATCGAGATCGAGCCGATATGTACCTGGAGCCAGCCGCATAGTTAATGTGGCGCTTCCAGCTGTACCACTAGCTATGCTACTGAGAGTTGTTCCCGCTACATTCAGTCCTAAAGTCCCGTTAGTAACATTGGAAAAAGTACAAGATGAAGGGACATTTGCAGTGAAATGAACATCAGCAGAACCAGCTTTAGCAACACAGCTAAAAGCAACGGTTCCACACAAAATTACAGCAGAAGCTATTAGAGATTTGCGAATCATTTGTTTTTCCTTGAATCAATTTGACTGTATTTAGATTAATGTGACCGTAATATTTTTGAAATTCGTAATAGTTCTGCTTTCAGAATTTGCAGACTTCAGTGTTCTTTGGGTGGATTTTTTGCATTACCCTTACGTAGTAGATTGACATCAGGTGTTGTATTGCGTGCAGACTGTGCTGAGTTTAAAGTGAATCAAAAATTCGTAACCCTTAGAGAGCATAACTTTTAGCCCCTCAAGCCAATTAGCACGAGCGGGTTCGTAAAGCATAAGATATAGCTTTGTCAAAGAAAGACTTCCTGATTAACGATCTAGGACACACCTAGGTAACTACGAGGAATCACTTGCTGCTAGTGGTCATATTCACGGTTATCTGGCAACGATTAACTTGACCGTCTGCCACAATTGATAAAGAACAAAAGGTCTTTGAGAAAGCGAAAGCCGGACTTGCTGGACTGTTGTACTTTCTAATGTTGACTGTTGAGGGGTCAAACCTCTCGTTAATCTAAATAATTTTGCCAGATTAGTTATTAGTTCTAAAAAAATTGAAACTTAAGGTAAGAGACTCAAGATGCAATTAGCTCCCCTATTTCCAATTTTTTACCGCATTCTCCAACCGACTTTTCCCAACTGCCTTTGGAGTGGCGATCGCAATTCTAAAGCGATCGCGCTGACATTTGATGATGGCCCTCATCCTCGATACACACCCGAAATGTTGAAAGTATTAGATTATTACAACATTAAAGCGAGTTTTTTTTGGTTGGGTGCTTGCGTCAACCGTTCGCCAGACATCGCCAAGGCAATATGCGATCGCGGACATTGGATAGGATTGCATGGCTACGATCATCGCTCATTTCCCATGCTTTCCCCAAAAGACCTCAAAGACAATTTAGAAAAAACCCAAGTTGCTATCTACAATGCTTGTAATCTGCTACCCGAACAAGTGCGCGATGTTCGGCCACCCAACGGCTTATTCACTCCGAAAACATTAAAGTTATTTCTTGAGTGGAATTACCGTCCAGTTATGTGGAGTGTTGTACCTGAAGATTGGGTACTACCAGGAGTTACTACTGTAGTCGAGCGAGTTCTCAACCAAGTACAAAACGGTTCGCTGATTGTCTTACATGATGGTGCTTGCGGTGGACAAGATGTTGCAGCAACAATCAAGATTCTGATTCCGCAATTACTACAGCAAGGCTATCAATTCGTGACTGTTGATACTCTTGGGCAGCAGGCACAAATCAACTAAAGCTTTATTAATCTTGAAACTAATAAATTAGATTTAGACTACTATTTTTTAAGTAAATTCACTTGCTAATCTACGGTAAATCTATCTATTTTTAGGTGTTTTTACTAGTAAAAAGCCCAGTAAAACCATCGTTTTTTCGGGCATTTAAATAATAAAAAATGTCCCAAAATTACAGGCTAACTTTCATATAAATTATCCATTTGGTCTGTGTAAAAAAAGAATAATTGCTATACTAAAAAGCACCAGAATAGTTTAAAAATATTAGTCGCAAATTTGCTTGCAGTTGCTGATTAGCACGACTGCAAACATTAATTTTTCCATACTGTCTATGGGAATTTAAATCCAAACTCAAACTATTTAAACCCAAAGAAAATCATCGAGGTGCCAATACAATTATGAAGTACATTAGTGGGTTATTAAGCACAGTAATTGTTGTTAGTGCGGGAATGTCGTCATTACCTGAGTTGGGAGCCAATGCAGTTACTTTGGGTAATGGCGCGATCGCCTTTGCCCAACCACCACGTTTGGTAAGTGCCAGCACTCCATACACTGACACAAGTGTTTCGGATACAACATACTATTTCACGCTGGAAGTGCCAGCTACTGCCGGGGAACCGCTGCAACAGGTTACCTTTAACCAGATTCAAGGCACGGAAGATATTGACTTGAATCAGAACAATACTTTTGCTTTTGAAGGAACACGCGATCGCCAAGGAACAAAGTTGGCACTGAAAGCCGTGAAAAGCAACGACAAACAACAGACCTTAGTAGTAAACTTTGACTCTCCCATACCGCCAGGTAAAACAGTCACTATTGGTCTGCGGTCTTACCGCAATCCCTTTGCTGATGGCGTATATTTAATTGGCGTGACAGCATTTCCCTATGGACGACAAACTGTCGGTCAATTTCTCGGCATTGGTCGCTTGCAATTTTACAAAGACACCTACACAGAGAGTTAATTTAATTGGCTCGTCTGAATCGTTCAGCACAGAGTCTACTATATTTACCCATTAAGGACAAGTATGATTCTTGTCCTTAATTTTTTTTGCGAAAGTTTTTAGTACCGAAAGCACCAATTTTATAAGTATTATTACTAAAATTTCATAAATTCTTGTTTTTTAGCGCAATATATGCGATTCTCACAGCTTTATACTACACTAAACTTATCAGTTTATAGTATTTTAAATATAAGTGAAGTTAGGAGGTGAGCCACTAGAGTAGACGGGTTCCCAAGGTACTCTGTTGCGGAGACATTGCAAGATAAATTGCAAGTTCAATAACTTGTCTTTTTTGTCTACGTACTCTGCGGTTAATTAAATCAATCCAATTACTGAAAAGCTTGCTAATACATATAACCCAGTTAGTATGACGGAAATAATATCTGAAGATATTTTAAAGTTTGTAAATAATCAGTTGGTATCTCAGGAAGTATGAGAAATCAAAGTTGTTACTTTTAATTATTGGATACAGTCACACACTGCTTTTAAAGTTCGATTCATTGATGCCAATTTTTTTCAATATAAACCTTTCATGAAGGTAGCAATAGTTCGAGTTATTTATGATGTTAAATTTATTGTTTATCTGCTCAATTAGATGATTTTTGATGAATTCACCGCAATCTATGGCATATGAAATAGTCAAATCTACAAAATATACTTTAGCAATAGTCACATTAAGTATTCAGTGAAATGAAACGGGAATCCAGAAGTTGAGCAAGTTATCAAAAGAATCGCACTTGAGAGATTTTATTAAAAAAATAGGAAAAATGAATATTACCTGTATTTTAAATGCTGCGAAAATACAAAAGATAAAAATTTAACCTTTTTATTATTGATAGTTCAGAGATTATTAAACTTAAATCATGACAGTGTTGGAGAGTAAAGCAATGAATTTTGGACAAATCGAAAGAGAATCTTTATGTGGAGAACTTTGGACACTCTGGCAGGAAAATAAATTACCATATCATCTACAGTTATTAGTGGAGCGAGAACAGCAAGACCAAGGAAAACGCGATATCTGGGAATGTCCAAGCCAAGAGCCAAGTAATAAATCTATCCATGTGAGCTTTGATAATAACTTTAGTCATTCAATAAAAATTTAAATTAGGTCTCTACTTCTGGAAGCATCACAATGAATTTTTAAGAGCATACTGCTCTGACTACTGCCAACAATTCGTTGATACAGCACAGCACAGCATTTGTGTTTCTGGATTGTTCCTGTTGGCTATAGCTTTTATCGCTCATTTTAGTGTCAGTCTAAGAAAATCTACAGCCGTTGAATGCCACTCTGAGTTCACCTAGTAAATCCCTTCCCAATTTCGTTTAGTTAGCAAGAGAAGGAATAAATACTAATGGCACACCTATTTGAACCATTTAAAATTCGTGACGTTTCCTTTCGCAACCGCATTGCTGTTTCACCTATGTGCCAATATTCCAGTACAAATGGATTTGCTAACGACTGGCACTTAGTTCATCTAGCTTCTCGTGCAGTTGGCGGTGCAGGGTTAGTGCTAACAGAAGCTGCTGCTGTTGAGTCTCGCGGACGCATTAGCCCACAAGATTTAGGAATTTGGTCAGATGCACACATAGAAGGTTTAGCAAAGACTGTAGCATTAATTCATAACTTCGGTGCTGTTTCAGGTATCCAACTCGCCCATGCAGGCAGAAAGGCCAGCACAGCTAAACCAAGTAAGGGAGGAAAAGTACTTAATGAATCTCAGGATGGCTGGCGGCCTCTGGTTTCGAGTAGTGCGATCGCTTTTAGCAAAGAAAGTCCAATACCTGAAGCCCTGAGTTTTGAAGGAATTCAGCAAATTATTCAAGCCTTTGTCGAAGCTACCAAACGTTCTTTGCAAGCTGGCTTCAAAGTCGTTGAGATTCATGCTGCCCACGGTTACTTGCTGCACCAATTTCTCTCACCCCTTGTCAACCATCGCCAAGATGACTATGGTGGTAACTTTGAAAACCGTACCCGTCTGCTGAGAGAAGTCGTTGAGGAAGTGCGAAAGGTATGGCCGCAAACATATCCACTCTTAGTACGTATTTCTGCGACTGATTGGGTAGATAAGGGCTGGGACATCGAACAAAGTATTGCTTTGAGCGACAAACTTAAGTCTTTGGGTGTAGATATGATTGATAGCTCTTCAGGGGGGATTATACCGGGCATTAACATACCAACCAAACTTGGTTATCAGACCCAGTTTGCCGAACGCATCCGCCGTGAAGCAAATATTTATACAGGAACAGTTGGCTTAATTACATCCCCAGAACAAGCTGACCAGCTCATTCGCACAGAAGTAGCTGATATGGTCTTATTGGGACGCGAACTACTTCGCAATCCTTACTGGCCTCACCTAGCAGCCAAACAGCTAGGACATGAAAAACTTTGGCCAGTTCAGTATGACCGAGCTTGGCTTTAACAAGCAAGGCAGAACGAGGGCAGAAGGCAGAAGGCAGAAGGTTTCTGACAAGCGATCTCTAGAGTGACTACTCGCGGGCAAAGGTTTGAGTCTCCCACCAAAATCTCTGGTGAATCCAGTCCTGTTCGGCGAAGCCGTTCCCGTAGACGCGTAGCGGCTTGCCGCAGGCTAGGGTAAGCAGGTTTCCCGCCATAGGGAACTGGCGAAACCATAAGGATGGACTGCAATTGGTATGGGTTGTGAGCCGCACACCATATTGCTTCTGCCCTCTGTTTTGTTCGCTTTAGCTGCATAAATAGCACTGTCAATACATAACAGATAAATAGATGAACTTAGGTATTGGTAGTGCAGATGAAAAACATAACAAAATGGCTTTTGGGCTTGGCTATTGTTCCCGCAGGTTTAGTGTTGGCATCCAATCATGCTAAAGCTGGACTTGTTGTAAGTGAGTGGTTTTTTGGTCTTTGGGATTGTAATATTGACGGCAGACCAGCCCAGATGCAGTGGAAAGTAGTGGATGACTCACAAACTACTTGTAATGGTAATATTTGCACCACCACTTCCGGTGTCCGTGTTGTTGGGCGGTTTAGTGATAATGGTAGTGCGTGGGTTCCTCTAGAAAAACGTTTTTCTAGCAGACAAAGACAAGATTTAGGTATTCGTTATTTAGGTGGAGAGCAAGATAACTGGTATCTCAGATACAACAGTCGTACTAGGGTTGCAAATGGTTGGACGACATGGCGGGGGAACCGCTATTCTCTGCAATGCCGCAATCGAAGATAAGTATTTCCCACGTTTTACCAGCGGGCTACTAATCAACATTATTCAAAATATGTTTTGAGGATATTTGCGATCGCTTCTGGTGGGTGGGAAACATCAACATATATAGCATCAGGTGGCTCCTCAAGTGCATCAAATTGGCTGTTGAGGAGTTTTTCGTTCATAAAATGCAGAACCAGAGACCCCATGACAAGAATAATTAATGCAAAATTCCCAATTCAAATTTTCAGCTTTGCCAAACCTAGATAACGAATGCCTTCTGGAGAAACGTCAAAACGGCAAGGTAATATTTCTAAACCAAGAGCGATCGCATCCCGCAATAACCTACCATATATGGGGTCTGTGCGATCGCCAGGAGCAAACTCAGTACAATCTCCCCGATTGATAAAGTAAAGCATTACTGCACGCGTGAGAGGTAATAGCGCCATTAGTTCCCGCAAGTGTTTTTGTCCCCTTGTAGTCTCCGTGTCGGGAAATAGTGCCAAAGTTCCCTCTGCCAAAGTTGTATTTTTTACCTCTAAATAAATCGGGCGTTGTTCATCACTCCCTGTCAAGAAAAAATCGACTCGACTTTTTTTATCTAGTCCA
This sequence comes from Nostoc minutum NIES-26, assembly GCA_003326215.1. GTDB lineage: Bacteria > Cyanobacteriota > Cyanobacteriia > Cyanobacteriales > Nostocaceae > Dendronalium > Dendronalium minutum. Next base: position 135,359 of record LXQD01000098.1, on the reverse strand, counting down.
TAAACCACCTCGCCCTTGATTTGGTTATACTCGCCCAATTCCGGGAAAAGATGTGTTGCCAAAGCTAGCTTGACTACACGATTGGGCAGAACAGTATTAATGCCTACCCAAGTTGGTTTGTTGTCGTGTACTTGAATCAGTTCCAATGTATAAGCCAACTTTCGGGTAGGACTATCGCTTTTAGAAACCTGTACAGCACTACCAGGGGTTGAGACTCCAGTCATAGGGCCTGTATTCGGACAGTGTGCTGTAACTACTTCACCAGAAACAAGTTGAACATCAGCAAAAAAGCGTTTGTAACGCCTCAGCAAAATGCCAGGATACAGAGGTGGGTAGCGGTAGAGCCAATCAGTCATCATCTAACCTTGTTGCTGCTAGTAAATATACGTCGATTCCTTACTCATCTAACTCCCATCAGTAAATCTTTTCAGCAGCTGACTTGAAAATGGGTGTAAGGGAAAGACATCTTCATGCGCTTGTTGTGGGCTATACTTGAGGAAGTCTTTAATATCACAATTTGTCAATTTCTGTAGTCAATTTGACGACAGTTTAATAAAAAGTAGCATACACTAAGTGTATAAGCCTCCCACAAAGAAAATTCGGGAGTATTTAAACTGCAACGAGGTAAATCCTATGCAAAAAGTATGGGAAGCAACGGAATTAGAATATGCTTTTCTGTTTACCCTAAGAAAGGTAAATTCAATCAATACAGAAGGTTTCAAACCATTTTTTAACAATTTGCCTGTCGATCCTTACATCAAAGGAGACTATCGTTTAAGAAGATTATCTCGGTTCATAGTGTCAGGCGATCGCGTGATTAAACTACCTCATGGATACCTCTTCCAACCTAAAGAATACAACCCATTAGTGGGAGATATTAAAAGAGAGTTTACAGAATTAGATGATGGACTTGTAGAACTTGATATCTTTAAACATCTTGTTTTAGCATTTAGTGATTCTTGTAAACTTCACCCAGAAGCTGAAATAGGAGCTCATCAAATCAGAACTACCTGTTCGCCTGATAATATGGGAAATCCAGCCCCTGAAGGTATCCATAGAGATGGTACTGATTTTATAGGTATATTCTCTGTAGATAGAGAAAATATTCAAGGTGGAGAAACACATTTATATACCGCAAAAAAAGAAAAGCCTGTATTTAGCAAAATTCTAAATCCGGGAGAATTATTATTAGTCAACGATCATGATTTTCTCCACTTTACCACTCCTATAAAACCGGAGATTGAGGCTCAAGGAACTAGGGATGTTTTTGTTTTAACTTCGCCTAGTTTGCTTATTGAAGCATAATTACTTGAGTGTTCTAAATTGTTGTATGGCTGAATGGCGATCGCTCCTCATTTACAAGGGCGATCGCTTCACTCAGCTATACTAAAAAATCAAGCTTTGTCTGGGTGTTAAGGTTGCTGACGCTTTTCGATTTCAGCAATTGGTAACAATAACGTCTCTTCAATTTCCTTTCTCACCTCTGGACTGACATAACACTCACTATTCATACAATCGACCAACAGCTTGTTTGCATCGTAATACTGTTGCAGTTGCTCTTTTTGTTCCTGGCTGAATTGCCAGTCATGCCCAATGTTGCGATGCTCAATCATGATAGATCGGAGTTGCTTTGTCCAAGCTTGTCCGTTTGCCTTCCACCATGTTTCACATTGCTCACAATTTCTCCAAGAGATATGGGGTAGTAAATTCCTCAGTTCTGTCAGCTTGTGCTGTAAGTTGCTATCGTTAAATTTAAACCCGACGAAGAGGATGTTGTAGTCGAGGGCTTGGGCAAAGTCGTAGTTAGGGAAGTGCGTGGTCATCGAGTCGTCGATGCCGTTTGATTTGAACCCGAAAAAGAAGTTGTTATTGTCGAGGGCTTGGGCAAGGTCTTGGGCAAGGGCGCGGTCGAGGTCGAGGTCTTGAGCAAGGGTACGGTCGAGGTAGAGGTCATGGGCAAGGGTGCGGTCGAGGTCGAGGTCATGGGCAAGGGTGCGGTCATGGGCAAGGGCGAGTTTAAGATAGAAAGCGCGAACCGCACCAAGTTTGTAAGGTACATCAACAGAATTAGATTTTTGCATTACCCAATTTAAGAACTGCTGAAGTTTGAAATTGCCCGCTAAAATCTGATCGGCTTGCGCTTTCATTAATTGCAGCAGGCGAGTTGCATCGGGCAACATTCCCAGTGTTAACAGAAACACCTCACGCCAGCGCTTTTCAGTCACATGGCTAGCTAAGTCTTCCAACAACGCATCACTTCGCTGTTCTTTGATCTGTCGTGCAGTAAAATATTCTTGAAACGTCAGGTGAGAGAATGAATAAATACCTCGCGCCCGTTCAAGGAGTAAGCCATGCTGTGCCTCAATGGATTTCAACACCGCCACCCCATCAAGTTCTAAATTCTTGTCATCCTGACTCATGTTAGGTGCGTTGCGGATGAACTGAATAATCCGATCAATCGCTACTCTTTGCTTAAAAAAATACTCACCGCGCTCAAAAAATGTGTAAGCTAGGTAGCTTAACAAATCTTCTTTGCGTTGGCGCGACAGCTTTTTGTAAACCTGATCGCGCTCAATGTTGCGCTTGGCATCCCACTTTTTCAACAACACATCTAAACCTTCTTCGTATAGCTCAGACCTATTTGTGGGAAAATCTGCTGCATCCTCAAAGACCAAACACAATAGCGTCAGTAAAAGTGGGTTGGTCGCTAACTCGCGGATGCGTTCATCTGTTTCCAACTTCTGAATAAAGGTTTCTGCTTTTACAGGGTCTTGCTTGGTTGTAAACCACTTCGTTACGAAATCAAGAATCTGATTCTCATCGAAGTCTGCGACCTCAACTTCAGTGAACTGCTCAAAAGTATACTCCCGTGCCGCAATCCGGCAAGTCATCACGAACTGATTGAGATGAAACTGGGTGGCAAATTTTTGGATCTCATTAATAATGCGCTGACTGTCTACATCCCGCACTTCATCCAAACCATCCAAGAGAATTAAGGCTTGTCCTTCTTCCAGAATGGCTTGTAGCTTATTGCTCAGTCCTGCGGGTGGGTTGGTGGTTTGATGCGGTGCAAAACTTCGAGGTAAGTACTCCCACAAGCTTGGTTTTCCGGGCGTTTCTGCAAACGCTTTGAGCGTGATAAAAATTGGCACTCGATTAGCTTGAAACTGCTGCTCAACACAAAGCATTGCCAGTCGTTTCAAAAACGTTGTTTTTCCCGCGCCTGGCTTACCTAACACGATCAATTTTTCATGTTGTGCTACTGCTTCTAGTCCATCAATCCGCTTTTCATGGATTGGCGTTAATCCAAACCGCTCAAAATCTTCCACTCCATATCTCTCGAATAAGTCTGCAATCTCTAACCGCCGCCGCCCTGTGACTTTCTCTAGAATATTGACACTGGTATAGATAGACGCTAAACCAATCGGTTGCTCCATATCTAAAACGCGCATCTTACCGCACCGTTCGCAGATACTAGATGCGACAAACTCACGAACTTCTTTAACCAGCGTTTGGATATAAATTTCAGTGCTTGACTTTTCAGGAAGTAGCTTTTGACCTGTTTTTTGATACTCACCAATCAGAAATACTTGCAGCCGATAAAACTTACCGGGGCCTCTACCACCAATCTGAAATTTTTCATAGACCCCAGTCATGCGCGTCCGAAAAGCACTTGGAGAAATACTTAAAGCCTCAGCCGCCTCTAGTTCATCATCCCCCCGATGATAAATCTCAACAAATGCGTCCTCTTGTTCTTTAGACAGCTGATATTTTTGAGCAATTTGAGTTAAAAAATCACGCGGAAGCGACTGCATTGCTGGTTTCCACAATACTTGTAAGCTAGTGTAGCAAATAACATTAGCTCGCTTTGAGAACTAAGTCAGTCTATGTCAGGCTATGTTAGTCAAAGTCGTGGAAAAAACTCTCAAACCCAGTTGCGACAGTAGTTATAGCAAATTTCAAAGAGATGATTTTCCATGATTCAGCCAACCGCACAGACTCATACCGAAGTGCCAGTTACACCTACTCAACCCCAGCCCACCCAAGGCGATTCAATGACGACAATTATTTTAGCGATCGCTTTTTTAATTAAAACAACACTGCTGTCTATCGCCATGTTGATAAAAGCAAACAAGCATTAACCAACCAAAATGCGATCGCGCATTCGCCAGCCAGCTTGAGCGCGATCGCTATATAAATGTAAAATATCAACCGATGAAATCCGCTTATAAACTAGCTTTTCCCTTCTGCCTCCTGCCCTCTGCCCTCTGCCTTCTACTGAAAAGTGAGTACTCAGTTAAGCTTAAGAAACACACCTTCTGGAATTAAACTAGTTGATTCAACTAAAACAAATGCTATGAATGACGAATTTTACAATAGGGGAATAGAAAAAGCGAAACAAAAAGACTACGCTGGAGCCATTGAGGAATTTAGCCATGCTTTGCAACTGACACCTTACTCTGCCGAAGCTTACTTACAACGAGGTTTGGCATATTATGACTCAGGAGCAATTCATCAAGCTGTTTCCGATTACACTCAAGCTCTCAACTATTACCCTGATAGTGTAGAAGCTAATTATTGTCGGGGATTGGCAAGAGTAGCACTGAAAAATCTGCCTGGGGCGCTTGAGGATGTCGATCGCGCAATTCGTCTTAATCCCCATCATGCCGCAGCTCATAATCTGCGGGGAATAGTGCGACGCAAACAAGGGTATATTCAAGATGCGATCGCTAGCTTTAAAAAAGCAGCAGAATTATATTTAGCACAAAAAGATAAAGAGAATTGTCGGCTGTGTTTAGAAAAAATTAAACAGCTACAACCACCAGAAAAACCAACGGTGCAGCAACAAACTTCCATAAGTGCGCCCATCATCTCTACAAACGCATATTTCACGCAGCTATTAGAAAAAGCAGAAAAGGGAGACACCCGCGAAGCCATTGCAGATTTAAACTGGGTATTACAAGCCGATCCCCAAGATGCCCAAGCTTATTGCTGCCGTGGCGTGGTACGCTGCAAGATGGGGAATTATCAAGAAGCGATCGCAGACTTTAACCAAGCACTGCAATTAAACTTTCAAGATGCCGTTGTTTATCGCAATCGCGGCAAAGCACGTTCTCTTTTGGGAGATAATCAAGGAGCGATCGCAGATTTTAACCAAGCACTCCAGATTCAACCCGAAGATGCCTTAGTCTATGTTGCTAGAGGCAATGCTTATCGGACAGCGGGCAATTATCTCGGTGCTATTGCTGACTACACCCAAGCGCTGCAAATCAATCCCGACGATCCTCAAGCTCACTACAATCGTGGCATCGCCTATACTTTTTTAGAAGAAATGCAACAGGCGATCGCAGATTATCAACGGGCGGCTAGTATTTATTGTGAAAAAGAAGACTGGGATAATTACCAGCAAGTCTTAAATAACCTCAAAAAAATCCAGACATCTCATCCTGAGTCAAAACAGCAAAAGTATAATTTGCTACGTCAGCGACTTTTACGCTTAGTTGGGGGATATTGGGAAATTGCCCAGCGATTGATCGAACAGAAGCGAGACTACTATCCGGGGATGACAGATGAGTGGTATTTGCAAAAAGCGATCGAAGATTTGGAACGCGATCGCGGAAGATAATAAATTGTTGTACATTATCTCGTAGTTCTGGCAGTCAGCAAATTTAAGATGCAGGAGTTGTTTAATGTCTAATATACGAGCAGAAATGCCTGTGCTTGCCCGCCATGAAGGAGATTGGGTAGGGACATATACAATAATTGATACAGCAGGAAAAATTCTTGACAAGTATGAATCTCATTTAACTTGCCAGTTTCCAGAAAATGCTCCCCATGCTTACTACCAAATCAATCGCTACAAGTGGGCTGATGGTAAACGAGAGGACTATGAATTCCCAGGAATGTATAGTGATAAAAGCCTTTTGTTTGACACTAATCGCATTCAAGGTAGAGCCTGGGAAGCTGATGATTCCACCGTTATTTTGCATTTTTCATATAAGGGAATGCCGGAGATGTCCTTATATGAAATGATACTAATTAGTCCTTGCAATAACTATCGCGCTCGTACTTGGCACTGGTTAAAAAATCATCAAATCTTTCAGCGCACCCTAATCCAAGAAGAACGGCTAAGATAGTAATTTCAATGCTCAAAGATGCTTGATAAAGTAAATCTTAACTCCAGAGGTGCGTTAAACTTCATTAACGCACTATTTTCTGAATGAATAAATTTGGGAATCTATATTCTAGTTTGCTCCTTATAATCTAAAATCGTTAAAGGTAAAAGCATGGCAAAAGCAGACAAAATAAATTTTTCAACTCCTAGTGGTTTTCCAGAATTTCTTCCTGGCGAAAAACGCCTAGAAGTTTATTTACTAGATACCATTCGTAGAGTGTTTGAAAGCTATGGCTTTACACCCATAGAAACCCCCGCAGTAGAACGTTTAGAAGTGCTGCAAGCTAAGGGTAATCAAGGTGATAATATTATTTATGGTATCGATCCCATCCTGCCACCAAATCGACAAGCAGAAAAGGATAAAGCAGGCGAAACTGGTTCAGAAGCAAGAGCTTTAAAATTTGACCAAACAGTTCCTTTAGCGGCGTATATTGCCCGTCACCTCAATGAATTAACTTTTCCTTTTGCTCGCTATCAAATGGATGTAGTTTTTCGGGGAGAACGGGCAAAAGATGGACGTTTTCGTCAGTTCCGTCAGTGCGATATTGATGTAGTTGCGCGTCGTGAACTCAGCTTGCTTTACGATGCTCAGATGCCTGCAATTATTACAGAAATATTTGAAGCAGTTAATATTGGTGATTTTCTCATTCGCATCAATAATCGCAAAATTCTCACGGGTTTCTTTCAGTCAGTAGGAATTACAGAAAATCAAATTAAATCATGTATTGGCATTATTGATACACTAGAAAAAGTGGGTGAGAATAAGGTAAAACAGCATTTAGAAAAAGAAGGGATTTTAGCCGAACAGACTCAAAAAATTATTGACTTTATTAAAATTGATGGCAATGTTGACGAAGTATTAGACAAACTCAAGCACCTCGCTCAAAATCTGCCAGAAGCCGAACAATTTAGCCTGGGAGTTACCGAACTAGAAACAGTGATTACAGGTGTTCGCAATCTTGGAGTTGCTGACAATCGCTTCTGTATTGATTTAGCGATCGCTCGTGGACTTGACTATTATACGGGTACAGTTTACGAAACAACTCTATTAGGGCATGAAGCTTTAGGTAGTATTTGTTCTGGCGGTAGATATGAAGAATTAGTAGGGACATTTTTAGGCGAGAAAATGCCTGGTGTAGGTATTTCCATCGGCTTAACTCGCTTAATTAGTCGCTTGCTAAAAGCTGGTATTTTAAGTACTTTACCTGCCACACCAGCACAAGTGATGGTAGTAAATCTACAAGAAGATTTAATGCCCATTTATTTAAAAGTGTCACAAAATCTGCGTCAAGCGGGAATTAATGTTATAACTAGCTTTGACAAGCGGGCTTTGGGTAAACAATTCCAGTTAGCTGACAAACAGGGAATTCAATTCTGCGTCATTATTGGTTCGGAAGAAGCAGCAGCACAAAAATCCTCGCTCAAAGATTTAAAAACAGGCGAACAAGTAGAAGTAGGGTTAGCTAATTTAGCTGAAGAAGTTAAACAAAGACTTCAATTAAGCTAATTTTAAAAAGAAGGGAATAGTAAGTTTTTCCCAACACCTAAAACTCAGATTAATAATTTTCTTAAACTTTTTAGTTAACGAAAATTTAGATTATCAAATTGTTGAACGAACAGCAAGAAGAAAAAAAGTAGAAATAAGCGATCGCATCCTTTGATTGTTACTCGGTAATGCGAATATCTAAATATTGTCTAAGTTTAGCAAGCATCGATTTATTGACAAATATCATGATTGTAAGTAAGTTGGTGAAAATAAACCTATCTATGTAACAGAATGTAAAATCGATATAACCCTTGCGATTGCTTCATTCCACTTCGTTCCATTCGCAATGACATAGCGTGAATTATTTCAGCCGTTCTACTTAAATAAAAGGATTGCGATCGCAACTTCCATACAAGAAGAAATATCCATTCTGGTTCGTCTATAGAACTCATATTTGATTAAAAAAAATCAGTAAACTTCTACCTCGCTTCTTTCCTATTCCCTGTTGCCTCTCTATGCAAATAATTTCAGAAATCAAACCGCATTCCTATACAATTGTTGATGCTTTAGAGGTAATGCATAGTATAACGAATTATGTTCAGACCTAATAGACTGAAGAAAATGCTCCAAACTGATTCTCAACCAATCGGTTGCTGGATTTTCTTCTCAGATGGTGATTCAATCGAACTTCTTTCTATGTGTGGCTTCGATGCCTTTATTATCGACCACGAACATGGCGCTACGGACATGGCCGTCTTAGTAGAGCAACTCCGCGCTACCCAAGCGACAGATGTTACCTGTATTTTGCGTGTGCCTTCACACGATCCAGTCTATATCAAACGAGCCTTGGACATGGGCGTGGAAGGTCTGCTCGTTCCAACCGTAGAATCAGCAGATGAAGCGCGAGCAATTGTCGCCGCGACTCGCTATCGACCTCATGGCGGACACCGAGGTGTTGGTTATCCTGAGAGCCGAGCAGCCAACTGGGGTTTGGCAGAGCTAGAGTATCCTGCCAATTATCGGGAGAATCTACTTATAGCCGTTATCGTCGAAACCCGTCGGGGTTTCGAGAATGTTAGTCAAATTGCAGCAGTTGAGGGGATCGATATGGTATTTTTAGGGCCAGGCGATCTTACGGCAGACATCGCGGACGATTTTGCTGCACTGACCAAGTTTGGAACTTACGATAATTCAGAACTTGACCGACTGATGGCGGAAGCTGAAGCAATAGTCAGCGCCAGTCCCGATTGTTGGCTTGCGGGCATCAGTCGCAATGCCCCTGGAGGTCGCCAACTGTTCGCTAAGGGCTATGATTTCGTGACACCTGCTGCTGATGCCTGGTTGCTGTCGGATGCGGCGCGTTCGGTTGTAACTGCTATGAGAGGTTAAAAACTTCCGTTCTCAAGTTGGACTAGGTTGATTTTCAGTTTAAAAAGTGTGGAGCTACTTAGATGATGAAGACTCGTGAAGTCATTATTCCCCAAGGCATGGAAATTTTATATGAAAAGTATCACTATTGCCCTGGCATTAAGGTAGGCAATACATTATATATCTCAGGACAGGTGGGACGCGATGAAAATTTACAGGTAGTAGAGGGAATAGAAGCCCAATTTATCCAGACTTTCGAGAATGTGAAAAAGGTACTTACAGCAGCAGGAGCAACTTTTGACGATGTAGTAGAGATGATTACTTATCATGTGACAGGGGTAAATCTCGGTAATTTGCCAGATCGGTCTGCTAGTGCTTCTGAGCAACAATTTACTATTCCACACCTGCCGCTGTTTATGAAAGTAAAAGATCGCTATTTCACTAATCAATTCCCTACTTGGACGGGATTTGGGATATCTGCTTTATCTACACCAGGACTAATCGTAGAGATTAAGTGTACAGCAATCTTGGAATAGAGGCTGAACTATTCTGAATTGTTCAGAAAGTCGATTACTGCCTTCGCTACTTCTTCAGGTATCTGATTCATCATGCAAATTGTTCCTTGTGCAAATTCAACGACTTTGCCATGAGGAATTGCTTGAGAAAGAAAATAGCGATCGCCAGCTTTTGCTAAACTCAGTCTTTCAAATTCTTTGACATCATCCATTCCCCAAATAATGAGAGTTGGACACTTGATGGAACGAAATCTTTCTGGTGCATCTAGACAGTAATTGCCTACAGCCCAAACTGCGTACAAAGGATGACCAAAACATTTTAAATCGTCTAAAACCCAACGGTGATTTAATTCGGCAGAGCCTACGTATCGAGAGCGGGCTAACCATCTTTGCATGAGGTGAGAGCCATCTTCTTGGATTTTAAAACCTGCCTCAAACATTCTAAACAGCTCTGCTTGTCCTCCTTCACCAAAACCAGCTACGTTACCCAAAATCAGCTTTTCAATGCGATCGCCATAAGTTGCTACTACTTCTCCAGCCACAAAAGCACCTGTATGGTTTCCCAGAATGCTCGTTTTTTCTATACCTAATTCATCTAAAAGTGCGATCGCCGTTTTTGCATAGTCAGCAATTGTGTACATTCTGGGTGGTTTATCCGAATCGCCAAACCCCATCAAATCCATTGCTATGACTTGTCTGTGTTGAGCCAGGATAGGCATGAGTTCGCGATATTCATCACTACTGCGGGGGTTCATGTGCAGCAACAGCAGCGGTTCACCCTCGCCACCGATTCGATAAAGAATCTGTCCATCTTCTGTGTCTAAAAAAGCTCGTTTAATCTTTTGTTTCATTTTGTTTGAGCGATCGCAGTTACATTTAACTGTAGGTGGGCATTGCCCACCCTACATTCTAGATCCCAATTCATTACCAAATGCTGCTACACAAATGCTACCGCCTTAGTTAGCAGTTGCGTGTAGCTCTTGTTGAACAGCAGCTCGCGGCGGCATTTTCAGGATTTTGCGCGCCTGTTCTGGCGTTGCAACTTCCCGACCTAGAGTATGTGCCATCTTTGCAACCATCTCGACTAACTCGCCGTTGTGCGGCTTACCGAAGCGAGTGTAAGCATAATCTCCAAGTCCTATTCCGACATGTCCGCCAAGGGTGATTGCCCAGGATGCCACCCTCATCACGTCTCCATTCCAACAAAGTGCAAGCCACTGGTTACCCGCAGGAACCTCAGCCATGAACGCCTGCAAACTCGGTATCGTCGCCGCAGCTCCTGCCGGCATCACTTCCCCGGTAAAGACAAACTCCCAAAGCGTTTCCTGTGGCAGAAGTCCCATTTGTTGGAAGCAACGTGCTGTTCGCATTTGCCCTACGTCCCAACAGACTGAACTGACGTAGAGATTGTGTTCCTTGAATACTTCAAGCACCGCCCTGAGATTTTCACGGGTATTAATGTACACTTGGTCATAACTATTGAATTGTTTGGCCTGGGGATTCCAGAAGTCTACGTTGAGCGACCCGAAATCCACCGGTACCATGTCAACTCGCAGCACTGGATCGTCGTTTACTGCCAAGATGTGCCGGACGCGATCCTCTACTCGATTCTGTGTGATGTAGCCAAGCGTAGGATGGATGAGGAGATCCGTCTGTTCGCGAATTCCCTGTATCACTTCGAGATAGAGTTCAACTTCGTTGCGCGGTTTCCCACTATCTGGGTCTCGCCCGTGCCAATGGAAAATCGAAGCCCCTGCTTCCCAGGCACGAACTGCTTCGCGGACAATCTCTTTTGGAGAGTAGGGTAAAGCAGGATTGTCCTCGCGATAGGCTATTTCGTTACAACGACACTCAATAATCAACGGTAATTCGTCGTTCATTGTCTTCCTCCTAAATTAGGTAGGCAAATCTACTTATATATCTACTAGCTAAATAGTTATGTTTTTTGTACAAGTAATTACTGCTTTTCAAGAAAATCGACTATTGCTTTCAATACTTCTTCCGGCATTTGATTGAGCATCCAAAGGGTTCCACCTTCAAGTTCAACCCTTTGGCTATCAGGAATTACTTCCCTGAGCCAAAGTTGATTTTCATATCTGGCTAAACCAGCTTTTTCTAATGGTTCTAACCCCTTTTCCCCTGATAAAATCAAAGTAGGGCACTTAATTAAACGAAATCTTTCTTGGGTAGAAAGACAGTAGTTTGCCACAGCTATACCGGGATATACAGGAGAATTAAAAGTTTTCAAATCATCCAAAACACAACGGTGATTTAACTCCCCTTTGCCGACGTAACTGACACGAGCTAACCATCTTTCCATCAGGTGAGAGCCATCTTCTTTAATTTGAGACCCTTGAGAATATGTCTTGAAAATCTTGTCTCTTTCCTCTTGGCTAAATCCAATTACATTGCAGAGGATGAGTTTTTCAACTCTTTCTGGGTAAGCTGCTGCCACTTCTCCTGCAATATAACCGCCTGTAAGACTACCGAAAATGCTCGCCTTTTTTATGCCTAATTCGTCCAAAAGTGCGATCGCAGTTTTAGCATAGTCTGCAACTGAATAAACTCTAGGGGGCTTGTCAGAATCACCTAACCCCATTAAATCCATTGCAATGACTAATTTTTTAGCTGCCAAAATAGGCATCAATTCTCGAAATTCATCACTACTGCGGGGAGTCATGTGCAGTAAAAGTATGGGTTCACCTTCTCCACCGATTCGATAAAGAATCTGTCCATCTTCTGTGTCTAAAAATGCTCTTTTGATACGTTGGCTCATTTTCTTGTACTCCCTACTTTACTGGAGTTTAGATTCAGATTTGAGATTACGGAACTACAATAATCTTCCCCATCAAATCTCGGTTTTCCATTCTGAGCAGTGCCCCAGACACTCCTTCCAGACCAACTATCTCATCAATTGTTGGCTGTAACTTTCCCTGAGCAACTGCTGGAATAACTAAATCTCGAAGTGTCCCTAAACTTGACTGATAATCATTGTTATACCAGAGAGCGATGCCGTAAACTGTAGCATTACGCCCCAGCAGTTTTCCAATAGGTAGGGCAGCATCCATGCCAGTCGTAGTGCCGTAGCTGACAATACGACCATTATTAGCGATCGCTTCCAGGCAATGAGCAAAGGTTACTTTCCCCGCACCATCGAGTGCCACTTGTACCCCTGAATTGTCGGTAATTCTCCGCACCTCGGAAGCTACATCTTGAACGCTGTAATCAATCCCCTGTAATGCACCTAGCTCAAGTAATCGCTGCACCTTTACTTGATTACCCGCAGTGGCAATAACTCGCCCTCCTAGCAACTGAGCAAGTTGAACTGCTGCGGTGCCAACACCGCCACTACCTGGATGTACCAAAACCCACTCTCCATGCTGGACATTGGCTTTGTGGATTAGAGCCATCCCGGCAGTTAGATAGGCAATAGGCAAGCTGGCTGCTACTGCAAATGACACTTCATTGGCAAGAGGTAGCAACTCGCTTGCAAGACCAAATGCCATTTCCGCAAAAGCACCCCTCACGCGTCCAACTACACGCATTCCAGGTATCAATTCCTTTACTCCTAATCCCACAGCATCAACCTCACCAGCCGCTTCCTGACCCAGGATATGGGGTAGTTCTTTATGACCATATCCTCGATAGGTTCCATAGGTTGTCTGCAAGTCAGAATTGTTAATTCCAGCAGCTCCTACCCGAATTCTGACTTCACCAGGGCCTGGTTGCAAAACTTCTATCTCATCTAACCGTACAGCAGTCGCACCACTGTAGTCATAAATACGTGCTGCTTTCATCTTATGCAACAAAATAATATTCGGTTTGATATCTCAAGTTTGAGTTCTTTTCCTCGTCGCCAATCAGACATCGGCTTTTGCCTTTTACTCGTCCATTTTTAACTCCACTCCTTCAAAAGGTGTGTAACCTTGTTGTGATTCTGACTCAGCAGCACATCCTACAAAGCTTTCATTGGGGTCTACTAGCACCAAGTCAGCATCATACCCAATGGCAATATCACTTTTTTCTAACAAACCTGTAAAACAATTGGGGATTAAAAATTTTTAATAAAAAAATCTCAAAGTAAATATTTTGCAGACAGAATATGACTAAATATGACTACTTCAAAATTGAAATACTTAAATATTTATTCTAATATAATCTAAAGTTTTTATGAATCAGAAAGTAAAAACTCAACAAAGATTGAATACAATGCTACAATCTACAACGATTAAGTTTCAGTGTTAATTGAAACAAGATAAAAAATCTGTTGTTATATTTAGAGGTTGAAGCCTATAGCCAATAGATAATCTAATAACTATACAAACAAAATTGATGTTTTAAATTTTATCTAGTTGATTTGTCAAGTAAAGGAAATAACATTTGTATTTATCTTAACTCTGGTACAGGCGATCGCTACAGTAATGGTAGTATCTATTGGGATTAAAAAAACACCTGACACTCTTAGACCGACTGCAAAAAAATTTACAAATAGATCATGCACATTCTGATTTATTCCTACAACTATCATCCGGAGCCGATTGGAATAGCACCCCTGATGACCGAACTGGCAGAAGGACTGGTAGAGCGAGGTCATCAAGTGCGGGTGATTACGGGGATGCCCAACTATCCTCAACGCGAAATCTATCCTGGCTACCAGGGTAAGTGGTACGTTACAGAACAAAAGAGTGGCGTGACTGTTCAGCGCAGTTACTTACGGATAAAATCCAAACCCAATCTCATAGATCGGATTCTCTTAGAGTTGAGTTTTATCGTTACTAGCTTACCGCAAGCCTTGAGAGGCAAACGACCAGATGTAATTCTTTTAACAGTGCCGCCGTTAATGGTTGCACTGCCAGCAGCCCTACTAGGAAGATTATACAACTGCCCGGTAGTGCTAAATGTCCAAGATATTCTTCCAGAAGCAGCCGTGCGCGTCGGACTAATACGAAATAAATGGATGATTCGAGCGTGTGAAGCCCTAGAAAAATTTGCCTACCGCAATGCACAAAACATTAGCGTCATTGCTGATGGTTTTTTTAAGAATTTAGTTACTAAGGGTGTACCTGCGAAGAAAATCGTTTGTATTCCCAATTGGGTAGATGTCAATTTCATTCGCCCCCTATCAAAAGAGAAAAACTCTTGGAGAACTGCCCATCAGCTTGATGGAAAATTTGTAGTGATGTACTCTGGTAACATCGCACTAACGCAAGGTTTAGAGACAGTAGTCGCCGCAGCTACTCGCTTACGTCATATTAAAGAAATTGCCTTTGTCATCGCTGGCGAATCAACAGCCTTAGCAATATTGCAGGAATATTGTCACTCGTGTGAAGCAGATAACGTTTTGCTATTACCATTACAGCCGCGAGAACAGCTACCGCAAATGTTAGCAGCGGCTGATGTGGGGTTGATTGTGCAAAAGCGTAATGTAATTTCTTTTAATATGCCTTCTAAAATACCACTGTTACTGGCAAGCGGCCGTCCAATAGTAGGTTCAGTACCCGCTAATGGTACAGCTGCCAAAGCAATTAGGGAGAGTGGCGGCGGCATCATTGTTGAGCCAGAATCACCAGAAGCATTAGCAGGGGCAGTGCTAGATTTATATAACAATTCGGCATTGGCTGCACAACTAAGTCGTAAAGGAAGACAGTTTGCTGTAGAGCGCTATTCTTTTAAGCAGGCAATTGAGCAGTACGAAGCACTATTTTTGAATGCAGTTGCTAAAAGAACATCGATTATGGATAGCGCCCTGACATTGAATTCCAAAGAATCAGTTGTTGATATTTAAAAGGGACTGGGGACTGGAGATTAGGGACTAGGGACTGGGATAACAGCTTATTTCTCCCTCATCTCCCCCTGCTCTCCTACTTCCCCTCACTCAGAAATTGTTGCAATATCAGAAAATAGTCAATCGGTATATGCCGCGTTGCCGTGGATTATTTGATGTGACAATTACATAGTATGTGTCATCTTCAGGTAACTTGGCTCGGTCAATGAGCGCACTATACAGACCATCTTTGTCATTATCTACTGCGATTCTCTCTCCTTGAGAATTTAGCAAAACTATATAGGGCGAAAACTCTTCATCGACACTATCTACACGAATACTCACAAGCTGATTTTTTTTGCCTTCAAATGTAGATACATTGTATGGACTGCCATTTTGTCTAAGAGTTGAGCTTTGAGCAGTCAGTTGGTCTGATTCGTCTAGAGTATAGCTGGCTCTATCGTTTCTGAGAGCCAAACTATAGCGACCTGTATCTCCAGGATTTTGGCTAGTGACTGCGATAGTATAAGTACCCCTTACAGGTAATCGGGCAAATATGAATGCATCACCAGTTGTTTCCGTGCTGCTTCTTTTTAAGACAACATTATTATTTGGATCGAGCAGAAACATGTAGGGACGTAAATTCAAGTTATTGGAGCGCCGTTGGTCGGCACTGCCAACCAGCCTAATTTGAATCAATTGGTTTTCTCTGCCCTCAAACTGGTAGAAGTGAAAATATCTGCCTTTAGATTGATAATCACCTTTAGACAAAATACCGAAAGCAATATCTACAAAGTTAATCTTCTTGGCATTAGGTATTGTAGAAACAGGCGAACCTCCAAAAGTTGGATTGATATTTCTAGTCGGTTGAGTAACTGGCCGACGACCTCCTGTAGGTTGGGGAATTGGTTTGGAATTGATTGGTTTAGATGGTCTAGGCGTAGAGTTAGGTTGTGAAGGCTGAGGAGTTGGGTAAGAGTTCCTACTTCTAGATGGTGCGGGAGTCGAGTTACTTGGTGAAGGCTGAGGAGTTGGGTAAGAGTTCCTACTTCTAGATGGTGTGGGAGTCGAGTTACTTGGTGAAGGCTGAGGAGTTGGGTAAGAGTTCCTACTTCTAGATGGTCTAGGAGTAGAGTTATTTTGTGAAGGCTGAGGCGTTGGGGTGGAATCTATCGGCGCAGATGGTGCGGGCGTCGAGTTACTTGGTGAAGGCTGAGGCGTTGGGGTGGAATCTATCGGCGCAGATGGTGCGGGCGTCGAGTTACTTGGTGAAGGCTGAGGCGTTGGGGTGGAATCTATCGGCGCAGATGGTGCGGGAGTCGAGTTATCTTGTGAAGGTTGAGGCGTTGGGGTCGCATTTCCAGGCGGGACGCTAGCAGGTATCGGTGAATCGATAGTTTGATTGCGTTGTGAAGATGCAGGCGGTTGAGAAGTAGGAATTTGATCGATTCCTTGTTGTACCGCTTCTGGTTCCCTTTCATCTGGTGTTTTGGCAAGTCTGAATTCTTCAGAGTATTTTGGGCTTTCTAAAGCACTTATAGGCAGGATATAACTTGCTGCGATCGCCATACTACTCATGGAAAAAATTAAAGCCAATTTAAATCTGAATCGATATTTTTTGTTGACTTGTCCTGCCATAATTTCACTCCTCATTTTTGTCGGTTATAGCTAGTTTTATTCCCTTAGAGAGATACTTACATTTACTTCCTAATGCTAAAGACCAGAAAAATAAGTTGGAATATGTTGAATTAACTCCACTAAGACACCACAATAGTATGATATAAATTTTACGAGCCGAAGCTGCGGCATATTGTCAGCTATTACTTTTATCGTGGATTCTTGAGAACATATAGTTTAGGTACAGTAATACATATTAAGCGACCAGGATACTGGCGATCGCTCGACAAACAATATCATTTTTAATGATAAATTGTTTAGTTACCTTGTATATTATTTTTTTGATGAATAATCACAATTTCATAGCAAAATTATACGTAAGCAATTAACATATACACAACCTGCAAATGGATTCCCAGTATGCTCTGCTGTTTGAATCCCGATTGTCCCGAACCTCAAAATCCTGATGGCAATCAGCGTTGCCAGAGTTGTAACACACCATTAACACCGCTATTAAGGGGACATTATCGCGTCATTAAAGTAATATCTGATGAAGGTGGATTCGGTAGAACATATCTATCTGAAGACGTAGATAAATTGAATGAATGGTGTGTTGTCAAGCAATTTGCACCAAAAGTTAGAGAAAGTGCAGCTTTGAGGAAAGCAGTTGAGTTATTTCAAGAAGAAGCTCAAAAATTGCAATATTTGGGAGAACACGATCAAATTCCTGCTCTTTTAGCTTACTTTGAGCAAGATAATTACTTGTTTTTGGTACAGCAGTTTATCGATGGGCAGAATTTACTTCAAGAATTGCAATCAGGAACAACGTACAGCGAAAGCAAAATTTTAGAACTGTTACTAGATTTATTGCCCGTCCTGAAATTTATCCACGATCGCGGTGTAATTCACCGAGATATCAAACCACAAAATATTATTCGTCGTCGCAGTGATGGGCGATTAGTACTAATTGATTTTGGTTCTGCAAAACAGCTGACAGTAAAAGTACACACTCAATTGGGAACGACCATCGGCTCGCATGGTTATACCCCCATTGAACAAATGCAGGATGGCAAAGCTTACCCAGCCAGTGATTTATTTAGTTTAGGTGTAACTTGTTTTCATTTATGGACTAGGGTTCGCCCATCGCAACTGTGGCTAAAACAGGGCTATAGTTGGGTTAATTCTTGGCAGCAATATTTACGTAATTCGGGTAGAAATAAAGTAGCTCTCAGCGTCAAGTTGAGTGAAGTTCTGGATAAACTATTGAAAATAGACATCGAACAGCGTTATCAGTCGGTTGATGAAGTGATTCGGGACTTGAGACAACCATCACTAGTACTAGAACCCCCAACCTTACAGACAGCGCCCCCAACCTTACTAACAGTTTCGACAACAATTCACAAATTAGTTTCAGGAACACTACTCAATAGCAAAGTCAAAAAAACTTTGCTAACCAATGCTGCCATCGTACTGTTGGGATTAGTAGGAGTTTCCTATTTGCAGTTTTTGCCGCAGCAAATTACTCAATCTTCAGATTCTTACCAAACCATTACTCTCAAAGGGCATTCCAGTGATGTGAATTCCGTCGCCTTTAGCCCTGACAGCAAAACCCTTGCCACTGGCAGCGATGACAAGACAGTTAAACTGTGGAATCTCGTAACTAAACAAGAAATCCACACCCTAAAAGGTCACTTTGAATGGATTTGGGCTGTCGCCTTCAGTCCAGATGGTCAGACCATTGCTAGTGGCAGTAAGGACAAGACAATTAAACTATGGAATCTGGCAACTGCCCAGGAAATCCGCACTTTCAAAGGACATACCGACGGTGTTGCTGCCATCGCTTTCAGTCCAGATGGCAAGACCCTTGCTAGTGGCAGCTTGGACAAGACAATTAAACTTTGGAACTTGGCAACTGGAAAGCAAATCCGCACCTTAGAAGGACACACCAAAGCGGTTGTATCTGTCGCCTTCAGTCCAGATGGCAAGACCCTTGCTACAGGTAGTTGGGATAATACAATTAAACTGTGGAATTTAGCCACAGGAAAGCAAATCCGCACCCTAGAAGGCCATACCAGATTAGTCCTTTGCGTTGCTTTCAGTCCAGATGGCAAGACTCTTGCTACAGGTAGTAGAGATAAGACAATTAAACTGTGGAATCTGGAGACAGGAGAGACAATCCGCACTCTGAAGCAGCATTCTGATAAAGTAAATTCTGTGGCCTTTAGTCCAGATGGCAAGACCCTTGCCAGCGGAAGTAATGATAACACCCTCAAACTCTGGAATCCATCAACTGGAGAGGAAATTCGCACCTTGAAACAGGATTCTGGCTACATTTATTCTGTAGCTTTCAGTCCAGATGGTCAGACTATCGCCAGTGGTGGTAGTGCCGAGAACATTATTAAAATTTGGCGGGTGTCTCAGTTCCGATCGATTGCGATCGCTAAGTAGATACAGCACATATGACTGCACATATAACAATATCACCTAGCTTCAAAATAGAGATTGATGACTGATGACTGGCGTTCGTCAGTCAACATTCTTTTTTCAAATTGGTACAATTCCTGCTTTTAGATACAGGTCAATTTCTCAATTAGCTGGTTAGCTTAAGACTAGAAATTACTACGGATGAAAAGCATGAATAAAACACTGTTGACAATTTTGATGTTTGCCTTCTTACTCTTGTTTATTATCTCTCCCTTTGCTGCCCTGACAGGTTTAATGCTCGTGGTGTTGTTTGCGGGGTTTTTTGTGCTAATAGGAAATTTATTCCAAGCAATTGTTGGCGGCGATGTAAATTCTAACTCGCCATAAAAGCAAATATCAGGAGTCAAGAGACAGGAATTATTTTTGTTGTCTCCCTTGTCTCCCTTGTCCCCCTTGTCCCCCTTGTCCTGCTGCCCCTCTGCCTCCCCTACCCTACTAACGACTGTTGACTGTTGATTGGTGACAAACAAGCAATGGCTGAGCCGATCGCAACACCGCATCCAACAATCCAGGAAACAGTGCCTCTAAATCTTCATGCCGCAACTGATTAATGTGTTGTGTCCCCTCTTTATGGGTCAAGACTACCCCCGATTCTCGTAATATTTTGAAGTGATTGGACATGGTAGACTTAGCGATCGCAAAATCAAACTCGGCACAGCACTGCTCACCCTTGGTCGCCAGCAAGCGTACAATCTCTAGCCGCACTGGATCGCCTAATGCATACAGCACTCCTGGTAAAGAAATGTCTTTTCGGTCTGGATGATATAAGAATCTCATAGTTGCATTATCTCTGAGAATGACGTATATTTTACTTATTCGATATTATCGAATAATTGAATTAAATCAGGAAGGCTATTATGTCATCCGTTACAAATGTCACAGAAACCACATTTAAACCAGAAGTCCTGGAAAGTGAAATTCCAGTATTAGTGGACTTTTGGGCACCTTGGTGCGGGCCGTGTCGAATGGTAGCTCCGGTCGTAGATGAAGTTGCTGCCGAATATGAAGGAAAGGTGAAAGTGGTGAAGCTGAATACAGATCAAAATCCCACTATTGCCAGTCATTATGGAATTCGCAGCATTCCCACGCTGATGGTCTTTAAAGGGGGGAGACAAGTTGATACAGTCGTGGGAGCAGTGCCCAAAACCACCTTGACTAAGACTCTAGCACAGCATATTCGGCAAAGTTAATAGCTAAGGGTGGGCATTGCTCACCCTTAGTCTGGGGGAGGTAGAGGGGTAGGGGGCTATCGCTAGCAAGCTACTACCAAGAAATTGGATTATTTATTTTTTGGTATTCCCATTAATAAAGCTTTCCATGCTTATTTGGAGATTTAACTATGACTGCTGATATTAACCTATTTTCTCCCTATCAATTGGGCAACTTAGAACTGCCCAACCGTATAATAATGGCTCCGTTAACCCGAAACAGGGCAGAGCAGGGAAATGTGCCGCACCAACTTAATGCCACCTACTATGCTCAACGCGCTTCCGCTGGGCTGATTATTGCTGAAGCAACTCAGGTTACTCCTCAAGGACAAGGGTATCCTTATACACCAGGGATTCATTCTCCAGAACAGGTAGCAGGTTGGAAGTTAGTGACTGATACTGTACGTCAGCAAGGAGGGCGAATTTTTCTACAACTCTGGCATGTAGGCAGGATTTCCCACCCAGACTTGCAACCGAATGGGGAATTACCTGTAGCTCCTTCTGCCATTGCTCCTCAAGGTGAGGCATCAACCTATGAGGGACATAAACCCTTTGTAACTCCTCGTGCTTTGGAAACCTCAGAAATACTGGGGATAGTGGAAAAGTACCGTCAGGGTGCTGCTAATGCCCTCGCGGCTGGGTTTGATGGAGTAGAAATTCATGCAGCTAATGGTTATTTAATTGACCAGTTTCTCCGAGATGGCACAAATCAGCGTACAGATAAGTATGGAGGTTCAATTGAGAATCGCGCCCGATTCTTATTAGAGGTGACAGAGGCAGTAACTGACGTGTGGGGTGCTGAACGGGTGGGAGTACGCCTTTCTCCTAGTGGGACGTTTAACGATATGCGTGACTCCAATCCCTTGGAAACCTTTGGCTATGCAGCCCAAGCGCTGAACCAGTTTGATTTAGCTTATCTACATATCTTTGAGGCAACAGACGCAGATATCAGATATGGTGGGATGATTGTACCAACTAGTCATTTGCGCGATCGCTTTACAGGTACACTCATCGTCAATGGCGGTTATACCCGTGAAAAAGGTAATGCCGTACTGGCAAACAAAGCAGCGGATTTAGTTGCTTTTGGTACTCTATTTATATCAAATCCAGATTTACCGCGACGCTTAGCTGTGAATGCACCGCTGAATCCGCCAGACCAAACAACCTTTTATGGCGGCGGGGAAAAAGGATATACAGACTATCCATTTTGGTCGGCTGCTTCGTAATTCGTAATGAAGGGGCACAAGGCCGCAACGCTCGTACTCAAATTTAATCTGAGTTTCCCGGCTTGCATATTTAGCCTTATTTTGGATAATTGGCATAGATTAGTTGCTGGTCAAATTGAAATAGGAGAATCTTATGAGTTCTATCACCCAAATTCAACCTCTAGATGTGCCCAGTGCGATCGCCCAGCGTCGTTCAATCAAAACTTTTAAAACAGACCCCATCGCCCCAGAACTGCTTAAGCAACTTGTAGAGTTAACTGTGGCTGCACCCAGCAGTTTTAATATCCAAGACTGGCAAATCATCCTTATTCAAGATGAAGCGCAAAAGGCAGCACTAGCAGCAGCAGCATGGAATCAACAGCAAATTATCCAAGCACCCGTCACCTTTGTTTTTGCAGCCGATCCCACAGCAGGCAACAAAGACTTGACCCCGATTCTAGAGCAGGGACTTCAGACCGGGGCATGGAATGAAGGCACTGTAAACTATTTTAAAAATGCCGTTCCACAATTCCAAAATGCGCTGGGAGACAAGCAACGGGAATATGCCATTAAAGATGCCATGATTGCTGCCACCCATTTAGTATTAGCAGCAGAAAGTTTGGGTTTGTCTACTTGCTTTATGAATGGCTGGCTTGAGGAAAAAGTCAAAGAAGTCATTGGTGCAGCGGATAATCCAGATTTAGCGATCGCCGTTGTCGTCCCCGTTGGCTACGCAGCAGAACCACGCTTGAATCCTGGTCGTTTGCCATTCTCCTACAACGTTTCTGTAGACAGAATAGGTAATCCGTATAAAGGTTAGTTCTGAGACCGGGAGATGAAGGAGATGGGAGAGATGAGGAAGCCTTAGCACTTGAAGTTTAGAGTTTAGAGGTTTAAGTTTCAGCCTCAAAGGTGCAAACGTCAGCATCAAAGGCGCAAACGTCAGCATCAAAGGCGCAAACGTCAGCATCAAAGGTGCAAACGTCAACTTCAAAGGTGCAAACGTCAGCATCAAAGGTGCAAACGTCAACTTCAAAGGTGCAAACGTCAGCATCAAAGGTGCAAACGTCAACTTCAAAGGAGCAAACGTCAACTTCAAAGGTGCAAACTTTCACTTCCTCATCTCCTTTGTCTGGCGTTGCATAGTTGCGGGATGATTTAGCAACTTCTAAAATTCTCCCCCTGCTTCCCCTGCCTCCCCTGCTTCCCCCAATTCATCCCACTGTTATGCAACGCCCTTTGTCTGTGTTGTCTTCCCAATCTCCAGCCCCCATTCCCCAAACTATGTCCCTAGTCTCCTTTCTGGCGCGTCGTTCGTTTCACTATGGTTGGCTCGTCGCTGGGTTAACCTTTCTAGCTTTGCTCGTAGCAGCAGGTATTCGTTCGGCTCCCGGAGTACTAATCGTACCCCTAGAACAAGAGTTCGGCTGGAGTAGAGCCACTATATCGCTGGCAATCTCTGTGAACTTGATACTCTACGGATTAATCGGCCCTTTCGCTGCTACGCTCATGGAGCGAATTGGTATTCGCAGGACGATGGTTTTTGCACTTGCATTTATTGCTATTGGCGTTGGTTGCACCACCCTCATGTCAACTTCTTGGCAGCTAGTTTTACTGTGGGGCATCGTTGTTGGTATTGGCAGCGGAGTTATCGCCTTGGTTTTGGGTGCTATTGTTGTCAATCGCTGGTTTTTTGAGCAGCGGGGTCTGGTTCTCGGTATTCTGACTGCCAGTACAGCCACCGGACAATTAGTGTTTCTGCCAGTATTGGCATCGATAACCGATCGCTTCGGGTGGCGAACTGCCGTTCTAGGTTTAACTGGTGCAGCATTACTAATTATTCCAGCGATCGCTTTATTCATGCGCGATCGGCCTGCGTCAGTTGGTTTGCGACCGTTTGGCGATAAAAGTGAAACGGTAGAAGTACTACAACCCAAAGTAAATTCCATCGCCTCAACTCTCAGCGCCCTTTGGCAGGGGATGCGTACTCGTGACTTTTGGTTTTTAGTTGGTAGCTTTTTTATCTGCGGGGCAAGTACAAATGGATTAATTGGTACGCATTTGATTCCTGCCTGCATCGATCGTGGTATTCCCGAAGTCCGAGCAGCTGGACTTTTGGCAGTCATGGGTATATTTGATTTTGTTGGGACAACTGTCTCTGGCTGGTTATCCGATCGCTGGAATAATCGTTACCTGCTGTGTTGGTACTACGGACTGCGGGGTTTATCCTTGATTTTCTTACCCTTCAGTTTCCATCTTTCCTTCTATGGGCTTTCTGTCTTTGCAATCTTCTACGGGCTTGACTGGATAGCTACTGTACCACCTACAGTCCGCCTCACAGCAAATGCGTTTGGTAAAGAGAATGTAGGTGTCATGTTCGGTTGGATAGTTGCAGGACATCAGCTTGGTGCAGCCACCGCAGCATTTGGAGCCGGGGTATTGAGAACTTGGTTGGGCAGTTATCTGCACGCATTTATCTTATCGGGTATTTTATGCTTGATAGCAGCAGTTTTAGTCCTGCGGATCGATCAAACTCCCAGGGATTGGGGAGTGGGGAGAGCAGTGGAAGTTGGGGGAGCAGGGAGATAATTCTTCACTCGTAACACCTGACTTTTGACAACTGACTAACCTTGTTCTGTGTGTCTCAATCACGAATTACGAATTAGATAAATCTATGCCAACAACAGCTTTAATTGTCGGAGCAGGTAGTGGACTAAGTGGCTCTTTGGCTCGCCTATTTGCGAAAGAGGGAATGAGTGTAGCTTTAGCTGCTCGCCAAATTGAGAAACTCGCTCAGATCAGTAGTGAAATTGGCGCAGTCAGTTTTGCCGCTGATGTCTCAAAACCTGACGAAGTAGAGCAGTTATTTATTAATGTTGAAAATAAACTGAGTTCGCCGAATGTCGTCGTTTACAATCCCAGCTACCGAGTGCGGGGGCCGCTCGTGAATCTAGACCCAGATGAAGTAGCGAAAACTCTAGATATAACTGCCTACGGTGGCTTTTTGGTTGCTCAAGCTGCTGCGAAAAGGATGTTGCAACAGGGGAGTGGTGCTATCTTTTTTACCGGAGCCTCAGCAAGTGTGAAGGGTTATTCTCAGTCTGCGCCCTTTGCAATGGGGAAATTTGCGCTGCGCGGTTTGGCTCAAAGTATTGCCAGAGAATTAGCACCAAAGAATATTCACATAGCACATTTCGTAATTGATGGTGCTATTCGTTCAGCAGTTAGCCCAGACTCAGCAGACAATCCCGATAGTACTCTAGACCCAGATGCGATCGCTCAAACTTATCTCAGCATTCTCCGCCAACCCCGCAGTGCTTGGACATGGGAAGTAGAACTGCGTCCGTGGGTAGAGCATTTCTGATTCTTTGTGTCTTAGTGTCTTGTTGAGACAGTCCGGTCTTGGGGGTTTCCACGCCAGTTGCTACCCTGCGGGAAGCCGCGCAGAGCGCGTCTACAAGTCGGCAAAGCCGACGACAGTCGCTTCAAGTCGGGAAACCCGCCCACAGCGCTGTCTCCCCAACGCACTGGCTCCCCATGAAGAACTGCCGTTAGCGCAGCGTTAGCGACGTTAGGAGCGTCACCCGAAGGGTGGTTTAAAAAGATATTTCACTCAGATTACTCAGGAGAAATAACTAATGATTGACCTTTACTATTGGACAACCCCAAACGGTCACAAAATTACGATATTTCTAGAAGAAGTCGGCTTACCTTACAACATTATTCCTGTAAATATTGGGGCTGGGGAGCAGTTTCAGCCTGAGTTTCTCAAGGTTTCTCCCAACAATCGCATCCCAGCAATTGTCGATCGCGAACCAGCAAATGGAGATGCGCCGATTTCCGTTTTTGAGTCTGGTGCAATTTTGTTGTATTTGGCAGAAAAAACTGGAAAATTGATTCCTCAAGATGTGGCGGGTCGCGTTGAAGTCCTTCAATGGTTGTTCTGGCAAATGGCAGGTTTAGGGCCAATGGCAGGACAGAACCACCACTTTAGCAGCTATGCTCCCGAAAAGATTGACTATGCCATCAACCGTTATGTGAATGAGACGGGACGTTTATATGCAGTGCTAGATAAGCGACTGGCAGATAGAGAGTTTGTTGCTGGCGATTATTCCATTGCGGATATTGCTGCCTATCCTTGGATTGTCCCTTATGAACGCCAAAGCCAGAAGTTAGAGTATTTTCCCAATCTGAAGCGCTGGTTTGAGACAATTCAGGTTCGCCCCGCAACAATTCGCGCCTACGATAAGGCGGAGGCATTCAAAAATCAGACGCTGGATATGGAAAAATCACGAGAGTTGTTATTTAATCAATCGGCCAACACAGTTCAGCGTTAAGCCTTATAGAACCCATTTGGGATCTATCTAACCAGTTGCCAGTCTTTTAAGCTTAAAAACAGGAGCAATGATTATTTGCCAACGTCTAACTATAAACACTTATTTTGTATGACTATCGAACGAATTCCCCAAAAACATTATCCTAAAGCCGAGATTGGGCGACGAGGTATGGCATTAGGACTTGATTTCCTCGGTGTCTGGTTAGTGAGTTCCCTCTTGGGAAGTAATGGTGTCGGGATTCAAGTTGTGCAGATCCTGGTTTTTGCGATTTTGTGGCTGGTTTTGCGAGTGGTGGTGGTATACAACAATCAAGGGCAAAGTTTAGGACGTTGGGCGTTCGATTTGAAGATTCTAGAAGTTGAAGATGGGCAAGTAGTGGGTAGGATTCCAGAATTGCAGGCGCTGCTAAAACGAGAAGCTATAATTTGCCTTGGTGCCCTTTTGGTTTCCATTGCCCTAAATAACATCCGTGCCAATCCCACTGCTATACTGCTAGTACTTCCTCTGGCTATTGACTGTGGTAGCGCGTTCTCTGATACCCAGTTGCGGCAAGCTTGGCATGACCGCTATGCTGGAACTTTCATTGTTTCGTCGCGTCGTGGCTACTCGCTGGATATAAAAATCAAGCGATTAGTTGAAAGTTTGCAACGAAATGTGAGAAGATAGTAATTTGTGTTAATTCTCCTCAGGCTTTAGCGTTTGTAAGATTATGGCTAAAAGTAAAGGTGTCCGCATAATAGTGACACTAGAATGTACCGAGTGTCGTACTAACCCAGACAAGCGATCGCCTGGTGTCTCCCGCTATACCAGCACCAAGAACCGTCGCAACACAACTAACCGACTAGAACTGAAAAAGTTCTGTACCCACTGCAACAAACATACCGTTCACAAGGAAATTAAGTAAAGATGAGCTATTACCGTCGTCGCCTGTCTCCCATTAAGCCGGGAGAGCCAATCGATTATAAGGATGTTGATTTGTTGCGTAAGTTTGTCACCGAGCGGGGTAAGATACTACCACGTCGGATTACTGGGCTGACATGTCAGCAACAGCGAGATTTGACATTAGCGATTAAGCGTGCCCGGATTGTGGCTTTGTTGCCATTTATCAATGCGGAAGGCTAATTAAGATTTGTGAGTTATGAGTTGAGAATCAAAACTCCTGTACAGACGCGATTAATCGCGTCTCTACTGCTAACTCCTAACTGAAAAATTATTTAAACTGTTCACTAATAATTTAATTGCGAGAGTTGTGGAGAAGGGGACGCTAGTTGAATTTCGGGTTCAAGGCGATCGCCGTCTGGGTGTGGTAGATCGTCCAGATGGCAAAACCCGTTGGTTTGTGGTAGATGAACGCGGTCAATCCCATAGCCTCGCGCCTAGACAAATCACTTATACAGTTAACGGACAAGCCTACAAGCCTTCTGAGATTGCCAGCTTTATAGAGCAAGTCAAGTCTTATTTAGATCCATCGAGCTTGGAGGTAGCATGGGAATTACTGGTGGAAGATGCAGAAGCAGTTACACCTTCGGAAATGGCAAATCTGCTGTTTTCTGAATCAGACCCAGCTTTTTGTTATGCCGCCCATTGCTTGTTATCAGAGGACAAACTCTATTTCAAGCAAAAAGGAGACGCTTACGAAGCCCGAACAGCAGCTCAAGTAGCAGAACGCAAACACCAAATAGAAGTAGAAGCGCTCAAAGCTAGGGGACAGCAGGAATTTTTAGCTCGTGTAGAACAAGCACTCCGAGGTGAAGCAGTAGAATGGCAGCGCCACGATCGCCAGCGCTTAGAAGGACTAGAAAAATACGCGACGCTACTGGCAGATGTTGTGCGGGTAGGGCTAAATTATGACTCTCTAGCTCGTGCCTATCCTCCCAGTGCCCCAGTCTTAGAAACTATGACCATGCTGGGTCGTCCCGCAACTCCCCAAGGCGCTTTTCAATTATTGATAGACTTGGGTTGGTGGAATGCTCACGAGAACTTGTTCCTGCGTCGTTCTTCAATTCCAGTTCAGTTTCCTAGCAAGGTAGTAGAAGTGGCGCAACAGCGTTTGGATTTCCCTCCAACTGACTTAGATGCAAATCGCCTAGATTTGACTCATCTGAAGGTCTACACAATTGATGATGAAAGCACCACTGAGATAGACGATGGTCTTAGTTGGGAATTACTCTCAGATGGACGGGAGCGGCTGTGGGTACACATCGCTGACCCGACTCGGTGGTTAATCCCAGAAGATGATTTGGATCTAGAAGCCAGGAAGCGAGGAAGTACAGTTTATTTGCCGACGGGGATGATTCCCATGTTCCCGGAGGTGTTGGCTACTGGGCCAATGAGTTTGGTTCAGGGGCAAGTTTGTTGTGCCTTGAGTTTTGGAGTTGTTTTAGATACAACTGGGGCGGTAGAAGATTACTGCATTCGTACCAGCTTCATTAAGCCGACATATCGCCTTACCTACGAAGATGTAGATGAGATGCTGCAATTGGGAGTGGAAGCAGAACCAGAAATAGAAGCGATCGCCACTTGGGCGCGGCGGCGCAAATCTTGGCGCTACAACCAAGGCGCAATCAGCATCAACATGCCAGAGGCAACGATCAAAGTCAAAGGCGACGAGATCAGCATTGACATTTTAGATGATTCTTCATCGCGACAATTGGTAGCAGAGATGATGATTCTCGCTGGGGAGGTGGCAGCCCGTTACGGTCAAGTTCACAAGATACCTTTGCCCTTTCGCGGTCAGCCGCAGCCAGAATTACCCCCGGAAGAAGAATTGCTCCAGTTACCGGCAGGATTTGTGCGTGCTTGTGCCATGCGTCGTTGCATGCCCAAAAGTGAAATGAGCATCACTCCTGTGCGTCATGCTGGTTTGGGTTTGGATACCTACACCCAAGCAACTTCTCCTATTCGTCGCTACAGTGACTTGCTGACTCACTTTCAACTGAAAGCCCACTTGCGGGGTGAAGTTCTGCCCTTCTCAGCAGAACAACTCAAAGAAGTCATGATGACCGTCACCAGTACCACCCAAGAAGTGACAATGGTAGAACGGCAAACTAATAGATATTGGTCATTAGAGTATTTGCGCCGTCATCCTGAGCAAGTTTGGCATGTCACAGTTTTAATGTGGTTACGAGAAGACAGCAACTTAGCATTGATTTTGTTAGAAGATTTGGGCTTGCAGTTACCGATGTCATTTAGACGTTCGGTGAGCTTAGGCGAACAGATATTAGTAAAGGTTAGCCACGCCGATCCGCAAAAAGATTCTATTCAGTTTCAAGAAATTATTTATCAAGAAGCTCAAACGGCTAACAATTAAGTTATGTATTGCTTTTAATTTAGCTATTTGGGCTTGTGAGAACAATTGTAGACAACAGATAATTTTGCTTGCGATCGCACGACAACCTACAATTTATTAATTGTTGAGTATCTTCGGGATATTGCTTAATTACAGATTAAGGCATAAATTCATTAATACCAGAAAAAGCAGTAGTAACCATAAAATTATCGTTTGATAAAACACCTTGACATTGAAGAGGTTTCATTAAATTATGAATCCACTCAAAGTATATGCTCTGACAGTCATACTATCAGGATTTACACTTACTCAAGCAAACCGCGCTACTGCCATTACTGTGCCACCACTTGAAACGCAGGTTAAGCAAGTAGCACAGTGGTTCACTGGTTTATTCGACAATTCTCAACAGGTAACTAGCAACCCTTATGTACCACTCATCACTTTGTCAAGCTGTAGTGTGCAATTGACTGATGCTAACCCTGTAATTGGAATACAAAACATTTATCTTGAACAAAAAAGTATTAATCGCTTCCGTCTTTATTCTTTTAGCCAAGGAAATTCAGCGGTAAATCTTAGCATTCGTGCCTTTGATACAAGCTATCCTGTTAATGGATTATGTAATCGACCTGAGTCGGAACAGATTATTGACTCTGGCAAAGTTCTCGGAACAAGCTGTAACCTTGAACTCTTTTGGGAACCAACTAATTATATTGGGAATAATACCCCTAATGGCTGTCCAACAAGTTCTGGCGGTAAGGTAGTTTCTAGTGTAGCTGTCTCGAAAATTGGTATCGATTCTTTAGACAAGATTTTCGCAGCTAATGGCAATTTGCTGGTCGCCACGCCTATTGAGTTTCGCCGAGTTTATTCTATCCCTGAACCGTCCTTTATATTAGGACTGCTAGCTGTTGGCATCTGGGGTACAAGAAAGGCAATTTCAGTAAAAATTAAAAATTAAAAATAGTAAAACCCAATCTTGGCAGTTGACGATATGCACTTGAAATGCACATCAGCTTAATTAAATATGCTGCAAAATTTAGATATCTTTTAGATAAATATTTCTCGCATAATAGCCGTCACCCATACAGGATGACGGCTATATTTACAAAAACTATTAGCAGCTTTCAGCAACAATAAAGTACGATTTAAATTTCAGCACCCGCTTTTGGTTCAGTGCCCAGTGGTGCGACATAATCACGGAAAAGAGCGATCTGTTGCTCAAAAGCTAATTGCTGAATTTTGTTCAACAATGTCTTGGCTTCTGGAGAAAGCTGATATTCAGGAGGTACAGGAATGACACTACCGCTATCCATACCTTGGGCTAAACGATACCAAAACAGCAGCTTTGTGGTGTCACTTAAAGAGCTATATTCTCGGCTAATAACAGAATCAACCTTCTGAATCAGGTCACGTTGGACTTTTAACTGCTCTTCGTGGGATAGTTCTTGAACTTGATTGAACAAGCCCTCTGCGATATCTGGGGAAACAGTGCTAGCACCAGGGGCTGCTGGTGTAATGGAACTCCCCATTTCCTTGTAAATAAACCAGAACAAAGCCAGCTGTTGGTCTACATCCAATTTTTGCCATGCTTGGACATGTTCGCGAATAGTTGGATCGCTGGTTTGAGTATAAGTCATAAAAAACTGGGTTACGATTAATTAAGCTTCAATAGAAACAGTAACAAACATACCTTCGGTGTTTTACCCCACTGAAGACATAGGTATCGAAACCAGAAAGAAGACTTATTACCAATAGAAATTGGCTAGAATTTAGTCCAAAGTGACAAATATTTATACTGACAATTATCGTTCAATAGAAAGATTTCAATACACTACTGTTTTGTTAAGATTAGTGCAAATTTATACTAATCAAACACAATCTGTAATTAATTTTGTATATCTTCCTTAGTACTACTGAAGCTGGTTAGTCTTCTGTTTGACAAGCCAAATGGAAAGTAAGGCGATCGCAACTCCAGCCACAATAAAACAAGGAACGTAGCCAAAATTATCCACAATTCTACCGAAGACCGCAACGCCGATTCCCTGAGCGATAAACAAGTTAAAGGCCAACAGCGAGACTGCAACACCTCTAGCTTCAGGTGCTAACTCCGTCGCTTGAGTCTAGAGAGTACTGTGCATCATATAAAAACCCAATCCCATGAAGATACTCAAGGGGATAAATAGCACCCAGTTCTGGAATAATGCGATCGCTAAGAAGCTAATACACATCAACCACCCTGCGACTCAGATTAAACCAATTTCACCCAGCCTCCGCACTAACTATTTAACAAAAGGAAAGTTGTCACCGATATAGAATCCATTTGGGATCTTGGTCAAAGAGTATAATCAGGGTAAAATGCCTTATTTAAGCAGCTTGACAGATTTTGAGTGGGAGATTATTGAACCCCTGTTACCGAAAAAGAAAAGAACCAAACCCCCAACATGGAGCAATAGAGAAATTTTAGATGGGGTTTTGTATCAACTGAAGAAGGGTTGTAATTGGTGCGACTTGCCCAAGGAATTACCTCCCTATTCAACAGTATTTTGGCACTATAAACAGTGGCGAGCAGAAGGGGTAATCGAGAAGAGTAAAAACTAGAGTTATTCACTATGCCATCAGTCAGCGATACAGAAGCAATCATTTTAAATTTGGTGCAACCGTTAGATAATCGGCAAAATATTGAAATTGTAGATTTGCTAGCAGCGGATAGTCGAATTTTGGCAACGCCTGTTATTAGTCCACTGGATTTTCCCCATTGGGATAATTCAGCAATGGATGGCTATGCAGTGCGTTACGAAGATGTGCAGCACTCTAGTAATGAACAGCCAGCAATTTTAGAAATTGTTGAAGATATTCCTGCGGGAAATCAACCAAAATCCACAATTCAACCAGGACAAGCAGCACGGATTTTCACAGGTGCGGTGATGCCGGCAGGAACGGATACTGTCATTATGCAAGAGAAGACACGCCGGGAAGAAAATCGTGTTTTTATCCTCGCTGCGCCAACAAATTCGCAAGAATTTGTCAGACATAAAGCTTCTTTTTACCAAGCTGGAACACAACTACTACCAGCAGGAATTAGATTAAATGCTCAGGAAATTGCTGTGTTAGCTGCGGCGAAGTGTCCTCAATTAAATGTTTACCGTCGTCCGCGTGTGGCTATTTTTTCTAGTGGTAACGAGTTGGTAACTCTCGATCGACCGCTACAACCCGGACAAATTGTAGATTCAAATCAATATGCTTTAGCAGTTTTGGTTAGAGAAAGTGGGGGAGAACCATTATTATTGGGTATTGTAAAAGATGATCCAGTTGCACTAGAGAAAGTCATGAGCCACGGCATAGCTAATGCTGATATAGTTCTCTCTTCTGGCGGGGTTTCTGTGGGAGATTATGACTATGTTGACCAAATTTTGGAGTCGCTGGGGGCAAAAATTCACATTCGCGCCGTGGAAATGCGACCAGGTAAACCCCTTACCGTCGCTACTTTCCCAACTCAAAATTCACCAATTTATTTTGGTTTACCTGGAAATCCTGCGGCTGCATTAGTAACTTTCTGGCGATTTGTGCAACCGACAATTAAGAAACTTTCGGGACTTGCTGAAGGTTGGCAACCAGTATTTGTGAAAGTGCGATCGCATGATGAATTGCGATCGGACGGCAAGCGTGAAGCTTATATTTGGGGTCGCTTGGATATAGTTGACGGAGTTTATCAATTTTACAAAGCTGGCGGTAGTCATAGTTCTGGCAATTTAATTAACCTAGCCCAAACCAATGCCTTAGCTGTTCTACCAATAGATACAACATTAATTTCCCCACAAGAAGAGGTGCAGGTTTTGCAGGTAGGTTTCAACAACTGACAATATTAAGTTTTCTCACGATCGATCCAAATACCTCTCAATCCCGCTGCTTTGGCACCTTGGTAGTCTTCTACAATACTGTCACCAATGTGCCATGCTGCTTGAGGTGGACAGTCATGTTTTTCTAAGGCAATGGCAAAAATTTGGGGATCGGGTTTAGCTGCACGTGCTTGAGTAGAAATAGTGACGGATTTGAAATAATTGCTCAATCCTAAACTTTGTAATACTGAATAAATTCGAGAATCAAAATTAGACAATACTCCCAGTTCAATTCCTAATCGCTGCCAGTTTACTAGAGATTGAAAGACATCGGGATACACAAACCACGGTTCGGCAGTACCAAAATGAATATAAAGTTCGCTAAAAAAAGCAGAAAAGTCAGAAAACTGCTTGATAACACCTGCACTTTCAAAAGTGTTTAGGGCAATTGTCCGCCACCAATCAAACTCTCGTTGAGGAATATCTTGTGCGTCGGCATCTAGGAAGATAGGTGGTGGTGCTGCTTTAAAGCTTTGGATAAATGTTTTATTTAATGTTTCGGCTGAAACTTCAACTTCAAATTCTTGGGCTATCTGACTATAAACTTCGCCCACACTGCCTTTGACTCCGAAGAGTGTGCCCACAGCGTCTAAAAAAATAACTTTTGGTCGTTCCATAATACCAAGTGCTTAAGTCCTAAAAAGCCAGCGCCTGTAGGTATTCTCCCCTGGAAGCGACTGGCGTTGTTGTTCGGGCATGATTTGTTAAGCTGTCGCGCCTACAATTTGCCTCATAATCATTTTAGGTAAAACCTGCAAACCCTCTCCTCTGCCCCTCTGCCCCTCTGCCGTCTCAATGTGCAAATTAAAAACATAACAGCTTATTACCTAGTCTTCCATGTTAAGACCATAAAACCAACAAAACCGCCGATTATGTTCATCATCATGTCAT
The DNA here is from genome assembly GCA_003326215.1 of Nostoc minutum NIES-26. Classification (GTDB taxonomy): domain Bacteria; phylum Cyanobacteriota; class Cyanobacteriia; order Cyanobacteriales; family Nostocaceae; genus Dendronalium; species Dendronalium minutum. The sequence goes on along the minus strand of LXQD01000098.1, from coordinate 101,124 downwards.
AAATTGTATCCCAGTAGTAAGCAGCAAATATCCGATAATTGATCGAGCTGGAACGAGAGCGCAAAAGATATTCAAAAAATTCGTTTAAATTACCAATAAAACAGGTGAATCCAATTAAGAAAATTAGGCTTTGCCACCATTTTAAAGTTTTCCATATATCTGTAAATATAGGTAAAAAGATAATAACAACTGCCAACGCCCAGCAGAAATGCTCTAACCGATTGAGCCAAAACCAAGAGTAAGGAATGACATTTTTTTCAATCATCCATTTTATCCAGCTTTCGACCAAAGGATAAAGCAAAACTGTAAATAGATAAATTCTATGTTCTTTTTCAGATAATTTTGCTTCTAATTGAGTAAATCTAAAAACAAAAAATAATCCAAACCAAATTCCTACCATTACTACCCAATTGGAAAAGATAGTAAAGGAAAACAAGATTAAACAAGTGGCAAAGAAAATCCAAAACCAATTAGATTGCAGAATTTTGAAGATTTTTGTCATTACAAGTTTAGGTTCAAACTAATATAGGTAAGGCATATGCCCTACCTACATTTCTAATGTTATACTCTAAAAATTTCTACTGAGAAAGTGTTTCTATAATAGGACGGACTAGCCAATTAAAACCAACTTTTAACTGATGATCTAAAGTTGGCATCCGATATAGATAAGCAAGACGACGGGCAATATATGCCAAAGTACCATCTAGTTTAATTCCTAAACCGGTCATAGTAGCGTTATCTTTCCCTAGTGCCATCATTTCTCCTAACTGTTGATAGCGGAAGGGAAGTAAGGGGCGATTGGTGAGAGAAGCCCAGATATTCCAAGCTGCGTAATCAGCTTGTTGAAAGGCGGCTTGTGCGGTAGCGGGGACTAGTTGACCTTCAGCATCACGACAATCTGCTAAATCTCCTAAAGCAAAGATTTCTAGATGGTCAAGAACTTGCAAAGTTGATTCAGTACTGATTTGACCGCGCTGGTTCTGTTTGAGAGGCAATGTTTTGACTACAGGGGCAACTCGCGTTCCTACAGTCCAAATTACTAAATCTACAGGAATCGTGTCTACTTGGTTTTTGTACTCCAAGGATATAGTATCTTGCTCGATTGATTCAACTTTGGTTTCTAAATCCAGAAATACACCCCGTGCTTCTAAAGCTTTCTTGGCTGCTTCACGATTAAACTCTGGGGAAGTTCGCAAAATTTGGTCGCTGATTTCAATTAGTCTGAAGCGTCCTCTTTCGCCTAGTCTGTCTGCTAGCTTACAGGCTAATTCCACGCCACTGTAGCCAGCCCCAACAATTCCCACGCGAATTTTGTCTAATTCAGATTCTTCCAATACTCGCAGGCGTTCTTCTAAACGATAGGCATCATTGATGGTGCGGAATGGGTGGGCGTAGGATGTCGCGCCAGGAACCACATCTAATGGGGTTTCTCCACCTAAAGCTAGCACTAATCTATCGTAGGGGATTTCTGGCCCGTCCTGTAGATGTACTCGCTGCTGGTCGGTGTCAATTCCAGACACAACTGCTTGGTAAAAACGTACACCTGTACCTTGTAAAAGTTCTTCAAAGGGTGGGGCAATTTCCCAGGTTTGTAGTTCCCCAGTGAGTAATTCGTACAGTAAAGGGGAAAATAAGAAGCGATCGCTTTGATCTACCAGCACAATTTCGGGTTTTTGCGTAGATTCCCAAGGTAACTGGCTTAGGCGCAAGGCAGTGTAGAGACCGCCAAAGCCTCCACCAAGAATACATATTCTCGCAGTTTGTTGAGTCATCATTTCTATAGGACTGTCAATCCCAGCAGGGGAACTACTCTCAGTGTAATGATTTCTTTCGCTCTAGTGCCATGAGCCAACTATCTGAGTATTTTCCTTCATGCAGCTCATGGGCGGATAATAGCTGTACCTTTACAAAACCACATTTTTCATAGCAGCGGATGGCACGAGTATTGTTAACATGCGGATCGATGACAATCTTTTGTGCCTGCAATATTTCAAAAATATAGTTTACAGCGGCTGACAGCAATTTTGTACCAATTCCTTGATTCCAATAGTTTGATTCGCCGATAAACAAGTCAATTCCATAGACATTATCAGTTTTTTTTAAGTGATACATTTGCCTGTCACTTTCCGGTAAGTCGTTGAGCGAAAAATACTGGATATAACCAATAGGAATATTGTGGTAGTCGATAAGACAAGGTATTACAGGATCGTCTCGCATTACCGCTGATATGTTTCTATAATTCTTTCTAATGGGAAAGGATTATCTCTACCTTCATAAAATTCTAAAACATTTTCATCAGTTAGCCATTTTGCCATTAGCTGATAATCCTGGATGCAATCTTGCATGAAACGAATAGTTATTCTATCTTGTTTAATTAGCATTTTATTACGTGTTTGAATTGAATACGTAATTAAGTTTTATCTTTTAAGTATCTAGGTCAAAACGCTATAATTTTGGCAAGTTTTTAAATAATTAAATACAATTATTTTTAAATTAGTCCAGCAAGAATATTGATGGTTATAGCTAGAATAGTTGTGTTAAAAAAGAAAGAAAATATGCCATGTAGCAGAGTTAAACGCCTCATCTTGCGCGATGTCGTCTGTACATCAGATACTTGGCTAGTCATACCAATAACAAAAGAATAATATAAAAATTCCCAGTAGTCTGGATAATTGTTGTTGGGAAAGTCTAAACCTCCAGCTATTCCTCCTTTATGATTATGATTAACATGTTTATAATAGTTGTGTGCATATTGCAATGCGAACATTGTATGCACCAGTAACCAAGAACCTATAATCGTCATAATAGAAAGTATGACGTGTAAAGTAAGCAAAATTGTTGACTGTCCTTTTTTATCAGTAAGTAAAAATACAATTGCTAATACACTAGCAGAAGCCGCAGCAATTATTAGCATAAATATAGGTAAACGACCTTCGTATTCATTCTCAGCATATCGACGGGTTTTTTCTGAGGTAGCTCTAATCATCTTCCACCAAGTTATAGCTAAAAAGAAGTCAGCACCAGAGTTCCAAGCGCAGAGAATACGGGTAGGTATGTGTAATTGAGGTGGAAGTATTGCTGAGACTAATGCAGCAAAGCCAAAGGCAAGTATCAGCCGCGGTCTAGGGTCAAAGTTTTTGAATAAGTTTAATAGATAACTAGATAAATTCTGCAAAACTCTAAAACCTTCATAGGATATATTTTGAACTATTATTTATATAATAATCATATTTATATTGTGAGATAAAATTAGTTTATAACAAATTGTCAAAAGTAAGCTAGCGCCGTACTATATTTTTCACGTTGAAGCAAATGATGTGCCAAGTAAATTCCTAAAAAAATAATATTTTATACATTGCTATTGAATAATATTAGAGTCAATGCAATGCTGAATATTTGAAAATTGGCAATTATAAAAAATAAATCAAGACTGCTATAAAGTCACGCGATCGCCCCACTGTTCTAGCATTCTATTACTCACTCCCGGAACTCGTTCGATATCTTGTAAAGATGTAAATTTTTGCTTTTTCCGGGTAATAATTATCCGCTGTGCTAACTTTTTACCCACACCGGGAAGCGTTATTAATTCTTCCATATTTGCGGTGTTGATATTTATTTGGTAACTTCCTTTATTTTCACTGGAATCAGGCGTTATTATTTTGGGACACTTTTGTTCTTCTAGTTTAATCTTTTCTTGAATTTGTGGTGGTAAACCTGGTTTAGCGTCGGCGTAAATACGAGCAAATTCACGTACATAATGGGCAGCAACGATGGGGCTTTCAATTACTAGCAATGTCTCATCATTACCATTATTTGCAGCGTCTGACCAATTGTGTGAACCTGTAATTACTATTTGACTATCAATCACAGCAAATTTGTGATGTAATAAGTCACCTTTGGGTAGGGTAGGTACGCCTACAGTGGTAATTGGATTTTTCCAAGGGCGATTATCAATTTCATGTTTACATTTATTACTGAGAGCAACCCCCATCATATCTAAGGCTTCGCTATAAGGTCTATAAACAAATTGTGGGTCAATCAAAGCCCGGATTGATACACTTTCTTGATGACGGTTTTCTAAAATATTGGCAAGACGCTGTTCAGAAAAGACAAATAACGCCATATCGATAGATTTATTGGCTGAATTTAAAGTTTTGCCAATTAAACCATTAGTACTATTACTCCAAGGTAGAGTCGGAGAATTAGGCGAGAACTGCACAATAATTTTACTTTGACCTAACGCGATCGTTTTTGGCGATCGCATCGGTTTTTTCACACCAAATCTACTATCTAACTTTCCTGCTGGCCCATCACCCCACATAATGTTAAATTCTTCTGTAAATAAAGATGCTAATTCTGGGCTGTCAATCTGTAAAAAGTTATTGGCATTGCCTAAGCTACTGGAATTTGTAAAATCACCAAAAGTATCACTTAAAGTAAAATTCGCTGAAGTTACAATTACAATGCGATTGTCTACAATCACAAATTTGTGATGCATCAAGCTACTACCAGATGAACCATCTGCTCGATCGTCAATCCAACGAATTTTAGCGTTTTGTAAAATTATCAATGCATCTCGTTGCTTGATTTCTTCTGGCGAAATTTTATTATCTTGATTAACATCTACAAAGCGCTGAAATTCTTGATAGCGTTCTTGTTCCCTTGGTACTAACTTCTTGACTTCATCGGGTGTCCAGCTACTCCAAGGACGGCTGTAGGTATTTTCTAAAATTACTCTGACTTTGATCCCAGCTTGCTGTTTGTCTGCCAGTGCTTGGGCAACTTTAGGTAAACGTAATTCTTGTACTGCTACATCAACTGTAGATTCAGCTTGGGAAATAGCATCGACAATCTGTTTTTCTAAATCATCCCCAAGGCGGGTTTGCTGACGGTAAGACTCTTTGTATTCTGAAGACTCGGAATGGTTAAAGTAAACTTTAACGAATGGGTCTTGCGGTAGTGGTACTAAACGCTTATTCTCGGACTGGACTCGTTGACAAGCCGCGATCGCAAATGTCAGAAAAAATATAAATAAATATTTTTGTCGGGGAAAAATTTGCACGGTAATCTGCTAAAAGTTGATTGTAAGCGAACACATTTATAATTCCCAAAATAGAGTAGACCAAATTAGGTAGAAGAATAATCCTACAATCAGGAAAAATCCACCCATTGATGCAGAATAATTCATAATTTGTCAAGATTAATTAACTTACCTATAGATGCTGAAGTGAGATTTTCTCCTACTCCTTACTTTCAATTCAGCTGATTGCCAGCTTGTGTTTCCACTCAATTATTGGTGATATGCAAATATATTTAGATCACAGTGCCACTACTCCCCCTCGCCCAGAAGCGATCGCCGCGATGCAAGCTGTTCTCACCCAAGAATGGGGAAATCCTTCCAGCTTGCATGAATGGGGACAACGCGCAGCAACAATTGTGGAACAAGCAAGATTGCAAGTAGCTGGATTAATTAACGCCACCGATCCAGAATCTATTATCTTTACTTCAGGTGGTACTGAGGCAGACAATCAGGCAATTATGGGTGTTGCCCGGTTATATGTTGTACCTCAACACATAATTATTTCTCATGTTGAGCATTCCGCAATTTCCGAAACAGCGCGATCGCTAGAGATGTGGGGTTGGGAAGTGACACGCTTGTGTGTAGATGCTAAAGGCAGCGTCAACCCCTTGGATTTAAAAGCTGCATTGCGACATAACACTGTCTTGGTTTCCGTAATTTACGGACAAAGTGAAGTTGGGACAGTGCAGCCAATTGCAGAACTAGGAAATATTGCGCGATCGCATGGGGCTTTGTTTCATACAGATGCGGTGCAAGCTGTGGGACGTTTACCTATTAACGTGCAAAAATTACCCGTTGATTTACTGAGCATCTCCAGTCATAAATTATATGGGCCGCAAGGTGCAGGGGCATTGTATGTGCGTCCTGGTGTAGAGTTAGCGCCCTTAATTTATGGTGGTGGGCAAGAAATGGGAATGCGTTCTGGGACTCAAGCAGTACCTGTAATTGCAGGCTTTGGTGTAGCAGCCGAATTAGCAGCACAAGAATTGCCGACTGAAACACCTCGGTTAATTAAGTTGCGCGATCGCTTATTTGACCAATTAGCCGACGTTCCTGGTTTAATACCTACAGGCGAACGCGATCGGCGTTTACCTCACCATGTCAGTTTCTGTCTAGAACACGCCGATAGAGAACTCAATGGTAAAACCTTAGTGCGCCAGTTAAACCTTGCCGGCATTGGCATTAGTGCTGGTGCAGCCTGTCATAGTGGCAAAATCAACCCCAGCCCGATACTTTTGGCGATGGGCTATTCCGAAAAAGCTGCCTTGGGCGGAATTCGCATGACATTAGGGCGCGATACCACAGAAGCAGATATAGATTGGACAGCAATGGTTTTAAAGCAAGTTTTACAGAGGCTGTCACCAAATTTATCTTTAGCTTAGAGATGTTCACGAACCTCAAACATTCGTGGATGAATCTCAAACACTCAATAGAGTAACTCTACTATAGGAATCCGATTTGATTTATGAAAAAATCTAAGTAGGGTGTGTTATCGCGTAGCGTAACGCACCAAAGCCTTTGGATGGTGCTACGTATATTTCAAAAATCAAATATGAGTCCTATAGAGACGAGCGAAAGAGAAATTAGCCAACAACTCTTATTCAGGTTGATTCCAAGCCCTAATCGCTTCAATCGGAATACCAGCAGGAGCAAATAAAATTTTTATTGTCTCAATACCTGCTGCTGTCACCGCTCTTTGCAAACGTACTTTGAGCGTTGGATTATTTTTGATAACTTGCTCAATCGCTTGCCTATTTTTAAGTACTGGATGACTCTCAACAGCTTGAGCCACAATTGGTTGAGCATCGATTACAGTCGGTTTATCCTGCTCCATTTTCTCAAGCAACTGCTGAAGCACGGTTTCTAAATCAGCAATATCTTTTGTAGACGGGTAATTGTTTTGAGTGCCAATATTATCACCGTGGATATTTCCTGTAACACTGCCTATGATGTTGCCAAAGGTAGCACCTGTGAAATCATTTTTAGGAGTTTCTGACATAGTTTTGAGTGTTTGATTAAGTGTGTTTAGAGAACTAGTTAAAGGATCGGGGTTGTTTATTTCCTCATCCAAAGCAGAATAAAAAATTTCATGGTTATAAAATTTGCAACGCTCTTGAATTTTAGAAATTGCTTCGCTTTTGTCCCATGAGGGAGTTTTTAATTGTAACTCCCAAATATTATGCAAAACTTCAGAGCCAGCAATTTCTCCTAACGCCTCTGCGACACTCTCACGAACATTAGAATCTTCATCTCCCAAAGCTGTAATTAAGGGTTCAAGTGCTGCTCCATTGGCAATCTTTCCTAACGCTTGTGCGGCACTATCACGAACAACATAATCTTCATCCTGTAAAGCCATAATTAAAGCTTCAACCGCCGTAGTATTGCCGCTTTTTCCTAACGCCTGTGCGGCAATACTACGAACAACAGAATCTTCATCTTGCAAAGCTGTAATTAAAGCTTCAACCGCCGCTGTAGTACCGATTTTTCCTAACGCTTGTGCGGCACTATCACGAACATCAAAATCTTCATCCTGTAAAGCTGTAATTAAAGCTTCAACCGCCGCTGTAGTGCCGATTCTTCCTAACGCCTGTGCGGCAATACTACGAACAACAGAATCTTCATCTTGCAAAGCTGTAATTAAAGTTTCAACCGCCGCTGCATTATTCCTGTGTCCTGACACCTCTCTAAATATCAAATGAAAATAATTCTGTGAAGCGTCAACTAAAGCAGTTACCACCGCTGCATTACCGTTTTCTCCTAATACCTGTGTGCCCTTCCCATCAATAAAAGAATCTTTAATCTGCGAATTCGCAAATAAGGCTGATATTATTGGTTCGTTGCCGCTTATTCTTAAAGTCTCTGTGGCTCCCTCACGAACCTCAGAATCTTTCTGCTGCAACGCTTCGATTAAGGCAGTTATCGCTGTTTCATTGCCGATTTCTCCTAACGCATCTGCGGCACGAAGACGAACATAAGAATCTTCATCCTGCAAAGCCATAATTAAAGCTTCAACCGCCGTAGTATTGCCGCTTTTTCCTAACGCAGATGCGGCACAAAAACGAACAAAAGAATCTTTATCCTGCAAAGCGCCAATTAAGGCAGATACTGCCGCTTCATTGCCGATTTCTCCTAACGCAGATGCGGCACAAAAACGAACAAAAGAATCTTCATCCTGCAATGAATTATTTAAAAAAGTAACGGCATCCTCGGAGTGAGTGATACCCAAAAACTCAACTTTGAGTAATTTATGAATGTCTAACTTTAAAATTAAATCGACTGTTTTTTTCTGATACTCTTGCTTTACTTTTCCTACCAACCTTGCCCCTAACTTCAAATCTACATCTAGGGCTAACTTCACCACTCGTAAAGCTTGCTCTTCATCATCCACCAACCCCAACATCAACGCTACGGGTTCTGTCCACTTCAAGCAATTTAGATAATCCCGTTTCAGCTTTTCATCACTAATATTGTCAAGCTGTGGAAGTATAAATTCTGCCGCGTAGTATTCCTGAATTAGCTGGTGGCGAAATTCAATTTGGTCATCTATTCGCAATTGAATTAAGTGATACTTGAGCAAATCTTCTAGCCAGCGTCTAGCACAATTCTCAGCATAAGGTACTTTATTTTGTAAAAATATTGCTAAAACATCCCTTGCTTGCTGTTTAGAAATAGTTAATCGCAACTCTATAGAATTATCGCCTTGCATCATCACAAATGCTAGATGCTGCAATAAATCAGATTGCCAGTTACGTAACCCTTCAGCAATTGGTACATTTTCCTTGAGTTTGTGATACTCTCCAGAGAACCAACGAAACAACTCACCTAAACTAGTAGGAATTTGTTTGGCAGAGTTGAATACTTCACACAGCATCCACAATAACAGCGGCGTTTCTGCCAATTCTCGCAAGCGTCCAGCCAACTGTCGTAGCATTTCATCACCCAGTTCTGGCAAATAGGCGCTTACAAACTGCTGCATCTGCGCTTCTGTGAGGGGTTGCATTTCCAGCTTTTTCTCAATGCCTAAATCACCCCCCACCCCCAAATCCCGCGTGGTAAAAATCATCGGCGTGAATTGGTGGTATTTGTGCCGAAATCCGTCTAAATCTCGTCTAGCTTCTTCGTTGGGTAATTCATTCAACCCGTCTACAAGTAACAAAAATTGCCCTGTAAACAGCAGATTTTCAATCTCTGTCTTATTCAGGTATAATTGATGGCTAGTCAAAAAATCTCCAATTAAATCCAGCACCGAAGTTTTGTAGCGTCTTAACTCCACTAGCACAGGAATTTTCTGATTTGGTTCTCTTTGTTTCCCTTTTTGAGCTTCTTCCCACAACAAACGCTCTAAAGCTGTAGATTTGCCTGAACCCGGTCTTCCTACTAGTAAGACATGGCTCGCTGCATACTTCCGTAACCCTTCGAGCATATTCAACCGTTCAATTTTTTCTCTGTCTGGTGCTTCACCTTCTGTTTGCTGTGATACTGTTTGCACCATCAAACTTAAATCTAAGCGTCTGCGCGATTTTTCTGGTTCAAGTCTTTGACGGTCTATGGCATCAGTTGGTGTGTATAAATATTGCCAATCTCTGAATGTGTCATCCTCGCTGAGAGATTGTAGATATATCTGAAAATCTATGCTGTGGTCTGCAACCATGCCGATAAATTGACCGAGGACTTTTAAGCACTATTTTATATACTACAAAATAAGACACATCTTGGAAACCAGTATAAATATCACAATAAAATTTATTATAATAATCACTTTACTAATAGACCTCTTGCATAAATCCTTAAAGTGTCATGTTAAGCAAAGCGACACATTGGGTGAGATTCTTCACTACTACTATGCGCTCTTATTGTATGGAGATAGTGTTGATTTTGACATCTGTTGTTGCATTTTGTAGAGGTAAATTTCTAGTGTGAATGGTATCGTAGCCAGCTAGTTGCAGCAGCTTGACCAATCGAGTGGGTAACTGAGCATCAATCAAAAACTTCACCGTGCTACTTTATAAATACTTTTAACTTGGGTCAACCGAGTTGCAAACGCCAAAGCTGCAAAAATATCTGCTCGTTCTAAATCCTCATAATCTGCCAAAATTTCATCAGCAGTCATACCAGAACTGAGCAACTCTAGAATTAACTCCACCGGATAACGGAGTCCACGAATACATGGCTTCCCATGACAAATTTCGGAATTGATGGTTATGCGTTGCAGCAAATTACTTTCCATGTTTAACTTTTTCTTTACTTCTTATCGAACCACCAAGGATCGCTATTAGAGTTGGTTTTAATCAAACAAGCTTTAAAACGCTGGACCCATGCGCGAACCTCCCAGACCGGAGAATTTAAAAGTGTTTTTCTCTCCCTTATGCATGATGGCAGTGCGATCGCCGATCTTGTAGAATGCGTTAGCAATAGCGTAACGCATCACCATCTAGAATCAACGCGCCCAATTATGGGTTATCTGCTAGATTTGGGCAGACTAATCAATAAATCCGAATTGCATAATTCAATGACCAGCTACCGCAGAAGCAGGATTGAGGGCGGCACATACTTCTTTACCCAGGTAACACATCAAAGACAACCGTGGCTGTGTACGGATGTTGCCCGTCCTTTGCTGCGCTCTGCATTTCTTAAGGTGCGTGAAAAATATCCGTTTGCGATCGATGCGATTGTATTGTTACCTAACCACATCCACTGCATCTGGACTTTACCACGCAATGATAGCGATTATGCAACTCGTTGGCGATTGATTAAAAGCGATGTCACCAAGCAAGGAGCATCTGTGCTACAGTTGCAGGCAAACCTGAGTGAATCGCGGCAAAAACGGAGAGAGAGCAATCTTTGGCAGCGACGATTTTGGGAGCATTGGATTCGAGATGATGCTGATTTTGCGCGGCATTGTAATTATATCCATTACAATCCAGTCAAGCATGGGTTATGTCAGCGAGCAATGGATTGGAAGTATTCAAGTTTTCACCGATATGTAGCACAGGGTATTTACTCGGTTGATTGGGGAATGGAGGAATTGATGCCTTTATTAGAGGTTGGGGATCGGTGAGTTGAGGGTTTTGGGGATGCGTTACGCGCTTCGCTAACGCATCCTACAAGATTGGGCGATCGCCTTCGCCGTAGATTGGGTTAAGGCAAGGAAACCCATCATCTAATACTTCGACACAATTTCAAAGTACCTCAACACAACTTTGAAGTTCTCCAATACAACTTTTAAGTACCTGAACATGATTTTGAAGTACTCCAACACGACTTTGAAGTACTCCAACAAGACTTTAAGGTATCTCAACACGACTTTGAAGTACTTGAATATGACTTTGAAGTACCTCAACATGATTTTGAAGTACTTGAACATGATTTCGAGGTATCTGTTTCTTATTTAAAGTATTTTTTTTGACTATTTCAATAAATTTTTAAGTATAAATAGCTAAAAATAATTATGTCGATGTCAATCTGACGTAATTTTTCCGAATTATTTCTCAGTTAAGTTGATTGTTTGATTTGCTACATTAAATACAGTAATCATCTAAATTCTCTGAGGAGCGTATCTCATGGCACGACTAAAACGCAGTTCACCCACCCTCGAAAAAGCTCTACGGCGAATTGCAGGAATGCGATCGATTAGCTCTACACTAGATTTTGGTAACGGATTGAATTTGACAAACTACGACAGCCGTATCCAAACCTTGCAAACCCAGCTATCAATCTACAATACTTTACTCTCTACCCTGGATGAAATGGCAGGTCGCCTCTCTCTCACTGAAGAAGAATTAAACAGCTATTCTGAAAAGATGTTAATGAGTGTGGCAACCCATTATGGTAAAGACAGTTTGCAATATGTCCAGGCGGGAGGCAAGCCACGTCAGAAATCATCACGCCGTTCGAGCAACTCTCAATCTCCATCTGAGAGTACAGCAACACTGTTGAATGGTGCAAACAAAAATGGTAAAGACACATCTGTTGTTTTACCTTAATTGTTTAACTATAATATACTGACGATCGCTCTTTTATCTGGTGGCAGGGGCGATCGCGCTTGAATTTAAATAGCATATATAGCAGGGAACAGGGAACAGGTGAGTCCACTTGCTGTCTTCTCTTAAAGGGGAGACGCTGGCGCGAAGGCGGTTCCCGTCACGATAGCGCAGCGTAAAGCCTTCTCTTCGAGAGGCTTCGCTAACGGCATAGCTTCGCTTAGAGCGAGTCCTCGAGCCTCTGGCAAAGTGGCGTTAGCGACGTTAGGAGCGTCACCCGAGGGGGAACAGACTTGAAAGCCTCTTGGTGTCCATGTTTTATGATTAGTTTATGTCCTAATCTACCTGGCAACTGCTATATAATTACCCTAAATCTTTTAAAAGTAGGGTGTGTTATGCCGTAGGCTAACGCACCTGGAATTGTTGAAGGTGCGTTACGCTGCACGACAACGCACCCTACTTGAAATTTATTAACATAGCTTGAAATCTTAGCACCGACTTACTTTTTATCGAACCACCAAGGATCGCTATTAGAGTTGGTTTTAATCAAACAAGCTTTAGAACGCATAAAACGCTTCAATGCCGCCGGCCCCATGCGCGATCCTCCCAAACCAGAGAATTTAAAGGCGTTTTTCTCTCCCTCATGCATGATGGCAGTAAGAGCAGCATCATTGATACTGATAGCACCTGCATCTAGTTGATAAGCAACTGCTAAAGCTTCCGCTTCCGAACCCGCAAAAACCGCAGCACTCAGTCCATAAATTGAGTCGTTCGCCAAGTACACCGCTTCTTCAACTGTGGGAAAAGGCATCACTGGCATAATCGGGCCAAAAGTCTCTTCAGTCATCACTTTCATAGAATGATTAACCTGAGTGATTACTGTCGGACGACACCACCAGCCCCCACCTAATGCTTCAACTTTACCACCGCAGTGAATTACCGCTCCCTTTTCGACTGCATCTAAAAGATGGTCGCTAATAATTGCTGCCTGTCTTTCGGAAATAATTGGGCCAATTTCTCCACTTTCAACTGTCGGGTGGGCTAGCTGAAGGCGAGAAGCCTTGGCTATCAGTTGATGATAAAAATTTTCAAAAATAGATTCAGCAACGTAAATGCGCTCAATTGAGAGGCATGACTGGCCGGTATTGACGACTGAACCCCACAAAATTGCTGAGGTTGCTAATTCTAAATTGGCTGATTCCAAAACGATCGCGGGGTCTTTCCCCCCTAATTCTAAAAAAGCCGGAATAAACCGTTTAGCTGCTGCTTCTCCCACTCTTCGCCCCGTGGCTACACTACCTGTAAAGCACACCAAATCGACATTTTCCACCAAGGTAGCACCCGTTTCGCCTGCTCCCTCAACAAAAGCTAGTACATCACGCAACTGGGGAACGGTGTTAAGTGTGAGAATCAGCGGTGCGACAAAGCGGGGAGCAATTTCACTCGGTTTGACAATCACAGCACAACCCGCTAGTAATGCTGGAATGGCATCAATCGTAGACAGCAACAGCGGAAAATTCCAGGGGCTAATTACCCCAACTAGGGAGTAAGGAACCAATGTTTGTTTGAGGGCAATAAACGGGATAGCTGTATTTTTTGCAGATTCTTGCAGCAAGTCTGGCGCTAATCCACACCAGCGATCGATGCTAGAAAGGAATGAGTCTATTTCCAGGACAGAGATTGATAATCTTCCCGTATCATTTATCAAAGCCTCTGTAAGGCGATCGCGCTCAGATAATATAGCTTGCTTCCATTCTTGTAAAGCCTCAATTCTACCTTCTACACCCAACTGATACCAACGAGGTTGCGCTCTCCGGGCGCGGCTACATTGCTGTGCCACCAACTTCGGGGGCGGTGGAATAATCACGTAGTCAAATTTTCCAGTCCTGGGGTTGCGAACTTCTATTGGTTTATTCATTTGTCATTTGTCATTTGTCATTGGTCATTACTCCCTATGCCTACCCTTGTAAAGCTGGGTAGTAAACGAACCCAAATCTCAAATAGAGAAGACTATTTTCGTTTTTGTATCTTAAGTGTCTTAGGGGTTCAATGATTATTTTTTCATCACTAGGGCACTAAAACACCAAGAAAAAGCCACTTCTGACACTGACACTTTATGTTCAAATTCTCGATTCAAATTATCCCCAATTTAGCTAGGCGCTCAATGGTTGCTTGTTGTGTTTGGATGAAGTGCTTGCGATCTACTTCTTTTTCCAGCATAGTATTTGCTGGGTAAAATTGTGACTGGCTGTAGCTTTGGGCATATAACTCAAAACGCTGGCGTGAGAGTAAATTATGTAACCCTGGACGGCGGCGATCGCGGCGTAATGCTCCTAAGTCAATCTCTGCGAAAGCTGCCATGCTTTCGCCTGTAGCTGTCTCAGCTAAAACTGTTCCTCGATAGTCAATGATTTTAGAACCACCATCAGCTGAAGCAACGGGGATAGGGATATTAGCAATACCAGCAGTATTACTTGAAACTACATATGCCATATTTTCCACAGCGCGAGAAATTTTAGCAGCATCTTTAGGCGTTAGCGTCTTGCCATACACTTCTGATGTGGAGTGCAGAAAAATCTCTGCTCCTCGCATTGCTAAACACCTCGCTACTTCTGGATACAAAATTTCTTCCGATGCCAAAGCTGCTAAATTACCAATCGCCGTCTTTGCCACAGGGAAAACCCCCTCTAACCCATAACAGTCAAGATACTTATCCCAGACATCGCCAGGTGTAGGAGCAAACAACGAATTCAAGCGCCGATACCGCAAAACAACTGTACCTGAAGGATCGATGACAAAGCTAGTTTGAAAGTACAACCCGACAAAGTTGGGGTCGATTTCGTAAGCATTGCCAGCCAAAAATATCTGATGTTTTTGGGCAATTTTACCGAGGGCTTCATATTCAGCACCAGCTATTTCCAGGCAAGCTTTTTCTGCCCACCCAGTTAGAGAATCTCCCATCGGAAAACCTGTGAGGAAATATTCTGGTAGTACAATTAAGCGACAGTCCAAGCCAATGAAAGCAATACTAGCAGCGATTTGTTGCGCCAAGCGATTGATCGAGTTCAGCATCAGCGAACGAGCTGCTTGGCGATCGCGTGCTTGATTTACCGCATGGCATGTAACTTGCAGTGCCAAAGCACGGTATGAGTCTAGATGACTGGTATTATCTGCGTCAGGTTGCTGCTGAATCATTGTTTGCCTTTGCTGCCTAGAAAATCTGCGTTGCGATCGGACTCATGAGATGATTAAAATCATACAAAACCTTGTCTTATGTGTGGCAACGCATAAGTATATGTCTGACTTCTCTATGAAGGTAACTAAGGGTTATCCCTATTAGTGATTAGTAAAAAATTAAACAACTGATGTATTAATTAAATTAACAAACTTAACTGCGAACCTTGTTGGGTTTTATTAACCTCAATGCGGGCTTGGAAGGCTTCTTTGAGGTGGGGCATATGAGTGACTGTGAGGATACAGGCGAAATCGCAGGCGATCGCATTAATTGCTGCAATCAAGCGATCGCATCCTTCGGCATCCTGCGTGCCAAATCCCTCATCTATAATTAGCAATTGCAACGCCGCACCCGCTCGCTGTGCTAGTAATTTCGCCATAGCCAAACGGATGGCAAAGTTAATTCTAAATGCTTCGCCACCAGAGTAAGTTTCATAAGCTCGCGTACCTCTAGCATCGGCAATTAAGATATCTAGGGTGTCTATCAGCTTGGCATTTTTCCTTGTTGACTTGCCATTGCGCCCAGCCCTTTGGGTAATAAATTGCACATGTAACTGGTTAGCACTCAACCGCGAAAGTAGTTGATTTGTCTCGGCTTCCAATTGAGGCAACACATTCTCAATCATCAAAGCTTGGATGCCATTTTTACCAAATGCTTGTGCTAATTCTTGATAAACTCGATATTCTCGTTTACAAGATTGCAATTGCAATTGCTGTTGCTCGTATTGAATTTGCATAGTTTCCAGTTGGTGAGCCAGCTGTTCCAAACGCCCCAACTTTGCTATGTGTTCGTCTAATTGCCGTCTACGTACTTGAAGTTGCTGCTCTAAAGCTTGAATTTGCTCGGTTGGGTTGGCTGTTTGGGCTAGCTGCTGGACAATACTGTCGATTTGGCTAGCGAGTTTTTGGCGCTCTGTTAGCCTGACGCTTCTAGACGATTCTAGCTCTTGTAATCTTGTCTGAAGTTGCGGATACTGCTGCTGGGCTGCTAAAAGCTGTTGATAACGCAACTGCCAAGACTGGGCTTGGCGTACAGCCATACGCAGGTTATTGTGCTGTTCCGAACTATAGCCAACTTCAGCAATATGGCGCTCAAGGGCGGCGATTTGTCTAGCACATTCAGAATCAGTTTGCTCTTGCTGGATTCTGGTTTGTAATTGGGCAATCTGAGCTTGCAATTCTGGCTTTCGGGCTGCTAGTGTAGCTCGACGCTTGGTGGCATCTTTGATTTGTGCTTGTTTAATTTCTGCCCACCGCCATCGTTCTACTTCACTGCGGGCAAGGGCATGGTCTTGCTCACTATAATTCAATTGTTGCAGATATTCTTCTAACTGTTGCAGTTCGGCTTGCTTGTCGGGTGCATAATCACCAGCTTGCAGCGATCGCTCTAGATGTTGCATTTCAGCAGCCAGTTGTTGTAACTGTTGTTCGGCATCGCTTGTAGATTGCAGTTGTGCTGCCAATTGCCCTCTCTGTTCTCGCAAAGCATCATAAGCCGCCAACTTTTGCGATATTTCCCGATATTCCTGCCTCAATAACTGAATTTCTCGATCTGACACCGCCATT
Organism: Nostoc minutum NIES-26; assembly: GCA_003326215.1. Classification (GTDB taxonomy): domain Bacteria; phylum Cyanobacteriota; class Cyanobacteriia; order Cyanobacteriales; family Nostocaceae; genus Dendronalium; species Dendronalium minutum. The sequence goes on along the minus strand of LXQD01000098.1, from coordinate 84,264 downwards.
TGTTCTCGAAATACCCACAATTGCCCCTCAGTTTCTTGGTACTCGTCTTTGGTTTTATCTACCACGCGATTCCAGTGATGTTCGTCTAAAGGACGCTCACACAAGGGACAAATAGCATCGGGGTTGCGAAGCATTTGCAGTTTTTGATCTAGTTCTCCCAAAAACCTTTCATACTCCCGTTGCTGAGCTTGTAGCCGTTCGATAAAGTGTCGCCTTTCCTGCCCTTTTTCCTGAACTCGTTGCAGATAAACCCGGTCTTTTTCCATTTGATCGATTTGTATCCCCACTTCCATCACTGCTTGTTGCAGTTGCGGTTGGCGGCGTGAAGAACGTTGCAGTTGGTTCTCTGTAGCTTGTAACTGTTCTAGCCTTGCTCTTAAATTAGCTTCAAACCGATGCAGTTGGCTTTGTAAATTTTGCCGTTGTTGCAATAAGGGACTTACTTGCATTTGCAGTTCATCCAGATGAGTTACACGGCGACGCGCTGCGGTAAGTTGTGCTAAACCAGCTTCTACTTCACCTGATTTGCTGAGAGTTTGCTGAATTTCTTGCTCTTGCTGCTGTAAAGCTTCTAGTTGTCCTTGAACTTGTTGCAGTTGGCGTTCAATTTCGTGAATTTGTTTAGTTAGTTGCTGTTGCTTTTGTTGACGCAGCCCAGTCGCACGGGTGTATTCTTCAAATTTAGTTGCAAACGTTTCTTCTTGAGATTGCAGACTTTGGTACTGAGCGTATCCATTTTTAATCTCAGTTTCTTGATTTAAGATGGCTTCTAAATCTGATAGCTGAGTTCTTACTGCTGAGTGTTCTTGTTGCAGGCGATCGCAATCTTGAGTTAAATTCTGGTACTGTTGCCTGACAAAGTTGAGTTGTTGTTCCCAATTTTGTCGCTGGTGCTGGACAACTTGCAGACTTTGCAATTGGATATTATCGAAAGCTTGTACCTGCTGCAATTGGTTGAGTTCAGCTTCTAATTCTGCTTTTTGTGCCTGCGTTACCTCACGTTGTTGCAGTTGAATTTTAATTGCTTCTAAGGAACGCTCTAACTCTTCTGCCCTAGCTTTGAACTGGCGGGATGATTCTTTTGCCCGTTCTTCCAAGTCATCGTACTGAGTAAGTTTCAACAACTCCGCTAAAATTTCTTTGCGTTCGCTGGGGCGCTTGAGCATGAATTCATCTGCACGACCTTGACGCAAGTAAGCAGAATTAATAAAAGTATCGTAATCCAGCTTGATGTGTTCTAATATCAAATCCTGTGTTGCTCTGACTCCTTTACCTGTCAGGGCGCGAAAGCCGGAGGGTGTTTCTATTTGAAATTCGAGGACGCTACTAGCACCCCGTATTCGCGTGCGAATCACTCGGTATTTGTGCTGATTACTGTGGAAAATGAAATCCACCCGCACTTCTTTTGCACCTGCATGGATTACATCGTCTTCAGCGGCAGCGCGGCTTTCACCCCAAATTGCCCAGGTGATGGCTTCGAGAAGAGACGATTTACCTGCACCATTAGAACCACAAATACAAGCCGTATGCAGACCACGAAAATCTAAAGTTGCATCACGGTAACTAAGAAAGTTTTTGAGGATAAGTTGTACTGGGATCATTGAGGCTATAGCGCCACATCTACATTTTATTAACTAGCAGTACAGATGCACTCTTGATAGTTTAGCTAGGTAAATATCAGGTTTCTAGTCCTGAAGACCGCAATTTTACGAAAATTAACAATATTATGAGCGAATTTTTCATGTTAGGCAAATTATTTTGCTCATATTCAAAGAAAAATCAAACTTTTGGAAGTTACCATTTATTTTCCCCTGTCGGCAGAGAAGAAAGCAAAAAGAGATTTTCCTTTTCAACTTCTGCTGCTTGCCAAGCTTTTAAAGAAGTAAGGGTAAATTGGGTAGTTACTTCACCAAGGCTATCCCAATAGTAGGCTGAGAAGCAAAGTGACTTGTCATGAAAGGTTCATCGGTGTTTTTCATCTTCGTCTTGTTCATCAATTTTATTTGAGTTGCTATCAGTATCATTTGACCTTGACTGCGGTATCAAAAGTCCAATATAAGTACTTACAGCGAATTTTGTCAGTTCTATAAATTGAGGGCGACTTTTCTCGTCGATCGCTGCGAGAGTCAGAGAACCAATCACCATAATCACCGTTACAGCAGCCAGCACTTCATCTCTGTAAGGAAACTTTCTAAACAACATTGAATTACTCCAAATCGTTTGATCGCTACGTTCTTAGCTTTACAGGCGAGTGGTTGCTACAGGCTTGCATACAAGCTTGCAATATGAGTGAGTTGTGTATGCGATGGGAATGAATTCAAAATTTTGCCGTTAAAATCATCACTAGTATTGTGGTGAAGCTATGACTGGGCGATCGCTTTACTGTTCTCCAGAAGGTATCAAAAAAGCAAAAAAAGCTTTAATTCGTTACTCTTTGACGCAAAAGGCATTAGCCGAAGACTTAGAAGTAACTCGCCAGCCAATTGGAAAGTTCTTTACGGGTAAACCTGTCGATCGCAATCTCTTTGTCCAGATTTGCGACAGGCTAGATCTGGAGTGGGATGAAGTTGTTGCTGAACCAGAAGCAAAAGCACATCCAGACACTTGCATTGATATCGATGCCATAGTCCAAGAGGTACGTGCAAAGATAAAACCCAGCATTCAAGAACGCTGCGGCACAATGCGGGTGCTAGATATGACTCAGCCTATCGAGTTAAATGACATTTACACAAGCGTCAACATTCTGGAGAAAATCATTGGACGACGACGGCTAGGAATTGATGAATTATTGCAAGAGTCTACAAACGAGGATTTTGACCGTTTTGGACTTGCAAGAATCAGCGAAAAACGAGTACCGGGACTAGAGGCAGTTGAAAAATATCCCAAATTAATGATTTTGGGCAAACCAGGGGCGGGGAAAACCACGTTTTTAAAATATTTAGCTATTCAGTCTATTGGAGGTGAGTTTCAGGCTGAACATGTGCCGATTTTTGTCACCCTTAAAGACTTTGCCGAAGCAGGAAACAAACCTGGATTACTGCAATACCTTAGTGAAGGTGCAATCAATCCTACCTATACGGGAAGCAGTGTTATGGAAACACGATTTATCTCTTCTATCCCAGATGTGATAATTCGTGGTAAGGCATTAATTTTACTCGATGGCTTGGATGAGGTTAGGGAAGAAGATAGCAAGCGCATCTTAAACGAAATTCGTGAGTTTTCTGACCGTTTTCCAGACAATCACTTTGTAATGACTTGCCGAATTGCAGCACGGGAATATACTTTTGAGAAGTTTACAGAAGTAGAAGTTGCTGATTTTGACGATGAACAAATTGCTAACTTTGCCAACAAATGGTTTCAGAGTAAAGCTGTAAAACCAGAGAATTTTATTAAACGCCTTGAAGACAATAATCGCATCAAACAACTCGCAGCTAGTCCTTTGTTACTGACGCTTCTATGTTTAGCATTTGAAGAGTCAGGGAATTTCTCAGCAAACCGTTCTGAACTCTACAAAGAAGGATTAGATGCCTTACTAAAAAAATGGGATGCCAAGCGAGGAATTCAACGCAACCAAGTTTATAAAAAACTATCAGTACCACGCAAAGAAGATTTACTTAGCAAAATTGCTCTAATTACCTTTGAGCGAGGTGACTATTTCTTCAAGCAAAAAGCAGCAGAACAATACATAATAGATTACATTCGCAATTTACCTGATGCTAATACTGACGAGGAAGCATTGCAATTCGACAGTGAGGAAATTTTACGTTCCATTGAATATCATCATGGGTTAGTTGTAGCAAGGGCAAAAGGAATTTACTCATTTTCTCACCTCACATTTCATGAGTATTTTGTAGCTAGAGAATTTGTAGTAGTAAGACAGTCATCAGAACAAGCATTGCAAAGTCTTGTTAGTCATATTACCGAGAAAAGCTGGCGAGAAGTATTTTTGCTAGCAGTTGGAATGTCACCAAATGCAGATCGTTTATTATTGTTAATGAAAGAGAAAATTGATGCGATCGCAGCTAGCGATCGGAAGTTGCAACAGTTCCTAATATGGGTAAAAAATAAATCTCTTTCTGTTGATGTTTCCTACAAATCAGCAGCGGTTAGAGCTTTTTATCTTAACATAGACCTTGAAATAGACCCTGACCGTCCACTTGGTTGTGCTATCGACCAGTATGGAACTTGTGTTCTTGCTTGTGCGAGTTTATTAAGTCGTGCCCATAATAAACCTAACCTTACTATTGATACCATTAGTATCGCTCAAAATATTGTTGATACTGATAGTAAGTATTATTGTGATTCTAAACCTGCCTTTGCCATTGCTCTGGCGCGTGATAATGCCATTGTTTATATACTTCGTGACCCAGATACCGATTCTCAAAGAAGGCAAGAATTGCAACAAATTAAGGAAGACTTATTACAAGTACCAGTTCTATATAATAACGAAGATGAATCAAGAAATTGGTTAAAAGACTGGATTGGAAATAAAAGACAGACTAGACTCGATAGTATAACATCTCAGTTAGTTTTAAAACATAATTTTGGTAATGAATGGCAGTTCAATGATGAAGATAAGATGCTACTGAAGCAGTATTACAATGCCAATCTATTGTTAGTAGATTGCCTAAATAGCGATTGCTATATCAGCCGTGAAATGCGACATCAAATTGAGGATACTTTATTATTACCCAATGATAATTCAAAATTCTGAGGCTTTAGAGTCAGGTTTCATAGTTAGTGGGGCAATATTTTGGAAAATATAAAACTTGAAAATTAGATGTAAAACTTGTCTACCTTGAGAACTGTAGTTTTTTGCCAAGATACTGAGATTGCTTCCTTACGTCGCAATGACGCATCTGAATTATTAGAAACTTCAGGTTTCAAAATGGACGAGGTTTATTACCCAAGAAGAGTAGAAGAAGCGCAGGCTGGACAGAGTAAAGCAGACTTTATCAGCAAGACGATGATTGCACTTAAAGAAGCCAATGAAACTTGTTATTGGCTACGTTTGTTCGCTGCTGAAGTCTGGACTCAAGAGGGAATCGCTCAACTGCAAGCAGAAGCCGACGAGTTGACACGCGTCCTTGACTCCATGCATCGTTTCTACCAAAGAATCCAAGCATAGCAATCTCTCAAACTCTTAATTTTTAATTAACTTTGAGGAACAATTACACATATTCCGTATGTCAGAAGAACCCTCACCTTCGGAATATGACTAAAGTCACGTTTGAAAATAGTCAGAAACAATCTCCGTAAAGCCTCGTCATTACACACATTACAGACATAATGGAAGCCCACCTATGACTCGTCTTCATCAATGGAAATCTGGTACTGCTGCACTGATGACAATGGCAATTGCCACAAGTGCCGTTATCCCTATGATTGCAGTAGCTCCTGCTAACGCACAATACAACATCGGGCAATCAAGAACAGTTACCATTCCTTCTGGAGTGAATTTTCCCGTCAAAATCAAAGATGACAAAGTTACTGTTAAACCCGGTGATACTAAATCTTTAACGCTGAGAATAGCTAATGACATTATCGACAGCAATAGAAATATCTTGATTCCCAGGAACACTGAAGTTGTCGGACAGCTAGAACCTGTAAACTTGGGCAGTTATTCCAGAGATAGAGATTATGGACAAGGTGTAAGGTTCGTAGCGCGAGAATTAGTCTTTTCTAACGGTCAGCGTCAGTCAATCAATGCAACTTCTCAAACCTTTAGTACAACTGAAAGAGTTTCACAAGGCCCCAGTTCTAGCCGGGTTTTAACTGATGCAGCTATTGGTGCGGGTGCTGGTCTTTTAGGTTCGCTAGTGACAGGCGATCGCAAAATCAATGATATCAAACCGATTATTGGTGCGGCAGCTGGTGCTGGTGCAAGTATAGTGTTACGGAAAACAGAAGGAGATGCTTTCGTCCTTCGCAACCAGGATTTGAGGCTGACTCTGAACTCTAACTTAGTACTATACCGTTACTAAGTTGCACTCAACTTCAATCGTGACTTTAATCATCTCCCAATAGCGATCGCCACTTTAATTTAGGTGTGCGATCGCTTCATTTTTCTTGGTAAAAATTTTCATGTTTCAGCAACTATTCTATTTACATACCGTCTAAATCAATATCCATGTTGATTTGGATTTGTTTGGTTGCAAGTAGTATTTCATAGGTATTAGGTAATAGTACAATATACTATTACCTAATACCTATTTTTTATTCTAAGAATATAGTATTCACTAGTTATTAAAATTGTCAAAACTGTAGTTATAAATAACTGAAAAAAGCAAAAAACTAGGAACTTTATGTTTCATATATTGTCTAAGTAACTAACAGAATAAACAATAATTTTATTGGAGTAAAAATCAATGTTTACTTTAAATCGTTGGCAATCTACAACATCTGCTCTTATGGCTTTAAGCATTACAGCAGGGACTGTAGCACCCTTTATCGCAGCTTCGCCATCCTTGGCTCAAACTACTTTTTCTGATGTTTCATCTAACTACTGGGCAGCACAGTTTATTCAAGAATTGTCACAGCGAGGTGTAATCGCAGGATTTCCTGATGGGAGCTTTCGTCCAGAAGAGGCAGTGACACGCGCTCAATTTGCCGCGATGGTCAACAAAGCTTTCCAAAAAGCACAGCAACGGCAGCCAATCAGTTTTATTGATGTGCCAAGCAACTATTGGGCATCTAGTGCCATTCAGCAAGCCTATACTATTGGTTTCTTATCAGGATATCCCGGCAATCGCTTTGAGCCTAACCAAGCTATTCCCCGTCAGCAAGTTTTAGTTTCTCTCGCCAACGGTCTAGAATATTCCGCCAGTACCAATGTCGAAAGCATTCTGCAATACTTCAATGATGTTTCTAGCATCGCTGATTATGCCCGTAGTCCGATCGCTGCGGCAACTGAAAAGAAAATTGTAGTGAACTATCCAAATGTGAAATTCTTGAATCCAACCACAACTGCTACACGCGCCCAGGTAGCAGCTTTCATCTACCAAGCATTGGTGAGTTCTAATCAAGCTTCAGCAATTAACTCGCCTTATATCGTTGCTCTGGGAAATACTACACCAACACCGATATCTGTAACAATTCCTCAAGGCACTGCTATACCTGTGAAGTACGATCGGGCTAAAAAAATTCTGGTTACTAAAGATGAAACTGCGCCTTTGACACTGACAGTATCGCAGAACGTGGTTACGCAAGATGGATCTGTAGTGATTCCTGCTGGTAGTCAAGTTGTCGGTCAACTCAAACCTGCTACAGGTGGTTCTCAATTCATTGCTGAAAAACTGGTGTTAACCACAGGACAAGAATATCAGCTTAACGCTTCTTCTGAAGTGATTACCAAAACAGAAACTGTCAAGAAGGGCATTAGTACTGGTGCAATCATTAAAGATACTGTTCTCGGTGCAGGAGCTGCGGCTGCGGTATCTGCGGTTACTGGCGATCGCGCCATTGCTACAGAAGAAGTTTTAGGTGGCGCTGGTATCGGTGCTTTGATTGGTTTATTCTTTGGCAAAAAGAGTGTTGACTTAGTCGCAATTAACCCAGACACCGATTTACAAATGACAATCAATCAAAATTTGCTGGTTTCACTTAGATAGTTAATGTCAGTGGTCAGTGGTCGGTGGCAAATGACAACTAACAACTAACAACTGACAACTGACTAACTCCCAACTTCCGGCAACCAAATAATAAACGTAGTTCCCGGTGCATCGAGTGAAGAAAGCTTAGAGTTAATCGCAGGGCTGAAAACCTCAATTTCGCCCTGCATTTGCTCTATTAATTGTTTAGCGATCGCTATTCCCAAACCTGTACCCGGTATTTCTGTTTGTGCCTGTACGCCCCGATAATGGCGTTCTCCTAGATGTTCTAAATCTTGTGGGGGAATGCCAGGGCCACTATCACTAATGGCAATTCCTTGAAAATTAGCTTTTTGTTGCCCCGCTTGAATGAAAATTTTACCGCCTGCGGGGGTATATTTCAGGGCATTGTCTACAATATTGCTCAATACTTCTTGTAAGGCTTTGATATTAGCGCGTACTAGCGGCAAGTTTTGCGGAATTTCTACTTTCAGTTGCAGATTTCGCTCTTGGGCTATTGCTCGAGCTGAGACTAACAATGGTGCTAATAAATCGGCTACAGCGCAATTCGCTGCTTTATCCCCCGTTCCTGGCAACAATAGTGCTGGTTTGGGTTCTTTTTGCACTGTTGCTTCCACAAATACTTCATTTTCAGGCAGGGTGAGTGGCGCTAAATCTGCATCCCAGTCAATGACTTTCTCAAATTGTTGCAGCAGTTCTTGGAGGCGATCGCTTTCCCGGACTATATTATCTCCCACATCTCGGTTAGGATCGCCTGGTCGCAGTCGCTTTAACAGCAACTTACCAAAAGTCCGCAATGCCGTTAACGGGTTGCGAAACTGGTGCAATAAGTTATCAAGTAAATCTCGCTGCTGTTCTTGCAGAATTTGTTGTTGATGCAGCTGATGTTGCAACCATGCTCGACGCTGATCCAAAACACAAGCGATCGCCAGCGTTTGCCCTATCCTTTGAATTTCACTTTGCTCTTGTTCATTCCAAGGCTGGTCTTCCCTACCTGTCACCAGTAATCCCATCATCATACCCTCATGAATCAGAGGTAACACCATTTGGTGTCCACTGAGCAAGTATTCCTCTTTGAAATTGGGTTGCTCAGTATCTGGTGTCTCTGTCTCCCGTGAAGCAGCGGGAGATTCTGAACCCGCTGTCAATAATTTTTCCTGTTGCTGGGGTAATACCAAAACATTGCCAATTTGCAGTTGGTTGCCTGCTGTTGCCTCGGTAATCTCTTGGGCTGGCTGTAATACTGCTGTCTCTGGGTAAACTACCAGAGGAATCAGCTTTGCCTTACCCGAGGAAGCCTCTACCAATTCTTGGGTGAGGTAAACAACACTTAAAGTTGCTCCCAACCCTTGGGTTAGCAATGCTATTTGCTCTCGGCATAGCGCCACAAAATCCGAACTGGCAGACATTAACATTTTTCAGCTCTTGCTCAGGATCGCTAACTTTGAAGGAAGATAAAAGAAGAAGCTTAATTTTCCCTCATTTAATAAAGCTTAACTAAAATCTTCTCAGTGATGGTTTGTACCAGGGGATTATATCCTCCATGGCTGCTGATTTATCTATATTCAAAAATATTATTTTTGTTGTATCAAAAGTTAAGAAACTATTGATCTTTAGAACTAGAACCTATATAATTACGACGGATTTTGTAGCTATCACTACAATCTATAGCTTGAAAGAGGAGGACAATAGGTTGGCAAGAAGACGGAAAAGGAAAAGTCGTCGTCGCCAGGAAGGACGGCGGATTCTCGAGCATGTGCCTCAATTTAGCATCGAAAGCGGCGAAGAAAAACCTGTGACAGCAGCAAGAAAATTCATTCAAGCTGAAAACATTGCGCCACCAGCGTTGCTACTCGTAAAGCGCAACGAACACACCACAGACCGTTATTTTTGGGCAGAAAAGGGTCTGTTTGGTGCTCAATACGTAGAAGAAAACCATTTCTTGTTTCCCAGCTTGCGGACATTAGAAGGTCCCGTAGGCCCTGAACCTGTTGCAGTGGCTAGTCGTTAAACATAAATGGTTATCTGATATCTTGAGTGTGGCTTCTGACAATCATTTAACTGGCAAACCTTCTCTGTTTATGCAAGATTTTTGTTTTTTTTAAGTTTCTAAGTAATTTGCCAGTAGAGCTAGTCCAAATAGTTGGACGATCAACTCTGCTCAAACCACATCAGTTTGTATGAGTTGATTTCTAGTTAAATGATGCAGAAGGGAGATAGGAGAGAGCGAAACGCATCCACAAGCGAGAGTTGAGTTGCGCTCTTATCTAGAGGATTGACTAATTCAGTAAGCCTGTCAACAAATATGGCTTTTTCCCTACGACATTTCGCCGTAGGGAAATCAACATCACACCAGTCGTCTTTCCTCCTCCCTAATGTCTATTTACTGAAGAATTTGCCAGAAGTCTGCATCTCACACTGAAAGACGGTCATAAAAGCTAACAGTTACTCACCCAGCTTTAGCTGTAATGCCTTCTGTAACTCCATGAGTTCATCTCGGTGGGCGATTACAGTGAGCTTACTTGAGAAGGTTTGCTGATTCGGGGTTGCCTCCAATTTCAGCGACACCTTCTCAAGTCTTCCAGCTTTTTTCCAATAAAAAAGGCCACTTAAGGGCGATAACAGCACTATTCCTAGAAAGAGCGTACTGAGGCTAGGAAAAAGTAGCGACAACACCAATGATAGACAAGCAAGACCAGCGGTCGCCAGCAGTGTCAAAAATACGGCTAAAAACCAACTTGGTTGAACAAACCCTTCAAAAGTCACTTGGTTTTGTTCTCGGTTCACCGCTGCCACTCGATAAGACCGAGAGCGGAAATACTCTTTAATTTTCGGCATTAAAGCAGCTTCCTCTTGCTCAGATACCAGTTGCGCTGTTTCTGTACGGTCTTTGGTAGAGGCACGAATAAAGAAAATCAGCCCAACCGCTAATAACAAAGTTAGTAGCAGCGTGGATGGCAGAATAGCAGTATCCATAACTAATTGCATCTTTTGACTGTTGACCATTGACTGTTTGACCGTTGACTGTTAATAGTCAACGACCATTACAAGTCATCCTTTAGCTTATCAATACTAATTATTCGTTAGTTTGTCCTCCGATTGATGTACTCGTCCCAAAGCTGAGCCAAATCCTGCGCTTGAACTTCCCATTCTGGAGAAACTAGGTACATTCGCCTAGGCCGTCCCCGCCCTTCGAGTTTTTTCCAATACCCAGTAATTGCTCTTTGATCCTCTAGAAATTTGATCGCACTATAAAGCACGGTATCCGAAAGCCTATAGGTTGGGTATTCAGTTTCTAATTGTTGGATTAACTCAGTGCCGTAGGATTCACCTCGTAGCAAAATATACATGATATAACATACTGCTAGTTCCTGACAGAGGTAAGTTGGCGGAGGATTCTCAAAGAATTGATATATATCCTCAAGTTTCATAGTTAGTGAATGGCTAAAAAAATGCCTTAAGGTAGAATCTACAAACCTTGTAGTCAGTATATAGTGGTACTCTAAATGAGTAAGTATATATCGCTACTGAGGCAGAATTTCCAAAGTGTAAACATTAAGTAACGACCCACGCTACTGAAGTCGCGGGACGCAATCGTGCAGATTTTAGGACGTAGGAATGTAAAACCCTACGCTCCTACCCAAACTCTAGGCGGTGTGTTGAGGAGCAATTAAGACAGTGGCTTTGCCTCTGCCCAGGTGTCTAGTGATGCCGAGCTTGTTAGAACTGCTGAAACATAAGATGCCATCGAAGAAATTTTACAGGTAAAATGCCTTTTTGTCTGTAAAAGTTAGTAAACACTTTCTTTTACAGTAGTTATCCCAGTGGAACTAAGATAAGGGGATGGGGGAGATGAAGGAGAATAATAACTCCTAACTTCCAACTCAGCACTATTCTGGTAGATGTGATAGTAAACTTAGCAAGCACCTAGCATATTGGTGATCGGTATGTCGCAAACTCCAGACGCTCCGTCTTCTTCGTCTAATCTTCGGGCAATTGCCCAAACCTTCCGCCTCATAGGTTGGATTAGCTTTTGGATTCAGTTAGTCCTAGGCGTTGTTTCTGGCATAATTGTGCTGCTGTTCGCCATATTTAGTCAAAGAGCTGGCAGCCCAAGTAATAATCCTGGGACTGGCTTTGGTGTGTTTTTAGCGGTTTGTGGATTGATTGTTTTGGGCGGGGGCATTTATTTGGCTTACCGTTACACCAGAATTGGTAATCAGTTGCAATCCTCCAATCCTAGCAACCGCCCGCGTAAAAGTGAGACTGTGCAAGTATTACGCTTGGGACTGTGGGTAAATTTAGCGGGAACATTGGTAACTCTTTTGGGGGCACAAGCGATCGTTGGTACGCTGGTAGCAAGGTCTATCTCCCCTCAAGCCATCACTACTCAATTTTTCGATCCTACTCGGATTATTAGTGGACTAGACATGCTTGTGGTGCAAGCAAATACAAATACCGTCTCAGCGCACTTTGCAGGGCTTGTAGCGACACTTTGGTTGCTGAATCGCATTAATAAGCCTTAATGTAAGTGCTGATGCTTTCGTGACTCTGGCAGCGAGTAATGCCATAGCAGAATTTTGCACTAAACTAAGACTGATTTTTTCAACAAACGTTGTTTTTGCAGTCACAGCAAGCCAAAATTACTATATGCTGCTGATGTGTTAACTGTAATCACAGGAAGATTCTAGGCTGGAGACTGAGAAAAATTTGTGCTGGATATTAAGCAAATACGGGAAAATCCGCAATTAGTTCAGGAACGGTTAAACAGTCGTAATGGTAAATACGACATCGAACCGATATTACAGCTAGATAGGCAACAACGGGAACTAGAGGTGACACGCAGTCAACTTCAAGCCCGTAGTAATGAAATCGGGAAAATCGTTGGGCAAAAAATTAAATCTGGTGTCACTCCTCAAGACCCAGAAATTCAAGCTTTGCGGGACGAAGGTAATTCCATCAAAGTTAAGTTGAGCGAACTGGAACCGCAAGAGAAAAACCTAAAAGCTGAAATTCAGCAATTGCTGCTAGCACTCCCAAACTTACCAAGCGACTCTACACCTCTTGGTAAGAGTGAGGAAGAAAACGTAGAGGTGCGCCGCTGGGGTGATGAGTACATGCCCCAGAACTCGAATATTCTCCCTCACTGGGAAATTGCCGAAAAGTTGGGTATTCTCAATGTTGAGCGGGCTGTGAAAGTTGCTCAAAGTCGCTTTGTAACACTAATAGGTGCTGGTGCAGCGCTAGAAAGGGCATTAATTCAATTTATGCTGACTCTCCAGACTCAGGCTGGATATGTAGAAGTCAGTCCGCCATTTTTAGTAAATACCGATTCTTTGACGGCGACTGGTCAGCTACCCAAGTTTGCTGAAGAAAGCTTTAAATGCGCTGATGATGACTTATGGCTGATTCCCACAGCAGAAGTTCCTGTTACTAATCTTTACCGTGGAGAAATTCTAGCGGCTGAAGATTTGCCTATCTACCACTGTGCTTACACTCCTTGTTTTCGTCGTGAAGCGGGTAGTTATGGGCGAGATATGCGGGGATTAATTCGTCTGCATCAATTCAATAAGGTAGAACTGGTGAAATTTGTCAATCCCAGTACTTCTTTTGACGAATTGGAAAAACTGGTGGGGAATGCAGAAGCAATTCTACAAGCCTTGCAGCTACCTTACCGCGTCATCAATTTATGCACTGGGGATTTGGGATTTTCTTCTACTAAAACCTATGATTTGGAGGTTTGGCTACCTTCCTCTGGTAAATACCGAGAAATTTCTAGCTGTTCTAATTTTATAGACTTCCAGGCGCGACGGGCTGATATTCGTTTTAAAGAGGCGGGGAAGAAAGGTACCCAGTTTGTACATACCCTCAATGGTTCTGGTTTGGCGGTGGGACGCACAATGGCAGCAATTTTGGAGAATTATCAACAACCCGATGGGACGGTGCGGATACCTGAAGCGCTGCAACCTTACTTAGGGCGTGAGGTATTGTAATTTATCTGTAATTAGTCAGTTGTCAACCAGACAACTGGCTAATATTGCAAAAATATTCCATTTGGGCGAATCATATCAAGCCCTAGTTTATAGCACATCTTAAAATAGAGATAAGTATATAGCTTAATATCTTCACTAATTTACTCTATGTCAGTTTTAGCAGCGATCGCAGTCTTGGCTGTTTTGATCTTGGTACACGAGTTGGGACACTTTGTTGCAGCACGTTCTCAAGGTATTCACGTTAACCGCTTTTCTTTGGGGTTTGGCCCCATTCTTTGGAAGTACCAAGGATCGCAAACCGAATATGCTATCCGCGCCTTTCCTTTGGGTGGCTTTGTGGGTTTTCCTGACGACGACCCAGATAGCGATATTCCACCCAATGACCCGAATCTGCTGCGTAACCGTCCAATTTTAGACCGGGCGATCGTCATCAGTGCTGGAGTGATAGCAAATTTAATATTTGCCTATCTCCTTCTAGTAGTACAAGTTGGCACGGTTGGTATACCACAAACAACCCAACCCTTACCAGGAGTTTTAATCCAACAGCTAGCACCAGATGTCAGTTCAGTAGCACAAAAAGCCGGAATTCAAAAAGGAGATATAATTTTAGCCGCTAATCAAAGAGAATTTGGGGCATCGCAGCAAGAGTTAGAAGCTTTAAGGGAAATAATTAAAACCAATGCAGGTAAACCAGTTGAATTAGAAATTGCCCGTGGGGAGCAAAAGTTTTCTGTAAACCTAGTTCCTGAAGCTAAATCAAACGGTGAAGGCAGTATTGGCATCGGACTTTCTCCCAATGTCAAAATAGAACGTCATCCCGTTACTAACCCGGTGAAAGCTTTGAACATTGGTGCGGTGGAATTTCAGCGCATTGTCACCCTGACATTTAAAGGGTTTGGGCAACTAATCACAAACTTTGGCGAAACAGCTAACCAAGTAGCTGGGCCAATTAAAATTGTGGAAATTGGGGCTAACATCGCCCAAAACGATACAGGCAGTTTGTTCTTCTTTGCCGCTTTAATTAGTATTAACTTGGCAATCATTAATATTTTGCCTTTACCAGCTTTAGATGGTGGGCAACTAGCATTTCTGCTAATTGAAGGTTTGCGCGGTAAGCCCATACCTACCCGTATCCAAGAAGGTGTGATGCAAACTGGTTTAATGCTACTGTTAGGACTGGGAATTTTTCTAATAGTTAAAGAAACCACCCAGTTAACTAGCCAGTTGGAATGGGTACAAAAATTGTTTCAGTGAGTACCACTCATAAATCGCTATCTAAGAAGCAACAGGCACTAGAAATTCTAGTTCGCCTGAAGCATCTTTATCCAGATGCAACCTGCTCTTTGAATTACTCCACACCAGTACAACTACTAGTGGCAACTATTCTCTCTGCTCAGTGTATGGATGAGCGAGTGAATAAAGTAACACCGGAGTTATTTAGTAGGTTTCCTGATGCAGCTAGTTTGGCGAACGCTGACTTAGCAGAGTTAGAAAACTTGGTACGTTCCACAGGGTTTTATCGCAATAAGGCGAAGAATATTCAAGCAGCATGTCGGATGATTGTTTGCGAATTTGATTCTGTTGTACCTAACAAAATGGAGGAGTTGTTGCAGCTTCCGGGTGTGGCGCGGAAGACGGCAAATGTAGTCTTGGCTCATGCTTATGGCATTAACGCTGGGGTGACTGTAGATACTCACGTCAATCGCCTCAGCCAGCGTTTAGGTTTAACTGAGCATTCAGATCCCATCCGCATTGAAAAAGATTTAATGGGGTTGTTACCTCAAGCAGATTGGGAAAATTGGTCAATTCGGCTCATTTATCACGGTCGTGCTGTTTGTAAAGCCCGTTCTCCTGCTTGTGAAGCTTGTAATCTGGCAGATTTATGCCCTGCTGCTAATAAACCAGTGATGATAGTACGACAACACAAGTAGCCCTAGAATTGATAGGGACACTGTAGAATGGAAAATGCTGTCTTTAAGTGAATTAGACCTAGACACAATATATGGCCAAGAAGAGTATGATTGAGCGCGAGAAAAAACGCGCCAAGTTGGTAGAAAAGTATGCCGAAAAGCGGGAAGCTTTGCTGGAAGAGTTCAGAACAACAGAGTCTCCCTTAGACAAGCTGGACATTCATCGGCAAATTCAACAGTTACCGCGTAATAGTGCGCCCAGCCGTCGCCGTAACCGTTGCTGGGTTACTGGTCGTCCTAGAGGTGTTTACCGCGACTTTGGGCTATCTCGGAACGTACTGCGGGAATGGGCCCATGAAGGTCTTTTACCCGGAGTGGTTAAGTCCAGTTGGTAGTCAATAGTTAAGAGTCCACAGTCAAAAGTCAAGAGTCAAAAGTCCGGAGTTTATAGCTTTTGACCATTGACTATTGACTATTGACCGCAACATTTATCAATTCCCAGACTTTCTAAGAGTAGATCGCTGACGGCGTTGGCGATCGCAAACTCTCCATAAAAGCTTTTGGAAAAATCAAACGCCTGCATCTCTGTAACAATAGCAATCACCAGAGAACCTAGGTCATTTTCTCCTTCCATGCGCTGCCTGACAAAGATTTGTGCTGCACGTTGGGCAATCTTGTGATTGACTGTTTCGGGGATGAATTCTGTATCCAGCCACCGCAATAGACGCTCTTGCAACCATTCGCCTTCAAGCTGGGGATTTTCTGATGGTGGTAGGGTGATGGGTGGAATTGCTTGAGTCATTGTTTTAAACGCAGGGAAATATTAAGGAAATTGCAGAGGAACGCAGAGGCTGACTGATAGCATCAAATTGCGTTCTTCTGGTATTTTTTTATCTATGCAATATGATATCGCCGCTATTGTTCAGGGCTATGCTCAAGGCTATTTTCTCATGGCTGACGACAGCGATCGCTTGGGATGGTACGGAAGCCGCGATCGGACTTTGATTCCCTTAGACGAACGATTTCGCTACCCTAAGTCTTTGCAGCGTGTTCTGAACCAAGAGCGTTTTACAGTGGCGATTAATCGTGACTTTGAGGCTGTAGTCGCTGGCTGTTCTAACCGCGAAACAACTTGGATTTCACCAGAATTAGAAGAAATTTACTGGCTACTTTACCAGAAGGGTTATGCTTATAGTTTTGAAACTTGGCAAGGTGACGAACTCGCTGGGGGAATTTTGGGGATTGTCATTGGCGGTGCTTTTATTGGCGAATCGATGTTTTACCGCATTACTGAAGGTTCAAAAGTGGCGATGGTAAAGTTGGTGGAGAGATTGCGCCAAAGGAAATTTGTGCTGTTTGATGCCCAAATGATGAATCCCCACTTAGAAAGATTTGGTGCTTATCGCATTGGCGATGAAGAATATCAAGCTTTACTCAAGCAAGCATTGCAACGTCGCTGTTTATTGGTATAAATAGGATAATCGAAACATTTTAGGCAAATTGTTAGTTTTTTTTAAGATTGTCAATTTAAAGCTTAAAAACGTATGAATCCGAATGAATCGCCCGATCCGGAAAAGCTCAACAAACTCCTAGTTCAGATTGATGGCTTTAAGGATTGGTACTGGCGTTTGCATATTCGCAATTTGTGGATAAGTAATGCAATGATTACATTTGGTATCTTCCTCGGACTTTCAGTAACAGCTACGGGTTTTTTAGGTTACGGTGTTGCATCAGGAATTTTCGGTTTAATTATCACGCTGTTTATTAGTCTTCAGAATGCATTTAATTTTGCTGAGAAAGCTGAGTTTTATAGAGTTATTCATGCAGAAGCAAAGATTCTAAGAGACCGTTTACGATACAAGGTTCACTCATCGACTGACTTTGATGCCATTGTCGACTCACTCATAATCCTGCGAAGACAAGCTGAAAAAGATATCCCAAAGGGTAAAGGCATGGAAGTTGTCAAGGATATCTATGTAAAATTACCGCCAGAAATCCACAAACCTTAAACATCTCTAGCAAAGCATAGTCAGGAAAGGTTAGCTTCTCGTTCGCTTCATCACTTTTGAAAAAGTTAAACTACCTATTGACAGTAGCGATGCCAAAGACAAGCTGCTTTGTGTCTACGCATGTTTGGCACTTTGCTCAAGAAAACAAAATGATTATATCGCAGCCCTCAAATTAGTAAAGGAAATGCGGACTGCTCAGAATCGTTGCTGTTCTTCGGTGAGGCTGTTCCAGCAATCTGTTACGATCCATGCAGCATCCGGCGATCGCATCTTACGACAATGCAGATTACTCAAAGTCTCCACACAGCTATTCTCGTTACTGACTTAGAACGCTCCGAACACTTTTATGGCAAAGTGTTGGGATTATCTAAAATAGACCGCACCCTCAAGTACCCTGGTGCATGGTATCAAGTTGGCAACTATCAAATCCACTTGATAGTTGCATCAACTGTTCCCACCGACAACCCAAATGAAAAATGGGGACGCAACCCCCATATTGCTTTTTCAGTTGCAGACTTGAATGCAGCCAAGCAAGAATTACTCAATCAAAATTATCCTATTCAAGCTAGCGCCTCTGGTCGCGCTGCTCTGTTCACTCAAGACCCGGATGGGAATATTATCGAGCTTAGTCAGCAGTAGTGTGGGGAGTAGGAGAAGACGCGGGGACGCGGAGAATAACAATGACAACTGTATAGACGCGATTAATCGCGTCTCTACTCATGAAAATTATCGCTTACACTTACACCGAACCCCTGTTAGAATCTTCTCCCGACCAAGCTAGTTGGGGATGGGAGGTGGATCGGGTTTATCAAGATTTGGGCAAGCGAGAGTCCTCCGGACACGCTACGCGATCGCAATTACAACAATTGTTGACAGACTGCCAAACTGAATCTGTAGATTATTTGTTAATCCGTCGTTTGGAAGAATTGGGGGATACTGTAGAGGAAGTGAGCGATCGCCTCAATGAACTCGAAGCAATGGGAGTGGCGATAATTGCTACTGAACAACCCTACACCTCGGAAAATTCCCATATCCACGCAGACTTGCTGAAATTGCTAGATGAAATCCAACGTCAGCAACATAGTCGCCGTATTCGTAAAGGTCACGCCCGCAATCGTCTTGACGCTGCCCCTCCACCTGGGAAACCCCCCTACGGTTACCGCAGAAGTAAAGATAAGTACATTGTTGACCGCAGCACTTCTCCTGTAGTTAAAGATTTTTTTGAAAACTTTCTACTTTATGGTTCTTTGCGGGGTTCAGTACGTTACTTGGCGAAAAAGTATGGTAAGAAAATCTCTGTCACGACTGGGCGGCGCTGGCTGACTAATCCTGTATATCGCGGCAACACAGCTTATCAGAATGGGGAAATTATTTCTAATACCCATATTCCGATAATTTCTAAAGAAGAAGCTGCCCAAGTCGATCGGCTTTTGCGCCGTAACAGCCGAGTACCATCTCGGACTGCTAGTGCGCCCCGTTCTTTAGCTGGGTTAGTTGTTTGTAGTGAGTGTCAGTCACACATGACAGTCACTCGTGTCACCCAGCGCCACCAAGACAAAGAATATCTATACTTACGTCCCATCAGCTGCCCTAATCGCCCCAAGTGTCGGGCTATTCCCTATCAGGATGTCTTGGAACATACAATTGCCACAGTTTGCCGTGACTTACCCCTGGCTGTAGCGGGGATGAATTTTCCCCAGTTAGATGCAATTAAGAATAGTTTAGGGGAAGCGATCGCTCGTCAACAAGAAATACTCGAACAGTTACCTACCTTAGTCGAAACTGGGGTTTTGGATACTGAAACAGCAAAGTTAAGGGCTTACAAACTCCGCACAGAGATTTCTGCACTCCAAGCCAAGCTGGCGACTCTTCCGCCAGTTAACTTGCGTTCTGTTGCCCAAGCTGTTTCAATTTCGCAATTTTGGTTGGACTTGTCAGAAGCAGAACGAAGATTTTATTTTCGAGAATTCATCAGGCAAATCGAGATTATTCGCCAAAATCAAGAATGGGATTTGCAAGTGATGTTTATTTTTTAACCGTATTGGTTACAGACCTGCTAAAAGACCCAAGACACTGTGTCCTGTCAGTATTTCTAATGCTATTAGAGAGACAAAACCAATCATTGCTAGACGACCGTTGAGTAGTTCTGCATAGGGAGTGAACCCAGTGCGATCGCCTTGCTCATCCACATAAACCTTTGGCTCAATCGCAAAGTTGTTCATCAAGCCCTGGTCGTCAACGATGGAATTGTTGGTACGCATGAAATTTTCCCTTGTTTTCTTTCTTGTAACAAACTGTAACAAAAATATTAAGGTTTGTAAAGTATATGAATCTGCCTAAAGAGATAAGATGATGAATCGAGTTAAAAGCCATGTTTTACAAACAGGCTCGGCTCCTAATTCACAAGCACTCCCAGTCACAAACCACATTTAGCGCAACCAATGGATCGATTCCGAGTAGAGGTTATTGCCAAAACACCAAACCCGCAGCAGGTAATTTATGCCGCGATGCACCAAGACTATACCGAGTCTTTCGTGTTTGATGAGCGTGACTCTTGGCCCTCGGAGTCACAAAGCGGTGAAATTATTGTTAAGCGGCTCTTAGCGGGTGAGAGAGGACATTACGGCCCTTTAGAGCATCCTCAGATTGTTTTTAACTGTGGATATTTTCCCCACAGTGTGATGCAGCAGGCTCGTACTCATCGAGTTGGTGTATCATTTGATGTTCAATCTTTTAGATACACGGGTAATCAGTTCATTGATGTAGTAGACGGAAAGAAAGACATTGAAGATGTTTTCTACCTGCGTCCCGTTGATTATTATGCTGATAGACAAGGAAAAAAATATTACTATTCGCCAGAGCAACGAGTTGCAGATTTGCAGTGGTGTTTAGAAGCAGCTAAGCAATATAAAGCTGATTTTGAAGCGGGAATGTCTGAAGAACATGCAAGAGGTAAAGTACCTTTTGATTATCGCCAGCATTTTGTAGTTAGTTTTAATTTAAGGTCTTTTTTGCACTTTTGCGACTTGAGAAATAAGAAAGATGCTCAACTTGAAATTCAAAAATTATGTGAAATGATGTGGCCTCATTTTGAGGATTGGGCACCTGCGATCGCACAATGGTATGAAAAGCAGCGTCTAGGTAAGGCAAGGTTAGCACCTTAATTGCTCAGTAATAAATGGCTGAATTTGCAGTGGATAAAGCGATCGCTTACAACTCCTAACTTGAAGCTAGAATGTGATGAAGGTTTAGACTATGTCTAGATATAGACATTTGCACGACGATGGATATTCAAAAAGTTCTAAGCGATCGAGGAATTATTAGCTCCGATCCAGATATCATGAGTGGAACTCTTGTATTTGTGGGCACGCGAGTTCCATTGCAAACTTTTTTCGACTATTTGGAAGGTGAAGCAGGTTTAGCCGAATTCTTAGAAGATTTTCCACATTTGCAAACTCAAGTGTTACAAGTATTGGAGGTAATTGCAAAAGCAATGCTGAATCAAGAGCAAATTACCTATGCTAATTCTGCTTGATGAAAATCTCCTGAGCAAGAAGTTAAAGAAACCGTTTGTTGATGCAGGACACTCAGTGCAAAATGTGGAAGATATGAGTTGGCGTGGTGTTAAAGATAGAGAACTTTTAGCTTTAGCAGATAGCTATCCTTTTGATGTGTTTGTTACGTCAGATAAGAATTTGCCGTATCAACAAAATTTTCAAGCGATTAAACTACGAGTTGTGGTGTTAAATACAGCCAGTACACGCCCCGATTATTTGTTACCATTAATGATTCAAGTGAGTGGATTGCTGTCATTTTTACCGTCTAGTTCTGTTACGTTAATAAACGATGCAGGAGAAGTAACACCATTCAATCTTGGTGGTAGCAAGTGATAGTACATTCAATTTATGGGAATCCTTATTA
Source organism: Nostoc minutum NIES-26 (assembly GCA_003326215.1). Lineage (GTDB taxonomy): Bacteria > Cyanobacteriota > Cyanobacteriia > Cyanobacteriales > Nostocaceae > Dendronalium > Dendronalium minutum. The sequence continues at coordinate 62,821 of LXQD01000098.1, read as the reverse complement.
CACAAAAGGCCATTCCTATGATTTTTTCCTGTTCACATCGCTTATTTTCTGCGATCGCACAATGGTACGAAAAGCAGCGTTTAGGTAAGGCAAGGTTAGCACCTTAATTCCTCAGCAATTTAGCAGTCCCCCTAGAAACTTACATTGTCAGAAAAAGCTGAATGGCTAAAGACCGCTTTCACGATGCAGTTAGAATAGCTCTAGAGAAAGAAAGATGGACAATTACTGCCGATCCATACGAACTGAGTGTTGGAGATATAGACTTTGAAATAGATTTGGCAGCAGAGATGTTAGCTGCTGAACGAGCAGGTGAAAAAATTGCAGTTGAAATTAAGAGTTTTATTGGGCGATCGAGTGTATCAGAATTTCACACAGCTCTTGGACAATTTATCAATTATCAATTTGCTCTTGAAGAATTTGAACCAGAACGTAAGCTTTATCTTGCAGTACCTGAGTCAATTCATAACTCTTTTTTTCAGCGTCGTTTTGTACGGTCAGTGATTGAAAGAACTCAAATTCGTTTACTGGTTTACGATGAGAAACGAGAGGTTATTATCCAATGGCTGTAGAAAAGTATCGTCAAATCATCCAACAGTTAATTCTAGAACGGGCAAACAGAGGTTCATCGCAAGAGGGAATAGAAACACAAGCGATTCTAGATGCTGAACGCGATCGCTATCTCTTATTACATACAGGCTGGCGTGGAAACCGTCGGACACATGGGTGCAGCCTGCATCTCGATATCAAAGACGGCAAAATCTGGATTCAGCATGATGGAACCGAGGTCGGCATTGCTACACAACTCCTCGAACTAGGAGTGCCAAAAGAAGATATCGTTTTGGCGTTTCACTCTCCCTATATGCGCCAATTTACAGAGTTTGCTATCAATTGAGCTTTGAATATAGCGCGATCGTAAGCTAATAATCATTTAAATTGCATCCCCGTGTCTCTCAGCCTCCGCGTCCCTGCGTCTTTGTGATGCTAAGGATTATGCAACTTAAAGGCACATTAGCTTACTCCGATTTTGGCGTTTGATTTGGGGCGATCGCACAATGAATGGTATGAAAAGCAGCGTTTAGATAGAGCGAGATTAGTGCTTTAAAGGTCGAGTATCCAGCGGATGGTATAGGGTATAATAACTTACACCATTTCAAAAGCAACAAAATAATGAGTGTTATTCCATTTATATTGGATGGTAGTAATAGAACAGTCGTAGAGACTAGGGAAGAGTATGAGAAAGCTGGTGGTCTTGAAGGAGATGTAATTTTTATACAGAATTTGAATATCAAACAAATTCATAATACGAAGTCTAGTAATGCGAGCTATGACTTAAGGGTTGGTGATGAATATAGAGATCATAGAGACTCTGGTAAAACTGATTTGTTGGAGAATGGCATAATATCTCTTCAACCAGGTTCTGCCGTTATTATTGAGACAGTTGAATCAGTTCAATTTCCTAAATCTAGATTTGGCCATGTAGTTCCAAAAGTATCTCTTCTACAACATGGGTTATCTAATACCTCATCAAAGATAGACCCTGGATATGAAGGAAAACTTTCCATTACGGTTTTTAATTTAGGCAAAAGAACCGTTGAGCTAAAGAAAGGACAAGACTTTTGTACACTTTATGTACTTGATGTCAGAGAAGGAGTTATTCCTTATACAAAAGACCCTAAAAAAATTGCCGGAAATGCTAGAAAAGATTTGTTAAGTAGAGTTAGAGATTTTATTGAGACAAATCAGACATATTTTACTATTATTTTAACTATTGCAACTATAGTTTTAACAGTTGTTCAAATTACGCAATCTCCAAGTAAGCAAGAAGTACAAACACCTACCAAACAAAGTATAGAAAAAACTAAATGATTCTTAGGAACTTTAAACACGAGCAAGAGTTACACCATTTAGCTGGTCTTGATACTTACCCTGTCGTGCTTCGTAATTAACAGCGCAGGGTTCTCCTTCCAAAAACATCAATTGTACTATCCCTTCATTGGCGTAAATGCGGCAGTCAGCACTAGAAGCATTCGATAACTCTAGTGTCAAGTAACCGCGCCAAGCTGCTTCCGCAGGAGTTACGTTTGCGATTATACCACATCTTGCATAAGTACTTTTACCTATACAAATTACTGTGATGTTATCTGGTATTTCTAATCTTTCAAGGGCAACTCCAAGTCCATAGGAGTGTGCAGGGAGAATAAAGTATTTGCCATTAACATCTGTATGGAGTTCTGTTCGTTCTAAGTTTTCAGGATTAAAGTTCTTAGGATCTACTACAGTGCCTGGAATATGTCTAAAAATCCGAAAATCATCTGGTGATAGTCTTATGTCATAGCCAAAGCTACTAAGACCAAATGAAATGACAGGTAATTCATCTATATGACGGATTAAGCTTGGCTCAAAGGGCCATATCATCCCCTTATTAGCCTTTTCAGTAATCCAAATATCGTTTTTGATCACAGGCTCACATATAATTCAGACCGAATTACTAGAATAGCGTGAACTGAGTATTTTGTTTAGGGGCGATTTTGATCGCAGGCTTACAGATAATTCATACTAGATTGCTAGGATAGCGTGAACTAAGTTGTTTTGTTTACGGACGATGACTACGACGAATTTCTGTAATTTGGTCTGCCACATCTAAAAGAGACTTTGGCATCTCTGGCCCTGTGAGAATGATATCAACATGGGGAGGGCGTTTTGCCAAAAATGCTAAAACTTCAGCTTCGGGAATTAAGCCAAGGTTGATTGCCAAACTTAACTCATCTAAGACAACCAGAGAATACTTACCCTCACACACTACCTGTTGTGTATGCTGCCACAGCTTTTGTAAAGCTTGGTTTTCTGCATCGTCGAGGTGTGGTGTATCGATGCAGCGAGGCAAATCACAGCGAATCCAATCTAAATTTTGTCCTAACTGAATGGGTCGGTCGTGTCCTTGACGAATGCCGCCTTTGAGAAATTGCACTATTAAAACTGGTGTACCTTGACCAGCAATTCTCAGTGCTTGCGCCATAACGCTTGTAAAAAAGTTACGGTGAGTGCTGGTAAAAACTTGTATCAGTCCTTCAACTGGGTGTGGGAGGCTAAGAACCGAATTTACACTTGGGGTTTCTAACTGAGCGACCATAGAAAAAAGTTAAAAAAGTTACAAATAATCAAGATTTTTTGCGGTAAGTAGTTACAAATCTACTTATATGCTCATTCTGTTTTTGACAAATTTAGAGTATCTGTTAATCTGCCTTCTTAGCAAACACTAGGTTTGTGCTGAAGTCAAGTGTTATAAATATTGACATTTTCGTTTTTTGCATAAAACTAGTCGTAACAATCAAAATACCTAATTAGCATTTCTAAACTATTTCAGAATCTGCGATTAGAAAATGACAATATCCAGTTGATACCCGGTTGTTAGATGTCTTGTTGCTTTGGGCAAAACATATCTAGAATGTTATGAATTTTACCGATTGAGGAGTGAATTGTTGTGAGATTAGTGATTCTGGGGGGATCGGGATCTGGGAAAAGCACTCAAGCACAAAGACTTTGCAGATACTTTGAGATTCCTCAGATTTCTACGGGGGAGATTTTACGGCAGGCGATGTCTGGCGACAAGTCGCTTGAGAGCGTCTACGCTAAAGTTAGCACTCTAGGTCGCCATGCACAGCCATACGTGACCAGAGGGGAGTTAGTCCCAGACGAAATGATAATTGATTTAATTCGGTTGCGGCTCAAAAAGGCTGATGTCGATTGTGGTTGGATATTAGAAGGTTATCCCCGTACTGCCTTCCAAGCGGAGGAATTAGATTTTTTATTAGACGATTTAGGGCAAAAGTTAGACTGGGCGATTTATTTACAAGTACCAGAAGCAGTTATGGTTAGTCGGTCTTTGGGGCGATCGCGTCCAGATGACCAACCCGAAATCGTGCATCGCCGAGTAGAAATTTTCTACGATCGCACTGTTCCTATCTTAGAATATTACGACCGTCGCCGTCGGTTGTTGACTATTAACGGCGACCAGATACCAGAGATGGTGGAGCAAAAAATTTTGACTCTGCTCAGTATCCCATAATGGAGAGCAGGAGAAGAAAAGACAAGAAGCTTCAATCGTATTGCAATTCAGCAACGCCAGAAATAAAAATCAATCGGACTAGATGTCAAACAGTGTTGAGTTATCCTGACATCGACTTTGAGGAGTTGCTGTATACTTCACAGTAAATCCTTTAATAGTGGCCTAAATTCAAATTTCACATTTTATCCTTGAGAGTTGGATGCTGACCCCATAAAGCACTTAGATAAGTTGCAACACTAAGGTAATCTTAAGGCAGTATTCTTAACTATATGAAAATTTTGAGGCTACTCCAATGGTTTGGCAGCGTCCCGACGGTCGGCAACCCTACCAACTCCGTCCTGTAGGCTTTCACACAGGCTTTACCCGCTTTGCTCCTGGTTCTGTTCTGACAAAATGTGGCGATACTCAGGTGCTTTGTACTGTCAGTGTTAGTGAGGGAGTACCCAAGTTTTTAGCAGGAACTGGCAAAGGTTGGTTGACATCTGAGTACCGAATGCTACCTTCTGCTACTCAACAACGGCAAGAAAGAGAATTACTGAAATTATCTGGACGGACTCAAGAAATTCAACGTTTAATAGGACGCAGTTTACGTGCGGCAATAGATTTCGGGGTTTTGGGAGAACGCACCCTGACTGTAGATGCCGATGTATTGCAAGCAGATGCTGGCACTAGAACAGCAGCAATTACAGGTGGCTTTGTAGCATTAGCTAATGCGATTTCGCAATTATTGCAGCGGGGAGTACTAGAGCGATCGCCTCTGTGCGGACAAATAGCAGCAGTTTCTGTGGGTTTATTGCAGGAAGAGCCATATTTAGACTTAAACTATGTTGAAGATGTGGCTGCAACAGTAGATTTAAATGTAGTCATGAATCAGCACCTGGGAATAATTGAAATCCAGGGAACGGGAGAGGAAGGCAGTTTTAGCCGTACTCAGTTAAATCAGCTGCTAGATTTTGCCGAAAAAGGCATTCAGCAATTATTAATCGCTCAACGAGAAGCGATCGCTGACTGGGAGGAACTGTTTGTGGGTGATTAAAAGTCAATTGTTAGTTGTATTGTATTAAGATGCTCCATACTCAGTAATACCGATCGGGGAGTTATGGCAACAAGAAAATAGGGAATTCTAAACCTATACACTCTGTGTAAAGGTTGGGAAGTTGTATGTTGAGACAGAATTTAGGACAATGGCTATCCGCTATAAGAGTTGGGCAAAAGATTAGTTTGGGATACACACTTGTTCTGGGAATTGCTGTTTCGGGAACAACTGCTGGTTTTACAGTTGGACATCACTATCAGCAGCAGGCTGACAAGAGAGAAGAACACGCACGTAATGAAGTGGAACTTTTGCATCGCCTGCAATCTCGCATTCTTCAGACCCGCACTCACCAGCAACAACTCATCCCTCTGGCGCAGTACCCAGAAAAATTTCAGGATGAATATGCTCATTTGCTGAAGCATAAAGCTGAAATTCAAGAAATTTGGGCTGAAATCAAGGCATTTATAACGAATTCTTCATTCTTGCAAGATCGTGAACACCAAACAACAATATCAGCCTTCTTGCAAACTTACGATCGAGTGCCACAACTCTACTCACAACAGATAGAACAACGAGTTGAACGGATTCGTGCCTTAAATGTTGAGCAAGCCCAAAAGCTAATGTTGGAATTTACTAATAGCGATTTAGCGCTCAAATTTGATGGTATCTCTGACGAACTGGTGGATTTAATCGATCGAGCCTATCGAGAACTTCAGGCAGCGGAAAGCTCACAACAACAAGCAAGCAGGGTTGCTGAGAAAATTGTGGTTACGAGTATAGGATTGTCCATTGTCATCGCCATCGTTTTGGCAATTTTGACCAGTCGAGCGATCGCGCAACCCATTCAAACTTTGACAAACGTTGCCCAACGAACTACTGAAGAATCTAATTTCGACTTGCAAGCGACAATTGTTCGAGAGGATGAGATTGGTACTCTTGCCAAAGCTTTTAACCAATTGATCCATTCAGTTAAGCAACTCTTGCAGCAACAAAAAATAGCCAACGAACAACTCGAACTATATAGTGAAACACTTGAATTTAAAGTCGAGCAGAGAACCCAAGAACTTAACCAGAAAAATGCTCAGTTGCAACAACTCTTAGAAGAACTGCAACGCACTCAAGTTCAGATGGTGCAAAGCGAAAAAATGTCTGCTTTAGGGCAAATGGTAGCAGGCGTAGCACACGAAATCAACAACCCTGTCAACTTCATTCATGGCAACCTGACTCATGTGCAAGAATACGCTCACAATTTACTGAGCTTTGTACAACTCTATGAGAAACATTATCCTGATACAGCACCTGAAATCGAAGCTGGGGCAGAAGAACTTGACATAGAGTTTGTCCAAGCAGATCTACCTAAAATGTTGGATTCCATGAAAATAGGCACCGATCGCATTCGTCAGATTGTACTGTCGCTCCGCAACTTCTCACGGATGGATGAAGCCGACTTCAAAGCAGTCGATCTTCATGAAGGCATTAATAGCACGTTATTGATTTTGCAGCATCGCTTGAAAGATAGACCAGAGCGTCCAGCTATCCAAGTACTTCGTGACTACGGTAATCTACCGCTAGTCGAGTGTTACCCCGGACAAATCAACCAGGCATTTATGAACATTCTGGCAAATGCAATTGACGCACTGGAAGAAGCAAATCTCAAACGGACGTATCAGGAGATCAAGGAAAGTCCCAGTCAAATTACAATTCGGACTTCTATGATTGATTCAAAGTGGATAAAAATTGAGATTTCCGACAATGGAGTAGGAATGCCCGAATCTGTTCACAAACGCATCTTCGATCCATTTTTCACCACAAAATCTGTAGGCAAAGGGACAGGCATGGGTATGCCGATTAGCTATCAGATTATTACTGAAAAACATGGTGGTAAGTTAGATTGTTTCTCAATTCTTGGCAAGGGAACGGATTTTATGATTCAAATTCCTGTCCAGCAGCAAATTTATAATGCGGTCTAATTGGACGGGACATTAGTCAGCGCTCGTTGCCTCGATTGTGAGGTGGGGAACAGAGCAAACACATCTTATTAAAAAACTCGAATAATTAATTATTTTTTTGAATATTTGGCAAGATTTGAGAAGAACGTGATACATGGTTACAAGTAATACCAATTTGAAAAAAGAATGCGACAGATACCCTGTTAAGGGTGGACTGTACCCTCTGGGTTCTCCGTTCTTGCGGGAACCCGTGCAACGGACTAGCTCCCCAAGATCGGACTGCTTCCCCGTTGTGGCAACTGTCGTCCTCCTGCCTTCTGATGTTAAAAGTTTCAAAAGTTCAAAAGGGGGATTGTCATAATTTAGGTATTCTATTGCTGGAAGTCGGCAATGATGATGAAGTTATGAATAAAACGGTTGAAGTCCTACCGGATCAATCTGCACTGGTTGCGCGAGCGCTGGAGTTGATCCTGTCCAAGTTGGAAACTGCCATTGGGCAGCGGGGGCGATTTACTATCGCTTTATCCGGCGGCAGTACACCTAAGCCGTTGTACGAAGCGATCGCCGCTGAAAAACTGCCTTGGGATAAAATCCATGTATTCTGGGGGGATGAACGTTATGTACCACCAGACCATCCCGATAGCAATGAACTGATGGCGCGGCGGGCGTGGCTAGATCGAGTTGACATCCCAGCAGCTAATATTCATGCCATCCCAACTTTAGAAGGCGATCCAGCAGCCTCAGCTACGAAATACGAACAGCATCTGCAAGAATTTTTTAATTGTTCGCCTGGAGAGTTTCCCGCTTTGGATGTAGCATTACAAGGAATGGGAGATGATGGACATACCGCATCTTTGTTTCCCCATACAGAAGCCTTAAAAGTCAGCGATCGCTTGATTACTGTGGGTAATAAAGACGGTAACCCCCGCATAACCTTCACTTACCCATTCATCAACTCTGCTCGCAGCGTCATTTTTGTGGTTGCTGGTGCTAATAAACGACCTGCTTTAGCTCAAGTTTTCGCACCCGTTGCAGATGATTCCACTTACCCATCCCGCTTAATTCAACCCCAAGGAGAACTTTGGTGGTTATTAGATGAGGAGGCAGGTTTGGAACTCTAACATTCACTTTCCCATCAGCAGTAATTGTTAAAATCGAAAGCTAGAGTCGCCGTTTTGCCGATTCTGCTCGATGGGAGCTGCCGTACCCTGCGGAAATCCGCAGAAAAGCGTCTATATAGTTCTCTCTGCTTGCCAGTACTCTTTTACGATGATCTTGAACAAAGGCTTAAATCGATGATCGTCTGCCCTAATTGCAATCACCCCAATCCCAACGGCGCTGTCCAGTGCGAAGCTTGTTACACACCGTTACCAGCGACAAGTAACTGTCCCAACTGTGGGGCAACTGTGCAGGCAGATGCTGCTTTCTGCGGTCAATGTGGTTTTAATCTGCACTCAACTGCTGCACCTGCTGCCGCTACTGCTGTGGCAACAGTTGCTCCTGATGTCTCAGTAGAAGTACCGCCATTAGTTACCCCTGACCCACTTTTGGAACTTTTACAACCAGATCCTTTAGGAATTAATTCAACTCCTTCACCCTTGCCACCGACGACAATGTCAGCGCCAGTAGCTGAACCAGCACCGGAACCCGCAGCACCTCCACCAACTGTTGCTGCTTCTCCTATGATGTCTGAGCAAGAAATTCCTACGCCACCTCCAGAAGAAACACCACCTCCGCAGCCAGCACCAGTGCAAGCAGTAGCGCCTCCAGAACCAGCGCCATTACCTGCACCAACACCAGCTCCCGCAGCTGCTTCCAGAACGCAATTGCAGCAGGTAACGGCAAGATTATTCCACGTCCAAACCGATCGCGAGATTGAATTACCGCAAAGTTTGTCTGTGATTCATATCGGTAAGCCCAACGATCGCATACCTCCAGATGTAGATGTTTCCGGATTTCCTAATTCAGAAATTGTTTCACGGATACATGCAGATATTCGTGTAGAGGGAGATGCTCACTATATAGAAGATGTGGGCAGTTCCAATGGCACTTATATTAACAATTTGCCACTATTACCTGGGAATCGACATCGCTTGCGACCAGGCGATCGCATTAGCCTAGGTAAGGGAGACTTAATGACATTTCTCTTTCAGTTGGCGTAGCTAGAAGGCAGAAGGCAGGAGGCAGGAGGCAGGAGTGAAGAATTTATCTCTCTTATCTGCCTACATCCTTTTCAACTGCATAATTATTTCTGCCATGCTGCACTAATGCATCATCGTTCATAATTGATAATTCGTAATTCGTAATCAAGAACTAGTAGTCATAAATTACGAATTACGAACTACGAATTAAAAAGCCACCTATGACAGAACCAGGAAAAGACTTTGAACCTTTGCTCGCCAGAGAGGCCCCGCCAGAAGTTGAACGCATGGGGCTGACTTGGCTAACGGTTGCAGCGATCGCTACTATCTTACTGTGGCAAGTTCCAGCGGGAGATTATATTTTATACCCGTTTACCATCTTGGCAACTTGGTTTCACGAAATGGGTCACGGCTTAATGGCACTGCTATTAGGAGGACAGTTTCAGAAATTAGAGATTTTTGGCAATGGTTCTGGTGTGGCAACTTATGGCATTTCCCGGTCATTGGGTTCCATTGGCCCGGGTTTAGTCGCAGCAGCCGGGCCGATGGGTCCACCTATTGCTGGTGCAGCCTTGATTCTGGCTTCCCGAAGTTTTAAAGCAGCTTCCCTAAGTTTGAAAATTTTAGGAAGTTTTTTACTGCTTTCAACATTAGTTTGGGTACGTTCCTTATTTGGATTGGTAGCAATTCCCCTGCTAGGTTTAATTATCCTCGGTATCGCCTTCAAAGCTCCTCGATGGGTACAGGGTTTTGCCATTCAATTTCTGGGCGTACAAGCTTGTGTGAGTACTTACCACCAATTAAATTATCTATTTAGCTACAGTGCTGGTTCCTTGGGACTGTCTGATACAGCACAAATGCAGCGGTATTTGCTTTTACCTTACTGGTTTTGGGGTGGATTGATGGCGATCGCATCTCTAGTGATTTTAGTTCAAAGTCTCCGCGTCGCCTATCGTTCTACATAAATGATTGAGTACAAAAAGGCATAAAAGAGCATGGGAGAAGATAAAACTACTAACTCCTAACTCCTAACCACTTTCATTTGTCCTTAACCGAACCGTCCGCTAATATACTCCTCGGCTTCTCTCGTTTGTGGAGAAGTGAACATTTGCTGTGTAGAACTGAACTCGACTAATTTTCCGCGACGTTTGCCATACTCATCAATTTCTGTATTGAAAAACGCCGTCCAATCTGCAACTCTTGAAGCTTGCTGCATATTATGAGTCACCATGATGATGGTATATTGCTGCTTGAGTTCTAAACAGAGTTCTTCGACTTGACGGGTAGAAATTGGGTCAAGAGCAGAGCATGGTTCATCCATTAATAATACATCTGGCTTCATAGCGATCGCTCTTGCAATACAAAGTCGTTGTTGTTGTCCGCCAGATAATGCAGTACCCTTATGTTTTAGTTTGTCCTTGACTTCATCCCAAATAGCGGCGCGTCTTAAAGAATCTTCTACCAATTCATCAATGTTACCTTTATAACCATTAGAACGCGGCCCAAAGGCAATATTTTCATATATTGACTTGGGAAAAGGATTCGGTCTTTGAAAAACCATTCCTACTTGTCGGCGTAATTTTACAGCATTGATTTTGGGATCGTAAATATTGCGACCGCGGTAATTTAATCTACCCTCTACCTTGGCTCCAGGAATCAAATCATTCATCCGGTTGAAGCAACGCAGTAAAGTACTTTTCCCACATCCTGAAGGCCCAATAAAAGCAACGATTTGTTTTTCGGGAATTTTTATGTAGACATCTAGAAGTGCCAGAAATCCACTATAGTAAACTTTCACGCCTTCAACATTGAACACAGAATTATCTTGTTGGTTGAGTGTGGCACTATCTGATTGACTTCTACTATTGCTATATGACATTTTGCTTATCTCCCAATAACTGTAAATACTTGTTTAATACAGTGAATTCATTAGCTTTATTACCTAACTAATTGTGAAGCGTTGTCGAATATAAATTGCCACACCATTTAACACTAAAATCAAGAGTAACAATGCAATAATTGTCGCTGCCGCTGCATTAGCAAAACCTGGCTCTGGACGAGTAATGTAACTGTAAATTTGAATGGGTAATGCCATAAATCTCTGGAATAAACCAGGATTGAAGGTGAGAAAACCCACAGCACCAACAACAATTAGAGATGCTGCATCACCAATGGCACGGGATACTGAAATAATCAGCCCTGTGAGGATACCAGGAATAGCATAAGGTAAGACATGACTGCTGATAGTTCGCCACTTTGTTACACCCAAGCCATAGGAAGCATTTCTCAGGGAATCTGGGACGGCGCGAATTGCTTCTCTAGATGTCACGATAATTACTGGTAGAGACAATAAAGATAAAGTCAATGCTCCCGAAATTAAAGCGGGGCCAAAACCCAGCAGATAATTGAAAACTCCTAAACCTAGTAATCCATAGACAATAGAAGGGACTCCTGCCAGATTGCTGATATTAATCTCAACAATTGCTGTCCACCAAGCTTTGGGTGCGTATTCTTCGAGATATAAAGCTGCTCCGACACCAATTGGTACTGTCACTACAATGACAATTAATCCTAAAAGAATACTGCTGACAATAGCAGGACGAATCCCACCTTGGTCGGGAAAACGAGAAGGAGTTTCTGTCAAAAACCCAGGTGTCAAAAATCTCCCAATTCCATCTCGGAAAATATCAAAAAGTAGCAAAGCTAGGATAAATAAACCAATCATTAACCCTAACAAAAAAACTATTTCAAATACTTTTCCTAATGTTTCCCTACTCTCAACATTATCAGCAAATTCTGTTGTAGATTCCCAAGAATTATCTCGTTGATAACTTGTAGCCATGCTTATTACTCGTACTTTTCTTTATAACGATTAGCAATCCAGTAACTAACAATATTCAAAGTTAGGGTGATTAGGAATAAAACAGCACCTACGGCATATAAAGTCTTGAAATTGAGACTACCACGCGGACTATCACCACCAGAGATTTGTGCCATGTAAGCTGTCATCGTTTCTATTGATTCTGCAAAGTTAACAGTCAGTTTTGGCTGTAGTCCTGCGGCGATGAGAACAGTCATTGTTTCACCTACAGCACGAGAAATACCTAGAATAATCGAGGCTATAATTCCAGAAAGTGCTGCTGGGAGAACGACTCTAAAAATGGTTTCCAGTTTAGTGATACCTATAGCGTAAGCGCCCTCTCGCAAAGACCGGGGAACTGCTCGAATAGCATCTAAGCTGATAGAACCAACAGTAGGAGTAATCATTACCCCCATCATTAATCCTGCACTTAAAGCATTGAATATTTCTAGAGGAATCACATTCCGTATTAATGGTGTGACGAACAACAGTGCAAAGTATCCATAGACTACTGTTGGTATTCCTGCCAAAAGTTCTACTGCTGGGCGTAAAATTGCTGCTACTTTGGGTTGGGCATATTCACTTAAATAAATGGCAGAAGACAAACCCAAAGGAATAGCAACAGCCATGGCGATCGCTGTCGTTAAGAAAGTACCATTAATTAAGGGCCAAACACCAAAATGCCTGTCTGCAAATAGAGGTGTCCACTTAGTATCAAGAAAGAATTGGGCAAAAGAAACTTCTTGGAAAAAACCAAATGTCTCCTGAAAGATAATTACGACAATCCCAAAGGTAGTCAAAACAGAAACTAACGCACAAGCAAATAAAATTACCGCGATAATCTTTTCTGAAATATCTTCAGATGCATTTTTCTCTAGTGATTGTCTAGATAGTTGATATGAATCGTCTTGAGAATTTGTACTTTGCATAAACAGTTAAATTTTGACTACAATTCAGTACCGTTTATTTAAATAAAGTTGGTAATTGGCTCACCTGGTTTAGCTTTTTTGAACTTTGTACCAGTTTCACCAATAGCGAATTTTTGTTTTACTCTGACGTAGGCTTCATCAGGTAGTGCAACATAACCAACGCTATCTACCCATTTCCAAGAATTGTCTAAATAAAAATCTACAAATTCTTTGACTGCTGGCTTAGTATCTAAAGATTTTTTACTGACATAGAGGAATAGAGGACGAGACAAAGGTGTGTAGATATTTTTGATGACATTATCCACAGGAACTGGTTTTTGACACTTTCCTGTAGGACTTTCTACAGCTACTAGATTGAGTTTTTCTTGGTTTTGAATGTAATAAGATATGCCTACATAACCCAAGGCTGATGCATCACCTGACACCCCTTGTACTAGTAAATTTTGATTATGACTAGGAGTGTAGTCTGTACGGCCATTCTTGGCTTTGCCGGTAACAGCTTGAGTCATATAATCAAAAGTTCCAGTATCAGAAGCTGGAGCATATAACTTGAGTTTTTGATTAGGAAACTTGGGATTAACTTGGTTCCAAGTCAAGATTTTACCGTCTGATTTAGCGCTCCAAATCTTGCTTAGTTCCTTGATAGTTAAACATTTGGCAAAGTTATTTTGACGGTTGGCAATCACGGCGATGCCATCTAAAGCTACGGGCAACTCAACAAAGTCAATCTTCTTACTTTGACATTTTTTGATTTCTTCATCTCTAATGGTACGAGAAGCACCAGCAATATCAATATCACCATTACAAAATTTACTGAAACCACCACCAGTACCACTTGAGGCAACACTAACTTTAGCTTCAGGTTTGGCTCTCCCGTATTCTTCTGCAACTGCTAAAGAAATAGGAAAACCTACAGCAGCACCATCAATACTCACCTGACTTTTCAATTCTTGTCCGCCGTTACAAGCAGTGATGCTGCTGGCAATAAGCATTAAAGATGTTAAGCAGAAACTATCCTTAAATCGGCTACGAAAGCTCATAAATTATCAATCGAGTTAAAGTGATACAGAATTCTTTATGCTTTATATCTATCTGCAAGTAGAGAATGCTGCACTAAAAAAACTAAAGCTTATGCTTTTTTAGCAGTTTGAACTTTATCAAAAATTGCCCCATCGACAAAAAACTTTTTCTCGATGTTATCCCAGCCGCCTAAATCTTGAGACGTGAATAATGTATCTACTTGAGGATATTCTGATAAGACTTCTTGAGCAACGGTAGGGTTAACAGGACGATATTGTAATTTGGCAAATTCTCGTTGAGCTTCTGTTGAATAAAGGTAGTCAACAAATGCTTGTGCGACTTCTCTTGTACCGTGCTTGTCAACATTTTTATCGACTACAGCTACAGGGTTATCAATAGAAATATTGATTTTTGGTACAACATAAGGCAGTTTCGTGCCATTCTTTTCTGCCAAAATTACCTCGTTCTCGTAGGTAATTAAGACATCTCCCTGACCTTTTTGGAAAAATAAATCGCTAGCTTCACGAGCATCTTTTGTCAGCACAGGGGTGTTTTTATAAACTTTGGTGACATAATCTAGTGCTGCTGTTTCGTCACCTCCTGCTTGAGTTACCGAACCCCACAAAGCTAAGAATTCCCAAATAGCAATACCAGAAGTTTTGGGGTTAGCGGCAATCAAGGTTACGCCATCTTTTGCTAAGTCTGGCCAAGTATAGATATTTTTAGGATTTCCTTCGCGGGTTACAATGGTGGCAACGGATCTGCTAACGATACCATTTCTGGGAGATTTGATTTCCCAACCTGATTTAATCAAACTTGCTTGCTGAATTTTGTTGACATCCAAGGGAAGTGCTAGGTGTACTATATCTGCCTCTTGTGAGCCAGCAATAACAGCAGCAGCTTGAGCGCCAGAACCTCCATAACTTGGCTCAAAAGTGACATTTTGATTATGCTCTTGTTTCCACTTTTGCACAAATTTGGGAATTATTTGATCGTGAGCTGCTTTGGTAACGGAGAATGAGACAAGCCTGAGTTTGACATCAGCCTTGGAAGCTGAACCGCTTCCAGAGCAGGCAGCCACTGCTATACTCAAAACAGTACCAACCAAAAACAAACACACAAACCTTTGCACAGAACTTTTGTTTATCCAACTTCTGATTTTTCGTTGATACAAAAGCTGCATAGCCTGCAAAGTTTTCGCGGCATAAATCTGCATTCCCTCAATTAGGTAATCTCCTAACCGTGTCGGATGTTGCAACTTGCTCATCAGAATTTACTCCTAAAATCCACGGTATCTTGAGCGAAATACCGTAATTAGAGAAATTATAGAGCATATAGAACAAAAGTTCTTATCTGTCTTCAATTTTGTTTACTAAGTGAACAAGTCATCATAAAGATTAGCTACAAAATCTAACCAGCTAATATGCATTTACTTCGCAATATGTTCGTAGTTAGGAGAGTTAGTAATTAGAATGTAGAAAGCTTCTGAATTCTGGCTGTTGATTTCTGAATACTGCTTTAACACGCAAATTAAATGTCAATTAGCTTACCACCAGGGCATAAAAAAATGGGTTTTTCACTATCAAGCGAATAAACCCGGTTGCATTCATAACATAACTAACTACAATAATTGGCATTAGAACTACTGTATGGGAATTTCTATCCAGAACTCACAACCGTTACCAGGTTCAGAAATACACTTGATTTGACCCCCGTGTTTTTGCACTATAATCTGGTAACTAATAGATAGCCCTAGACCAATACCTTGACCAGGTTGCTTAGTGGTAAAGAAAGGCTCAAAAATGCGCGATCGCATACTGCCGGGAATACCACAACCATTGTCAGCAATGCGAATCTGAATAGAATTGTCTTCTGTAACTTCTGTGCGAATCCGAATCTGTGGTTTGTCTATTGTTTTTGTCTTGACTGCTGAATACTCACTACCTACCGCTGAGTGTTCTAAAGCATCAATAGCGTTGTTGAGAATATTCATAAATACCTGATTCATCTGGGCTGCATAGCAAACTACTAAAGGCAAATTCCCATATTCTTTAACTACCTCAATACCAAGAGAATGAGTCTGTGGTTGCAGACGATGTTGCAAAATATACAGAGTGCTGTCGATACCTTCATGAAGGTCAACAGGCTTCATTTCTGCTTCGTCAAGTCGAGCAAAAGTGCGTAATGACAAAACCAATTGCGAGATGCGTTCTGCCCCCATCATCATTGAAGTTAGAATTTTGGGCAAGTCATCAGCAATGAAATCTAAATCGAGTTCTGCTGCTTGTGTTTGGATTTCCGCTTTTGGTCTGGGATAGTTTTTTTGGTAAAGGCGCAGAAACTTAAATAAATTTTCGGTATGTTCAGTCACATAAGTGATATTACCGTAGATAAAACTAATTGGGTTATTAATTTCATGTGCTATCCCAGCCACCAACTGTCCTAAGCCAGCCATCTTCTCACTTTGAATCAACTGGCTTTGAGTATGCTGTAATTCTTTGATAGTCTGAGTGAGTTCTTCCTTTTGACGCTGAGTCTGTTCGAGCAATTCTGCTTGCTGGAGTCCTACTCCTAATTGAGTACCAATTTGTACCAATAAATCGACTTCATCCTCTTGCCAATGACGAGGTTCGGTATTTTGATACGCTGCAAGTAATCCCCAGAGTTTCTCACCCTGAAAAATCGGCACAATCATACATGCTCTAGCTTCCATTAATGCGAGCAAAGCAGTATGACGAATAGAAGAATTGGTGTTGTAAATGTCTTCTATAACCAGAATCTTGCCATTAGCAAAGTCTCCTCCTTGGGTGTTTTGCAAGTAATCATCTGCAATTACAGGTACAAGTTCTCGCACTTGTTTCAAACCCTGAGCTAATGACTCAGCCACAAATTCACCACTCCAATCAGAACCGAAGCGATAGATGGTGACTCGGTCAACTTCTAATAGTCGCCGGACTTCTTGAGTACTAGTGGCAAAGATTGTTTTCAAGTCAAGAGACTGGCGAATTTTTTCTACCGTTGCAGCTAACGTCTTCTGTCTTTGTGTGGCTTTACGTTCTCGTTCTGCTGCTTTAGCTAATTGCTCGGCTTGCACTTGTACTTGTTTCAAAGTCTCTGCTTGCTGTAATGCTACCCCCAGTTGTACGCCAACTTGTGCTAGCAAATTGATTTCATCATCTTGCCAATAACGGGGTTGAGAGTTTTGATAAGCTACTAACAATCCCCACAAATTCTCGCCCTGACGAATCGGTACAAAAACTTCATTACGCGCATACTTACCTGCTTGTGTTCCTTGCAAAAGGACGCGTTCTGTAACAGGCTGCGACTTAACTATCGGTGTCCAACCATCAACAATGGAATCAGCGACAAATTCACCACTCCAATCAGGATAGAAACGATAAATTGCTACTCGTTCTACTTCCAATAGTCGTCGGACTTCTTGAGTAGTGGTTTTAAAGATAGTGTCAATGTCAAGAGACTGACGAATTTTCTCTACCGTGTTCGCCAGTCCTCTTTGCCGTTCTGCGGCTTTGCTGAGTTCAGCTGCTTGGCTCTGCATTTGCTGTAAGAATTCTGCCTGCTGCAAAGCTACACCGAGCTGGGTGCTAACTTGGGTGAGCAAGTACACCTCATCTTCTTGCCAATGGCGTTGTCCGGTGTTCTGGTAGACTGCTAGTAAGCCCCAGAGCTTTTGACCGTGGTAAATAGCGATGATTACATAAGCTTTTGCTTGATAAATCTCTAAAATTTTAATGTAGCAATCGCTAAAACCAGCATTGTAAATATCATTACAAACACGGTATACTTCGCCCCTAGTAAAGACACTGCCTCCTGTAGCTTGTAAATAAGTATCTACAATTGGGCTTTGGGCTAAATCTTTGACACTACACTCGCTGACATTTTCACACAATTGTGGTTGTCGTAACTGCTCATACATGAGGGAAGACCAACCCTCTGCTACTGATTCAAATACGAATTCGCCACTCCAATCTGGATTGAAGCGATAGATAGCTACGCGGTCAGCATGTAGTAGTTGGCGAATTTCTGCGGTGCTTATACGGAAAATGCTTTCCAAGTCGAGAGACTGGCGAATTTTTTCAATAGTTATAGCTATGGTTTTCTGCCATTCTGCTACTTTTTCCCTCGCTTTTGCTTGTGCTAGTTGTGCCGATTGTATTTGTACCTGTTCTAGGTAATCTGCTTGCTGCAATGCAACTCCTAGATGTTCGGCAATTAGTTGCACAAACTCAATTTCTGATGCTTCCCATTGCCGAGGGCTACTACACTGATGAATGCACAGCAATCCCCATAAATCTTTACCTTTCATCAGGGGGGCAGCTATATTGGCACGTACTTGGAATCTTTCTAAAATCTGGACATGGCAATCACTCACGCCAGCTTCATAGATATCAGCTATTGCTTTAATCCGACCTTGCTGATAGAGTCCGGCAAACTCCGCAGCAAAGCAGTGGTCGCGTAGTTTGGCTGTTAGTGCTGAACCCCATCCTACTCCCACATCCTCGTAGAGAAATTCTCCTTCCCATTCCAACTCAGGATAAAAACGAAACACTCCAACTCGGTCAGTGTTCAGCAGTTGTCGCACTTCAGTGACGGTAATTTTAAATATGGTGTCAGTATCAAGAGATTGACGAATATGAGCAATTACTCTAGATAAAGCTTTTTGTTGCTCGCCCTGATGCTGGTAACATGTTGTATCTAGCTTATATTCTTGTTGGTCTGGAGGTGTTTGTATAAGTTGGGGACTAGAAGAGTTTTCCATTCTCAGTGGAACTTTAAATATTGAAAGTCTTCAATCTTATGATTCCCCTAGTAATGGAAAAGGTAACAGTTATTTCCTATGCATGTAGATAAAACATTGTAGGGACACGATATTAGAGACTTTCAAATCAAAAAAATACCACTAGCCAATATTTGATTTTTGACCGTTAAAAGTCAAAAAACAATGGCACAGAGTAATTTCTTTGTGAAAGTTCCCTTATCCTGTCCCTACAAAAATATTGTGCAACCACAAACGAATTATCGCCGCTTGGGAGATGTACGTCGGAGTTCGCGTTTTTCTTGTTCTCGGCGACGGCGATCGCGCCAATCTGCCAGCGTCAAATATCCAATGCCACCAGTAACCGCTACTAGCAGCACAAAAGCAACTAAAGCCAAAATACTCAGGAATGGACTTTCCACAATTCCTCTACAATCCGTTGCGTCCCCAAACTACCATTGCAATTGACCAAGTAAACACGACCAAGAGTGATACCCAACCTAGTGTCAAAATCGCCATAGTCTTAATTTTTAGAACAATTACAAAACGTTTCTAATATTTATCATACTGGGAAAGCAGGGATCGCAAACAAGGCATCATCTTCTCTCGAACTCCACAATAGAGACAACTGTAAAAAAAATTGCGATCGCGCTTCACTACTCGTACAGATGGGAATACTAACGGTTACAGATATTTCAAATCTAGTAACCTCTAGCATCATGTTGACTTTCAACTATCCTTTCCACTCAATCGGTTTTATTCCCCACGGACATTGTTATCTCTGGAAAACTGGACTAGTTTGGCTGCACATTATTTCTGATGCCACCATCGCCCTCGCGTATTATTCGATTCCTTTTCTACTGATCTACTTTATTTCCCAGCGCAAAGATGTTCCTTTCAACGGAGTCTTTCTATTATTTGGTGCTTTTATTATTGCCTGCGGTACTGGACACTTGATAGAAATTTGGACACTCTGGCATCCAGATTACTGGATTTCAGGTGGTTTAAAAGCTTTAACTGCGATTATTTCAATTTATACGGCATTTGCGTTAATTTCTCTCATGCCTCAAGCTCTGATACTACCCAGTCCTGCCCAGTTAGAAGCTATCAATCGAGTGCTTTCAACGGAAATTGTAGAGCGCAAGCGCATCGAGCAAGAATTACGCCAAGCAGAGGAAGTTGCCAAAAACTCCAGCGAGGCCAAGAGTGAATTCCTTGCCAATATGAGTCATGAGCTACGTACACCTCTTAACGGTATCCTCGGCTACACTCAAATCCTCCAACGCACAGAAGCTTTAACTGAAAAAGGACGTAAAGGAGTTGGTGTCATTTACCAATGTGGTTCCCATCTATTAACTCTGATTAATGATGTCTTGGATCTATCTAAAATAGAAGCCCGAAAGTTGGAATTGCATTGTGTTGATTTCTACTTGCCTGCATTTATCGATAGTGTAATTGAAATATGCCGCATCCGCGCAGAACAAAAAGTCATTGCCTTTCACGTCCAACTCGATCCTGATTTGCCAACAGGCATTCATGCTGATGAAAAACGCTTGCGGCAAGTGTTGATTAACTTGCTTAGTAATGCCATTAAATTTACTCATCAAGGCAGCGTTACTTTCAAGGTCAAGGTCATAAGTCAAGAATTAAATAACCATGAAAAAATGACATACAAAATCCGCTTTGAGGTAATAGACACTGGTACCGGTATCACCCCTGAGCAAGTCGAGAAAATCTTCTTGCCCTTTGAGCAAGTAGGAAATCAGAAACGACAAACTGAAGGTACAGGTTTGGGATTAGCTATCAGCCAACAAATTGTTTTGTTGATGGGTGGTCAAATTCAAGTACAAAGTGAATTTGGTAACGGTAGCACTTTCTGGTTTGAAGTGCAATTATCAGAATCTAAAGAGTGGGCAAAGGTTTCAAGAGTAGTTGAACAGGGAACCATTATTGGTTATGAAGGGCCAAGGCGCACTATTTTGATTGCAGATGACAAATGGGAAAACCGTTCGGTAATTGTAAATTTACTAGAGCCAGTCGGGTTTACTGTCGTAGAAGCTAGTCAGGGTAAAGAAGGATGGGAACAAGCTCTAGCCCACAAACCAGACTTGATTATCACCGATTTAGTAATGCCTATATTAGATGGATTTGGGTTCATCACACGTTTGCGTCAGTCTTCCCCATTTAAAGAGATTTCTATCATCGCTTCGTCAGCGAGTGTGTTTGCCACTGACCAATATAAGAGTATCGATGTAGGTGCAGATGCATTTCTACCAAAGCCTGTAGAAGCGGAAACGCTGCTGGAACTGCTACGACAATTTTTGCAACTCAAATGGATTTTTGACGGCAAGGCTGACGCAATCATAAAAACCGATGTAGATGGTATGGATAATCCAGTTGAGATGATTTATCCTGCTAACGAAGTTTTACAACAGTTACTCGAACTGACACAAGACGGCGATATTCAAATAATTATAGAAATGGCTCAGCAACTTTCAGCATCTGATGAACAGCTAAGCGCTTTTGCTCAGCAAATTATGCAGCTTGCTAGCAATTTTCAACTCAAACGGTTGGAAACTTTTATTGTCGGAATTCAGGAGTCAGAATTCAGAGGTCAGAATCAATGAGACAACCTGCAAAAACATTTGAAGACTTGATAGTTTGGCAAAAAGCACATCGATTTGTTTTATCAGTATACCAATTTACTGATCGATTTTCTAAATCTGAAATATATGGATTAACATCTCAGTTTAGAAGAGCAGCAATTTTGATTCCAGCAAATATAGCAGAAGGATTTAAGAAAAGGGGACAGCAGATAAAGCACGATTTTTGAACATATCACAAGGTTCTTTAGAAGAATGTCGCCACTATCTAATTCTTTCAAACGATCTTGGATATTGTGATACATCAGAATTAATCCTTCAACTTGAGGAAGTTAGTAAGTTACTAACTAGTTATGCTAATTCCATTCTGAATTCTGACTACTGACTACTGAATTCTTTTATTGAACAATCCATCATGAGTAAGACCGAAAAATCTGGATTTATTTTGATTGTGGATGATAATCCCACAAATTTATCTGTTCTGTGCGAAGCACTCAATAGTGAGGGGTTTCGTTTCCGTGTTGCAGTTGATGGAGAAAGTGCGATCGCTCAAGCCGAACGCAATCAACCAGAGTTGATTTTGCTGGATGTACAAATGCCAGGTATTAGCGGATTTGAAACTTGTCGTCGCCTCAAAGCCAACCCTCTTACCGAAAACATTCCGATTATTTTCACCACAGCCTTAGCGGATACGGAAAGCAAAACAAAAGGATTTTTTCTGGGCGCAGTAGACTATATCCCCAAACCGTTTGCTCATGAGGAAGTCATTGCCAGAGTCCGCGTGCATTTACAACTTAAACAACTGACTGAATCCTTGGAAGAACAAGTTCGCGATCGCACTACTGCTTTGCAAAATGCTCAAGTCCAACTAGTGCAGCAAGAGAAATTATCAACACTGGGAGAGTTAATCGCTGGCATTGCACATGAACTCAATAACCCCATTACCTTTATCAGTAGTAATATTCCACCTTTGCAAGAATACCTTGCAGGAGTAACTTATATTCTTCAACTCTATCAACAAAATTATCCCAACCCAACAGCCAAAATTACGACTGCTATTGAAGACTTGGATCTCAATTTTGTTCTCGAAGATTTGCCAAAAATCTTGAATTCACTCAAACTCGGAACGGAAAGAATTCAGCACCTTTCTACTTCACTGCGTAGCTTCTCTCGCTCAGATAGTGATGCCAAACTACCTGCGGATTTGCACCTAGGGCTAGATAGTACGTTGATGGTTTTGCAACATCGCCTCAAAGCTAATGGCGATCGCCCCGGTATTGAAGTTATTAGGTGTTATGAAAAATTGCCACTGGTAAACTGTTATATCGGGCAGATGAATCAAGTATTTATGAACATTTTGGCAAACGCAATTGATGCCATGGATGAAGCCATAATACAAGGCAAAATGAACAATGGAATTCCTCAGATTAAAATTGCAACAGAAATAAATTCTGAACAATGGATTGTAATTCGGATTGCTGACAATGGGATGGGTATTCCCGAACGAGTTAAACATCGGTTGTTTGAGCCTTTATTTACTACAAAACCCGTTGGTAAAGGCACTGGACTTGGCTTGTCTATCGCTCATCAAATTATCGTGGAAAAACATAATGGCATATTAAAAGTCAAGTCTCAGCCAGGTATGGGAACCGAATTTACGATCGAAATTCCGAATATATAAGAATAACGAACCGCCAAGAATGCCAAGAAATGAGAGATTAAGAGAGTTTGGCGCAGCTTCAAAAAGAAACGGTATAAAATGAACGGAATTTCAGATCGTCAACTCATGGCTGAACGCTTAGAATCTCTGAAAGCTGGATTTGTTGGGGGTTTTTCTTTATGTTTTGCTTTCGCGATCGCCAGTCTTATAAACACTTTAGTTTTGGCAAAGTATTTCCCCAGACTCGCCTCTCTACAAATTGATTTTGATTGGCACTGGTACGTGAGTGTAGCGATCGCAGCTATTTGCGGTTTGCTTTTTGGTGTCACTTATCGCTATATCATCCGCTCAGATAAAAATCCTCAAATCAAAGCTGGTGGTGTGCTGGCCTTTGGCTTTGTACGGGGATTAACTCAGATAGAAGTTGGTTGGAATGCCGATATTTTACCTTGTCTAGTGCTAGCTGGTGAAAGTGTACTATGGTTTGCAATAGCCGCGATCGCAGTTGATACCGCTATTCAATTTGGCTGGCTCACATCTTTTCCATCAATCTGAATTGCTTGCTAAAAGTTCGATTTTGTGGATTAGAAAGCAGGTGAAGAACCAGGCTATTAGGCATACTTTCTTTGCTTTTTCGGAGACTGAACTGCTCTTGACTCTACTGTAAATGTTGGGATTTCTTGGAGTTCAGCCTCGCTCAAACTATACTGTTCACAAACTAAACTCAGGCGATTTCCTGGGGTTTTCACAGCATTGACAGAGTGGGTTAAATCACCCTGAAAATAAAGTAAAGTATTCACCTGAGGCTTAATCTGCCCAAGTTGACGTTTGTGCGATCGCAAAACGAGTTCTCCTCCCTCCAGGTTGGGAGGTACTCGCACATAGAGGACACTGACAAGTAAAGGCGGCTCAATGGTTTTGCAGTAGGAACGCAGAGAGCGATCGATATGCGGATCGACGCGGGAGCCTTCCTTTAGCTGTAAAGGATTGAGGTAAAAAGCGTTACAGTTAGTCTGGAGAGCTAAATCCAGATAAGGCTTGAAGTAGGGAAACTGCTGCTCGACTTGTGCTAAGTGCGATCGTTGGAATACTAGAGAAAATCCCTTAGTACCGACAAAATCGCGGTTGAGGTTGTTGATAGCAAAGTAAGGACAAGCTTGGATTTCTCCCCACAAATTATTTAGATAATCGCTGGGGAAGGCGTTTGGTTGTTGTTGATAGTATTTCACAGGTGGGTATGGGGAGCGATCGCTTTTTTGATTACGCAGCTGATTGGGTTGGTATTTTACTGTTAATTTTCTATAAAATGTCCGATAAAGCTAAGTTTTTAAATGAAAACATACTAAATTATTTTGTGTTTCTATCATTTAATAAATTAAATATGGTATTTTAAAGCAACACAAATATAAGGTAAACTATTTTCTCTACTTTTGCTTTTATATTATCTGTATCTGGTGGTATTAAAATTAAAGCCGAAAAATGCATTTTATTTATATTATCAATAATAGTAAAGGTCACTTGCTAGTATGTCGATAAAAACAACCCCCAGTAGCAAGACTGGGGGTTTTGCTTTTTGGAGGGTGTGCCGAAATCTTTATTGTGATTACAAAGGACGGTAGACGCGGTAGTTGATTTCAGGGAAGATATTATCCATTAACTCTACTTTTCCTAGCCAACCGCTGTCGATTTTACCGATTTTCACGTCTTCGTAGAGCTTGTTGAACCGCATGAGGTGCGATCGCGTCCGTCGGACTGCATAAGGCACCATTGTTCCTGTCCGCATGATAAACGCCCAGTCAGAAGATTGCGCCAATAGTAGTTCCCGTGCCGCTTGGTTAAGCGCTCGCCACTGCAATTCATCCTCTGGTTCTAGGTGCGATATCTCAATCATTCTTTCTGCGGCTTTGTGCAAATGCGGGTAAACCCAAGCATTCGTTTCATTCAACCAATACTCATGGAATCCTTTATAACCCCAACTCGATTGGGAAGGACGGCAAACTTGCTGTGTCGGTTCTGCCCGTAAATAATCTGCTAAATGGGTCATCGCATAAGTTCCTTGGTCATACCATGATTTGCGGAACAGGTAATCAATGAACCAAGGACCTTCATACCACCAATGCCCAAATAATTCTGCGTCGTAGGGTGAAACAATAATCGGTGGACGTTGCATTATACCATGGAGGTGTTCAGCTTGTCGCTCCCGATTATACATGAAGTTAGCAGCGTGTTCGGCAGCCTTTTCCCGTGCCCAATAAGGATCGTAGAGTGCCTTATCTGAAAGCCCTAAGCCACGTCCAGTAATTTTGTGATACTTAATCCCTGTATTTTTCCGCTGACCGTTAGGCATGATGTAGGGCTTGATGTAATCATATTCAGCTTCCCAGCCCAAATCTTTGTAAAATTCCCGATATTCGGCTGCACCAGGATATCCCACTTCAGAAGACCATACCTGCTGGGAAGATTCATGATCTCGACCAAAAGCGGCGACACCAGTTTCTGTAAAAATCGGGGCGTATGTGCCAAAGCGCGGACGGGGACGGGCATAAAGAATACCATGCCCATCGGTAAGGAAGTAGCGCAAGCCAGCATCTGCCAGCATTCGCTCTACACCTTCATAGTAGGCGCATTCCGGTAACCAAATGCCTCTGGGCGCTTTTCCAAAGGTTTGTTCGTAGTGTTCGCAAGCTACCTGAATTTGTGCCCACACAGCCTGCGGATACATTTTCATCAGCGGTAAATAGCCGTGAGTAGCACCGCAAGTGATGATTTCTAGGTTATTGGAGTCTTGGAACTGCTTAAAAGCTGTTACCAAATCACCTTTGTAGCTTTCCCATATCTGACGTGCTTCGTTAAACTCAGTAGCGTAATGCTCGGCTAAATAACGAATATGGCCATTGTGGACATTACGCTCAGCCTCCAGTTCTATAAGTTCTTCTAGTTGACCTAAGTGTGCGTCATAGCGTTCTTGTAGCAGTGGATCGCGGAGCATTGACACTAAAGGTGGTGTCATACTCATCGTGATTTTAAAGTCGATGCCGTCTCGCTTTAAGCCTTCAAATACTTTCAATAAAGGAATGTAGGTTTCAGTAATGGCTTCATAGAGCCATTCCTCCTCCAACACATAGTCACTTTCTGGGTGACGAACGAAGGGCAGGTGTGCGTGGAGTACAAGCGCGACGTAGCCAATAGCCATAATGATTCTGGGGTGGTACTTGTAAGTTGAAGGTCGAGGAGTGTGGCCGAAATTAACAATATTTTAAGACTTTATCGGGATCGTTATAGTATTTCGTGATTTTTTCCCAATACAATACCTTTCCACACCAGAAAATGTTTGTTCTTAAAAGATTGGGGATTGGTAGAACTCTTCCTCACTTACCAATCCCCAATCCCCAGAGGAGGTACCGAGTTTCCCAATCCCTATTCCTCGTCCTGATACAAATCTTGCAATGCTTGCAGTTGAGTCCGCCGAGAAAGACGGCGATATTTTTTACTTTCCAGTTTGGGTTCGTATTGACTCTGCCCTTTGCCTTTGGTTTTTAACTTCAGAGTAGATTCCGGATCTGCTTGTTGATTAAGCAGAGTTTGACGAGCGATCGCTTCATCCAAAAATTCTAAATAATGTTGATAACGTTCCCAGTTTCCCCGCACTGCACAATCAGGTTCATCTCGATGCAGACAATCACTAAATCGACAGTTAGCACCTGCTAACCGTTCTCTGACTTCTGGAAAATAATGTGCTAATTCTTCAGGTGGACAATCCAGATCGGGTTGATTAAAGCCAGGAGTATCTGCCAGCAACCCACCACTTGGTAATTCAAATAATTCTACATGGCGAGTAGTGTGGCGACCACGAGCTAGTTTGCCGGAAACTTCACCCACTCGCAGGTTAGTGTTGGGAATCAGCGCATTAATTAGGCTGGATTTACCCACACCAGAAGGGCCAGCAATTACAGTAATTTTATTGCTCAAATGTTTAGCTGCTTGGTCGATATTTAGCTGATTTTTGACGCTGATAAATAACGGTTGATAGCCCCAAGCTAAAAGGCGATCGTTGATTTGTTGTTGTTCCTCTGGTGAGACTAAATCGCTTTTATTCAAGCATAAAAGCACATCTAAATCAGTAGACTCAGCCTTAACTAGAAATCGACTGAGTTGATAAGGTTCTAACGGTGGGTCAGCGACAGCAAATACTAGTAAGATTTGGTTGGCATTGGCGATTGGTGGACGATCTAGCTCAGTTTGACGAGCTAAGACATCAGCGATTGCTCCTCGTCCTCCAGCCCAATCTGGCTCTTCCACGACTACGCGATCGCCTACCATCACCTGTTGCCCAATTTTTTTTAAGCGTGTTCTGCGGGTACAGAGGAGGATAGGGGGAGTGGAAGAAACGGAAATGGTGAGACGCGGGGACGCGGAGAAAAAACTCTCTGTGTCTCCGCGTCCCTGTGTCTCCGTGTCTTCTAAATCCAGCTGTACTCGATAAAAATTTGCTTGTACAGCTAGTACCGTACCGACTAACTGTCCGGTAGTAGAAATAACTTCCCCTTTCATTAGGCAGTCACAGGACGGCGGACTAACAGGGAAAAATAGCCAGTGCAGTCTATAATTTGTTCTACTTGATAACCTGCCATTGTGAGGCTATCAGGAACCTGCTCAATTGGTTCTCCGGTATCTAGCCAAACTTCCAGCAAACTTCCCGGCGACATTTGTTCCAGACGTAGTTTTGTCCGAACAAAATTGATCGGGCAAGGGGTGCCGCGCAAATCGAGTTGAGCATCGGGAGTTGATAAGGAAGATAGACTCATCACTTAAATAGATTTCCCAAGAATCCTTCTAGACCACCTTTACCAGTACGGTCTCCCTTAATTTTAGCCAGCTTCTCCAGCAGTTCTCTCTCCTCTGGGGTCACTTTGGTCGGAATATCAATTAATACCGTTAGCAGATGATCGCCTCGACTAACAGGAT
This sequence comes from Nostoc minutum NIES-26, assembly GCA_003326215.1. Classification (GTDB taxonomy): domain Bacteria; phylum Cyanobacteriota; class Cyanobacteriia; order Cyanobacteriales; family Nostocaceae; genus Dendronalium; species Dendronalium minutum. The sequence goes on along the minus strand of LXQD01000098.1, from coordinate 34,815 downwards.
TTCCCAAACGAGGTACACCGCGATTTTCTAACTTCATAACCGTATTTGGCTGGGTTCCAGCTGGAATAATCAGTTCTACTGGCCCATCTACTGTGTTGACTTCCAGACGGCAGCCTAAAATCGCTTGTAAGTAGCTAACTTGAATTTCTGAAAGAACGTTGATGCCATCTCTTTGGAATTCTTCATCCTCATTTACGAACAAGTAAACGTACAAATCCCCAGGAGGACCACCACGTTGACCTGCATCTCCTTCTTGGGATATCCGCAAACGGGTACCATTGTCTACCCCGGCTGGAATAGTAATTTTGAGTTTCTTGGTGACTTGATTTGTACCCTTACCATCACAAGAATCACATTTGTCTTCAATTACCATTCCCGTGCTGTTGCAGGTGGGACAAGTGGAGACTTGGGTAAAGCTACCAAAAGGCGTTCTGGTGACACGACGTACTTGACCCGAACCACTACAAGTTGCACAAGTCCGAGGGCGAGTTCCTGGTTTAGCACCAGATCCGCTACAGACTTCACAAGTTTCGAGATGCGAAATCCGAATTTCTTTTTCACCACCAAATACCGCTTCTCGAAAATCTAACTTCAGATCTAGCCGTAAGTCATCGCCCCGCACCGGTCCGCTGCGCCGTCTTTGCGTTTGACCACCCACACCGCCACCAGCAAAGCCACTAAAAATGCTTTCAAAAATATCGGCAAAACCACCCATGTCACCCATATCTTGAAAGCCGACACCAGCACCACCAGAGACACCTGCTTCACCAAAACGGTTGTAACGCTCTCGAGTTTCTGGCTCGGAAAGTACTTCATAAGCGCGGTTAATTTCCTTAAAGCGCTCCTCCGCCCCCGGTTCTTTGTTGACATCTGGGTGATACTTCCGGGCTAAACGGCGATAGGCTTGTTTGATTTCTTCTTTGTCGGCGTCACGAGAGACACCCAGAATTTCGTAGTAGTCGCGGGCCATATAACAAAGGTAAAAGTTAGAAGGAAGAAAGCAGAAGGAAGAAAGCAGAAGGCAGAAAGCAGGAGGTGAAGCAGTGCGGTGAGGTAGCCCCCGTCTTGGCGGTGAGGCAGTCCGTTTTGGGAAGATCCCAAGTAGAGGAACTGCCGTTAGCGCAGCTAAACGCGAGTCTTCTCCCAAGGGGAGACGCTACGACGCGACCGAGCGTCACCCATTCGCTCTTAGCGTCCCGTACCCCAACGGGGAAGCAAGCTACGCGTAGCGTCTCCGTTAGGAGAAGGGTAGGGCAGAAGGCAGGAGGCAAAAGTTAATTTTTATTAATAATTGATTTTACCTTTTACCTTTTACCTTTTACAAAAATCACTAGTTAGTTTTTAGGAACAGGTGCTTTCCCATCAAAGACGAAAAAAGCTACCCAATTTAGCAGTAGAGGAAGCAGACCGTTAGATTGATCTCTACCTGAGCCTGTCTCTTTTACAATTGTGCTACGTAGAATGGGAAAACCCCCTTATGAACTAGAGGGGCTAGCCGCACCATCAGGTGTGGAAAACCCCCCATATGCATTTGATCGCTTTTGTATTTGGACACAATTTAGTTCACACCAATTTGCTTCTACAATCTAGCAAACTTAGGGACTGGGAAACTCGGGGTTCCCTCTGGGAATTAGGGGCAATGGAGATTGGGTAATTAGGAAATAATTTTTTTAATCCCTCATCCCCAATACCCAATACCCAATCCCTAATCTCTAATCTATCGCCTCGTAATCAGCCTGTGCAGTGTTTTCATCATCAAAATCAAAGTTGAATTGTGGTATTAGCGTTCCATTCATGTGACGATCCAAGTCTGAAGGCAACTGACTATCTGAAACCTCTTCAACCTCATCACTGTTTTGATCGTTAGCTCGATTGTAAACATCTGCACCAATTGCAAACAGATTTTGTTGGAAGTCATCCAAGCAGGCGCGAAATTCCTGGAGGGAAATTCCAGGATTATTCATGACAGCTCGGAGTTGTGTGACTTTTTCCTGAGCCAAAGCTTTCATCTGCTCGCCAATCAAGTTGGCATTATCCTTCAAGGTAGATTCATAGCTAGCCAAAAGATTATCTGCTTGGTTTTTGAGTTCCACCAATTCTTTGCGTCTTCTGTCGTCTTCAGCAAAGACTTCTGCCTCTTGCCGCATTCGTTCTACTTCATTAGTACTCAAGCCACCCGTATTAGTAATCCGAATACTTTGCTCCCTACCTGTGCCTTTGTCTTGAGCACCAACCTTGAGGATACCGTTGACATCGATTTCAAAAGATACTTCTATTTGTGGTACGCCACGGGGAGCGGGGGGAATTCCTGCCAAGAGAAACTTGCCGAGACTCTTATTATCCCTTGCCATTGCCCGTTCACCCTGGAGAACGTGAATTTCCACTGAGGTTTGCCCATCAACTGCTGTGGAAAACACTTGGGACTTGCTGGTAGGAATTGTAGTGTTACGTTCAATAATTTTGGTGAACACTTCTCCCAAAGTTTCAATTCCCAAGGATAACGGGGTGACATCTAACAGAAGAAGATTATCAACTTCACCACCTAGTACTCCAGCTTGAATAGCAGCTCCCAATGCTACTGCTTCGTCAGGATTAACAGAGCGATCGGGGGCTTTACCATTAAAAAACTTGATGAGGGCGTTTTGGACTGCGGGAATCCGAGTCGAGCCACCCACCAAAATAATCCGATCTATATCTTGTGGTTTCAGGTCTGCATCCTTCAACGCCTGGATCATCGGTTCGATGGTAGCTTCGATTAACTGTGCTGCCAGGTCTTCAAATTTAGAGCGACTGAGTTCCATCTCCATGTGCTTCGGTCCTGTTTCATCGGCAGTGATGAATGGCAAGTTGATGGAGGTATTCGCCATGTTGGAGAGTTCAATTTTAGCCTTTTCTGCCGCCTCGCGTAGGCGTTGCAGCGCCATTTTATCTTGAGAAAGGTCAATTTTATCTTGTTGCTGGAAGCGTTCAATCATCCAACGAACGATACAGTTGTCAAAGTCGTCTCCACCCAGTTGGTTGTTGCCGCAAGTGGCCTTAACTTCAAAAACTCCATCCCCTAGTTGCAAGATAGATACGTCGAAGGTACCGCCTCCCAAGTCAAAGACTAAAATTAACTGCTCTTGGTCTTGCTTATCCAACCCGAAGGCTAAAGCAGCAGCGGTTGGTTCGTTGATAATCCGCAAGACTTCTAGCCCAGCAATCGTACCAGCGTCTTTAGTTGCTTGTCTTTGAGCATCTGTGAAATATGCGGGTACGGTAATTACCGCCTGAGTCACGGCTTCACCTAAGAAGTTTTCCGCATCCTGTTTGAGCTTTTGCAGGATCATGGCGGATATTTCTTGGGGTGTGTAGTTACGTCCGCGAATGTGGACATCAACGGTATCGTCTCTACCTTTGACACAGCTATAAGGTACGCGATCGCGTTCGGTGTCAGTATCCTCCCAGCGACGACCGATGAATCGCTTGATACTGTAAATTGTGTTCTCAGCATTAGTTACGGCTTGGCGCTTTGCCAGCTGACCGACCAAGCGATCGCCACCCTTGCCAAATCCCACAATACTAGGAGTGGTTCGTCCGCCTTCAGAACTGGCGATTACAATCGGTTGTCCACCTTCCAAAACTGCGACGCAACTGTTAGTTGTGCCTAAGTCGATCCCAATAACTTTTCCCATACGTACAGTATTTTTACTGAATGCTTCTGCCGTGATATTTCGCGGGCTATCTTTTTGTACGGGCTAAAGCGCACGACAACTTGTGTGAGTCTGCTATTGCAGTAGAAACACAGAAAGTTGCCCTAGGGTCGGCTGGTTTTGAGAAAACCGCTTTCTACATACGAACGAGCTGGTATCAAAAGGCAGGCTGCTAAAGTTTGACAAACCTCAACAGCCTCATCCTTGTGAAGATATGCGATGCTCGCCCTTGCTAGAACCTAGGCACTTTTGGTCAATGAGGCGAGCAACTACAGCCTAACTGGCAGCTGGACTCGCCCGATCTTCCGATGCAGGTGGTGTGTCTTCCTTGGGAGCAGCCACCTTCACCATGGCATGGCGCAGCACGCGATCGCCCAAATAATATCCGCGTACTAACTCTTCTAACACTGTTCCTTCAGGATGTTCATCCGTAGGTTCCCGCATTACTGCCTCATGCAGGTTGGGATCGAATTCTTGACCTTCAGGACGCATGGGTGCCACACCTAAGCGTTTCAAGGAATCTACCAATTGTTTGTAAACTCCTTGATAACTTTTGTGAATTGTCATCTCACCTTCAGATTGCGGCTTGAGGTGCGATCGTGCCCGTTCAAAATTATCGACTATTGGCAGCAATTCCAGAATCGTGTTCCGCTTCACCTGTGCGTCTAGTTCTTCTTTTTCTTTGCTAGTACGTTTACGGTAATTCTCAAAATCTGCGGCAATCCGCATGTATTGAGTATTGCGTTCTTCTAGTTGCGCTTTGAGAGACTCGATTTGTTGAGTCAATTCTGTCAAAGCTGCTGTTTCTGCTTCTGTTTTCTCAGATGCAGCGATGCCATTTTCTGGTGTAAGTGTCGTATCTCCCACATTATTTGGGGCTGCCACTTGCTCAGTAACCTCGCTGCCAGATTCGTTGAAATTGATTTGGGTTGGGGAGTCGCTCATCATTACTTGCTTTACCTCTGTTGGTTCACCCAATTGCTGGCTTATATTGTTTATTTGTTTATTTTCGTCCATCATTGTCTACTCATCCCAGATGCTGTTTACGGCAGTGAATTACCACAACTTGCAACCATTGCTATTCAAGGCTTGCAGCTGAAGCTGATTTTTTTGCCGACATATTCCTGGAAATGATGTCACTGTCCTCTTATTGTGACAAATGGTGAACACCTTAGCGCAGACGCTCTAAGTGCGGTTAACCCGAACGAGTAGGGATGAAAGACTAAATATCAAGGTAAAAGGGTGAAGATTGAAATTTTATACTTCACACTTCACAGTACAGGTACTACGCCCTTGCACCCCCTTCACACTTCATTTTTTATCTTTCATCCTTTACACTTCATCCTACGATTGCAATGAATTTGCTAAGTGTAAATGAAAATTCTGTGCCCCAGCCTGGGAATACTTTAACCAGAGGTTTTCCCTACTCATTGCTCACTTATGACCCACTCGTCACCACAACGGCGCAGTACCGCTCTAACTACAAGAACAGAGTTTTCACCCTTTGGCAACAAGCTAGTACAGTCTGGCTATGTCAATACCGAACAGATGAGGCAGGCGCTGATTGAAAGCCGCAAGTCTGGCAGACCCCTAACGGAAGTGCTGGAGTCAATCACTGGGCGACAACTATCACCTGAGTTCCTTAGGCAGTATAAGAAACAGCAGCTATTTGAACTTAAAATACTTTACGGTGTTGAATTCCTCGATCCGGAAGTCAACAACATTGGCAGCACGATGGTGGGGAACCTGATTGAAACCCTGATCCCCGTCGATATCTGTCGTCGTCATCGCTTAGTGCCACTATCAAAAAACGAAGACCAAAACCCTCCATGTGTTTTAGTGGCAATGGTTGCTCCGGATAATCTAGAAGCTTCGGATGACTTGAACCGCATTTTGCGCCCACAAGGATTGGCATTACAGCGGATGGTGATCGCACAGGAAGATTATCAGCAGCTGATCAACCAATACTTGGATGAGTTGGCTGTACGGCAAAAGCACCTAGAACAAGAAAAGTTTACAGATATCAATCAGGATTTAGAAAATCTTGGCAATCTCGATTTAGAAGATGCCCCTGAGGATATGGAGGCTGACTTGGGGGCGGCAATGAAGGGTGCGGAGGATGCCCCGGTCATCAGCCTTGTGAATAGAATTCTTGCTAAAGCTTTACATGAGAAAGTTTCTGATATTCACATCGAACCACAGGAAGAAAATTTACGCATTCGTTTTCGGAAGGATGGCGTGCTGAGTGAAGCCTTCCCCGAACTACCAAAAAAGATCATCCCTGCGGTCACAGCCAGATTTAAAATCATTTCCAACCTAGACATTGCAGAACGGCGTTTACCTCAAGATGGACGCATCCGTCGAATATTTGAGGGACGGAAGGTAGATTTTCGTGTGAATACCTTACCCAGTCGCTATGGGGAAAAGGTAGTGCTGCGGATTTTGGATAACTCTTCTACACAACTTGGATTAAATAAATTAATTACTGACCCGGAGACTTTGCAGATTGTCCAGGATATGGTGAGCAAGCCTTTCGGTCTGATTTTGGTAACAGGGCCGACTGGTTCTGGTAAAACAACCTCGTTGTATTCAGCGCTGGCAGAAAAAAACTCTCCTGGAATTAATATCAGTACTGTAGAAGACCCGATTGAGTACAGTTTGCCAGGAATTACTCAAGTACAGGTAATTCGGGAAAAAGGGCTGGATTTTGCAACTGCCTTGCGGGCTTTCTTGCGACAAGACCCAGATGTCTTACTAGTGGGAGAAACCCGAGACAAAGAAACAGCAAAAACAGCCATTGAAGCTGCTTTGACCGGTCACTTGGTATTAACTACCTTACATACCAATGATGCCCCAGGAGCGATCGCTCGTTTGGGAGAAATGGGCATTGAACCTTTTATGGTTTCTAGCTCCTTAATTGGCGTTTTAGCACAGCGCTTGGTGCGGCGTGTATGTTCCGATTGCCGCATTCCCTATACTCCCACGACCGAAGAACTGGCTCGCTATGGTCTATCTGCTTCTCAAGATGTGGGAGTAACCTTCTACAAAGCTAATACCTTGACATTAGAAGCACTTACAGAAGCCAAAGCTAAAAATCAGGTTTGCCCTACATGTAATGGCGTTGGCTACAGAGGACGTTGTGGTGTTTATGAAGTCATGCGTATCACCGAAAACCTGCAAACCCTAATTAACCAAGAAGCACCCACAGAACGCATCAAAGAAGTAGCAGTAGAAGAAGGCATGAAAACCTTACTGGCCTACAGCTTAGACTTAGTGCGCCAAGGTGCCACCACCCTTGAAGAAGTAGAACGAGTGACTTTTACTGATACAGGTTTGGAAGCTGAGTTAAAAGCCAAACGCAAGAGCGGTCTTACTTGTCGGACTTGTAGTGCCGAATTAAAACCAGAATGGCTGGATTGTCCCTATTGTATGACACCTCGGTTTCAAGATTAGTCAATAGTCAGCGTTCAGTAACAAAGCAAAAACAACTGACAAAAGGAAGTAGAACTATGGAATTGATGATTGAAGACTTGATGGAGCAACTGATTGAAATGGGTGGCTCGGATATGCATTTATCCGCAGGTTTGCCTCCCTACTTCCGCATCAGTGGGAAACTCACGCCCATCGGCGACGAGGTTATGTCCGCAGATCAGTGTCAAAGACTGATTTTTAGTATGCTCAACAATACCCAGCGTAAAACCTTAGAACAGACCTGGGAATTGGATTGTTCATATGGTGTAAAGGGTTTAGCTCGCTTCCGAGTCAATGTCTATAAAGAGCGTGGTGCTTATGCCGCTTGTTTGCGGGCATTAAGTTCTAAAATTCCTAACTTTGAAAAATTAGGTCTGCCAGATGTAGTGCGGGAAATGTCTGATAAGCCAAGAGGGTTGATTTTGGTTACAGGTCCTACTGGTTCTGGTAAGACAACTACCCTAGCGGCAATGATCGACTTAATTAACCGCACCAAAGCAGAGCATATTTTAACGGTAGAAGACCCGATTGAATTTGTTTACGAACCCATCAAAAGCTTAGTCCACCAGCGGCAATTGGGTGAAGATACTAAAAGCTTTGCTAATGCTTTGAAAGCAGCCCTACGGGAAGACCCAGATATTATTCTGGTGGGGGAAATGCGAGATTTGGAAACGATTTCTTTGGCGATTTCAGCAGCGGAAACAGGACACTTAGTATTTGGTACGCTACACACCAGTTCTGCTGCACAAACTGTTGACCGGATTATTGACGTTTTTCCCCATGAAAGACAAACACAAGTAAGAGTGCAGTTGTCTAACTCACTGGTAGCAGTTTTTAGTCAGACCTTAGTATCAAAGAAAAATCCCAAACCAGGTGAATATGGTCGGGTAATGGCTCAAGAAATTTTGATCGTCACTCCCGCTATTTCTAACTTGATTCGAGAAGGCAAAACATCTCAAATTTACTCAGCTATTCAAACTGGTGGCAAATTGGGAATGCAAACTCTAGAGAAAGTTTTAGCTGATTTATACAAAGCCGGAACTATCTCGTTTGAAGCAGCGATGTCTAAGACTTCTAAGCCAGATGAAATTCAACGCCTCATTGGTACTGCTACACCACCAGGAGCTGCGAAACCTGGTGTTGGGGCAGCCAAAGCTCATTAAACTTTACCTTTGATTAAAACTGGTCGTGGCTAATCGGAAAGTTATGAGTTATGAGTTAGAGATTTGAATTCCTAACTCCTAACTTTTAAAATTACCAATTTCCTCATTTTAAACTTTGTATTTATTAACCCATGCCAACATTTGTTGCCCGTGTTCGGGATTCAAAAGGACAATCTAGAACAGAAAAAATTAGTGCCGCATCCTTGGCACAAGCCCGTACTAACCTCAGAGATAAAGGTTTTGTAGTCCAAGAACTCAAACAATCTCAAGGCTTTCAGGCAAGCTTTGATTTAAAAAAATTTCAGAACTCCTTCGCCAAGGTTCCGATTAAAGAAAAAGCAGTTTTTTCTCGTCAACTTGCTACCTTGGTAAATGCTGGAGTGGCAATTGTTAGAGGTTTGGGGGTGCTGTCCGATCAATGTACCAATCCAAAAATGAAACAAGCCTTAATTGATATTAGCAACGATGTTCAAAGTGGAGTCAACCTTTCAGATGCAATGCGTAAGCATCCTGACTGCTTTGATGGTTTGTATGTCAGTATGATTCAGGCTGGTGAAGTTGGTGGTGTATTAGACGAAGTACTGAGTCGTTTAGCCAAGTTGTTAGAAGATGTTGCTCGATTACAAAACCAAATTAAATCAGCTCTGGCTTATCCAGTTGTTGTGGGTTTTTTAGCTACCTCTATCTTTATCGGGATGACAGTTTTTCTCATTCCAATTTTTGCTGGCATTTTCAAAGATTTAGGAACTGAATTACCTGCTCTGACTCAATTCTTGATGACTTGTAGTGAAATTTTGAGAAGTTATTGGTCTTTAGCGATCGTAGGCATTTTAATAGGTGCAGGGATTGCCTATAAGCAGTACTACAAGACCCGAGTCGGTAAGGAAACTATTGACCGTTTGTCCTTGAAAATGCCGTTGTTTGGTGACTTGATTCAAAAATCTTCAGTTGCTCGCTTTAGCCGAACCTTCGGTGCTTTAACTCGCTCAGGTGTACCTATACTGACTTCTTTGGAAATTGTGCGGGATACATCGGGAAACCAAGTGGTTTCTAATGCCATAGATGCAGCACGTTTAGAAATTCAACAAGGAGGCATGATTAGTATTGCCTTGCAGAAAGAAAAAGTTTTTCCTTCGATGGCAATTCAAATGATTAGTATCGGCGAAGAAACTGGGGAATTAGATGCCATGTTGATGAAAATTGCCGATTTCTATGAAGATGAGGTTGAGCAAGCAGTAAAAGCACTAACCAGTATTTTGGAACCGATAATGATCTTGGTTCTTGGGGGCATGGTTGGCACGATTATTCTAGCGATGTATCTGCCTCTGTTCAAGGTGTTTGAAAAGCTGGGGTAAGTGATTAAGAGTTATAAGTTATGAGTTGAAACTTTTTATTTCTACTCTTAACTCTTAACTCCTCAATTTTATTCTTAACTTTTTACTCCTTACTATTAACTAATTCAATAACCTATGCCTGTACAAAAATCTCACTACGAAGCGAGCTTGGCAGAGTACAGTAATAATTTAGCGGCGATCGCTTTACTCAAGCAACATCGACCCTACTTGGAAATGATTCCCAGTTTGCGCCGTCCAGATGATAGTGTGATCGCCATTCCCTTGCCAATTGTTCGCTTTCGTAGCACTGCCACGACAGATCCACAGGCGACTTGTTTACCTTGTGATGTGGCAATTTTGATGTGCGATCCCGAGTGGAAAATCAAAACTGGTGTTGAAATTTTGGTCTTTATTCATCGTCCTCACGAAGACTTTTCTGATTTATTGGGACGCTGGCGACAAACTCAGGTGTGGCTAGACAAAGATTATGAGTGGCTAATGCCTCCTCGCCACAGTCATATTTTAAGTGAGGGAGCTAATACTATATATCCTCTGTTTGTAGTCTTTAATGAAACATTAGAACGTATCCAACGAGGTCTAATAGGAGCAGAACTCCCATTTATTATTCAAACAACCCAATCGCTAATTGAAGATAATTTCATAGACTCTTACTCTCCAGAAAGTCCCCCAGCATAAATCAATGAAAAATTAAAAATGCCAAAAGAAGAATTTCTCTGGCATTTTTAATTTTTCATTCTTAATTTTTAATTCACAAACTGGGGCATGATTTCAGCAGCGGTGAATATGCCATATATGCTGCGCTGATGCAATTGCCTACCAGCTTTGAGATAGCCAAAAGCAGGGCCGCAAACATTGGCTGCCATGCTGGTTTCATCTCCTAAAGTAAAGGCATGGGTGGAAATTTTACCTTCAAAGGTACGCCCTGTGACTTTAACGTTGGTGCTGAGGGGCTTTTTGGGATTGCGGGTATCGACTACACCACCCACAGTAACGCGATCGCGCCCCACTATCCCTGCTACCTCTAGCATTACATCATCGGCATGTTCCATATTTTCTAATGTCAACACGCCATTAGTTTTATCTAGTAGTGCTTCTACTTCTGCATCAGTCATTGCCCTGGCGGTTTCCACTGTGTAACCAGGCATATGCCCAATGTCCTCGCGGACGGTGGCGCGGTAAGCTTCCCAGTTGGCAATTCCCACACCAAAGGTAATTTCAACCTTGTGAATTTCGGCGTAGCTTTGGGCTGCTAAAGCGGCGGCAGCGGTTAACAATCCTGGTGTCGCCCCGCATCCTGTCATGTAGGTAATTCCTGCTGCTTGCAGTTCCTCTTTCATTGCCAATAGTTGTTCTACGGCACTGGTGCGCTTAATCGCATCCACCAGCACCCCACGCCAACCAGATTGAATAAACTGCCTGGCAACAGAGGGAATAAAATCATTAGGTAGATTGGGTAAAGCCAGAAAATACCCATCCACAGGATGACTAGTTTCGATTAAATCCTGAATACTGCGATTTGTTAACGTCCCGACTGGCTCTAAATAACCTACAGAACCTTGAGATTGGTAGGTTGCAATGCATTCTTGAATATTCAAACCTTCAGCAGCGTAAGCGTAGCCTTTTTGATCTGCCGCTGCGACTAAAATCATTTCTCGTTTACCAGCAAGTACCTTGGCAGCGGCTTGTCCTAGTCCGCCAAAACCCAGTACTCCCACACGTATAGCTGGCGTAATATTTAGAGAACTTTTGACTTGTTCTGCATTCATAATCAAGTAGTTAAATTGAATCCAAAGCGTTCAGTGTTCAGCATCTTAGCTTATGGCTGATAGCTACTAAAAAGCTATGAAGATTAATTATCCGTTATTATCCTGGTTTCTTCATCTGCCAAAGCCGTTTTTTACCACAAATTCTTGCTGAGTAATTTGAGCTTGGGCAAATTTTCACACGAGATCACATCAAAAATCCAGAGGATTTTGGACACCACAACCACCAGGGTTAAGAATACGGGTGTAAATCATTGTTGTTTTTACATCCTTATGCTCAACAACTCTTGCAGTATGCGGTTCTTATAACCAATTTGCAGTAAATGCGTAGCGACACTGTGACGAAAAGTGTCACAGCCAACCCGTTTTTCAACACCTGCTTTCCTTATTGCTTATTTCAACGACTTTTGTAGACCTCTCTCGTATCAATGATGGCGACAAACTGCTTGAGTGCGGGGATTTTAAGAAATGTGGTCAGAAAGAAACACAAAATTTGAAACACTGTTCAATCTTGTAGTAGTTCAGGGAACACTGAAAACAACTTGGAAACGTTTTGTCAGATAACACTTGCATTTCAAGGGTTTTGTCAATCTATTTAAGCCGCACAGAAGGAAATTATATGTTTGGGGTTGTCGTTATAACGTTAGTCATAGCAGTTGTAGGCTGGTTTAGCTATAACGTTGTTACAAAAGGTAAAGCCCAATTAAAGAGTGTTGAAGCTTGTATCAGCCAGATAGAAAGAAACCCAAATTCTCCTAGCGTTTATGACAAATTTATTGAAGTGTGGAAATCTTCTACTTGGGTTCAGTCTGAAGATTTGTTCATCGGCGGGTATTACGACCGAATTCTTAAAATATGCGATAAAAACTCTTCTAATGTTAAAGCTTGGCAACTATTAGAATATGTTGTGCAAAAACTTAATATTATTTTTGGAATCAATGTAGCCGGAAAGCGTAATAGAGCAATTACATTTAGGCTCTTAGCTGACAATCTTTTCAAAGAGTTCAAAAACCAGCCAATAAGGGAGAGAATACTCTCCTTAATTCACCTAGTTAGCGGTATTACACAAGCTGAAACTAACACCTCACTAAAGATATTAGAAGCTAATTTAAGCAGCCAAGAAGCTAAGATGCTAGTTCTCGATTTAGGTAGGTTACACTATAGTGTTTCAAGACCCGATAAGAAGCCTACCATTTACGATGAACAAGCGATTCAGAATGACATTATAGTGCGCTCTAAATAGCTTTCCTTTAAGTGATTAACGAGGACTAACAACCTCAATGCAGTGTACGAAAGTTACCTGTTGATCTGCCGAAGTTATTTGCAGCTACTGATTTGAGAAGTTATCAACACTGACTCTACCTAAGAGATGTAAATAGTTTGCTTAACTATGCTTGTATAAATAGTAGAAATTAATACCAAACATAGTTGAAGTTTTTCGACTTACAATGGGGTTTATGTACATCCTGAATTGAAATTTCCTATGAGCATTAGTCTCACTCCTAACCAAGAACGCTTTATTCAAAAAAAGCTCGAAACTGGGAAATACCAATCTGTAAAGGAAGTGCTGGAAATTGCCCTACAGTTGCTGGATGAGTACGATCGCGCTGAGGCTGAATGGGTGAAAGATGTCCGAGAAAAAATTGATGCCGCGATCGCAGTTTCCGTACACACAGCACCCATTGACAGTGAGACCTTTGTAAATCAAATTTTAGAAAGGTTTGAGCAACAACGTCAGGCAGGAAAATGAATCGCCGCTAAGTTATCAATATTCTTGCCAGTCGAGACCTCAACGAAATTGCTGAATACTTCGTACAAAATAGTTTGGAAGCAGGTGAACAATTTTTTCGAGAATTTAACCGCAAGTCTCAACAACTGGTTACATTTCCCAACAGTGGTAAAAGCTATGCAGAAATCCACTCTGACTTGCGAGGCTTACCACTTGAAGGCTACATCATTTTTTATAGACTATTGGATGATGGAATTGAAATTTTGCGCGTAGTGAGTGGTCGTCGTAACCTTCCATCTGTTTTTGATGAGTCTGAATAAATAAGAAGATTGATAGTACAGCGAGTTGAAATTTGGTGAACAGGCGATCGCAGATAATCAAAATATTGCATGTTGTTGGTGAAAAATACTGAATGAGTAGCTAGATCAGAACGTTCGCTGTGGAGAGTGATTCAAGGCTGTTACGTAGTCAAACGGCATAAAATTTTGGACGCTTTCGCACGCTCAAGAGGTACAGAACTGGCGATCGCATCATTAATTGGTGAACCCGCAGGTTATACGCCGTTCATAATACCTACTATTTCGTGGGAAATCTTAGATGAATAGGGTAATTCTAATAATGATAAATTTTTTCAATAAATTTTATATTTTTGTAACTACCATAGCTAGCTACACCACTGATAATGCTTGATTTTTAGGACTTTAGACACTTACACTGCAACCTCGATTGTCACCTTGACTAATCTATGAGGTTAAGAGAAACTAACTAATGACAGACGTATGCACTTATAAAATTAATAATTTTTGTAAAGATTCTGAGATATATATTTTGAGAGATGGAACATTAGTTAACAAAAGGTAAGTTTGTATCTAAGTAAAAATGTTCCGACGGCTATATTTTTAGCCTTCTGCTAAGGCAGTACAATTCAAGCGTACTATCGTGGTTGGCCAACACATGGAGACATTAGAGTTCATAATTTATCCAGACGGTCGGGTACAAGAGAAAGTCACTGGCATTGTGGGTGCTTCTTGCGCCGAAGTTACAGCGGCAATAGAGGCACAGCTGGGGCAAGTACTCACTCATGAGCCAACCTCAGAATTTTTCGCCGCTAAGGTACAGCAATCTAATGTGGCGAACGCGCAAACCACCTACAGCGATTGGTAAGTTTTCACAGTAGTTTAGTGTAATTAATTCACACCACCATGTCACACTTTAGCCAAATTAAGACTCAAATCCGTAACCTTGACTCCTTGAAAGATGCTCTGACTGAATTGGGTATAGATTGGAAACCAGGCCCGCGTGAAGTACGCGGCTATCGCGGTCAAACCCATCCTGCCGAAGTGACTATTGAGCAAGAAAATGGCTACGACATAGGTTTTAGATGGAATGGCAAAGAATACGAGTTGGTGGCTGATTTGCAATATTGGCAGCAAAATTTGTCTGTAGATGGTTTCTTGCGTCAAGTAACCCAGCGCTATGCTTTTCAGACAGTTGTGAAAGAAACTGCTCGTGTTGGCTTTCAAGTTGCGGAACAGCAAAAAAATGAAGATGGCTCTATTCGTCTGGTAGTACAACGCTGGAGTGCGTAATGGCTGATTTTCTGCCGTCACCGGAAGAACAAGAAGACAATCGTTCCGGTTTTGAACCAGAATTAGGGGGTTTTTTACGGGATGCCCCAGAACGTTCTGGTTTAGAGCCGGAATTAGGCGGTGTGCTGCGTCAAAAGGGTGTTTATGTTGATGAAATCACCTGTATTGGTTGTAAGCATTGCGCTCATGTAGCGCGTAACACCTTTTACATTGAACCAGATTATGGGCGATCGCGTGTGATTCGCCAAGACGGGGACGCAGAAGAGGTTGTTCAAGAAGCAATTGATACTTGTCCAGTAGATTGCATCCATTGGGTTGATTACACTGAACTGAAAAAGTTAGAAGAAGAGCGTAAATATCAGGTAATTCCTGTTGTGGGCTATCCGGTAGAACAGGCAGTATCTACCGCTGAAAAGCGACGTAGAAAGCAAAAGTCAAAAAGCAAAAAATCCCGTTATTAAATATAAAAAATTTAATAAATATAATAAAGGACTGGTTCAACCAGTCCTTTATGTTTTGTTATATATTTACAGCAGGTTGTAACTAAATGAAGTACAGTACCTAAGTTTAAAAGCTACTGAATCCTGAGTTCTGAATTCTGCTGTAATTATTCAGACTCTGGAAAAGTCTGCACCTTACCATCGGGAGTGAGAACTACTCGAATTCTGACATTTTGTCCGTATCTATTAGCAGAAACAAAGGGTTTACCAATGTCAGGCATCCCAGTGCTGTTAACGAATTCTCTAGCTGACTTATTCAGGGGTAAAATTCGTTCAATTGTGCCATCAACACCCACTATCAAACTATATTCTAGTGTTTGTGTTAATCCAGAAGGTGGCTGCCAGCGCTTTGTCAGGATGTTTCTGGCTTCTGCTATTTGAGGGGTGTCAAATAATGTGCCAGTAGCAACCTCTGGCGATGTGGGGGTTTTAGATTCACCCCTTAATCTCGCAGCTAAGGAATCATTGGAGGAGGTAGGTGTAGATGGTAGTTTTGACGAGGGTTTTGCAGTAGAGGATGTACCAGAGGAATTGATTCTTTCTTCTAATTGGCTTGGGTCTATTGCTGAATAGCCTGGAGGAAGAGCGCTACTGTTACTAGGTATGGTGGCCCCAGATGGAGGAACTATTGGGATATTGGGGGATAAACTGCCTCTAGTCGAAGAAAGGCTAGATGGCAAATTCCGCTTGGTGGCAAGAGCAATTTCGCTTTGGGAGTTTGCCCTTGTAGAGTTTTGCTTGAGATTTGGCGCAATAGCAATTTGCTGACCTGGAATTGTGGTAGATGCTGTACCTTGTTGATTGCTACTCAGACCAGGAATTGTCCCAGGAGGTATATTCGACGCATTGTTAGCAGATGGCTGGGATGATGGAGGCAAACCAGAAATAGGGGATTGGGACTTGGTAGAGAAACTGGAATTAGAGGATGTGAGGGGCTGTTGGGGCAAAGTGGAGGTAGAAAGCGGAGAAGTAGTCCCTATGGATGGTAGCGATTGCAAATTGTCTGGGGGAGTAAGTCCAGGTTGCGGTGTGGGAAAGTCGAGTGAAGGTGCTTGGGCAATTTCTTCTTGGGCGGGAGCAGTTTTTGTGGCGGTTTGCGGTTTGTATTCCCTGATATTGTTGGCATATTGAAATGTCATTGGTAGTAAACCCACACCTACCACCAGTACTGCGGCAACAGGTGCCCAACTGGGCAACTGCCGGACGTAACTTCTGTTGTTGAGAGTTGGTAATGCCATCACATCAGCTGAGTATTCATCCAAGGCTGTTGCTAAATCGAACAGTTGCAGCAGACTGAGTTGAATTACAGGGCCAGATGCTTGGTTAGCGAGATAACCGAGGTATAAATTGTGAGTTAAATAACTGCTTGATTCTAAATATATCTTCCCTGGCAGCTGGGAAGTAAAAGATTGGAATGTCTTAGTTGGTGATGAAGATTGATTAAAATCTGTTAATTCTGAGTCGTTGGGTACTTTGCTGGAATCTTTGAGTCCAGAGAAACTCACCCAAAAGCTTTCTGGAGGCTGTTGCAAGAATTCTTGTACGTAGGTGGTAACTGCGTCACACAAAGCTTCGAGTTGGTCGCGATCGCCCCGAATTGGAACTCTACGTTCTTCAGGTAATTGGGGATCGTCAAAGCGCAGCTCAAAGCTTAGCTGTTTGAGAACAGTTTTCCCCATCCAATTAGATAAGGGCGAACTTTGGGCTAATATTTCTAGCGTACAAGTAGGGGGTGTGTAGCGACGAATGACAGAATTTGTTAAAGGCATGGCAAGAACTGCGAGGGAAACGATTTGAAATTTTGGATTTTGGATTTGCGATCGCACAGCGAAGCGCGAGTCCGCTAGCGTCTTTTGGATTAGAAATCTAAAATCTAAAATTTTGCAGAACGGTCTATAAGTGCTAGCCAGAGACGGCGGTGTCCACCAGGGGCACTGTAAAACAGTAAATCTACAAGCAGTTTTAGTGCCAGACGGGTAAGTAAATCTGTCGAGATTTGTTCGTCTTCTTCCATCCGCTCTTGGTAGATGTTACAGAAAGCATCGATATAATCTCCAAGTAAGGCAGCCTGATGAGGTTCCCGGTTGTTTTCCGCCATTTGTTCTAATAGACCAACAGCACGGCGAATCAATTCTTGGTGCTGTTTGGCGAGGTAGCAGATAATCAGAACAAGCGATCGCGCTTCTTCCACATCTAGCTTTTTTCGCCCTCCTTGACCTTTACGTAGAGGATTTGACTGACGTAATCGCCACAATGCTACGCGGTCTGGCACTCTTGACTCTAAATTGAGATTAACTGCCGCCGAGAGCATTGCTTCAGAACCAATGCCAGTTAAAGTTTCTAGCGCCAACAGCACCAAGTCTAACTGGGTTTTGATATTATCCCATTGAACTGTGTTTGGGGCTGGAAGCTTGATTAAATCCTCCCACTGGGAATTTGGAGTAGTTGAATTGGCGGTCAAGTGCATAACTTTTAGCATAGGTGATCGGGCTGATAGAGGATGTTGCTGTTACCCATTTTGAAACCAGACTCTCAAGCATTAAAGTTGGTTTCCTATAGCTAGTGAGAGGAGACAGGAGGCAGAACGAGCAGGGGAGCAGGGGAGATAAAACTACTGACTAATAACTACTAACTACTAACTCCCGATTTCTGACTCAGCTTTCAACTGCATAGTTATTTTTGCCATACTGCATTATGAGCTGCAACTAGCTTTTCTGATTTTGGTAAACAGCAGTATCTCTGTCTTACTCTACTAGATGAAAATTTATTTTCAACAGAGAAGAAAAATATCTACCCAATGGTACTTTAGTTATTCTTAGCTGCTATTTCAGTACAATAGTATAAATAAACATCTCTTTTAAGAGTTAATTTTTAATTACTAATTGCTCCTCCTAGCCGAACAATAGTAATTAGTAATTAATAATCAGTAGCCTTCACTAGTTATATTTATTGCCAACTCACCAGTTCTTCAGATAAGTCACAAAGGCAATACTTGAAAAAGTGCTGAGTTAGGAGGGATGTAAGACCTTGCACCCATACAGGAGTTGGAAGTGAGCAGTTGAGACACGATTGATCGCGTCTGTACAAGAGTTAAAAGTTTTATCTCCTCCTGCTCCTCTGCCCCTCTGCTACCCTGCCTTCTTCAATGCATATAAGCAATTGTGACCCCAGTACCACCATCTGCCTGTTCTGCTGCTTCGTAGTGACTGACTCTAGGATGCTGTTGCAAAAATGTGTGAACACCTTGCCGCAGCTTACCAGTGCCGTGTCCGTGAATAATCCATACTGGGCCTGTAGCTTCTGAAATTGCCTTATCTAAAATTAATTCAGAGTCAGATACTCGCTTACCACGCAAATCAATTGTATTTTGGGAGGTGCGAATTGCTGGGCTACTTTGAGGTGATGGAGTAACTATTACTGCTGGTTTTGGTTTAACAATTGGCTCTGGTTTTTGCCCATCAAGAGATTCGATGTCTTCTAACTTCACTGTCATCTTCATGATTCCAAAGCGGACAGTTAATTCACCGTCTTCATCGGGAGCATTTAACACTTCTGCTGTTTGCCCAAATTGAGAAATACGGACGCGATCGCCTACTTTGGGCATAAACCCAACTTTTGGTTTTTGTGGCGGTGCGGGCTGATATTTTTGGGTAATTTGATTCAAAGCATTAGTTGCTTGCTGAGCATCCTGCGCTGTGGGTGTACCTTGCTGCAAGCGGCGAATCACTTGGGCGATTTCACCTTTGGCTTGGGCGATCGCTTGCTGTACTGCTACTTCTTGGGAAGCCCGCAGATCGCGTTCTCTCTCCTGCAAATTTGCGGCTTTTGCGGATACTTCTTTGTATAAACGTTCTGCTTGTTGCAACAAATTTTGTGCTTCAGCAGCTTTGGTTTCCTGGCGGCGACGTTGGGCTTCTAACCCAGCAATCACCTGATTAACTTCGTCTGTCGCCTCTCCCACTTGGGTTTTTGCTTGTTCTACCACCTCTGCTTTCAATCCCAAACGCCGCGCGATCGTCAAGGCATTAGAACGTCCAGGTATGCCCCACAACAAGCGATAGGTAGGCGACAAAGTACTTTCATCAAATTCTACAGAGGCATTTTCAAACCGCTCATCTTCATATTTCAGTGCTTTCAGTTCGCCAAAGTGAGTTGTGGCAATAGTTAATTGGGCATGGTTAGCGAGATATTGCAATAAAGCGATCGCCAAGGCACTACCCTCAACTGGATCGGTTCCTGCACCTACTTCATCGAGTAGGACTAGGGATTGGGGATTGGGGACTGGGGATTGGGGGGATTTTTCTCCCTCATCCCCTTCATCTCCCAATCTCTGCGTCCCCGCGTCCCCAAGTCCCCGTGTCCCCTCATTCCCACCTAAAGCATCTAAAATCCGACTAATACGGCGGATGTGACCAGAAAATGTAGACAGACTTTGCTGTAGTGATTGTTCATCACCAATATCTGCTAATACTTGGTCAAACCAGGGAATTTCTACTGGTTCGCGGGCGGGGACGAATAAACCTACCTTGGCCATTAATGCTGCTAAGCCTAGGGTTTTTAAAGTTACAGTTTTACCACCAGTATTTGGCCCTGTAATTGTGACTACCTTAATATGCGGGGCAATTAATAAATCTACAGGAACCACGGGTTGCCCTTGTTCGTGATGCTGCTGCCACACTAATAGCGGATGGCGCAGATGTCGCAAGGTAATGATTTCTCGCTCCTCGCGGTTAATAAATCGTGGGGGATTGGCTCCTAACCAAAAACTATATCGCGCTCTCGCGGTTGCCAAATCCAAAGTGGTGACAATGGCTAACAATCTTTCTAAATCTGGTTTGACTGCTGCTACTTGCTCTGTTAAGATGCGGCGAATCGCTTCTTCTTCTGCTTGCTCTCTTCTGATTGTCTGCCGCAGTTGGTTGCCCAAGGGCACGACAGAGTTGGGTTCCACATACAGAGTCGCACCACTAGTGGAGGTATCGTGAACAATGCCAGGGATAGCGTCTTTCTGGGGTGCTTTCACGGGAATTACAAAGCGATCGCCCCGTTGGGTAATTAGCTGTTCTTGGACTGCTCCTGATTTTACCTGTAATATATTTTGTAGCTTTTGAGTAATTTGACTCCGCAATCTCCGCAATTCTGTGCGAATTTCTCCGAGTTTTTGACTAGCACGGTCAGTTACTTGTCCGCGTTCGTCTATACAACGGTGAATTTCCTGCTCTAGTTCTGGGTAAGTCCGTAAATCGGCAACTAACTCGGTCAGTATTGGTATGTCTTCTTGGTTGTCAATGACACGCCGCAAATTCCTGGCACCTGCAAGAGTGGTAGCCAGTGCTAAAAGTTCATCCCCTGCCAGAATCCCGCTGCGTTCTGCCCGTTCTAGAGAATCACCAATATCTTGAATTCCCTCAAACGAAAGTCCTGTAGTCAGACGACTTTCTAGTTGGTAAACTTCTTTTGTTTGCGCTAACAACTGCTCGCTTACTGCCTGAGATTCAGGTAGTTTCAGATGTAATGATGCGATCGCCCCCAGTTTAGTTGCCGCAAATGTAGAAAGATGCTGGCAAAGGCGATGCCATTCAAGTAGTTCTAAAGTATCAGATTGGATCAAGGCTGCAAATCATCTAATCTGAAGGGATCGTAACAATTCTAGCCCTGAAATGGCTTAACCTTAAAGGGTGAAATTTTGATTTAGTCAATAGTCAAGCTGAAGGATGAAGCATAAAGGCTGAAGTATCAAGTATTAAATTACTTCATTCATAAAGCTATGAGGCATAAAGATGGAAAAATATGATTTGTTTCAGCTACAAAGGGTCAGATATGATGTCCCAACAAGTTCTCTCTTCATCCTTTATCCTTTACACTTAAAACTTCTCGAACGGTCGCTCCAAATCCATCCACAATTTGATACCCTAGCTTAAACAGATGTGAGAAAAGTTAAAGCGTGGAAATTCAACTTGGGCGGGGAAAAATAGCTAAGAGAGCATATGGAATTGATGAAATTGCTCTAGTCCCCGGTAACAGAACACTCGATCCGAGTTTGGCAGAAACTAAGTGGCGTATTGGCAATATTGAGCGAGAAATCCCGATCGTTGCCAGTGCAATGGATGGCGTAGTAGATGTTCGTATGGCTGTACGTTTGTCACAGTTGGGAGCATTGGGCGTACTTAACTTAGAGGGAATCCAAACTCGTTATGCTGACCCAGAGCCGATATTAGATCGGATTGCCTCTGTGGGTAAAGATGAATTTGTGTCCTTGATGCAAGAACTCTATGCCGAACCAATAAAGCCAGAATTAATTGAAAAACGTATTCAGGAAATTAAACAACAAGGCGGCATTGCGGCGGTGAGTTCCACTCCAGCAGGCGCAAGCAAATATGGTGAGGTGGTAGCCAAAGCAGGGGCAGATTTATTTTTTGTACAAGCTACTGTGGTTTCTACAGCACACTTGTCACCAGAATCTGTAGTTCCATTAGATTTGGCAGAATTTTGTCGTTCCATGCCTATCCCTGTGGTGTTGGGGAATTGTGTAACTTATGAAGTGACTTTGAATTTGTTAAAAGCTGGGGCGGCTGCGGTATTGGTGGGCATTGGCCCTGGCGCAGCTTGTACTTCTCGTGGTGTTTTGGGTGTAGGCGTACCCCAAGCAACAGCGATCGCGGATTGTGCCGCAGCCAGAGATGATTACTTCCAAGAAACTGGTAACTATGTCCCAGTGATTGCTGATGGGGGTTTAATCACTGGCGGCGACATTTGCAAGTGCATTGCCTGCGGTGCTGATGGTGTGATGATTGGTTCTCCCTTTGCCAGAGCCGCCGAAGCCCCAGGACGAGGTTATCATTGGGGGATGGCGACTCCCAGCCCAGTATTGCCCCGTGGTACCCGGATTCGTGTTGGAAGTACTGGTAGCCTAGAGCAAATACTCATCGGCCCCGCAGCATTAGACGATGGTACTCATAATCTTTTAGGAGCCTTAAAAACTAGTATGGGCACATTAGGAGCCAAAAACATCAAAGAAATGCAGCAAGTTGAAGTTGCGATCGCTCCTTCTCTGTTAACTGAAGGCAAAGTCTACCAAAAAGCTCAACAATTAGGTATGGGTAAATGAGGGGACTGGGAGTTGGGGACTGGGCAGATTATGAGTTTAAATTAATAACTCTCAACTCTTAGCTCCCTTAAGGGCGTAAGGCTTTGCGCCCCTCCTAACTCCTAATTTTTTCCTGTACAGACGCGATTAATCGCGTCTCTCCTAACTCCTAACTTCTAACTTCTAACTCTCAACTCTTATCTTTTCCCAATCTCTAACAAATATCAACTTAAAATTCTTAAGGAAATTTTTCCAGACTCTTAAACAATCACTGGAAAAATCCCATATGTAGCCTACAATAGAGATAGCGGAGACGCATGTTTCCGTTCACTCCTCACACCACACTCCGCCCGGACTACTGTTCGGGCGGTTCCTTATGTTTGTGAATAAATTCTAGATTCTAGAGCTTCTTTGCAAATGTACATCCTTCACTTCCAAGCTGCTGTTTTTGCTATGGTAGAATTTTCACGAAACTCAGAAATATAATTGGCAAAGGTTTTTAGGCATGTCAACAGCCACACAAGTTACGGATTCTACTTTTAAGCAAGAAGTACTAGACAGCGATGTACCAGTTTTAGTTGACTTTTGGGCACCTTGGTGTGGCCCCTGCCGGATGGTAGCTCCTGTTGTAGATGAAATTGCCGGTCAATACGAAGGTCAATTAAAGGTTGTGAAAGTCAACACCGATGAGAATCCTAATGTTGCCAGCCAGTACGGTATCCGCAGCATTCCCACATTAATGATTTTTAAAGGTGGGCAAAAAGTTGATATGGTCGTTGGTGCCGTACCTAAATCTACATTAGCTAATACTGTGGAAAAGTATCTTTGAAACTCAATCGGCAGTCAAGTCCTTTTGATTTGTCTTTTTGCTTTAGCTTTACGTAAATATTTGTCAACAAGTTTGCGGAGCGCGAAACTTCGCGTCTCCAAAAAACTTTCTGCCTTGGTAAACAGTATCAGATTATCACTGTTAAACTAATATGTTACTTCTTGAGAAGCAATCCTTAGTCTATTTCTCTAGTTGATAGCTATTTGGATATCACGAGTCAACTTGTTGAATATGTTGGATTGCGACTACTAGCTTATCTATCATCACCTCATAACTAGCATCAGTAAAACGTTCTAATGTCATTAATCCAGCCTGTTTGCTCGCGATCAAACCAGCAATCGCTGCATTAACCATTTGCATCGCGTCAATTAATTTAGTTTCCCTAAGATTTTAGGATTGCAGCATGCGTTTGAGCAAGCTGAAAACTTCTTGAATCAGTGGTGCTGCTTCTGGATCTTGGAGATTGAGTTGAAATTGGGTCATAACTCGATAGCGATTGTGGTGCGATCGCGCAAAGTCCCTCGTTGCCTGTCCCTCTGCCCTTAGTAATGCCTGGGGATCGTCTAGTCCGTTGATTCTTTGAAGACAGACGATAGATCGCAGCATTAATCACATTCTACTGCGTCAATGATTTAGTTAATTAAACTAACTAAAAATGAACATAATGGTTACTAAAAGACAAGGTAGAGGAGGGAGACAAGGGAGAAACTTCTTTAATAATTCCTTCTTGTCCTGCTTGTCGCCCTTGTCCCTCCATCCCCAGTTCCTAAACCCCTGCCTTTTCTAATATCAACTTCGAGCGCTTCACCTGTTCGGGAATCGCCACAGGATAATCTCCAGTGAAGCAAGCTGAACAAAAACTATTGGGGTCTTCTCCTGTTGCTGTTAGCATTCCTTCCCAACTGAGATAGGCTAAAGTATCTACTTCCAGTTGCTGAGCAATTTCTGCTACTGACTTAGTAGCAGCAATTAGCTGATCCTGGCTATCGGTATCGATGCCGTAGAAGCAGGGGTGAGTTACTGGTGGAGAAGAAATTCGCATATGTACTTCCACTGCACCAGCCTCGCGCAAAGTTTTGACTAGTTTACGACTGGTAGTACCTCGCACAATCGAGTCATCGACAATAATCACCCTTTTACCCACCAGCACATCTTTGAGAGGGTTAAGTTTCATGCGAATACCCGACTCGCGCATGGTTTGTGTTGGCTGAATGAAGGTTCGGCCAACATAGCGATTTTTAATCAATCCTTCAGCGTAAGCTACACCAGAAGCTTGAGAAAATCCAATGGCAGCCGGTATACCAGAATCAGGAACACCAAAGACAATATCGGCATCCACAGGAGATTCTGCCGCTAATTGTCGCCCTAGCCGCATCCGATAGCTATACAAACTCTCGTTGTGCATGACGCTATCAGGGCGGGCAAAGTAAATCATCTCAAAGATGCACAGTTTGCGCTGCGGCTGTTTACTCCAGTGGTATGAGGCCAAACCTTCTTCAGTAATCCAAACCAATTCGCCTGGTTCCACGTCTCGAAGGTATTCCGCTCCGATAATATCTAAACCACAAGTTTCAGAAGCCAAAACGTAACGGATGGGATTACCAGGCAAAGTACCGATTACTAGAGGGCGAATGCCATTAGGATCGCGAACGCCCATCACACCAATGGGAGTACCAATGACCAAACTAAAGGCTCCTTGGCAGCGGTTAAATGCCTGAATGCAGCCTTCTAGCCAATCTGCACCAGCGTCGAGCGCCTGAGCAATCGCAAAAGCGATCGCTTCTGAGTCTGTGGTCGTGACTAAGTTACATTTGCTCTGGAGTAACTCTTCGCGCAATTGCACTGTGTTGACTAAATTGCCATTATGTGCTAATGCTATTGAACCCAGGCGAGTTTCTAGCACAGCGGGCTGAGCATTAACTTTGCGGCTGGAACCAGTAGTGGAATAACGGGTGTGACCAACAGCTAGGCTTCCAGGCAGATGCTCTAAGACAGATTCATTGAAGACTTGAGACACCAGACCCATGTCTTTATGTAGGTGTACATGCGTACCCTCAAAGGTAGCAATCCCAGCTGATTCTTGACCCCGGTGTTGCAGGGCATACAATCCAAAGTAGGTTAGTTTAGCAACATCTTCTCCGGGTGCATAGATGCCAAAAACACCGCAAGCTTCTTCTGGCTTGTCAGAACGATTTTCAAGACTATTCATTGGGTCGTTGGTCTGTCGGGGGTATTCATCCGAAGTAATTGGATGGATGGGAATCATGCGGGCTTTGCTCCTGGTGTTGGTGTCAAGTCACAGGGATATGTCGCTGGATAGTTGGTGATTTCTTAACAAATCTTTAACCATCTATTAAAACAGTACCTTAAGAAGGATGTAGACGCATAGCGGCTTGCCGAAGGCTAGCATGAAGTATAAAGTGTGAAGTAAAAACAATTCATTCTTTAAACTTGAGACTCGATCCTTACTTAGGTAGTGTGCATGGCTAAACGTCTGGCGATCGCATCGGCATAGCGAGCTTTCATATCTTCAATACTAACTTTTATTAAGATGTGGTTGTCAGTGGTCAAAACCGCCAAACTTGTATCGGAATTTCCAACTTTACCCAGTTTTTGCCATTCTTGACCCAAATGTTTCTGTAAGTAAGATTCCCAACTTTCTTGTTGCTCTGGGACTACAGAAACTAAAATTCTGGCACCACCTTCGCCAAACAAAACTTCATCTAAGCGTTGTAACTGATTTGTTGTTTCTAGATTAATTTCAGCACCGAGGTTGCCAGCAATGCAAGATTCCGCAATAGCAATACTCACTCCTCCTTCCGCACAATCATGGGCCGAACGTACCCAACCAGCACGAATTCCCTCGCGGCAAACTTGCTGTACGCGGCGTTCCAAGTCAAAATCTACTCTTGGGGGTTTTCCGGCTACAGTGCCGTGGATGGTGGCTAAATACTCGGATGCTCCCAATTCAATTTTGGATTGTATGGGTAATCCTAATAAATAAATTACATCGCCTGCTGTTTGCCAACCTTGACCACAAATCTTGCTTAAATCGGGGATCAATCCCACCATACCGACAACAGGGGTGGGATAAATTGGTTGTGGGTTTCCTTGGGAATCGAAGGTTTCATTGTATAAAGAAACATTTCCACCAGTCACTGGTGTTGCTAATTCTTGACAACCTTCTGCCAAACCTCGACAAGCTTCTGCCAACTGCCAATATCCAATCGGTTTTTCTGGACTGCCAAAATTCAGGTTATCTGTCACCGCCAAAGGTTCTGCACCCACACAGCTGAGATTGCGTGCCGCTTCTGCCACCACTGCCTTAGCTCCCTCATAGGGATCGAGGTAAACATAACGAGAATTGCAATCGACTGTAGCCGCTACTCCTGATTTGAGATTTGGGATTTGAGATTTGAGATTGGGAATTTCTTCAAGCGGACGCAAACGGATAACGGCTGCATCTGCACCACCTGGGAGGATGACAGTATTATTCTGCACTTGATGGTCGTACTGACGATATACCCAGTTTTTAGAAGCGATCGTCGGTGTATCGAGTAAAGTTAACAAAATATCATTCCAACTTTGCAAACGTCCTTGGATTTCAATACCAGCAGTTGTGCAAGCAGGCAAAGATTCGGGTGTCCATTGCCAAGCTTTCACAGCATATTCTGGTGGTTCTGCCAATAACTCCCGATGATAAAGTGGAGTATTTTCCGCCAATGCTTCAGCGGGAATTTCGGCTGCGACTTCACCTTGAAAGAGAATCCGCACGATGGGTTCAGCAATTACTGCACCCGCGACAACGGCATGAAGTCCCCAACGGTGAAAAATGTCAATTAGCTCTCGTTCGCGTCCCTTGTGAGCAACGAATAACATGCGTTCTTGAGATTCTGAAAGCAGGTATTCATAGGGAACCATACCCGTTTCCCGCACGGGAATCTTATCTAAATCCAGTTCAATGCCCACACCGCCTTTAGCTGCCATTTCTGACGTAGAACAGGTAATACCAGCTGCACCCATATCCTGTGCAGCAACAACCGCACCTGTCTTAAACGCCTCCAGACAAGCTTCAATTAACGACTTTTCTAAAAAGGGGTCGCCCACTTGCACTGCGGGTCGGTCATCTATTGACTCATCACTTAATTCTGCACTGGCAAAACTCGCTCCTCCCATGCCATCGCGTCCGGTAGTGGAACCGACATACAGTACAGGATTACCTAAACCAGATGCCCCAGATTTGACAATTTCTGACGTTTCCATCAATCCCAACGCCATAACGTTCACTAGGGGATTGCCAGAGTAAGCAAAGTCAAAGTAAACCTCGCCGCCAACGGTGGGTACACCCACACAGTTACCATAGTGACTGATCCCAGCCACAACACCATTAAACAGCCGTTGGGTTTTGGCATCTTCTAGAGAACCAAAGCGCAACGAGTTTAATATGGCGATGGGACGCGCACCCATTGTAAAAATATCTCTGAGAATGCCTCCTACTCCAGTGGCAGCTCCTTGAAAGGGTTCAACAGCTGATGGATGGTTATGGGATTCAATTTTAAACGCTAGTTGCAGTCCGTCGCCTAAGTCTACGACACCCGCATTTTCACCTGGTCCCACAAGGATGCGCGACCCAGTAGTGGGAAATTGTTTGAGTAAAGGTCGTGAATTTTTATAACAGCAATGTTCCGACCACATCACCCCAAACATTCCCAGTTCAGCTTTATTGGGATGACGGCCTAACCGTCGAACAATTTCTGCGTATTCTTCTGGCTTCAGACCTTCGCCAGCGATTTCTTGGGGGGAAAACGGATCTCTTGAGGTGGCGGTCATGGAAGTAATGCACCAAGGGGACAGAGGATTATTCTATCGATTTACTTGCTCTGTAGGTGCAGTTCTAGAAATGCAGATAACTCTTCTTTGGATATTTCCCTTTGAACTACTCTAATTACTAAGTTGTAGGCTTCTTCCTCTGAATAAGTTCAAGCTGTGCCCGTTCAAGGTGATGAAGGTATCCATAACAGCAAAAGCATCGCGCTTGTTGCCATCCACAAAGGGATGGTTCATTGCTAGATTGTACAGATAAGCTGCGGCTTACTCGTGAATTGTGGAATGGAGAAGTTGGCCCGCAAAGGTCGCTTGAGGTTGCGCTCAAGCTGAATCTAGTAAACCTTCGTCTCTAATACCAGAAGTACCACTAAAGCTAATTATCTGATCCTGGTGTGTGGCTTAGACTTGAGAAATATAAAGGAACTTAGGAGTCTGCAAGGCGATGGTAGACCTCCTGCCATCGTTATTCTCCAGCTAGTGTTCGTGCAAAGCATTGTGAATCGGTTTTGCCGCTAACTCTAGCTTAGAGCTAATCAATTTACCTCGGAAGAGCGATCGCAATCTAATAGAATTATTAATATGGTTCAAATAACCTGATCGTTCAAAAATTTAATATTTCGGTAAAAATACTAATTTTGTATTTTTAAATACATTTAAAATTGAATATTATATATAAATATTCTAAGAAAAATAAATCACTTAAGCAAATACAGCTTGTTGTTAACAATCAAGTGATGAAAATCACATAGACCCAATGATTAAGATCGTCTCTTTTCAATTAGCTAATTGCCATAATTATACCTAACTGAACTCTAGCCGAGTCATTAATAGGGAACACACTAATTGCCGACAGCCTTTCCTAAAGGACTGTCGGCTTTTTGTAATTGGTTAGTGGTCAGTTGTGAGTCAGTGTGGTCTTGGGGAGCCACTGCGTTGGGCGGCTCTGCCGACTTGTAGACGCGCTCTGCGCGGCTTCCCGCAGGGTAGCAAGTGGCGTGGTTTCCCCCATGAACAACTGACGTTAGCGAAGCGCTAGCGACGCAGGAGCGTCACCCGTACTGCTAAAGCAGAACCCGCAGGGTAGGGTCAGTTGTCCTTTACTGAATAGCTACTGAATATTGACTATTGCATAAAATATCCCCACCTTTGGTTGATAACTTGACAAATTTGCCAGAGCCACTACCAAACGTGGGGAAGTTATGATCAAATTAGAAATCTTATGGATATTGAGTGCTAATACCTTGCACTCACTCTATGAGAGGGGAAGTAGATTCCTAGAATCAGCGCACACTTTGCATTAAGACATCGCTTGAATGATGTAATCAAAGTAGGGTGCTGCTTCTAAGGCATCATCTGCACTTAGTAAGTCAAGGGAGGCTTTTTTTAGAGAATTAATGGCTTCCACCATTCCAGGCACAGGAACGCCCAAAGAATTGTACATTTCCCGTACACCTATTAAACCAATTTTTTCAATTGGCTCTTTATCGCCAGCAAGTACACCATAGGTAATTAGGCGTAAGTACCAACCAAAGTCACGTACACAGAGAGAACGCTGACGTTCTCCATAAGCGTTGCCACCGGGTGCGATAAAGTCGGGACGTTTCTGCCAAAGCTGTTTAGTTGCTTGTTGAACAATCTTCTTTTCGTTTTCAGCTAGGGTAGCAGCAATCCGCGTCCGTTGTTCGCCGGTTTGCAAAAAGTCTTTGATATTGTTGAGTTCGCCACTGCTGGGGTAGCGCAGTTCGTCGTCGGCTTTGAGAATAACTTGGCTAATTACAGTCATGATTATTGCAATCACACGAAATATTATTTGCTAGTTTAACGAGTCTGAGGTACACAAGTGAAGAGGGCAGGGGACAAGAGAGCAGGGGGAGCAGAGGGAGCAGAGGGAGCAGGGAGAGATAAGGAGAATAACTACTAACCACTAACTACTGACTACTGACCACTGACTAATGACTAAAACAACTTGGCGACAGGGTGAATTAATTGAAGTGACGATCGCTGACTTGAGTGATACTGGCGATGGGGTAGGGCGTTTTGACGAACGTGTGGTATTTGTCCCAGATACTGTCCCAGGCGATCGCGTTATAGTTCGCTTAGTACATGTCAAACCTAAATATGCTCACGGCAAACTCGAGCAGCTATTGCAAGCATCTCCTCACCGGATTCGACCAAGTTGCATTGTGGCTGATAAGTGTGGTGGTTGCCAGTGGCAGCATATTAATTATGAATATCAATTAGCAGCCAAGCAAAATCAAGTTATCCAAGCTTTGCAGCGTATTGGCGGTTTCGTCGATCCACCAGTAGATCCGGTGCTGACTGCTACCTCACCTTTAGGCTATCGCAATAAAGCTACCTATCCTCTGGGTATTTCCGCTACAGGTCAAGTACAAGCTGGTTACTACCAAAAAGGTAGCCATCAATTAGTTAACTTGAATCAATGCCCAGTACAAGACCCACGATTAAATCCTCTACTGGCTGAAGTTAAGCAAGATATTCAAAAGCACGGTTGGCAAATTTACGACGAACAGCGTCATCAGGGACAAGTTCGCCACCTCAGTTTACGTATTGGGCGGCGCACTGGGGAGATGTTGTTGACTTTGGTAGTCAAGGACTGGAATTTACCAGAAATTGAAAATCAAGCGCAGGAATGGTTACAGCGCTATCCTCAACTCGTGGGAGTGTCCTTAAATCGTAATAGCGATCGCACCAATACTATATTTGGAACCGAAACCCGTTGTATTGCTGGAGTTCCTTATCTGCGAGAAAAGTTTGCTGAATTAGAATTTCAAGTCCGCCCAGATACATTTTTCCAAGTTTATACAGAAACAGCAGAATTACTATTACAGGTAATTCAATCAGAACTAAATTTTCAAGGGCATGAAGTTCTAATTGATGCATACTGTGGTATTGGAACTTTAACGTTGCCTCTAGCCAAACAAGTACGACAAGCGACAGGATTGGAATTACAACCAGAAGCTGTTCAGCAGGCCATTTTGAATGCCCAATGTAATGAAATTAAGAATGTGACATTTCAAGTCGGAGCAGTAGAGAAATTGCTGCCGCAGATGGGCATAATACCAGATGTGGTCTTACTCGATCCGCCCCGTAAAGGATGCGATCGCGCTGTTATCGAATCTTTAATGAAATCGAAACCTCCGCGCATCGTTTACGTCAGCTGTAAAGTAGCCACTCTTGCTCGCGACCTGAAACTGCTGTGCCAAGATGGGCTGTACACGATCGCAAGGGTACAACCTGCTGACTTTTTTCCCCAAACAGCTCATGTGGAAGCAGCCGCTTTTCTTGTGTTATCACATTTAAGCAAGGGTTCTGAGTTTTTCTAAAAAACTCAAATTTCAAATTTGTAGTCTAGTGCATCATAAAAATGCTAAAATCGAATTAACCTAGAAATAGAAATGATTTTGTTAAAAAAATTAGAGTTGCATTAGCTCTAAAAAGCGTGAATTAGACTTGTCTAAAGTACGAATCGGCAATACAAAGAGCATTCCAATACTCTTTTGCATCTCCAGCATCTTTCAAGTTGCTAACTGCGCTAGCAGATTTCCCACAGCCGTTTTATCTATCAGCAATCTAAAGTCATGAATAGAGTCCATGCTCCCTAGCATTTTCAAAATTTTAGTATTAAAGACGCAAGTTTGAAGGCAGCATGACCACCTCAAATTTTATCAGGGTGCCTGTAAAAGCAAACTGATGTCTAGCTAACTGAAAGCTACGGGGTTTCTCTTGTGATTACCATTTCCCTCCGTCCGGTTGGACGTTATTGGGGCACAATTAGTTTCGCCTCAACTCTCTATCTTTGTCCTATTTTAGATTTACTGCTGGCGGAGATACCAGCAAAGTTGCAAGCAGAACTGCGGCTAGGGCTTCAAGAAGCTCTAGTAAATGCAGCCAAACACGGTAATAATCTCGATCCTAGTAAAACGGTTGTAGTTCGTTTTTCCCTTATAGATAATCAATATTGGTGGGTAATATCAGACCAAGGTCAAGGCTTTACTCCCTCATCGGCTAATGATGATGATGAGGCAACAGACTATCTACCACCCGATGAAGCAGAAAGCGGTCGTGGTCTATGTCTTCTCCACCAAATTTTCGACCAGGTAGAGTGGAACCGCAAAGGCACAGAACTTAGGCTTTGTAAACAAATGGAAACCCGTCCCCGTTTATCTCTGCGACGGTGAAGAGAGCAAGGGAGCAGGGGAGCAGGGGAGCAGAGGGGAAAAGACTATACAGAAATTACTCTTTAATTCCCCCTATCTCCTCGCTCCCTATCCCTCTATCCTCTTCTGGCCGTGAGTCGGACAGGGAGGCGCGGAAATAGAGCGATCTAACCAACCAGCGGCTTGTTCTAATCTGGCGAGAGCTTCTTGTGGCTGATTGTTGAGGAGATACACAAGAGCTGCGGTTGCTTGTTCGCTAGCGCGGGAATTGCGGTTAGACTTGAGGCGATGCCAATCGTTAGGGGAAATACTCAGCCTTTCCATGAGGGCTTGGGCTAGTTCCAGAGTGGTAAATTCATTCAGTTGACTGGATTTAGGCAGCTGGGTAAATTGAGACATAACTATTGGCACAATTGCATTTACCTCTACTGTACTACTTGTAAATGAAGCCGCCTAAACAATCTTCTCAGCATTCCCTAGAGGAAAATCAAGAACCAGATTTTGAAAAAGAACTAGAGGAAGTAGAGCGATCGCTCCTATCCTTAAAAGAACGCTACACTCAAGTACAACGCGATCGCCAACAAAAGGCACAATGGCAACAACGCCGCCACGAATTGAAACAAAATAAACACCAGACACCAGAAATCAAAGCGGAGTTGCGGCAAATTCAACAGCACTTAGAAGTGTTAGAAATAAACTTAGAAAGCCAGTTATTCTCTTGGACGAGTCTCAAGAAACCTTTCTGGCAAGTCATCCGCTTTGGTGGAATGGGCGTTATTATAGGCTGGATATTAAAGTCCTGTGCTGGGTAAATATGGTAAATCGACGGATTGCAGAAACATTGCGAAGTGGTCAACCTGATGAGTCTCTCCTGGTTCAAGGCTGGGTAAGGACGAAACGCGAGTCAAAAGGATTTGCTTTTATTGAAGTCAATGACGGCTCATCACTAGCTAATTTGCAAGTCGTCATCAATCAGGATTTGCCAGACTACGAAGCTATTTTAAAAAAATTGAATACAGGTGTAGCAGTCGAGGTGACAGGGGTGCTGGTGGCATCTCTGGGTAAAGGACAGCGCATTGAGTTAAAAGCAGAAGCGGTGAAAGTATACGGAGAAGCCGATCCCGATACGTATCCCCTGCAAAAGAAACGCCATTCCTTTGAGTTTCTGCGAACCATTGGACATCTGCGATCGCGTACTAACTCCTTTGGCGCAGTTTTCCGCATTAGAAATGCTTGTTCTACAGCTATTCATCAATTCTTTCAAGAAAGAGGCTTTTTGTGGGTACACACACCCATCATTACAGCTAGTGATTGCGAAGGTGCAGGTGAACTATTTAGCGTTACCAGTTTGGATCTCAAGAAAATTCCCCGCACAGATAACCAAGCTGTAGATTACACGCAAGACTTTTTTGGTAAACCCACATATCTAACAGTTAGCGGTCAATTGGAAGCGGAAGTTATGGCAATGGCGTTTTCTAACGTCTACACCTTTGGCCCTACCTTCCGTGCAGAAAACTCCAACACCTCGCGCCACCTCGCAGAATTTTGGATGGTTGAGCCAGAAATGGCTTTTTGTGACTTAGAAGGGGACATGGATTTAGCTGAGGCATTTCTCAAACATATATTTAAATACGTGTTGGAAAATTGCCCAGAAGACATGGAATTTTTTAATCAGCGCATTGATAATACCGTCTTGGCAACAGCCGACAATATTATTAATAATGAGTTTGAACGCTTAACTTATACAGATGCCATCAAACTTTTAGAAAAAGCTGATGTAAAGTTTGAATATCCTGTAAGCTGGGGTTTAGATTTACAATCAGAACACGAACGCTACTTAGCAGAACAACTGTTTCAAAAGCCAGTAATCGTCACAGATTATCCAGCGCAAATCAAAGCCTTTTACATGCGTTTGAATGACGACGAAAAAACCGTCCGTGCTATGGATATTCTTGCACCTAAAATTGGCGAAATTATTGGTGGTTCCCAAAGAGAAGAACGTTTAGAAGTTTTAGAACGTCGTGTGTTAGCACAAGGATTAAATCCAGAAGAGTTGTGGTGGTATTTAGATTTGCGTCGTTACGGTACTGTTCCCCACGCTGGCTTTGGTTTGGGTTTTGAAAGACTTGTGCAATTTATCACCGGAATGGGAAATATCCGCGATGTAATTCCCTTCCCGCGTACACCACAAAATGCCGAGTTTTAGATTAGTTCCTACAGTCAATGTAGTGGATTAACAAGACTAAAATGATGCAATAAATTTTCTTGTAGGGCGGGCATCTTGCCCGCCAATGAGGACGGGTGAGGACACCCATTTCACAAGAGTTTGCTAAGGGAGCATCCCAGTTTTTTGCAAAGAGGGCGAAAATCAGTCAGTCTAGGTAAGACGAGTGTATTTAACTACCGATGACCCCAGAACAAAAGCAAGCTCTTCAAGAACATATTCAAGCGATCGCTAAACTACTGTACGAAGATACGTCACTAGAAAGACTAACAAACCTTGGAGGAATTGAAGAGGCAGTGCGAAGTCAAATGCAGAAGCACGTCATGCCAGAAGTAGGGGTTTTTTTATCGAAACGATTACAGGCACAAGCGCAGGATATCAACGACGACTGAAAAGTATTTTGGGAGA
>LXQD01000097.1 GCA_003326215.1 Nostoc minutum NIES-26 | reverse complement strand
CGTTCTTTGCGTGATAAAGCGCATCAATGGTGGTACTTCCTTGAACATCCTGAAGTTCCTCCTGATAACAATCAGGCCGAACGTTCGCTGCGTTTGGCTGTGACAAAACGTAAAGTGAGTGGTGGTTCTCGTTCGATGGAGCGGTTTCAACACACCGCCAATTTGTTGACCGTGGTGCAAACCTGTCGCCGTCAAGGTAGGTCTGTGATTGATTTTTTTGCTCAATCTCTATTGGCTGACTCTATTAATTCTCAATCTCGCCCTTCTTTGCTTCCTCAATATTAGACCTGAATCCTTACCAAAAAACCTTGTCCAGTGTTCTTGATTTGTGCCTGTTTCTTATCCAACAAATGCTGAATAATCGTTTGCGAAAACTGAATTCGATGCAGAGGAATAGAACCACCACTTTTCCGCAGTGATCGCAACAGTCTTGCAGCAGTTCTCTCCACGTAACAATCGATAACCTTAGCCATCATTAGAATCTCCTGCGATCGCCAATAGTTGCTGTTGAAGTACCTTGATTTGCTGTTGATGTTCTTCAATCTCGGCAATTATTTGCTGCTGTGTCTCTGCAATAGACAGCGTTTGAATTTGGTCATCAGAGTAATGACGGACTTCATCAGCCTTCTGATGTGGAAGTACGGTATAACTTAAACAATTCAAAATGCAAAATGCAAAATTCAAAATGCAAAATTACCTTTTTCTTCCTCAATTTTGAATTTTGAATTACTAATTTTGAATTTGAGCGAAGCGAATTTCTTTGTTTTGTCCGTTGTCCGAAAGTGAATCTGGGGTATTTCCAGTCTTTTGGAATACTGATGGTGGGTTGCATAAATATTCTGATAGTTAAAGAGATGGGTGAGGCATTAGGAAATAATTACTGAGGCTCGTTCCCATACAGATGGTTATATTTAGAACAAGTGAGTCAGTTAATTTGTGGTAGTGGGCTTTGATGCCCACTTTTCCCTTACGCTGTCACCAGTTCTCGCACTGACTCAAATTCCATCACCAACAACCATTCCTGCCTGCTGAGTTGCTCGAATGGCTTCTCTAACAGTTCGTCCCAATCCACAGCTTCAACCACCAACAGCAATCGCACAGCCTCATCCGCCGAATTACACGCCATCTTCTGCCCCTCTGAAGAAGCGCGGATGACCCACCAGTTGCCGTCAGTAAAGCCGACTTCGCCCAGTTTTTCGTCGTTGCGGTAAATGCCATCGTCAAGCAGTTCCAAACTGTGCTGTTCGCAGGCGTTGAAAATCTGGGACATAATCTCGTTGCCAGTGGTGCGAGGTTCTTCTGGCTCTAACTGCTGTTGCACTGGAGGTACTGGCATTGGTAAAGGTGCGTCTAGCGTTCGTTGTTTGTGATGCCATTGGATGTAGCGATAGCATCTTGCCCAAGTGTTTGCACGAAATTTCTCTTTATCCTTAACTATAACCACCCAAGGTTGAGTTAAATCATGGTCGTAAGTAATGATGGCTATTAGTTCGGCAGCGTGGAAGACTTCGCACTCAAACAAGTGAATTTCTCTTACCGTCAATTCTTCCGGTACAACGACTTCGGCTTGTATGGCGATGTACTGGTTGAGTTCGGCTTGGGCGATCGCTTGCTCATCTTGGGCAGGGCTGGCGACTTTTTCAAGTTTGCTGGACTGGTATTGGGCGATCGCACTCATCCAGGCATCTAGAGAGCGTCTGTCCATTACATACGCTGTGCAGCCGATTTCGCTGTAGATGCGCTTTAGCTGGGCTAGGGATTTGGAGCGCAGCTGTTGATGTGTGTATCTCGGGTAGGTCATAATGGAAATTCCTTGAATGTAAAGGTAGAAAAAGCACTTCAGATTCGCAGTCGGTGGTGCTTTTTCTATATCTACTAATGTACACTACTAGTTTGTAGTGTGTCAACTAATAGTTTATAGTGTATAGTAAAACTAATAGTTAACGCTTTACTCTAAGGAGGTGGTAGTGTGATTAGTACAAGAATGCGGATAAGACAAGTCAAAGAAGTTGAGATTGAAGGACTAGGAGAGCGCATTAAGCAAGCTCGGCTAAATTCTAGTAAGTCACTAGAGCAAATATGCGATGAAGTAGGCGTTTCGCGGACTTACTGGTATGACGTTGAAAAGGAAACTCTTAAAGGGGCGCTTTCGATTGAAAATCTTCGCAAAATTGAACAAGTCCTGGGGGTTGATTTTGGTGTAAGCCTGGAAGGAAATTGTGAAATTTGATCGTGCTACTGTCAAACATCTGGTGTCCTATTCTCAGAGAGAGCGTTTAAACAAAAAAGCCATCTACCACATTCGGCGTTTATTATGCAATTCACTCTGAGCGAACATTGCTGATTTTTAAGAGTGGAAATGAACACCCCACCCCGTAAGCCCAAAAAAGCCACCATCTCCGCATCAACCAGTCCAGAATCCCCCAACTCAGACATCGCCCCTTCAGAAAATCCAGCTTCTGCAACTATCGATGTTAATGCTGTCGAAGTTCCAGAACTAACCGAGGATGAGCAACGCGATCGCTTGCATCTCGAACGCAAGGTAGAGAGAGCATTTTTTGAGGCTGGTAAAGCTTTGGCAGAGCTACGCGATCGCAGACTGTACCGTTCTACTCATTCCACCTTTGAGGAGTATTGCAAAGATAGATTCGGTTACAATCGTTCTCGTTCTTATCAGTTAATTGATGCAGCTATCGTTGTGGACAATCTGCATAAATGTCCACAAATTGTGGACATTTTACCGACAGCAGAAGGACAAGTTCGACCATTGACAAAGCTAGAAACCGAACAGCAGCAACAGGTATGGCAGGCTGCGGTGGAAGAAGCTGGTGGTAAAGTCCCAACTGGCAAGATTGTTAAAGATGCGGTGCAGCGAATAATGGAACGTACTCAAGTACCCAACAGTTACCAAGTTGGGGAGGTTTGCCAAATCTTAGCCAAGGATAATCTTGATTTGCGGGGCAAGGGCGGCTATTGGTGCATTGTTACTCATATTGGGGAATTCAGTTGCACCGTCAAAACCTGGAATGTTGAAATGACGGTTGGCGTGCAGCATTTAAAATCTTTCAATTATCTGCCTGATGAATGTCAGCAAATGCAGCAGATTTGCGATCGCATTCGTAAGCTAAGGGAGAATGAGAATTTGGAAGAAGCTGCCCGTGCTGTGCTGGAGCATCTAG
Source organism: Nostoc minutum NIES-26 (assembly GCA_003326215.1). Taxonomy (GTDB): domain Bacteria; phylum Cyanobacteriota; class Cyanobacteriia; order Cyanobacteriales; family Nostocaceae; genus Dendronalium; species Dendronalium minutum. The sequence goes on along the minus strand of LXQD01000097.1, from coordinate 2,581 downwards.
GAGAACTGAAGCGCCCGTATTTGACGGCGGTGGAAGAGAAGCTGTTGAGTGTGATTGAGTTTGAATACGGCATTATAGATGAGATACCACGTAATTCTCAATCAAGCAACAAGTAGGAGAAAAAAGTAATGCAGAGTATAAAATTATGTTCTCATGTTGGGGCTGATGGAGTATTGCATCTGGACATTCCAGCGGGAATAGTAAGTAGTGATATTGAAGTAGAAGTAATTATTAAACCTATAACTCCATCTCAAAGAGAGTGGATGCCTGGTTTTTTTGAAGAAGTGGTTGGTGGTTGGGCTGGAGAACCTTTAGAAAGAGCAGAACAAGGAGAGTTTGAGACGCGGGAGACGTTGTTTTGACCTATTTGTTAGATACAAATGTTTGCATTAGACTATTGAACAATAGTAGCCAAACGGTAACAACTCGATTGGCACAACAGCAGCCAAAAGACATTTACCTTTGTACTGTAGTGCAGATGGAACTATATTATGGAGCTTATCGCAGTACTCAAACCGAACGGAATTTAGCGCTACTAGAAAGGTTTTTTAGTCAATTTGCTGTGTTGCTATTAGATCCAGCAGCAGCTAAAGTTGCTGGGAGAATTCGTTCAGAACTGGCAGCAAGTGGAACTCCCATTGGCCCAAGTGATTTATTGATAGCAGCAATTGCGCTGGTGAATAATTTAACATTAGTTACACACAACACCAGAGAATTTGGTCGTGTCAGTAGATTGTTGATTGAAGATTGGGAGCAGGGGCAATGACTTCTAAAGTTAGAAATAGGTTGATAAAATGCGCCTGTTAATTAAACCAAATCGGCAAACAAGGAATGTTAAAAATTTTAGTGACGGGTGCGACTGGGAATGTTGGCTGTGAAGTTATCCGCTTGCTAGTATCCCACGATTGTCATGTCTGTGCCGCACTCAGAAATCCCGACAAAGTTCAACAAATATTAGGCAGCAAAATTCATTGTGTCTGGTTCGATTTTATTAACCCCGACACGTGGGCAAGCGCTTTTGAAGGAGTCAATAAACTTTTTTTAGTACGTCCGCCTGCACTTGCCAATGTTCGCAAGCAAATTGCCCCGGCGCTAAATGCTGCAAAACTTGCAGGTGTTGAGCATATCGTTTTTCTTTCACTTTTAGGAGCCGAGCGCAACCGAGTTGTACCGCACGCCAAGATTGAGCGCTACATCGAGCAATTGGGCATTCCTGTCACGTTTTTACGCGCTAGCTTTTTTATGCAAAATCTTAACACCGTACACCGAGAGGATATCAAAACCCGTGGCGAATTGTTTATGCCAGCGGGGAATGGTAAAACCAGTTTTATTGATGTGCGTGATATTGCTGCTGTTGCGGTACGTGCTTTGGTTGAAGATGGGCATTTGGGAAAAGCTTATGCGCTCACGGGTGGGGAAGCCTTGACTTACTATGAAGTGGCAGACATTTTTACAGAAGTTTTGGGGAAACCAATTCGCTATACTAATCCCTCACTGCTGAAGTTTATTTGGCAAATGCGCGAGCGCGGGCTGTCGTTGGACTTGATTTTGGTAATGACAGCAATTTATACAACTGCTCGTTTAGGATTGGCAGGTGGCATTACACCAGATGTAGAGCAATTACTTGGTTGTCCGCCACTGACGATGCGGCAATATGTTGAGGATTATCGAAAGTTTTGGTTGTAAGAATATAGAGCGATCGCTGTTTATTGGCATCACTTTTTACCAATCAAATCCCGCTTCACAGCAAGAGCATATCACCCGCCGTAAATACTTCACTCGTTCTTGTGCATTAAGCGATCGCATCAGCAGAATATATTCGGATTCTCTGGAGGAAACGGTCAAAAATCTGTTGCAGTCATTGGGGAAGCTGAACCGTCCTTATCTGACTGCTGTGGAGGAGAAGTTGCTTAGGGTTCTGGAGTTGGATTCGCCTGCACATTATTAGTGGAGACAATATAAAAGATTTCCAATTCCCTATTCAACAAATCTGTTTCCATTAATTCGCCTCTACATTGTTAGTGGAGACTTAGCTTTACCACCAGGAAGATTAGCAGTAAATATTGTTTTGTTTCCATTAATTCGCCTCCACATTGTTAGTGGAGACTTCATGATTTAGGTGCTAGTTTCTTCTTCAGCTTCAGTTTCCATTAATTCGCCTCCACATTGTTAGTGGAGACCATGTCGGATCGCTTTTTAAAATTTCAAGGCTTTTTTGTTTCCATTAATTCGCCTCCACATTGTTAGTGGAGACATCCTGAAGTATTAAAAGAATATCTTAGTCAATACCTTAGCCAATTTACGAGAGGTCAAAATCTGTGTAAACGGCATGAATCCGTCCTAAAGAAGTAAGCTTGGCAAAAATTTGAGCTAACAAAATAGGGTCAGGCTGTTGGGGAAGCATTTTTAATATTTCATGGACATATCGAAAACCACGGTAATAAGCTTTCAGGTCAATAATGCCAGAGTTAGGATTATGTTTACGGAAATCAGCGAGAAGATGATGGGATAAATTGACCATAAAGAATGCGAGATTAGCGGCATTAGTCACAGCAGTTTGGCTCAGATTCATAAAATCTTC
>LXQD01000096.1 GCA_003326215.1 Nostoc minutum NIES-26 | reverse complement strand
CGGACTTAGTGAAACTGGATTTGCAGACTAAGTGAAATTTACCTACCAAATTCGCAGACTTATTGAAATTTTCCGCTAATCTTAAGGTTAATGACTGAATTTATTCCTATACAAGGATTATAGCTTGTTACAGTCTCAAATGAATGCCAGATAAACTCTTGAAAGTTTGAGGCTAATTTTAGCCCAAGATGTTTACCTGCCAAGCTATTGAGGCTGTGCTCCAAGAAAAATTTATTTCGGACTAAGTGAAATAAATTTCATTTAGTCCGCACAGATTTCACTTAGTCTGCGAACCCACACAGTGTCGGTTCGCAGACTAAGTGAAAAATTCTCAACGGAAGAATAGGGTTTCTGGCTTGTGTTGTCGCAGACTAAGTGAAAATTTGTCGCAGACTAATTGAAAATTTCCTACCAAATTCGCAGACTAATTGAAAATTTCCTTTGACTGTGCACGTAACTGTATTGTAGTATGTTTATCTTAACCTTAGTACAGCCCACCTAAAATGAGGTACGGAATTCACTTTTGGAATGAGTAGCGTCTAGTGTGATATCTCCGCTCGTTATAGGTATGGCAATTTTCATTTACAACCCTTTTTTACGATGACGTGTACTTAGTCTTAGTGATTTATTCCAACATCTATGTCCGAAAATTAAGTAATTTTTCTAATCCAAGCAAAGGAAAAAATGTATCATTTCTAACTCTTGGTTCTTTTGCTATCAAACCTTCAAATGAATCATAATTGTAATCGGAAAGGTTATTTAATTTGTTCGATTTTGCAGCTTCTAAATCTTGAATTTGACTATTGTAATTAATAGATTCTATTTCAGGTACTTGGCACAGTTTGTAAATCTGGAAAGAAAGAGCAAATTCTTCGATATTGGCGATATTTATTTGAGAATCACGTAAATCAAAGCCACATTGACATTTGAACAATCTCGGTCTTAAAAACTTTATTTTATTATTACAGTTGTAACAAGTATCAATCAAAAAACATTTATGAAATGGACATACTGTGACACGAGATAGATGCCAAACCTGAGAATAATAAGCTTTGGTCTGCCAACAGATAGGGCAAAATCTCGGTCCAGTTTTATTAAATAAGGAGGTAGAAATATTTTCGCCAAATGCTTTGACTACGCTTGTGAAGATGTATGCAGAGCTACAAGAATTAGTTGAAGAAAATGCCATTGCCCAAAGAATACTGTCTTCTACTTCAGCGATCTGACTAAGGATGCATAAATCATCAATTTTAGAGATAAAAATATTACTATATATTCCTGTGACTCTCAGTTGAGAAATTTTTAAAATATAATTTGGAGAAGGATAATAATTAGTATCTGCAAGTCTAGCAATATAGCCAATGAGACTCTCATCTATATACGGGCGAGGTCGGCGCAAAAGTTTTTTATTGGAACACACGTTTAATATTATTTATGCAGAACATCTGATGCCTTTTGATTTCTCTTTTTAGTTTTAATTCTTTGGTTAGTACTTCCTATATTAACCAGAGATTCGTTTAAAGATATTTTATTTTCTAGATTTACTAAACAATCATCGTTAAGGAAAGGGTTTTTCTTGTAAGGCTTATCAGCTCTTACATATTTTTCAAAAGCCCTAGCCAGAACCGGGTAATCAAGTTTGTTTAAACCTTCTGTTAATGTCAAGTAAGTTCCATAACGAACTAGCTTCATTACGTAAGCTATAATTCCATCAGAAGCATAGTAAAAACGAAAAGCCATCTCCTCACTAGCTAAATTTGATTCTAATTCAAGGGGAAGCTGCGATTCTATTGCGTGTAAAAAAGTCCGAAATTCTTTTCCGCAATCCTCTGTCCAAGAAAAAGGGCTAAGATTATATCTATTAGCAAATCTTCGGCTTAATTGAGGATTAAATTTAAAAACTGCTTCAGCTTCGGGTAATCCAATAAGTACCATCGGTACCTTTGTGTCGAGTATTAAATTTTTCAGCCAATCTGATACTGTTCTGAGAACCTTGGCTGAATCCCTATCAATAAAGTGTTGAAATTCGTCTAAAAAAACTAAAGAAACTCCACAATCTTTCATCAATCCAATTAGTCGGATTGTTTGATTGCTAATGGTGCCTTTTTCATAAGCAGGGTCTCCCAATTCCCATAACAGCTTACTCACAACACTTTTGACGGTTGCTGGAGATGGAATGGTCACAGACAATAATTTTACAATAGTACCTGAATCTGTTTCAACCCTGGGATATTTTTGAGCATAGCTTTTAAAAATAGTAGTTTTACCTGCTCCAGTTTCACCCTTTAAAAATAAGCATTCAGGTTCATCTTTGAGATTAGAAAAATTATGACAATCCTCTATTGCAGATAAAATTTCTTTAAATCGAGGATAGGCAACATAAATATTATTAGCTATGGATAGCTTTTCTGATAAAGTCATGTATGACAAAGATTTTGGAATTTTTGGCATATTAATAGTTTTTATGAAGGTAATCCGATACTGACATCCCAACCAGATAAGTCTGGCTTCCATGAAGCAGTTTCTTCTAAATTTTCAGAGAGCTTATCACTAACTTCAACATTAGATTTTTTATTTTGTGAGCTTTTTCGCTTATTGGGTTTTCTTGAATTCTCTCCACTGTCTTTGCAAGATGGGCTTTGAACGTTATTAAATTTTTCAACTTCTATTTTTTCTCTATTTTTCTCAATTGAGGATGATGAAAATTCATTGTTGAATGCACTACCAAGCTCTGATATACCTGACATTACTGAAAATTCACTCTTTGGTAGAGTAATAGTTTGAGGAGCAATTGAATTTATAGCTATATCATTATTCAAAAGCTGCTCATCTTTAGAAAACTCAAAGTCTCCTGTATTCAGCCCTGAACGACCGATACCTTTCCATCTCGCCATAGCAGTACGGGTTTTGCCTTTCTTTGATGACATCCATTCCTGCTCAACAATTTTTTGAATCTGCTCTTTGGCTAAGGCTAATGCTATAATATCAACCTTTTCAGCTTCTTGGCGTGCCAGTTTTTTAATTACTTGGTGTTGCCAAATGCTTAACCCTTTAGTATACTCTTGGCTGAGAGCAGGAACAGATAAAAATTGATGAATTGTTGGATCAAAAACATAGATTTGAGACAAATCTGTAGGGTCATATTTAATAGTTGCTTTTTCTGATGCTAAAGCTGATGAACGGAAGCGAGATAATTCAAAACTATTGTAAATAAGCCCTTCAAACTCTACCCCCCTTCTAGTGACTTTGCGTGTGGTTATATTTCCCACTAATACTTTTAGTTGTTGATAAGAACCTGGTAAAGCTGGAGGAAACTCTTGGATAGCTTTTGACCACACAGATGTCCGAGGCGATTTTAATTCTGGATGAGAACTTTGGTTATAAATATCGATAATGAAGATATGTAGAATTTCTTGCAGTGCTTCAAAAGAAATCACTGCATTTTTCAGAGGGTTATAATCATACTTTTTCATAAAGTTTGAGAAACTTTTCCCTGGTAGGTCACTCAAAAGTTGACTATTTACTGCACCAAAATATCGTTCTATTGAACTTTTGTACCAGGGCATTGTGGGTGGTGAATATTGAATAGCTATTCCCAAAGATAAGCAAGCATCTTCAAAATGTGTACTATAAAATTCTTTTCCATTATCAACCACAATCACTTCTGGCAGTCCATAAGTGTCCCAAGTATTTACTACGCTTGGGAAATTTTCGATTAGATAGTTTTTGGGACGGATAACGTGTAGCAAACATTGCATTACCGATAAATAGCTCGGAGGTTCAAAACTGGCGTAATACCCTAGTATGACTCCTGAATATTTATCTACAGCAGAAGTTAACCAAGGGGTGCCAATAGGCATTCGATGTTCTGCGTCTACTACAAACAATGGCAGTTTAGTGTGGTCAATTTCTATCCTTTCTAAAGGACGATTTGGGCGTGGGCCCTTCATTACTGGGTCATACATTTGAGAGGCTATACGGTTGCCTAAACGTTTTTTAGCGACTACGCATGGATCTAATTTAGATGCAAATCTGTAAATAGTTGAACGATGTGGGATTTCTAAAGCTTTTTGACCAATGCTTGCACGAGTAAGATTTTCCTGCCTAATTTGACGCAGAATTTCATCATGTACATCTGCCATATTTGGTCGAGAAGGATTTAAATAGATTTCTTGAATGCAACTATCAATAATTTGAATTACTTCTTTCTCTAGTTTGGGTCGGTAATCTCCTTTGTATTTATGCTTAGGAACTAATGAACGAATATCCTGACCTGAGCTTTCATAAGCTTTTAGCCAACGGTAAAGTGTTAACCAATTTGGCGGATTAAGGTCATTAATTTGTTCTGATACTTGTTCAATAATCGGTTGCAGACTATCTGGAGTCCTTTGAGGTATATCTTGCTCTAAAACAAAGCTGACATAACTGTATTTTCTTTTAGCTTCAAAGCGAATTTCTTCAGGAAGTTGAGTAAAATCAGCTTGGGTCTCATTTCCTTTTCGTCCAACAACACCAAAAGATGCTGTTGATTGAAGTTCTAATTCTTCCCTAAAAAGAAACTGAACTAAAGCTGTATATGTAATTCTAGACAAGACTTCAGTAACGACTTCACATATCTGTAATTCACCATTGGCTAACTGCTGTTTGATTACATATTCGCGCCCTTTTAGCCAAAAATGAAGTCCAGGTCGGATTTGGTATCTATTCATACATCCAAAAGTAATGCTTGAACATCACCTTTAAATTGAGATAGTTGAATTAGACTTGCTGCACCTATAGATTCCATTAAATCTGTTGACAGCCAGCCAAAATACAGTAGTTTGAATAATAGATTCGGATATATTCCTTTTCGCTCTAGATCATGACACACCTGTTTGAAAGGCGTTGGTTCTCTGGAAGTGAAATAACATTGACAGTCTAAGTATTGTTGTAGTGTCAATGGACTACGGGCATACTTGTATAACAGCTTAATATTGTCCAGTTTAGGTTGCTGCCGAATCATTGTATCAGTCACTACCATAAATTTCATGCTCCGCTCTTCACATAAATGGCTGATATGTCTCCATTTATCAAGATTTTTTTGGTCATTAACCTGGGATGCAGGTTTGACTTCTATCACCTGTTGTTGCCCTATTCTTTGTACCCAGAAATCGGGGGTATAGTTTTTAGTTACACCTTTTGAGATGTAAGTTATTTTGAATGGCTGTCCCCTGTATGACTGGACTGTTGGATCAATCTCTAGCAGATAAATGTAATCTCGCTCAATTTGGGACTCCCACCAAATGATGGTGTCCATCTTCAAACTGGGGAATTTACCAATAATTTTCTTTGATCCACTATTGGTGATTCTCCTCACCCCGTTTGCCAAAGGCTTTCCTGCCCCAATCTAGTGATAATCTCTCCAGCCTAATTGATCCATGCTCATTTTCAATTAGTCTGCGACAATTTTTCACATAGTCCGCGACAATTTTCACTTAGTCTGCGAACCCACATGCGAACCCACAGAGCGACCGCGAAAGAGCGACTTAGTTTTAATCGTAGTTTTAATCGGATAAAAGATAATTGTATCTTATTTTGTATTCCCAGGCGCGATCGGGTATGATGGTTGAGGTCGCAGGTCGCAGGTCGCAGGTCGCAAGTAAGAAGTCGGAGGTCGGAGGTTGCAAGTAAGAAGTTGGAGTAGGTGCTGTTATGGATAAAAATGTTGGGATTGTTGATCGCAGTAAGGTGTTCGCAATTAGAATCATTAAAGCTTGCAGCTTTCTTGATGAAAAACCGGGTGTTTGCCGTACTCTTTCTAAGCAACTGTTGCGTTCTGGTACGAGTA
>LXQD01000095.1 GCA_003326215.1 Nostoc minutum NIES-26 | reverse complement strand
AGGACGTAGTTCGGTAATTTTGATTTCAGCCATGATGTTTTCTCCTTAAATAATCTTGTGTTTGATTTTCTGGTTTGCAATTAGAGTCAAATAGTTCAAGACCCTACTTGGAGATGGAGACATCGCCACCAACACTGATGAAAGACTTATCAACTGTGTCGGCAGAAATTGAGAGAAGACTGTCGCCACCGCCTAAAGTTACAGTCATTTCGTCATCGTTGAGTTCTTTAAGAAAGGTTTCAGAATCTTCAAACAATTCAGAACCGGTAGGACGCAGTTCGGTAATTTTGATTTCAGCCATTTTCTTATCCTTAAAAAGAAGTTTTGCAGTTATCTTTGTTCAGGATTAAATTTGCTATTGCCTTAATCCTTGATTTCATTTTTACCCAAAAAATTAGGAATAACAAAGCTTATTGCTAGATTTCTCTTGTCATAATTATTGTTTTTATGTCATAAAATAGACTTTTTTATCTAAGCTATGAAAATATAAAAAATATGTAAAAAGATAGAAATTTTATATGAGCAGTAGTAGTAGTAATTAAGTATGATGGCATATTAATCTATCCAAAGTTGTACGATATTTGATGTACAGCCTTAATTAGCTTGATACTAGCTAGATAGTAATTCGTTTTCACAAACTTGAAAGTCTTAACATCTGCATTATTTCTCACAGTATCAGTTTGTTGATGAGGGATATAGCAGCATTTTATAAGTGTTAAACACCACTCCACGCACTTTTAGGATTTTAATATTAGCCTTAGATTTTTTAAAAGTAGTTTATTGTGAATAAATTGAATAGAAATTGATTACACTTTATCTTCCTATAGATATAAAATTAATTACTTAAGGCAAGATTTTGTGAAAACTTTTAGTACAGACATTATTAAAGGAGTTTTGTCAGGAATTTTGTCTTTGTTTTATCCTGAGTTCCATATTTGATTGCACTACTTCTAGCATTCATCTAAATGGGGTAAAACGGTATCGCCATCTCGGCTCAATGCCAAAAGTGAACAGTTTGTCACTCAAAACGCTTCGGTTAAGAGATCTCTTCTTTGAGGTAGCAGAGAGGAGTTGAGATACAGAACTACAGCGAGTTCTCTCCTATGCATCCTTGCTAGCCTATATGAGCAAATTTCTTATCCCAATAGTCGTGCTACACCTTTGGGCTAATACGTAGAATGAAACTAACATCTGCTACCAATGAAATAATGCTTAAGCTTGGTAGTTCATTTCCTTGGTAGGCAAACCCTGAAAAATTTCTCGTAAAGACTTGCCAGCTAAAGTTGCAAGCTGCCGTAGTGCCTTGCCGCTAACGTTGTACTCATTTACCCCAAAGCGTACTCCAACCCTTTCGTACAGTCGAGAAGCTCGCTGTGATAAAGCTGACCCGCGCATGAAAGTATAGCCAAGACGGGTAGTTTCAAGAGCGATCGCACATAACAGTGCCGCACCTAATCCTTGACATCGATAGGCAGGAGCAACATAAAAATCAATAAAGACTGCTCCATGAGTGCAATGATGTAAATCGTAGCTCGGTATCCAGGCAGCAAAACCGACAAGTTGCTCATGAGTGTAAACAACGTTCATACGAAAGCAGCCGCTAGTATAGTCGCGTTTGAGGGTTTCGATAGAACAAGGCCATTGTGGCATATTTAAATTTTGGCGCACGTAATCATTGATAAGTTGTCCAACATTGTCTAGTTCATCAACTGTTGCGGTAGATACTTTGTAAGACATAAAAATCTTCACGCTCAGTGCTGTTTTGTATAGCTTCAATGACCTTGAAAGCAATTACGCATCAATATTTGATGCAATAATACTTTTTGGTTCTGCAAGTCAAAAATTTTGGTTAAAGTTACGGGTTAGTTAGTTACTGATGAGCGCAAGCAGTTAACAGACCGTCTGCTGATCAGCCCAATTGAATATGAATTGCTCGGCGCACCTGAGCGACTAACCGGGAGCAGGTTCATAAGAACTAAGTCTAAAAATTAGATTCAGTATAGGGATTTTAAGTATTAAAACACATCAGTACGCACATTTTAACTTTGTGTTATTTCTCTGTTAATTGTCAGGCAGAGTAATGTCTAAATAAGAGAAATGCGCGGTAATTGTATGTAATTTGAGAGGCGTTCTCAGAAGTTCTTAGAAGTTCCTGTTATGTTATTGCTCTGGTGAATGTGTGGAGGCTCTATGGCTTGTCTGTGGCAATTTTACGTCAGATTGATTTGATCTGAATTTCATTTTTGGACGCACAGTACGCCAAATTTTTGCGAAAGTTTTTTTGACTAAAATTTGATTTTGACAGGACAGCCATCAAAAATAACTACAGACAAGTTACATTGACACTACAAAACGCTTCAAGCGTTTTAGTGAGTGGCATATCACCTATAACTTGATACTCCAGCAGATCAACCAAAAAGGTTGTCCAAAAAACCAGCCTCTAAATTACCGGGAATCAAACTAGAATTCTCATCATCATCAACCTCATCTGATGGTAATTCAGCATCTGCCTGATGCACAGCCCCATGACTGCGGTTGCCATCAACAGCCCCAGAAAAAGGCTTTGGCACATAAGCATAAACCTCAGCATCCAAACCCAACTCCAGAGCCAGAATGCCAAAATGAGATTCCGCCATCCGCCGCGAAATCAGATAAGAAGAACGCACCTGCTGAGGCGAAACCCTCCCCAACCGAGATTGAGCGGGAGCAACGCGATTTTCTGAAGTTAGACAAAAACGAGTGACGATGCTCCACTCCACCGGAGGCGATCGCTAAACAGAAATTCAAGTACACTAGTAAAATATATACTTAATAAATAAGTTAAAACCTCAGTAATACTGAGATAAATCTATCTTCATGATTGTTAAGTTCTCTGATGGAGACAAAAAAGTGTAGGATTCCCTTTGAGTAAAGGTTTTGAGATTTAATATCAAAACAAGGAATGCCTACACTTCATGAACAAAAAAATATATTCAAGTTTAGATTTAAGCAAATCACTGTCAAACTTTAAAGAAAAAGTTACGAAACTTTTAGAAATAAAAAATCTTAGCTCATGGTCAGCACAGACTTTTAAAGACAGAGAAGAAGAAATTAGAAACACGGCATTAAGTTTAGCAGGAGAATGTGTAGCAGTTTTACTAAATAAACTATCTCAGTCTCAAGAAGCTCTAGACATAGCAATCAGTCAAATAAGAAGTCTATCAAATCAAAAAATCAGAAAACATGGTAACTATACTAGGCAGGTATTAACAGTTGGTCAGATCAAAGTAACTCTTTCATTACCATATATGGTTGAACGTAACAAACAATCACATCAAAAAGGTAAATATTTAAATTTAGGATTCTGCCCATTTCTCAAATGGTTAGGAATAGAAGAAGGATTAACACCCCACGTTTGGRCAACAATTACAAAATATGGKGCAATTGCTGGTTCRTTTGAAGCTGCACGCRCWATTTTAASAGATTGGGGARTAAAMATTAGCYTRAAACGAATAGAACGCMTCACATATTAYTTTGGTAAAATTGGMSTAAATTTRCGTCAATCTAASTTATCMAGTTTARAKAGWGGCAGTTTRGCTACAGGTAATRTTCTGAAARACCAGCGYGTTGTCATTGCTGTAGATGGCGGAAGAACGAGAATTCGGATTAATAAAAAAGGTAGACGTAAGCTCAAAACTAATCGCCTAGGCTTCACTGGAGAATGGATTGAGCCAAAATTATTAACTATTTATACAGTGGATGAGCATGGTAAAAAAATTAGGACATCAGCTTTACCTATTACTAATGATGGTACATATTTAGGTTATGAAGAGTTTCTCAAAATTCTAGAGATGTATCTAGTTAATTTGGGTATAAGCCAAGCTAAACAGGTTTTGTTAGTTGCTGATGGTGCTGAGTGGATTTGGAAACACATTCCACCTTTATTACAGAAAATAAAATGCCCAATAGCTACTTATAAGCTATTAGATTTTTATCATGCTGCTTCACATTTACAAGATTTTGCAGATGCGGCTTTTATCACAGATAGTGAACGTCAATCGTGGTTTAAAAAAGCTCGGAAAACTTTAAAGAAAGGTCAAGCTCTCGATTTAATGAGAAACATGGATGAATTTATTTCAACAGCAACAGGAGAGCGTTGTAAAATTTTGGTGCGAGAGCGTAATTACATTCTCAAAGCTTACCGCAGGCGACTATTAAACTATCAATTAGTCGCAGCGCATCAGCTACCCTTGGGTAGCGGTGCAGTTGAGAGTTTAATTCGTCAAGCTGTTAACTTACGCATGAAAGGGAACAGTAAATTTTGGCTTCAAGATAACGCAGAGATTATGTTACATCTGCGATGTCAATTGATAGCTGGCAGTTGGGACAATTTTTGTAACTCTATTTTCGATTCTTTCCTTAATCCCAGCAGTGCTTGAACATTTTATACATTTTACTGAAAGCTATGTTTTAGCGATCGCTTCCTCCGGAGTGGAGCATCATCACTCGTTTTTGTCCAACTTCAGAAAATCGCGTTGCTCCCGTTAAAGCTATGTTGGCGATCGCCTTTCTTACAAACAGAGCGATCGCAAAAAACAAATATTAGCGTTAACTCAAATATAGATAAAAATATAGTTTTGAACCATATCATGGCCGCTTTAAACCATATCTGAGTACAAAAGTTCCAAATTTAGACTGAAATTGAAGTGTTTGAATACTCCTAAATTTAATAATGCTGAAATTAAACTTTTGGTCACATTATGATGCACATTTTGAACTATTGGTCATTATTTGATTCACAGCATGAGATGTTGATTGCTTAAAAGCCTTGAGATTACGTGAACTTTTAGTCAGGTTATGATTCATTTTTTGGCCAATTTATGAGTAAAAGCACACTAGCAGTCATCTTCCTCATTCCAAGTTCTTGATAATTCCATAGGACTTGTCAAAAAACACTGTTGCTGTACCCGTTTCGCCGTGCCGTGCCTTAGCCACAATTAGTTCTAAGATTCCTTGGTCTGGAGTATCTGGGTTGTAGTACTCATCCCGGTAAGCAAGAATGATGTTATCTGCAACCATCTCTAGGATTCCCGACTGGCTAAGGTCGCTCATCATCGGTCGCTTATTCTGCCTGCCTTCAACACCCCTAGAGATTTGAGAAAGTGCCAGCACGGGTACATCGAGTTCCCCCGCCATTTTGTAAAGTCCTCTAGCCACATCTCCTAGTTCATAACTGCGATTACCTCCAGAATCTTCAGCCATCATTTGCAGGTAATCAACTATAACTAACCCCAGTTTTCCCTCTTTGGCTTTAATTTGACGGCATTCTGATGCAATTTGTGAAACGGTAATGCCCCTTGAGTCATTCATATAAAGCGGCAGTTCTAAGGCAATATCAACGATTTTGGTAAGATGCGTATATTCCCAATCTGCTAAAGGTTGAAATTTGGCTCGATGTCTGCGAATGCGATCACTCCTCAGTGGCCTTAAACCTAAATATTTGTAGGCATTAGTGACACTAATTAAACTCCACAACCTGTACTCTAATTGCTTTTTGGTCATCTCCAGCGAGAAGATAACTACAGGTAACTTGTGGAGCTGTATCATCTGGAATGCCAGGAATAACGAGATAAATGACTTGCCCATTGATGGTCTGCCTGCAACGATGGTAAGTGTGCCACCTTCAAATCCCAGCATTAAATTATCAAGCTCATTAAGTCCTGTAGGGTAAGTAAGTCGTGGAGAAAATTTACAAGTATGTAACAAAGAGTTAAGCAGAAGAACTAGAGTTAAATCTTACACGTTGCGTACTGTAATTTCCTTTTTCTCCTCTCGTTTGGACTCCATCAATGACGGCATAGGCAAGGTCTAACTCATCCTCAAAAGTTTTCGCGGCTAGTTCATCTTTTTTGAGATGTTGCCATTCCAATTCAATCGGGTTCATTTCTGAGCAATATTTGGGTAGAAAGAAGATGTACAAACCCATGTCTTCCCACTTTGACCATAATTGAATAACTTCTTTACA
>LXQD01000094.1 GCA_003326215.1 Nostoc minutum NIES-26 | reverse complement strand
GCCGTCGCCACTGCCAAAAACATTACTAAAACTGAATACCGCGCACGACAAACCAAGGATTATCTTTCGCCTGATGAGATGAACGAATGTGAAAAATTCCGCATTCATGAAGCTTACGGCATGGAAGTTACAAAAGAACTAGTAGAGAAGGACAACTCTGGTAGACTCATTGGGGCGATCGCCGCACTTGAGGCCATCTTATCTCCACCAGAAGAAATCATATTAGACTCCAAAACTGGCAAACAGTACCCATTACCACCAGCATTTGTTACGGGAAAAGACCGCGCCGAACGCGACAAACTTCCATTTTGTATGGATTGGGGAAATTATTCAGCCAAGTGGTTAGCCCGATTCAACTTGGGACTTCATCACATCCTGGGGCGTTTAGTCGCCGGGGAGGAAATTACAGCAGCTGACCCACATCTATTAAATATGACTGCGATCGCCATTCAATGTGCTGCTCACATCAAAGCAATTCTTGGTTTCACTGTACCAACCGACTGTCAACCGATTTGGCTGTTGGCCACTTTGGTCGAACAGTTGGGACTAAAGTTAGCTTGTCGTAAGCAGGGGCCTCGCGGTCAACAAGTGAAATTCTTCTCGCTCTCAAAATCGGAATTAGAATTTGCACTACAAGTTATCGCTCATCGTCAAAAACAGCGTAGTTCTTATCTCGAAACCCAACCTTCGCACAGCTTTGAACCTGTTTTGTCTCCCGTATCCACCCCCCCCCATAATTGTATAGGGAACCCCCATTTAGAGGGGGTGGATACTACGCAACCAGAAGAGGCTCTTGGGCAGAGGGGCTCTTGGGCAGAGGGGCAAGAATCTCTCTCCCCTGCTTCCTCTACAGATCGCATTACTTTACTTCACTGCGTGGAAACGCTTCGCTCTGGCATCGCCCAAGGAGTGGAAGCAGTCAAAGGTATCCTCAAGCGATGGACAACTGATTTGCGTTGGGAGACGGTGTTGGAGTTGGAGGCTCAAGCCCTCGGTGAACTACGCTCTTTGGAGGCAGCAATCCCGGAATTTTATGAGTGGCTCTCTGAGGAGGTGTTGCCGATGGAGGGATAAGGCAGCTCGCCTTGTCCCCTAATGAGGGAAAATTTACTTATGAGAAGATATGTTCTGATAAGTAAATGTCTCGCTTACCAGTCCAATCGTTAGTTTTGACCTCTCCATCGCCTTTGACCATTCACCCGGCGGCAGTCTACCTATCTGCCCTGGCAAATGGTTCTCAACGGACGATGGAACAATCGCTCAATGCGATCGCGCGACTGATTTCCAATGGGGAGTGTGATGCTTATACGCTCAATTGGGCGGCTTTGCGCTATCAGCACACGGCGGCAATTCGTACTGCCTTAGCACAAAAATATTCCCCAGCGACAACGAATAAAATGTTGTGTGCATTACGCCGAGTTCTCAAAGAAGCACTGCGGCTGGAATTAATGGATGCAAAAGATTATGCTAAGGCTGTGGATATTCAGAGTGTGAAAGTCAAAAGAAAACTTAAAGGCAGAGCGTTGACATCGGCAGAAATTGCCGCACTGCTAAAGGTATGTCTTGACGACCCCACACCACAGGGTATTAGAGATGCCGCTTTGATTGCCATACTGCGCGGTACGGGGGTAAGACGGGCGGAAGTGGTAAATCTGGACTTGAAAGACTTGAGCCGGAATGGGGAATTACAAGTTCGACAAGGTAAAGGTGATAAAGACCGGACAGTGTATTTGCCAACGGGCGCAATGGCACTGGTTGAAGATTGGCTGTGTGTTCGTGGTCGTAAAGGGGGAGCGTTATTATGCCCGATTCGCAAAGGTGGAGAGGTACAGTTAAGAAGAATGTCATCACAGGCAGTATTGCTGATTGTTCGCAAACGCGCTGCCGAATCAGGGGTAGAGTCTTTTTCTCCCCATGACTTTCGCCGGACATTTTGCTCAGACTTGCTAGATTCTGGGACAGATATTGTGACTGTACAGAAATTAGCCGGACACTCCTCACCTGCAACAACTTCTAAGTATGACCGTCGCGGCGAAGAAACTAAACGCCTTGCTGTGGAAAACTTAGAGCTTCCTTACACTCCTCGTTCTAGGTGAAAGTGAGGTTGTCCTTTCATGCAGGGCAAGACTTTCTACACAGTGCGTATAGACAAATATTTATTGTCGAGTCGCGGACTATTGAAAATCCTCACCTCAATCATCAGCAATCAGCTTACCTTTCTGTTATTAGTATTGCGTAGTAACTACTCTTCCCCTACTCGAAACAATTTTTACTGTATATACAACCGTCTGTACCATTTCTACACTCTCTTCTCAAGCAGTCTCTTCCCAAACTCAATCAAGACAAAACTTTCTCTACTCTGTCTACTACTTAATCTATACAAAAACTAATTTTGTTTTTGCTGCCAGGGCAGTATAGACAGCTTTCTGTACCACGTCTACACACGCTGTTCGCCAGATGCGTCTGTTGGAAGTCAAGCGGGGTAATACTTTCTATACCGTTGTCTATACCTCATCTACACGGCAAGTTTGTGGCTTTTGATAATTGTCTCTACAATTTTCTGTACAGCAGCTGTATCTGGCTAATTTCTCTGTGCAGATAAATTAATCTCGAAATTTATCGCTCAAGAATATGCTTTTGGGAAAACAGGAAATAACCAATGTCCATACCACTTGCCGATCTCAAAATCGGACAAGCAGTCAAGTATCTAATTGGCACAAGAAATGGGATGACGGCAAAAGTCACCGATATCAGAAAATGTTCTTTGAGCATTAAAAATACTCATGTCATCACCTTGACATTTGATGATGACTCGTTGCCCCCGCACCTCAAAACCCACTCGTATTACTGTCTACAACGGAAGAGCAGAAGCGCAAGGCGGTTTCTGTGATTGGGTTTTAGATATTATTTATATAATGATTGAAATTCTAACTCCAGAACAAAAAGCTTTGGTTCCACTTTATCAGGAGAAGTGGCGAAAAATTGCGCTTTCCACAGGAAGAATTGATAGAGAGAAAGCTGCCAAAGCAGTTAGAAACGCTTATGCTGTAATTAAAAAAACTAAGCCAAAAATTATATTTTCCGATGACGCTAACTCTAGCCTACAAATATTTTTTAATTCAATTTATCTGCCACATTTGCTCAATTATACATTGATGAATACCGAAAGAAAACAATTTAATAAAGTTCTTGGGAACCCAATATCTGGAGAACTACACAATGAAATAATTAGACAGTTTAATGAATATTTCAGTAAGCAGATTGACTCTAAAATTGATAGATATATTCATAGACATTTGGTAACAATTCCTTCCACTATTCGGATGTTACCAGAACCAAATATTCACTTCCATACTCGTCTTTTATACAACTGTGTTAATCCAAAGGAATGGGAGCGTCTTGCTAGTAAATATGATTTTCTAATTTCAGTGCTTAATTGTATTTATCCACCTAAAGTTTGGAATGCTTTTTCTGAGCTAATCACTGAGTGTGGCTGGATTTTCCCTTTTGAGAAATTATGTTTAATATGCGATTATCCTCTCGAATTTCGTTATGATAATGCTTATCGGCTTCACGCAGAAGGATTGCCTGCTATAGAAATAGCACAAGGATGTAATATTTATGCTTATCATGGCGTGTTACTACCAGAAAAATACGGCAAGTTACATCCGGATCAGTGGCAAGCTAAATGGGTTTTAGAAGAATATAATGCCGAATTACGAAGAGTATTAATTCAGGGAATTGGTTATGCTCGTATTATTGAAGAATTGCAAGCTACTGAATTAGATTCATATCAAGAATATACTTTATTTAAAATTGATAGTGATGTGGATAGTGAGCCAATTCATTTGTTAAAAATGAATTGCCCTAGTACCGGAAGGATTCATGTATTGCGAGTACCACCTAATATTAATTCAGCACGAGAGGCTATTGCTTGGGTGAATTGGGGAATTGATCCAGAAGATTTTTCAGTACAAACATAGATTTTAATCTTTTGGCTTTGTGTGGATATCACAAAACTGATTCTACTTTTCTATTAAAGTAGCCCCGACCGGGCAAGAAAGGTGGGCAGCATTGGCTACTGAAAGCTTTGTCAGTTCTCAACTATCACCATCAATGTAATATTTTTGCTTCTTCTTTTCTTACTTGGGCTGACTTGAAATTGCAGTAATAACAAACTTGGACATTTTTTGTTATTCCCGGTAGGATTATTGCTATGAGCCTATCTTGAGGTAGCAGATGAACGTTTCTTTGACCCCAGAACTAGAAAAGTGGGTGCAATCCAAAGTTGAAAGCGGTATGTACACTTCGGCTAGTGAAGTTATACGTGAAGGTCTGCGGCTGCTCAAAGAGCAGGATGCCCTCAAAGCAATACGCCTTGCCGAGTTGCGTAGAGAGATACAGCAGGGAATCGATAGCGGAGAATCCACACAGCTAAACATGGATGAAATTATTGAATTGGCAAAACAACAACGGCAGCAGCGAGAATCCGCATAATGGCGATAATTCTCAGAAAACCGTTAGCTCAAGCTGATTTATTGGATATTTGGAATTTTATTGCCTCGGACAGCTTTGAAAAAGCAGATCAGCTTCTACAGAAAATAGACAATCAACTCAAAATGTTGGCCTCAAACCCAGGTATGGGAAGAAAACGCGATTTCTTAGCACCAAATCTGCGGAGTTTTCCAGTAGGGAATTATCTAATTTTCTACCGGACTATAAACCAAGGTATTGAAGTCATTCGTGTTCTACATGGGGCAAGAGACATTCAAAGCCTTTTTGAAGAAGATGATGAGTAAGTCGTTATTTAATAGTTATATTTCTGCCCTAACTGCTGCTAGGTCTTTATTACTTGGGAAGGAAATCAGTTTTGAACATCCTTACAGTTGGCTTTCTGTATTTGAAGAAGATGATCTGCAAGAGTTTATCAATGAGCTAAATGAGGCTTTTAGGTTGATAAATTCTTCAAATATGGCATGGGATATGATTAAGGCACTCATCCATGAATGGCATGAAAGTGCAATTGCTTACTCTAGCACCGAACTGGCAGCAGCTTTTAGTGGTGAAACTGATGAAGTACCATTAACCCTACCAACTGTTGGGAGTGGTATATAAAGTGTATGCACCAACAAGATAGTTCATCCTTTTATGTGCGTGTCCCTGCAAGAGTTTTAGGATGTCTACGTGCTGGTGAAATTACTATTGACTTTCTAGCTGTTCTTGTAGAGGCTTTCTGAGTTTTTTTTCTATTTTCCGTCCTAAGTGAGTTTTCCTGATATTAATACTTTCTAATGCTGAGTAAGGACTATCAAAAAAAATAAATTCTGGCTCTCTTTCTCCCAGCACCGCATAAGTTACTCGCATAGTTTCAATAGCTTTTTGACGATTGACTCTCTCCGTTGAAAGAACAATCTGTTGCCATCTTTGTTGATGAACTAGAATCTGTACTTCTTGCTCAGGAGTTAATCTGTCAATTTTGAGTTGTTCCATGCAGCTTTGATTGAGTCACCAATAATTTCAAAGCATTGCTTTATAATTAACCTTACATGAACTAAAATCTAAACGCTAATAAACAACTTTTAATAAATTCATACTAAAGTGCTTCAGTCAAATTTGACATTGCTGTATATCTTCGGGAACTGAAATATTTCTTATTAAAGATAGCTGGCTCCTCACAGAACTAGCATACTAATTTGGAGAAAATACATTTTAAGTAATCTTTTGAAGCCGCGACCGCGCAAGGAAGTTATGCGGTAATGGCTCACAGAAACCTTATAGGTAAAGGTATTGAGCGAAATTATCAAATTTTTCTTAACTGAGTTTCTTACTTGCACCTTATTTTATAGATAGTGAATTGATTTTTCAGAGCAACGCATAGATAAAAATCTATGTCAAAGCCAGATGATAAATCTAGGATTCATCGTGCGAAAACGGAAAAAAGATACGCACTTTTCAAAGGTTTGGCTTTAAAGAGTGCGATCGCTGCCCTCAACTACTGAGTTAAAAGTATAAATTTATACGAATACATCAAAGAGTATTTCTAAATGTGTTTTAATCGTAGTTTTAATCGGATAAAAGATAATTGTATCTTATTTTGTATTCCCAGGCGCGATCGGGTATGATGGTTGAGGTCGCAGGTCGCAGGTCGCAGGTCGCAAGTAAGAAGTCGGAGGTCGGAGGTTGCAAGTAAGAAGTTGGAGTAGGTGCTGTTATGGATAAAAATGTTGGGATTGTTGATCGCAGTAAGGTGTTCGCAATTAGAATCATTAAAGCTTGCAGCTTTCTTGATGAAAAACCGGGTGTTTGCCGTACTCTTTCTAAGCAACTGTTGCGTTCTGGTACGAGTA
>LXQD01000093.1 GCA_003326215.1 Nostoc minutum NIES-26 | reverse complement strand
ATTTTATCTGCGTTCGGCTAAACAAACAGTCTATCATGGGATACTCGATCCACTTCCCAAAGCACTCTTGTGCATTCTAGAAAAGCAAAGTTAGAACTCATTGATTGGTATCCAATGTTCACTGGCAAGTATACTGAGTGTGCTACATCCTTTGACAAATATTATACTAATCGTGTGCATTGGGATTGCCCAAACTCAGATTGTGGTTGGATGGGTTACACATTGTGAAGAGCGATCGCTTGATTGTTGCCCCACAAACAACTATTTTACCTTGGTGAACTGTCCATTTCTGGCGGCTAAAGAAGGACACTCTCTGCAACCCACTCTGCTGATGATGGCGATCGCTCTATAGCAATATTTCCCGTTAAACACCTAACTCTCCAAACTTCGGACTCCACCAACCCTTGGCTGTATTGAAGTAAGCCACATCCTGATGTTTTTGATCTTGGCGAGATTTTGGATTGGAACATCGCAACATCGTCTTTTGTAGCCCATCCTTTGTATAACTGTATTCTTCTAAGGGTTGTTTACACACAGGACAGGAATGTGACGTTATCTTAACTGAATGCTGTTGCGGTTCACCATTTTGTTTATTTTGAGGTGCAGACCAAGACTTGGTGCGATTGCTCTCTTTTAGTCTAAAGTCCAGTGTACATACATTTGATTGTTTTTTTAGGTTACTTTTGTCTAAGTCGCAGTAGCTTTAAATTGACCCAAAACATTTTGGGTCACTTTTTCTCTAAAAATTCTTCTATTTGAACTAGTAAGCTTTCAGCTTCCTGAAGTCGCTCTGGATCTTTTTCAAAATTTTTCAAAGATTTTTTGAATTGTTTGTAAGCACTATCTAAGCGAGCTTGGATGAGATTTTCTGAACGTGGGATGATAACTTTAACACGTTTCTTGATTTCTACAAGTGAAATATTCTTAGCAATTACTTCTTGTAAAAGTTTTTGTCGAATATTAGAGTCTTTAATTTTGGCAATCTCTAATCCTTTAGTATATTCAATCTTTCCTTGACGAACAGCTTCTAAAATTTCTTTAGGCTTTTTCAGTAAAGGGAGCCTACTTTTGACAAAAGATTCCCATGTAATTCCGCCAGAAAATGAAAAGACTGCTTGGACAATTTCAAATTGAGGATGCGATAAAACGTTTTGGATACCTGAACGCCGTTTAAGATTATCCAACTGGTACAGCAGGCTTACGGCTTCTTCAACAGTTCCTGAAATACTCACGGCAAGAAGTTTAAGAGTCCCATCCAAATCTTCTAAAGCACTAAAGTCTTGACGATTTTTGTTTTCTGCAAGTGATGCTTTAAAGGCTTCAAGGTCGCTCCAATTAAATATCCGGACAGGTAGTGGATCTATCCCAGCAAACTCAGAACCGTGGTAGCGACGTTTTCCAGCAACAAGTTCGTATTCATCTGTTTCGTTATTTCTTAGTGGACGAACCCATAATGGTGCGTGAATTCCATTTGGTTTCAAGTCATTCAGTGCCCAAGCTTTTAGCTCGTCTCGATCGTAATAGTAACGAACAGGTTGTCCACCTGGTACAAAACTGAAAGTTAGATGAATCTTACTACGGGGTATCCACACTACAGAAGAATTATTGCTTGATTCATTCTGATCGATCTCGCTTTCTTCAGTATCTGGAGTGAAGCTTAAGATCTGCTTTAAGTTAGCAAGTCTTTGATCGGTTGTAGTTTTGCTAGTTCCTTCCAATCTTCCCATGCCTTTTTCCCTCCTCGTTTAATTTCATAGACTGGCTTACCTTCGGCAGATGCATGTTCATAAACTTTTAACCGTTGAATACCTTGTTCTAACACAGGTAGGCCTTGTTCTCTAAGTGTATGAAAAGCAATTTCTCCATCAGGTTCTGATGATGGAGGTACAACAGTTAGTAAAACATGATATTTCGTTTTTGGTGGAAAACTTTGAACCATTATATTCAAAGCACTAATTGAAAGAGCAGCAGGAGTTGTAATAGCTAAAAGTAAATCACATCCGTCTACTAATTCTTTAATTTCAGCCGAAGTTGGTCGTGCTGGTGTGTCAATGACAATAAAATCAAATTTTTCTTTTGCCATCAATCTGTTCGCAGTATTTTCTGTAGCAACCTGAAAAGGGAGAGAACCACGAGAACCCCAGACAGATGCTGAACGATTAGGATCGTAGTCAATAAGCAAAACCTTGTATCCTGACTGAGCGAACAAGCAAGATAGACAGATTGCTGAAGTAGTTTTACCTACTCCTCCCTTAAAAGCAGTCAGTGTTACAAATTTGGTTGACAAAATTCTGTTCCTGTTACTTGTAAATGAAAAAATTTTATCTTGCTATGGTTTAGTTAGTTATTGAACTGAATAATTACTTGTAATGACCCAAAACGTTTTGGGTCATTGAAGACTTAATGGTTGTCTTGAATGCTTTGTGATGAATTGATAGTTAAAATACAAAAGTTCTTTACTTCTTTCGCTTTCATCCATTGAAATAGAGGTGTGAGATGAAATCTACACAGCATCCATCCAAATCGCCTAAACAGCAACCAAAATCCCAAAAGCCTAGCCTAAATCAAAACCTGTCCTCCATTTGTGATGAACCAATAGAGCAACACGAAACTAAATTTCAGCCAGTTACTGCTCCTGATGAGCTACCGCTACAACAAATAGAATTACCTGCGATGTCTGACGACAAGCCGCGAAGCGTCTACGCCCTACCTAACGAAGAACTGGAGCAACAGTCCAAACCACAGAGTGTATCAAAACCCCGAACCCAAAAGCCAGAGTTACCAGCAGAACGTTTTCAGCATATAAAATTTTTGGACTGCGACAAGCCAGTGAGTCGAATTATATTCGAGTGCTGGCATTGTTTTCAAGGAATACTTTGTGAGTATACGGGTGAGCCAATAAGAGGAGAATATAAGGGACGACCTTCAATAATCCAAATTCAAGTCCAATGCCCGAACTGCGAACAAACTGCTATTAGATTGAATACGGGAGAGGTGCTTTCGACTACGGCAATTCCTTCACCTTGGAAGCAATGATGGCACACGTTCACTCAAGAATGATTTGCGAGTAGATATCAATTTAGGAATAATGCAAAAGCTGACATTTTTGCCTTCAGTAATGACTATACTGACAGCGCTGGCACTCACCAGTTGCAGCAACCTAACCACAGAACAGTATGAGGCGACAGCACTCACCAATTACACCTGGCAAGTTAAGTATGGTAATAACCTAACTAATGAACCACAACCACGTATTGAAACATTTGCTACTACTTCAGTATTGAATCGAAATGGCTTGAAACCCCCAGGAGCAGTTATTGGACCAGATGACCGGGGGCTATGGTGGCCCATTTTGCCGCCTCGACCGAGTGTTGATGAAGTAGAACAACGCAAAAGATCTCAAGAAGAATCAAGCAAACCCGAATTGCAGAAAACTGTGAAATACGAAATTAGCTATGGAGTGGATAGTCAGCAGAGAACTCTACCCACCAACTATGAGGTTTATCGACAGGTAGTGAAAGCGTACCCATCCAAAACTCCTTTGCAACTGACTTTGGGTGTAAACGATAATTCAGTAGAGAAAGCTGAACCTGTAGCCAAGTAGTAACCCGAATTTAGTTACGCAGCAGACAGTTACAGTTAAAGATGGAATTAACTGGACATGTCTAAAGGCACTTTTAGTTTTAACTGAAGTTCAACAAACCAAATATTCCTTAATCTGGTCTTGCTCACACCGCAGAACTTTCATTGCCTGTTGCTGGATATGATTAACCTTTGCTGGTTTAATTTTGAGTTGTTCTGCGACTTGTCTGGCACTCAGCTTGCGCTCGCTGACAAATCCAAAGCGTAACATCAGAACTTTCCTCTGTATCGGTGTCAGCAATCTCTGTAATTGTGACAGGACGACCTAGTGTTTGAGATAGTTCTCTCTACACTTTCCTAATTTGTATGAATTTCTCACTTAGATGAAAGGGAAGACGAACTGTGCGTGATTTTTCTGCAATCGCTCGCATGATTGCTTGGCGAATCCACGCCTTTAGCATAAGTAGAGAATTTATAGCCCCGATTAGGGTCATCTACTCCCGTTTGTAGCCCAATTGCCCCTTCTTGCACTAAATCTAGAAAATCCAGATTGCTCCACTGATATTTCTTGGCAACAGCAACCACTAATCGGAGGTTAGCCGTAATCATTTTTTGTTTAGCCCTTGCACCAAGCTTTTGGATTTGAGCTAGCTGTGCTTCTGTTGTGTGAATGTATGCAGCTAGTTCAGCTTGAGTTGGAGAGCGTTGTAATATTTGTACTAAAGCATGATTTTGCTGCATCGCTGACGGCAGTTGAACATTAAATTGGAGAATTCCGATCTGTGAGTGCTGAATTCTGTTTTGACAAAAATTTTAAGGACTCAAAAATCGTTGATAAAGAAAAAAAATTGAAAAATGACATGGGGTATAAATGGGGGCTATATATACCTCAATAGCATTTGAGAAAATTAGTGACAATTTAACACCTAGATAAGGTATATATGGGTGTTACTTAGGGTATTTTTTCTTAATTGATATTTTGTACCCCATTTGACACCCAATAGGGATGTGATAAGCTCTTCATGCTGAGGGAAAAAACAGAGCAGCAAACAAGAGGATAAAACTTACACAAAGATATCTCCTGTGCCTCCTCATCCCATCTACCTCAATTCCCCCAGTTCACCTGAACAGATAAGTTTATTAAACGAACCGTATTGATTTAATCCCTATGTCGAACGTTCACACTTTACAAAAAATTTTTGCAGCTGGCTTTGATAACGGCTATGGAAGTGTAAAACTTCTGGTCGATGGCTTTGGAGTTGTTCGTGTCCCCAGCTATATTTCCACAATGGACATGGAGGATGTGCCAGGAAGAGTAGTTTACAACGGTAGTGCTTACACAGTAGGAGAGTCAGCATTCCGTGCAGGTTATCATTTTGACCGGAACACAGATGACAATGAAAACAAAGTCAAAAATGCGCTGGTGACTTTGTTGGGCGCATTGGCGCATCTGCCACATCGTAAGGCTTGGCATCTCAAGTTAGTTGTCAGCTTACATGATGTGACTCTTTGCTCAAAGTTGGAACGAGTACTCAACGGAGAATATCAGCCAATACTTGCAGGCAATCAATCAGATGTCAAGGTTGAAGTACTCAAGGTGATACCAGAGGGAATGGGTGCATTGTTTGGGCAACAACTCCCAGCAAAGTTAACAGTTCTAGACTTTGGCAACGGTACGACACTGTATTCTCGTTACTACCAGGGTAAGCGTGAAGTTCATACGCCTTACCCCACGGGTGTGGAAGTTCTCATAGATGACATTTCTCAAAAGATGAAACACCTGAATGGTGGGAAAATCGGCGACGCATCGAAGATTCGATTTTGTCTAGAAATGGGACATACTAAATACAGCCGTGACATAGATATAAAAGATGTCTACCTTGCTTGTTTAAAAGATTGGTACGAAAGATACTTGAAGAAAGTGGTGAATCTGACACTAGATGCAAAACACCAAGGGGATGAGATTTGGGCGATTGGTGGAGGCTGTTTGTTACCTGGATTTAGGAAGCTATTAGAGAAGAACGGTTTCAAGATTTTGGACAATCCGGTGGAAGCTAATGCGAATGGTCTTTTAGAAATGGCGAAAGCCATTATGAAAAAGAATCCAGCAAGCACATTGGATAAGTGAGGTGATAATAATGGCAGACAAACGAGACTTAGCCCCAGAGAAAGTTAGGATTAGAGACAGCTACCGAGAACGTATATTCAAGGAGTCACAACAACTAGATAAAAGTTATCTGGAGACGCTTTACTTCATCATTGATTGCTATTTTGCTTTCAAAAAGGGCGCATTCCCGGTACAACAACTAGTAGCTCACACAGGTGGTTTCACTCCAGTTAGTCCCGTTCAAAATGAACAGGATGAGCCTCCCCAAACTCTATCAAAACAAGAAATTCAAGAAGATTCTGATAGCGGAACGTTCACCCTTGATTTTGATTTGTGATTGTGACTGTGACTGTGACTGTAACCCATACCCTTAAATAAAGGTGAATATTTAAAAGAAATTCCTCTAATCTAATAACTAATTATTTTTAAGCGTATTTCATCTCAGCATGTTGGAGGGCTATATGTCAGGCGAATATCAAGGCAGAGGAAGTTGCTTGTGTGGAGCAACTCGTATCTTAGTCAAGACAATGAGTAAAAATATTGGCGGATGTCATTGTCAAATGTGTAGAAAATGGGGAGGTGGCCCCTTATTGGCAGGGGAGCATCCCAGTTTTTTGCAAAGAGGGCGAAAATCAGTCAGTCTAGGTAAGACGAGTGTATTTAACTACCGATGACCCCAGAACAAAAGCAAGCTCTTCAAGAACATATTCAAGCGATCGCTAAACTACTGTACGAAGATACGTCACTAGAAAGACTAACAAACCTTGGAGGAATTGAAGAGGCAGTGCGAAGTCAAATGCAGAAGCACGTCATGCCAGAAGTAGGGGTTTTTTTATCGAAACGATTACAGGCACAAGCGCAGGATATCAACGACGACTGAAAAGTATTTTGGGA
>LXQD01000092.1 GCA_003326215.1 Nostoc minutum NIES-26 | reverse complement strand
CATACCGCCAGCGTTCATCCTGAGCCAGGATCAAACTCTCCATTTTGAAGTGTTTGCTTTAATAGCTCTTTATTTGGCTGAATATTTATCCACCTCAGCCTGGTGCTTTAATTTACTTGACGCAGGCTACTTGTGGTATAATGGCTTTCAAACTATAATATTTTCATGGTTCGGTCGCCTCTCGAGCGCCGCTCTTTCGCGTCCGTCTCTTGGGCACTTATCCAATATAGCTAACCTAACCTTCAGTGTCAACTCTTTTTCCAATTTTCTTTGGAAAGTTTTTTTCGACCCCTCAAATACCCCACTGTCCTGGGTTGTAAGCAACAATGGTGTATGCACTTTGCTGAGTTAGGAGGGGATAGCGTGAATTTTCAGTCGGTTATTGCCACACTCCATCTTTTCTGGGGCAACCAAGATTGTCTTATCGCCCAGCCCTACGACATTGAAAAGGGAGCTGGCACCAAGAATCCTCATACCTTTTTAAGAGCATTAGGACCTGAACCTTGGGCTGTTGCTTATGTTGAACCGTGTCGTCGTCCTACGGATGGACGTTATGGCGAAAACCCAAATCGTTTTCAACACTATTATCAGTACCAAGTCCTGATTAAGCCATCACCAGATAATATTCAAGAAATTTATCTCAATTCTTTAAGAGCTTTAGGCATTCGTCCTGAAGACCATGATGTTCGCTTTGTGGAAGACAACTGGGAAGATGCGACGGTAGGCGCTTGGGGTACTGGTTGGGAAGTATGGTTGGATGGAATGGAAATTACTCAATTTACTTATTTCCAACAGTGTGGAGGAATCGATTGCCGTCCGGTATCTATTGAGATTACATACGGGTTAGAGCGCCTGACGATGTACCTCCAGCAAGTGGAAGCAATTACAAAAATTCATTGGACAGACAACATTACCTATGGAGATGTTTTCCTGCAAAATGAGATTGAGCAGAGTACCTACAACTTTGAAGCATCGAATCCTGAGTTACTGCTTACACTATTTAACTTGTATGAGCAAGAAGCCACGCAATTGACAGAGCGAGGATTGGTTTTACCAAGCCTAGATTATGTGATGAAGTGTTCGCACACGTTCAATTTACTGGATGCCAGAGGTGTAATTTCAGTGACAGAGAGAACTCGTTACATTGCTAGGATTCGTCATCTGGCACGAAAGGTGGCTCATTCATACGTTGAGCAAAGGGAAAAGTTAGGTTTTCCGTTGTTGAAGAAGGCAACAGTGTGAGTAGCGTTGTACGCTGCCAACACTAGAAAGGACAATGAGAAAGATAAGGGCTTTTTTACCTTATCTACTCTCTGTTTCCTAGGTTTTTGAACTTGAACACTATAAAATGACTTTTAAACAATTACAAATCGGCGACTACTTTCGGATTTCTGATATGAGTGCCAGATGTGTGTGCAGGAAGGCTAGCGATTTTTATTGCAGTATGAATGCCCTATTACAAGCAATTCGGCTGGATACATAAGTGATACTACTGACTTCCACAAAAGTTTCTGATTATTTTACAGCTAAGCCCACATCCCGTAGGTTGAAGTAGAGAGCAATGTATTTTTTTATAACGCTAAAATGCTTATATTATAAGGATTTTATCATGAAAAACCTCTTGCGAATATCATCGCTTGAAACCCCTTCAGCCAGACGGGAAGCGCCGAGTTCGGCGTTTCCCGTCTGGCTGACATTGACTGGTATCGGAAGTAAGACCTCACCAGTTAGGATGCGATCGCCATCAAGCTAATTGAGAATAGTATCAATAAGCTACAAGTTGATGATTAGCATTTGATGTTTGAGATGCGATCGCATCCCGAGATAAATGCCTAAAAGCCTTGCTATGCAATAATTTAAAAAATGTTGAAAAGTTTTTGTCTGCCTGCGGAATGTGGACTAAGTACGATTATCTCAACGACTTAAGGTCATTAAAATTGAACTTGCTGCTTTGACTAAACTAAAAACTAGACCTCTTGCTGTAAATATTTGTTTGCTTCACGCAAAGTCATAGAGGTGCAGAGAAAAAATTTAAAATCAGAAAGCCTGCTGATGCGGGCTTTTTTGTATAAACTCAATGAACTATACTTCACCACAAGCATGAAGATTTTTCTTTACTGCTCCCCCAACCATTCTTAAGTCAGCTGCAAATTCTTTTTGCCAGGTGCTTTTACCAGAAGTTTTATGATTCAAACGATTGGTGTGATTATTTGTCTTGGCTACATTCTAGGTTTACTTTTTACAGCAGTTCCTTGGGGCGGTGTGTGGATTTTGGTTTTAGGGATAGTGGGAGCTGTTATGTTTAGAAGAAGCCATACTACATTACGGCAACTTCCACAGAAACCACCAGAAAACACTAGCAGTAAAACCAAGATAGTACCTAACACTAGGCAAATTATTCTCTATCCTCGAGTATGGATAGCTGCTGGTTTAGTTGGTTTGTTGGCAACTGTATATTTTCAATGGCGGATGCCACAGCCAGGAACAAAAGACATTAGTACATTCGTTCCCGCAGACAATAACACTAATCAAGAACAATTGGTGATTGTTCGTGGTGAAGTGGGTAGTAGTCCTCGCTTGACTCGCAGCCAACGGGGACAATTTTGGTTAGAAGCAACTCAACTGGATGAGGTGAAAAATGATAAAGATCCAGCAGATATCCCAAAGGGTGTAACGGGTAAATTGTATGTGACTGTGCCGATACTTCAGGCTACTGGGTTATATCCTGGTCAACAAATTGCTGTAACTGGGATTTTGTATAAACCAAAGACTGCGTCCAACCCTGGTGCTTTTGACTTTCAGAAGTTTCTCAAGCAAGAAGGGTCATTTGCTGGTCTAAGTGGACGGCAAATCAATGTTCTGGATACGGATGAGAAACGTCAGTGGGGATGGTGGCAAATTCGGGAGCGAATTGTGCAATCGCAAGTTCGGTGGTTGGGTATTCCTGAAGGACCGCTTGTCAGTGCAATGGTTTTGGGTAGCAAAGCTGTTGATTTACCCTACGATATCCGCGATTTATTTGTGCAAGCAGGATTGGCTCATGCTTTAGCAGCTTCTGGGTTTCAAACTTCCTTGATTTTGGGTGTGATATTACAGTTGGCAAGGCGGATAAAAAAGGGAACGCAATTTACTTTGGGTTTTTTGGCTTTAATTATTTTTCTGAGTTTAACAGGTTTCCAGCCTGCGGTTCTTAGGGCTGTAATTATGGGTGTTGCGGCTTTAATTGGCTTGGTTTTAGATAGAAAAGTCCAACAGTTGGGATCTCTGCTATTAGCAGCAACTTTGTTATTAATATTTAATCCTCTGTGGATTTGGGATTTAGGTTTTCAATTGAGTTTTTTAGCAACTCTGGGTTTAATCGTGACAGCATCGCCGATTATTCAACTTTTAGCATGGCTGCCACCTGCGATCGCTTCTTTGATTGCT
The DNA here is from genome assembly GCA_003326215.1 of Nostoc minutum NIES-26. Lineage (GTDB taxonomy): Bacteria > Cyanobacteriota > Cyanobacteriia > Cyanobacteriales > Nostocaceae > Dendronalium > Dendronalium minutum. Next base: position 3,180 of record LXQD01000092.1, on the reverse strand, counting down.
GTCCCTCTTGCTGCCACTATTTGGACTTTACCTTTACAACTTTTCGTTTTTGGAGTTGTGCCTGCTTACAGTTTATTCCTAAATATTATTACTACACCTTTAATTTCAATTATTAGTATAGGTGGGATTATTAGTGCCTTAGCAGCATTAATTTGGCCTGCCGCCGGAAGTGCTTTAGCTGGAGTATTGCATTACCCTACAGATTGGCTAATTAAGTTAGTTGAGTTTTTTAGCAATTTACCAGGAAATGCTGTAGCTTTAGGCAGTATATCTACTTGGCAGTTACTAGCAATTTATGTACTGATTATATTTACTTGGCTGGTGCGTTGGTGGAGAAAGCGCTGGTGGTTTGCGGGTTTAATAGCTTTCGGTATTGTACTTGTCCCAGTTTGGCATTCTGCAAATACATTATTTAGGATAACTTTATTAGAAGCTGGAGCAGAACCAGTGTTAGTTGTTCAAGACCGGGGAAAATTGACTTTGATTAATAGTGGAGATGAGGGTACAGGACGCTTTACAATTTTACCATTTTTACAACAGCAGGGTGTGAACAAAATAGATTGGGCGATCGCTAGTGGTTTCCAAAGTAAGGAAAGTGAGGCTTGGTTGGAAGTACTGCAACATTTACCAATTAAAAATTTTTATACCTATTCTAATAAAACAGAAAATACTATTATCGACAAAGCAATTCAACAGGTATTGCAAAAACAGCAAGGAATCTATCAGTCTTTAGCAATTGGTCAAACAGTAAATACTGGTGCAGTAGTCGCACAATTAGTTAATGACCAGCCAATTTTACAGTTGCAAATATTAGGTCAAAGTTGGTTAATCGTGGGAAATGTCAAGTCACAAGAGGCGTTAAAGCTAGTTAAAACGGTCGGTTTGTCTAATCCGCAGGTGCTGTGGTGTACTCCTGATTCTTTAAAAGATTTAGTCATAGCATTAAAACCACAGGTAGCGATCGCTTCTTCTAGCAACCTTGACTCCAAAACTTTATCCGATCTGAGTAAAAGTCAGACCAAACTATTTTTCACAGGGCGAGATGGGGCTATCCAATGGACACCCAACGGTCAGTTTGAGACTTTTATCCAAGCAACAGAAAACAAATCTTCAGTTTTGTGAAACAACTTATAAACCTGATTCAGCCAAAGCTACAGCACCCCACAGAGGTGCATCATCTCCCAGTGCAGCAGACACGATATCAAAATCAATTTCAGGTAATGCTGTCTCACGCGCTGTTTTTTGTACGACATTCCACCAATTTTCTCCTGATTTAGTGACGCTGCCACCTAAAATAAAACGTTGTGGATTAATGAGATTCGCAGCATTACCAATAGCTATACCTAAAGCCCAGGCACTACGCTGCAAAATAATTATTGCTCTTTCATCTCCTTTTGCCGCAGCTTCACTTACTACTTTGCCTGTAATTAAATCTAAATTATTATTCACCAGCTCTCTCAATATTTTTCCTTGGTGTCCTCGAAGTTGAACTGGTTCCTTCAATAAATTTTCCCTAACATCTTGTGCCATGTAAGGCCCTGAAGCTAAACGTTCCACACACCCCTGCTTACCACACAAACATATTGGGCCAGCAGGATCTACAACTATATGTCCAATTTCACCAGCCATTCCTGACGCACCCCGCCAAGGTTTGCCATTGAGTATCCAACCACCACCTATGCCAGTGCTAATGGTGATATAAAACAGGCTATCGTATCCCTGCCCTGCACCAAAGCGATGTTCTCCTAAAGCCGCAACATTGGCATCGTTGTCTACACTAGCAAGAACACCAAACTCTTGCTCTAGCAACTTTTTGAGAGGAATATTTTCCCATCCGGCGACATGATGGGATAGTCGCACCGTCCCTATTACAGCATCTACTGGTCCGCCAAAGCTGACACCAATAGCAGTGGGTTTTATGTTTTGCAGTAAAGAATAAATGAGCGATCGCATAATTTCTAAGTCAGTTTTAGCATCTGTATTTGCTGGTGAAAGACGACGTTCATAACGCAACCATTCGCTAGAACCAAGATTTGCTATTGCTGCTGCCAACTTAGTTCCGCCAAAATCCAGTGCTAAGATTAATGCCATAGTTTTTAACTAATACATACACATAAACCTAATTACCATTACTTAGTACCGATTCCACAAACTGTTGTAAACGTTCATAATGCGAACCTTTCCAATAAACTTGACCGCAGTCTTGACAACGATGAAATTCATCAATTTGCAATTGTACAGTTTCTGGTAGTTGGTGAACAATAAATTCTTTAGCTATAGGTTCTAATAATCCATTGCAACGCAAACATCGTTGAAACGGTGAGACTGCATTAAACAAATCAAAGCGCCGCAGAACTTCTACTATTTGCTGCTGGGGGTTCGTACTTCTGACATAATAGCCATGGGTAACTAAACTACGCATTAAAAGACCTTTATCACGAGTCAAAAGAATCCTTGATTGCTGGTGTGAGATAATTGCTAATTCCTCATCGTCATAGTCATTGCGATATAAAGTATCAAAGCCTAGCAATCTTAAAGATGTCGCTAATTTTCCTAAATGAATATCTAGAACAAAAGAGATAATGTTGAGCCGTTTTGGTCGAAGGTTGATTTTTGATTGAATTAAATTTGTGGCAGAAATTGGATAGATATTGATATTGTCTTCATCTTGGACAATATAAGTAAAATCCACATTTTTACCGTTAACTTTAATGCAATCAACTTCTGTATGGGGGACACCAAAAGATTCAATCACATCTTTAATTGAGGCTCTTTCTGTAAAAGAATATGATATTTTTACCTGTTTTTTGGGTCTTGGTAGAAAATCATTTAACTCTGCATTAAATTGGAAATAAGCTACAGTCATAACCGTATCTAATTAAATATAGGACTAGTATTTGATTTCTGAAAAAACTCCGTACATCTGGAGAGACAGAAAATCAAAGGCAGTGTTTCGGATAAACCACTCAAACATCCACTTTAAATGAGAAAATGTTGGAATTAAAGCACAAAAACGTCTAACCCAGGTTTTTGCTTGTAACCAAATATCTTCTATAGGATTTTGTGATGGACAATGAGGAGCAAAGCGGACACAGTGAATTTTCCATTGCTCTTGAGATAAACCTTGATTGATTTCATCTAAAAAGTTTTGAATCAGATGTGAGCGATGGTAAGAAGCAC
>LXQD01000091.1 GCA_003326215.1 Nostoc minutum NIES-26 | reverse complement strand
TAGAAGATTTCTCTAAACCTCTAACAATTGTTGCTACTCCTGGCGAGGAGAATGTCGTCTTTTGCGGATTATATGATGCTCTAAGCAAAACCAAAATCCGCCGGGATTGGGATGTAAACGCTGATTGGGCAGAGTTAATACAGCAGATTCAAGCAAAATTATCTGGCAGTCTTAAATATGATTTAGAAGAAGATGAACGCGATCGCCTTGTTGTAGAACCACCCTCTTCAACCCCGACAACACCTGTTGTTCATCCTCACGATGCGCGAATCAAACAGATTCGTACATTGTTAGATTACTCGGTTGATTTGGTCAAAGAGTGGTTGCATTTCCAAGATGTGAAATTTCCTAGTCAATTACCTGTTAACAAAGTTGATGAACTAGTGAAAACCATGTGCTTGGCTTGGGCAGCTGACAAGCTTGAAAATCCCAATCATGCTTGGGCTTCCTATCAGCAGCAGGTATTAAGCGCGACGAAGAGTGGTACTGATGAAACAGCAGCGATTCGGGTGTGGATGAATTATGTAGTCGGGCAGAGGACTGCTATAAGTTCTCGCTAACAATGAAGAGATTTGATCGAGGCAGTTTTAAACTGTCTTTTTTTCTTTTTTGATGCTGTTGTTTAGGAAAAACAAGTCTCTGCCCTAGTTGATTGATAGCTTAGTCTACTAACCATTGTGAAAATAAGTGGGATATAAATGCAATCCAAAAAAAGATAAATAGTAATATCCATACCACTACCATCAGTGTCAAACGAAGCCATTGATGATTTTTGTGAAAGACCCATTTCTGCCAAGCAATAAGCGTGAGATTGCTAGAAAGTAAAAAAGCTAAAACATTAGCCCCCCATAACCAATGTGTCTCTGTTATACCTTTCGCCCAAGGAATTAAAGAACCTGCGTTGCCGCTATTAGGTTGAAAAGTCGGATCTCGTAATGGTGAAATGAAATAGATAAAAATTCCACTGGCTAGAGTTACAAGTAGCAAGAATATCAAACTAAAAATAGATTTGCGCCGAATACTTTGAAAGACCATTGTCTTAATTTCTCAAGCAATTCGACGATATTGACTTGCTTTCGGTCATCCATGTTCCTAAAAATTTTCATCTTACTTACACAGCGTAATTAAGGAAATCCTTATGAATCAACACAAACGCATCACTCTTCATCAAACCAAACAAAAGCAACAACAAGGCATTTCAATCAATACAATAATTATCCGTAAACGACGCACTATGAAAAGATTTCAAACGCAGGATTTCGTCAACCGCATTTTGTACCCAATTACGATTAGCTCTTTAATAATCACCGCGTTCATGGGAGTGACTGCATTAGGCTGCTGGGGATTCGAGATTATTGCCGACAACTCCAGACCAACGATAATCAGCAACCATCATTGGCGATCGCAAAAGAACATCTGCTTGGGCATGATGACAGTGGCATTTTCTGTCTTTCTTGGCAGTGCTTTGTTAGGCGGGTGCTTGAGTAGCGGTAGTGACGAATAAAACCCGCTTTCAGACATAGCAAACCCAAACAGAAACCACTACCGCTAAGAGATCCGCCCGATCAATTGTGCAAGAATTGCCTCAAGAGAGGCTAATGCAGCATTAGTAGTTCTCTGGTGTTCTTCAAAATTGCGCTGGTGTTGTTCAAAACTACGTTGATGTTCCTCAGAGTTACGCTGTAGATTTTCTGTGCTTTCCCTCAATTCCAGCACGACTCCATCTAGTACAGCACTACGAGCTAGAACACCAGTGGCTGTATTAATATATGCGTCAAGTTGGGCTTGGGTATCAGCTTGCTGTCGAGCTAGGCTATCAATCTGGCTTTGAGTTTGGGCTTGCTGTCGAGTTAGGCTATCAATCTGGCTTTGAGTTTGGGCTTGCTGTTGAGCCACTCTTTCTACTAGTGCTTCAATTCTGTCTAGTCTGTTTGATTGATTGGGTGTTTCGCTCATAAATTACTTTTTTGTCTCAGTGCTAATATTTAGCAGTACAAATATATTACTTGAAAATTTTGAACAGCAAACTAGCTCCCCAGTTCATCCTCCACGATAGGTAAATCAATCTCGCCATTGTCCATCAGGCAACTCCAGTCCACGCCTTCAACATCAATAGATTCATCATAACCATCAGCTTTGAGAACTTGCTTAACTAACTCCTCTACAGGAATTTTGAGTATGGCCGCTTCTTGTTGTAAGTCTTTTTTGACTTCATTCCAGTTATCAGCACTAGATACCCGGTCAATTAAAATGGCTTCGGCCATACGAGTCTTAGAAACACCTCTGGTATATCCCCAGAGTGATAAACGAATTTCTTTAACAATAGGAAGGTTTACCGGAAATCGGCGATCGCGTTTTCTAACCATGTGGAAGTTATACAACAATACTTCCTAATTTTAGCGGTTATTGGATACCATTTAGATACTAAACAGTATATTTAAAGTTGCTAAATGGTACAAAAAGAATAGAACGCCCCGATGAGGCTAGTCATCGGGACTTCTCCCACCACAGACAACACCTGTAGCAGGAGCAAATAAATAATGGCACGAAAAATTAGCAAAATCGATGAACTAGCTCAAAAACTGATTGAGCGTAATCATAATCATGTTTATCCTGGTGAGTATGAATATGTGTCTACGGCTGCAAGGCTAGTCAGCGAACAAATTAGTACTTTTTATCGCACCGCAGGGCTACAACCACCAGCAGAGAAAACAGTGAGGAATTGGTTCTATAAAAATAGTTGTCCAGATTGGGCAATTGCGATTATTTCTCATTCTTTAATTTCCCTAAATAGGGAAACTGCCTAAAATATCAAAATCCTATTGAACCGCCTGGTGCGGTTTTTTATTGTAAAAGAACAATGTCAATAGACAGTCAATAAACAATGCTCATTGACATCCATATTGACATCAATGTGGATATCCATATTGACACTTAGGTGCTACGGATATTGACTATCTTTTTAAAACTGTTGACACGGATTTGACATATTGAATGGAATCAGGATGGAGAGAACAACTTTTTAATCAAAAACCGAGCCGTTCGGGGGCAAATCCATTGGTTTTACCAATGTCAAGAGCGAAAGCAATCAAGATTTTGGGTATTTGTCCCCGCACATTAAAACGATGGGCAGAAGTTGCAGAACTGATTCCAGAGTATAGATTAATACTTTTGAGAATGAATACTTTTGCTCAACAGAACGATCTGCGTGCGCCACCAATCACACCTTATCAGGTGTGGGTGATAGGAAAGATTGGCGAATTGTTTTCCGATATCGTCCAAGGGATTGATAAAAAAGCTCTTGTCGCAGCCATTGTTGGAGCTAATAAATTTGAGTACACCCGTACCGAGTTTGAAGCTGAACAAATCAGATTTAAATCACAAGCATTAGGAGAAATGCAAAATGTCGTCAAGTAAATTTAGCCGTGCAGAATTGTTTGAATTGCTAGGTGAAAAATACTCATCCGAAAAAATCATTGCTGGGTTACAGGAATTAGCCAAAGAAGATCCAAGCATCGATCCTGATAGTGAAGAATTCGATGTTGAGGTTAGCGATCGCTTGGACAGATTGTTCAATCTAGCGCAAACCACCCTCGACAAATCGAAGCTGTTAGGAGGTGGGAGTAGTTTGGCGAATATACAAACTCAAGCCATAGAAAGTGTGAGCGAACAGTTGAGAATTGAAGGAGTCAGCCAACAAACGTTTAAAGCATTCCTTGACATTGTTGCAGGTAAGGTTGTAGCGCAAGCATTCGCTGTTCATCAATTTGAACAAGAGCTATTCAAAGAAATCAAGAGTGAGCTTGATGTTGAAAGTTTACAGCAGCGGACACAAGAAGGGTTTGAGGAAGTAGCGTTTATCTATCAGTTGGCCAAAAATCCTGAAATTAGGCAACAGATTACTTTTGACTATGGGTTAAAGACTGGGGTAGAAATCAAACAAGAAGTTGAAAACCTAACCCAAACTTCCACTCCTGGGTTTGACCCCGAAGCATTCTTGCAAGAACTAGGAGTACCGACACCAGAAAAAAAGTCCACACAACCGACGACAATCCAGGACTTGAAAAATTTGACACGCTGTTTATTCCAAAAACAAATCCAATCTCCAACTTAAAATGGTGCAAGTTTTTGGAACAGAACCAAATAGGATTCTCAATCATTTTTTTACTAGTTTGCATTGGGTTGTCTGTGTACATTCGGGTGACACACGCAACGTCAGCCCAAACAGATACAGATATGGAACAGACTCAACTTTTGCAGTGAACTATTCAGCAGAATAATTGAGGTGGTTATGAGTTTAGAACGCGAAATACTAAATAGTATCGGCTTTGAAACTTCACAACTAGAACCTGAACAAGTAGATGTTCAAGTTGAACAAGCGGTTGAAGTTGATGAACCGATTGCAAATACCATTGATAACTTCGGCAAAATTTTAGAGCAGTACGAAGGGGTTTCCAGCTAATTCTGGCAATGAAATACCAAAAGCAAGCCCTGTTGGGATTAATCGGAATGTGCTTAATCGCTAGTCCCTGGTTATCACAACTACCAGCCCAATTCAAGACTTACAACAGTGGCATTACGATCCGAGAGTCAGAAGAACTAGAGCGTATTAAAGCCGAGCAAAGGGCAGCGACTGCCGACAAGATTAATTCTTTGGGAGTTATGCCTTCGTTTAGGAAGTTACGACTACGTGATTATTTGGACTCATTTAGGCATAACCCTAGACCAGATACTACAGGTTATCTCGAAGATGAAACAGTTTTTGTTTATGACTCAACTGGTAAGTGCGTTGGGCGAATAGAAGCTAGGCAATGGCTATGGAAATATCGGTTTGGTGATGCCTGTAATGATTCACCATCGTTAGAAAATCCTGATAGTTAAAGTTTGAAATATGAGCAATCCCACACCAACTACTGAGCGTTCGCAACCATCACCACAAAATAAACCTCAACGCGGATTAAATGAATATCTAGAATTATTAGCCCGATGGATTGTCACGTTAATCTCACTGCCAGTCATTTTTGTTTCACACATTGTTGCTCAATTCGTCACTCCCGGCACATCAGGTTACAAACTGGTAGGTGCAATTGGTTTTTGGATTGGTACATTGCTTTCTACTGATAGCATTTGGCAGGTTTTATTCCAGGGAAAACCCCTTTGGCCCTGGTTTGAAACCGAATGGATTGGTTGGTTTGGTTGGGTACAGTTACCATTCAATCTCTTGTTCTGGATTAGTTTTGGCATCTCTGCACTAATTCAAGTTATGGAAGCTCGAACTCTACGCGGCAAAGACCCCAACCAAGCAAAGAACGAGTTTGAGGAATCAAAACAATACACCCTCAGCAGCAAACCTACTGGAAACATCGACCTCACAATGGCGCTATGGGGTGACTACAAACGCGCCGGAATGAAAGAGCGTCACACCGGGGGAGCGATCGCACTATTTTTTTGGACTTTGGATATTACTACCACTTTCGTCGGGCGCAATCCCTTCCGCTACACTAACCCAGGCACAATCCTAGCTTGCCTTGCTTATAATTTTGCTTCGATGATGGCTGGCGAAATTGGTTACAGCATTTGGAAATTGACTAAGTAAGGGGAAAGAAGATGGAGCAACAAATACCAGTGCTTGGTACAAAAGAAACGAGCGGACTCCGTAGTGAGTATCCCAGCATTGAGTATTTGGAAGCTGGCAATATTGCCTCTTGGTTACAGGAGCGACAAGACCAGTTGTTAGTTCGTGCTAGGGATGAACGCAATGGCATGAATCTCGCTAAGTTCATTACTCTAGCTACATCTGTTACTGGTGCGGTTTGCTATGCTACATCTCCCCTTGCTCCTATTGGCGCGGTGGTTGCTGGAATTGCTTATCTCTGGTCGATTGTTCAGGATTTAAACGATACCCATCAATTCGCACCCATTCCCTTTATTCGTGGCGACTTTTTCACTTTCCTTTCGGCAATGGGTGATAGTGCCGCTAGAGAGGAATACTTTGCTAACTCCAACGAGCTTGCCCAGCTAATGCTGCACTTAGAGCCAATGGAGAAATATGAGTTCGCCATGCTCAAGCAATGTTCTCATGTTGTGTGTGAATACCTGAGTGCCGTTGAGCCAGGGAAAAGATTTTACGCTTATCGTTGGTTGTTGGACTGGTTTATCCAACTTAAAGGACATTTCCCCACTCGTGAACAACTATCTGGTCATTTGGCACAGGTTACTATTGACCCCAGGGTCAACTATCAGCAAGTTACAGCCATTCAGCAGACGACTCAACAGCAGAATTTGGGTATTCCACCAGCGCGTTTTGCTTCTTTACCAAGCATGGGAGCAAGGGAGCAGGGGAGCAGGGGAGAGGAATTAGACCTAGATGCTTTTTCTCCTATAGTTCCTTCTGCTTCTTTCCCCTCTGCGCCTCTGCCCCCCTGCACCTCTGCGCCTCTGCCCCCCTGCACCTCTGCGCCTCTGCCCCCCTGCACCCCTAGGGCTAATTCATTGTAAGGAGAGAAAAAAGTTGTTCCAGATCATGACACAGAAATCTCTGTGCTTTGGTCAATGAGCGATAACCCTTTGCACGGAGCAGATTAATCACAAAAGTCCGAATAATAGACCAGTTAGTAGCAGCATTATAGGCACAAAAAGGTGCAGTGTCTTCACCAAACACAACATCTTTGATCCAATGCAGTCCGTTTTCAATGTCCCGGTGTCCACGAATAGCATGAGCAAAGTTGATAGCAGATGTCTTGAGACTACTGAGGTAGTAACTGAGTGTTTCAA
>LXQD01000090.1 GCA_003326215.1 Nostoc minutum NIES-26 | reverse complement strand
TCCCTCTAAGCCAAGATGCTCCCATCTATGCAATACTTCTCGTACTGTTTGTGCAGTCCAATGAAAATGAGCCGCTATTTTCTCTACATACCATCCATGTGCGCTCAATCTAATGACTTCTGCTCGATCTTTCACTTTCTGGGGTACATCTGCCGTTCTTAGGTGAAACAATGTTTTATCTTGTTCAGGAGTCAGAAATACCCTTAAACGGCTGCCCATATCCCTGTTACCTTGGTATACACATTCTACGTATTTACTTATCTTTACACAGTTTTGTTTTTTCGCCTTGTTCTACTTACCTGCGTTGCCTTCACCGAAAGTACCTGCTGTTAAAAACGATTCATTAGTAACCGAAACTGATCTTGCTTGGATGGAAATGTTATTTGCATCTCCTCTCCCACCATCTTGGACTGTGGTAAAGGCTTTACTTTTATTTGCAAAGGATACATTATCGCTAGCTTGTATTTGCACACTACCCGCATCTCCTATTGCAAGGCTGCTAGCACTAAGAAACGAATTATTATTTAGTGTGAGTGAACCTGTCTTAATTTTTATAATTCCGCCATTACCTTCTCCTTTTTCAACTTGGCTGAAGGCAAAGGAATTACTATAAAATTCAACGGTATTAGGAGCATAAATTGTTAAATTGCCAGCATCTCCCTGACCTAAAGTACTAACCTTTAATTGAGAGTCGTTACCAACCACTACAGAATCAGCTAGAATCTGCAAATCTCCACTTTTTCCTACACCTGTAGATTCTAAAGTAGTCGAGCCAAAACTTCCATCTAGAAACGAAACTTGTCCGTTAGCGGTAATATTAATATTACCAGCATTACCTTGACTCAAGGAACTAACCTTTAATTGAGAGCCGTTATCAACTAACACAGAATCAGCTAGAATCTGCAAATCTCCACTTTTGCCTACACCTGTAGATCTTTCTGTAGATTCTAAAGTAGTCGAGCCAAAACTTCCATTTAGAAAAGAAACTTCTCCGTTAGCATTTATATTGATATTGCCGGCATTACCTTGACTATAGGAACGAGTGTAAATTCCAGATCCGCCCTTTACAGACAATAAGTTAGTAGTAATATCAACATCACCAGCATTCCCGATGCCATTCTCTCTAACTTGATTTCTAATTTCGCTTTGCTCTTCTATCGTAATTGCTTCTGTAGCACTAAGAGTAATATTTCCTGCTTTTGCAGTTGCTGAACCCAAAGTTGCTTCGATACCAGCATTTAGGGAACTGTTTTTTGATAAATCTATGTTGCGTGCGTTGACTGCAATACTACCACCATTTTTATAAGAAACATTAGCGATCGCTCCATTATTCAAAAAGACATCGCTTCGTGATAATTTAGGTACTTGAGTACTAAAAGTGTCGCCATCTGCGATCAGGTTTATACTTCCTGGAGCAGCTAATCCTGTTAATTCAATTCGTCCGCCATAAGCATTTAATTGTCCGTTATCCATTGTCACATTACCACCAACTAGTAATATGCTTTTACCATCGGGTACTCGCAAACCATAAGTTTCAAAATTGGCTAAATGAAGACCAGCAGGTGCAACTGAGCTATTTTGAATTGTTTCTATATTGATTTGGTTGTATAAAAAAGCTGAAGGGTTAATGGTCAGTAAAGCTGAAGGTACTTCTGGATTTGTGGCGCTGAAGTTGCCTAGACTACCAAATTGTAGAGCATTGGCCGTTGTCGCAATAAAAGAACCGCGAATATCTAAGCTCCCTTTTGAACCAAATACAATGCCATTCGGATTAATTAAAAATAGATTTGCATTTCCAAAAGGGTTTGCCTTGATTAAGCCATTAATTTCAGAACTATTACCACCTGTGACTCGACTAAAAATATTTTGCACGTCTGAGGCGTTGTTAAAAAATGCCGTGGTGTTCTCAAGGACAGAAAACTCAGAGAAGCTGTGAAAAAGATTAGCGCCTCTTGTAGTTCCACCCTCAATAATTGTGGTGTTACCGTCTAATCTGACATTAGAATTATTTGGCAGAGTGCTATCCGGTGTAATTTGGGCAATGGCGCAATTAGCAGAGAGTGCGATCGCACCAGCTAACTGACAAGTTAAGGCTTGCGTCATCGTAATTCCTAGCTTTTTAAAGCATCCTAAATGCATATATTTTTTCAAAATTGTATCCCTCTAAAGAAATAGAAAAAGCTTTTGCAGATATCCAATGACACCAGTTGCTACTCTGCCAGAAGCCGCTAACGCGTCTATAAGTCGGCAGAGCCGACGACAGTTGCCTCAAGTCGGGAAACCATGCGCGGCAGTCGTACCCTACGGGAAGGCGTTCCGCCTACATGAGGGAAACCCCAAGACCCTTCGGGTTCAGCACTTTGCTATCGACGGGAACCGCCAAGACAGCAAGTGCTTCACCGCGCTGCCTCACCACGACGCTGTCTCCCCAACGCACTGGCTCCTCTATGCCCATGTTAGAGAGTACAACAAGGGGTGATCGCTTCGGAATCACCACTGTACACATTACTTGGTAATTGGCGGCTGACATCTTACCGATGAGCTTCCTATTTCGTGTGGTGTTGCTATAAGAGCGTTAGATGTAAGTGTTACTTCTCCATTCTTATTAATTATCCACCCCTGCGCTTCCATAATCTGAGTAGGACGTGAAGAATTATTCTCTCTCACTGTCTTCCTATCTTTTTGTTCTTCTGTTTCTCTTGGCACAACAGTAACTCGCCAATCTTCCCATCCGGCATCAGTATTCAGTGTGTTGTTGGGAGAGGGAGGTAAACCACCGTGTCCCGTATAAATGAAACTACTGTTAGCAGTTCTCGCGCAGACATTATCATCTACTAAACGAGCCACATCCACCACATCTACTATTAAGGAAACTAATCCTTTACTAGGGTCTACATCAGGGGTGTTAATTTGTAGTCTGCCACTTAAGTCAGGAGTTGCTCCTGTGGCAGTAATATCGCTTTGTGGGGAAGGTTGTTTTCTGGGCTGGATACCGAAGATGCCAGCAGCATTATTAATGGTGACATTCCCGCCACGAAAGTTTTCAGAATCAGCGCGGATATCGCTATTTTCCTTGGGAACGGCGACGATGAAACCATTTTTAGCATCTATATTAATGTTACCCCCCGGAATTTGACTCCCAGAGGCGTTGGTTGTGATGCTACTACCTCGCCGTAAGGTTAATAGAGGGGTTTTGAGTTGAATATTTCCACCACCACCTCTGGTATCAGCGCTGATTTTTCCTTGGTTATTCAAATAAATTGAGTTTGCATCTACAATTAAATTGCCTGCGCTTCCAGATTTTGTGCTGTTGACACTGACTTTTGCATCGTTTTCTACTCTCAAGTTCCTTGTGGTTAAAGTTAAGTCACCACCTGTTCCATTTCCAGAAGTTTCGGCAGAAATAATCGAACCATCGCCAGTCAAAGTAATTGACTCAGGAGCTTGAATTGTTATCGCTCCCCCCGCACCACTGCTGCTAGTCGATGCAGATATCTGCGCTCCTTTTTGGAAGAAAACCCTTAAATTTTGTACATCACCACGCGGTTGAATAGTTAAGTTTCCTGCTTTCCCTGCACTGGTTGTTTGAGCTAACAAACCACTCTCTAAGTCGGATAGTTGTATTTGTGTGGCATTCACTGTTATATTACCAGCATCCCCAGTGCCGGAAGTTGAGGTAAGAATCTGTCCGCCTTTATCGACACTCAAAGTGTTGGCGCTAACTGTAATATCGCCCCCTGTTGAGTTAGTCGCGGTTGTAGCGCGGAAGGCGCTATTTTTCCCAGAAATACTGACTGTATCAGCATCCACTACTATATTTCCTGCAACTCCATCTCCCAAAGTCTCGGTCTGTACAATTCCAGAATTGGTTAACTCTAGACTGGAAGTGTTCAGTTCAACTTTACCGCTGTTGCCAATTGCATCAAGAGCCACCCCGCTCAATATTGAGCCATTGTCGATTTTTATTGAGTCACGAGCTGTGATGGAAATATCACCTGCAAGGCTATCTTTTCCAAAGGTAGTTGTGGCGATCGCAGCGCCATTATTAATAATAAGCCTTCCGGTTTCTATTGTTAAGTTACCAGCCTTGCCAGTAGAAGCAACGGTTGTTTGAGAAAACACACCGGAAGGAAATACAGTTCCAGAGGGAAATTCGGGAAATGCTGGATCAGTGGAGATATCAAAAGTTCCATTTGGAATATAACCACCAAGGTATTCACCTGGTGAAAGTCCAACAATGTTACTAGACACATTGTTAAAAATACCTTCTGGTGTGCTGGTTGTTTCTCCAGTCAGTTCTACCGTATCAGAAGCAACTAAAGTGATGTTTCCGCCTGCTCCAAAATAGTGACTGGAAGCGGATAGTTGTGCGCCGTTAGTAAGGGAAATAGAAGTCGCCTTAATTTGAATATCTCCCGCTTTACCAGAACCAAATGTATCGCTTAATATTGCACCATTATTTAAAACAAAAGGAGCATTGCTGTTAATAGTAATGTCTCCTGAACCCGTTGCCCCAGAAGAGTTAATTGAACCTCTTGAATTTAGTTCGTATGTTTTAGTAGAAGAGTCATATTCTTGAAAGTTGATAGTATCACCAGCGCTCAATGTTATCGCTCCTCCTGTACCTGCATTTTTAAACAGGGATAAGACTTCGGTGCGGGAGTAGGATTCCAGAGATTCTATATAAATATTTGCTCCTGCGTCTAGTGTTATCGCTCCCCCTGTACCTGCTGTCAGGAAGCCTGAGGAGCTGGAGTACAAAGATTGTGTATTAATATTTGCTCCTGCGTCCAGTTTTATCGCTCCTCCTGTACCTGCTATCTCACCTCTGGAGGAAGAGGTGATATATTGTGTATTAATATCTGCTCCTGCATCCAGTGTTATCGCTCCTCCTGTACCTCCTGTACCATAGTTGGTGAAGGAGCTGGAGTCTATAATTTGTGTATTAATATTTTCTTTGGCGCTCAATGTTATTGCTCCCCCTGTACCTGCTAGCTCATAGTAGGAGTAAGAGCTAGAGTTCAGATTTTGTGTATTAATATTAGCTCCGGCGTTCAGTTTTATCGCTCCTCCTGCACCTATTTCATAGTAGGCTGAGGAGCTGGAGTCTATAATTTGTGTATTAATATTTCCTTTAGCACTCAATGTTATCGCTCCCCCTGTACCTGCATAACTTGAGTTGGGGTTACTCGTGTTCTTGGAGGAAGAGAGCAAATCGCCAGTAGTGGCAATGTTACCATGAATAGAACTGATGGTAATATTTCCACCATCACCACCTGCGCTAGCATTAACTGTAGCGGTTTGAATATCTCCTTGGGCAGTCAAAGAGATGTCTCCTGCACGACGATTGATACCTGAATTCTCTTCAATTTTGGATGTGATAGTTCCCCTAGTTGTATCAATGCCTCCTGCGATACTGGCGAGATTAATGTCTCCACCATTACCAGCACCAAATGTTTCTGAGTTGATACCACCAGTGGTAATGTCACCCAAAGCAGTGAAAGCGATCGCACCTCCATTTCCTCCATTTCCTTTGAGGGTAGGATCTGAGTAGGAGACAGAATATAAATCGTCAATAAAAATACTACCTTTAGCAGCACGCAGGTTAATTGCTCCTCCATTTCCTGCTATGCCAGAATTAAACTGCGAATATGAGTACAAATTGTTAGTGTAAATATTACCATCAGTTGCAGTCAGATTAATCGCGCCTCCATCTCCCGCACTGCCAGAATCAGAACGCGAGTAAGAGGACAAATCACTTGTGGTAATGTTGTCAGCAGCTTGTAGGTTAATGGCACCTCCATTGCCATTTCGAGAGTTAGTGTATAAAGTTCCTTTGGTTGTATCAATTTCTCCATTAGTGCTAGTAAGTTGAATGCTGCTAGCATCTCCTTTTTCGGCACTAGCATCTAACTCGGCGGTTTGAATATTATTTTTGGCTGTAAAAACAATTTTTCCTGCACGCCCAGTTCCATTTGAACCTTCGCTAATTTGGGATGTGATAGTTCCCTTCGTTGTATCAATAGCTCCTGCGATACTAGTGAGATTAATGTCCCCACCATTACCAGCACTAGATGCTTGTGAGTTGATACCGCCTGTGGTGATGTTAGCTTTGGCTGTGAAGGCGATCGCGCCGCCATTTCCAGATGTGCCAGAATTAGAATTGGAGTTAGTACTTAAATTACCAGTGGTTATACTGCCGTTTTTAGCTTCCAGGCGAATATCACCTCCATTTCCTGCAATGCCTTTAAAGGACAACGAGTAAGCATACAAATCACCAGTGATGTTGATACCGTTGGTAGCGACAAGGTTAATTTCACCGCCTTTTTTCGCCGTGCTATTGGGAGAGAATGATGAAGAATTCAAGCCACCACTAAAAAAAGATCCAGGTTCAGTGTTAAAAGTATCAGTTATGTTGATACTATCAAAGGCTTTAAGAGTAATCGCACCACCATTTCCACTATTACCAGAACCAGAGTATGTAGCAGAGAACAAACGTAAGGATTCAGGTCTAATATTGCGGAAGCAAAGAAGGACGAGACAAATAATTATTGGAGTCAGCAATTAGAGCTTGTGCAAAAAAATCAATCACAGACCGACCTTGACGACGGCAAGTCTGCACCACCGTCAGTAAATTAGCAGTGTGTTGAAACCGCTCCATCGAACGGGAACCACCACTAACCTTGCGTTTCGTGACAGCCAAACGTAGCGAACGCTCAGCTTGATTGTTATCAGGAGTAACTTCAGGGTTATCAAGGAAATACCACCATTGATTGGCTTTATCCCGTAAAG
>LXQD01000089.1 GCA_003326215.1 Nostoc minutum NIES-26 | reverse complement strand
ATTTCTTTAAATACTTGGGAACTGCCAATAGATAAGCAAGAGGAAGTCAAGGTTAATCTCTTGAAGGCATTCCCAACTCTAGCTGAGTTAGAAGACTGTTTGCAAGTGGTAATATCAAGACCCGTGATTATCCCGGCACTGTCCGAACAACTCAGTCAACAACAAGCCGAATGCCTCAATCAAATCACTCTGTTCATCAACCAGTACGACCAAAACCTGGAACAAAGATTGAAGGAAGCGGCGATCGCTGGTGGCGAACAACTAGCCGCGCAGTTGTTAGAAGAGTTGGCTGACTGGGAGCCGGGGCGTAAGCCAGTTTTGTTCAAAAAGAAGATGGAGAAACATCTTCAAAAAGTGCGTGTCCTGCTAGCAAATGCCTCGCCTGAAGCTGGCAGTAGTTTGCAGTCGATGATGGAGCATTTGGATTCTATCGTTAATGACCCAGATATCGAATCCAAGAATTTGGGTGGTGAAGGGCGTAGCCAGCTACAGCAGAAAATGGATGCAATCTACTCGAAGTTAGTAGACGAGCAGCGCAATCTGCAACAGCTTGCGAGTTCTGAAGTGGGCTTGTCGAAGGCTACTGTTAGCGCGTTTAAGTTCCGTTAGAAAAATGATGCCCTGAGAATTTTAGGGCATCGTACTAATGCTAGTATTCAAGGTTTCATCATGTCACATTTTTCAAAAATTGCGGTTAAATTCAAAGACCAGTCATGTCTGGTCGAAGCATTGCAGCGTTTCGGGTTTTACCCTCAAATCCATGACAAACCTGTAAATTTATATGGCTACAGAGGCGACAAGCGATCGCAAACAGCCCACATCGTTGTACCACGAAACCAAATCAGCAGTCTAAGCAACGATTTAGGCTTTTACTGGAACGGTACTGAGTACGAGTGCTTAATCAGCGAATACGACCAAGGGACAGGTTTAGCAAAAGCAGGACTTGGACTGGGGCAGAATTTCTTGCCCAAGCTCCAACAAGAATACATCAATTTATATCTGCCCAAACTTGCTACGCAAATGGGTGGCGGGGTAGTGGAAACCGTAACTCATGGTTCGGTTACAACCGTTCGCGTGTCACTCCCAACTCAAACCATTAGGAGATAAGATGTCTCATTTCTCAACGGTCAAAACCAAGCTAATCAATCGTGAGTGTTTAGTCCTGGCACTAGAGGATCTGAAGCTTCAACCCAAAGTTTATGAATTGCCACGGCCACTCAAGGGTTACTATGGTGGCTCACAGGGGCAAAGCGCAGAGATTATTGTTTCTGGACGCATAATCAAAGCTCGTGCAGACATCGGCTTTCGGTGGAATCCGGATAGTGGCGTGTATGATGTCATTCACGACGAGTATGAAACGGCTCCCCGGCTTGGTGAAAACTTCTTCAGCCACCAGCTAATGCAGACATACGGTAAACGCATGGTTCTGGTGAAAGCCCAGGAGTTGCAAGAAAAATTTGGCAAATGCACGATTACAGAGGAAGGGATAGGACAAGTGCAGACCCTACGCTTAACCTTTGCAGGTCATCAGGAAATATCGCAATTTGCTAGGAGATAATTTATGGAACGCGCAATTTTGATACACTTTGACAAATCTACTGGTGAAGTGCGAGTAGAAGCAGAAGGATTTGAGGATCTGTCTTGTTTAGAAGCGACACAGCCAATAGAGGAGGCATTGGGAGTTGTAGAGGGCGAACGAGAATTCAAGCCCGAAGCACAAACCCAGCAGCTACGGGCTAGTTCAACTCATCAAACGCGACTTAGGCAGTAAGGAGAAAGAGGGGAACCGCGACACTTAGGTTTCCCCAAAAAATTTTATGTACCTACCGAAAGAATATCCCTTTATTCACATTTACGCACAGCAAAAACCACACCAACCCGTAATCATCAAAGCCAATACTGAGGGCTTGTGCGTGTTGTTAAACGCAATAGTAGGAGCACTAGCCTATCCAACTCAAGGTGTGGCAGAAGCATTCGACGGCGATGCCGAAAATTTTCGAGTGCTTGTCCAACTAGTAGAGACTCACGACGAGCTTGCACCATTACCGTATCAAAAAGAACATGAATCTCAACAATCTCTTCAGCACCCTGGATTCTCAGATACCAATTGCCGCCCTTGAGGTACTCGCACCAGAAGAAGCAACAATCATACAGTGGCTCACCTCCTCTGCACAAGAAAAACTTGAATGCCCAACATACTTTTGGAACTTGGGAGTATCTGAGTTAGAACAATGCCAGATTGCTGCTGATGGTGGTTTGGTGTTTAAGCCAGTAGCAGAATATAAGCGGCCTGCTCATATTGATCCGTTAATATACATCTTCCATTACATCGAAAGCTTTACAGGCAGTGGCGTATTCGTCCTGGGTGATGTGCATCCTTTCATTGGCAAGAACTCACCCCAGCTATCGTGGGAAATCCTGACGCGGGTTAAGAACCTGTACCACAGGTTGAAACCCACAGAAAAACGCATCATTTTCCTGGGTCAAAACATCCAACTGCACGAGTCCTTGGTGCGATTGATTCCCTTTGCTGAAGTCCCATTACCAACAATTGAACAGATTCAGGAGCATTTATGCTCGTACTTGCTCTACTTGTCAGAATCTGCCACCCAACAAGACGTACCATTTCGTGTCTTGTTAAATACCGAAGAGAGGGAAACTCTTGCTAGGGCAGCGTTGGGTTTGACACTCGAAGAAATTAGCGATTATTTACGGCTGACTGTTAAAGAGCGTTTGAGTAGCAATGGTATTACTATTGATGCCACCGTTACGCCATTAGTTGTTGAGTATAAAACTCGGCTGCTCTCTCAAATGGGTATTGAGTTGGGCAAGCCTGCAAGCATACCGTTTGGCGGCTTGGATTTATTGCGCGAGTGGTTGAATCGAAGACGGCGGTTGTTCACACAAGAGGCGCGATCGCTCCATCTGCCACAACCCAAAGGTGTTCTGCTGGCAGGGCCGCCCGGAGTTGGAAAAACCTTACTAGCTAAGAACATCGCCAATATTCTCAATTTACCACTGCTTCAACTCGACATTTCATCAATGCTGGGTAGTCTGGTTGGTGAATCTGAGGGTAATGTCCGCCGCGCACTTGTTACTGCCGAGGCAATTGCACCTTGCATAATTTGGTTAGACGAACTGGAAAAAGCCCTCTCTGGCAGTGGCGATACTTCTGGGGTTTCTCAACGAATACTCGGCAATATCCTCACGTTCATGAGTGAGTGCCAGAGTGGTGTTTTCGTTGTAGCAACTTGTAATGACCCGTCAGCACTTCCTTCTGAACTCAAGCGAAAGGGCAGGTTTGATGAAATGTTTTTTGTCGATCTACCCACTGAACCTGAACGAGTGCAAATCCTGCGGATTCATCTGCAACGCTTTGGCATCACTGTTGAAGACGAGTATTTGGAGGCGATCGCTGCAAACACCGCAAAATTCTCAGGAGCAGAATTAGAAACACTTGCTGCCGAAGCCGCACTACTGGCGTTTGATGAAGGGCAACCGCAGCAGGTATCGCTTGGGGATCTGGAAGCCTGTCGGCAGACGATTACACCACTGGCTGTTCAGGATGCGACGGCAGTCGAAAGAATGAGAGATTGGGCGAAGACTGCAAGGGCGGCATCAAGTGCCATTGCGGATAAACCAACTCAATCGTTGAGGACTGCACGGTTTCGGAATGTGAACTGATTTTCATAGCGATTGCCTGTATGTGGTGTTAGAGGCAATCGCTTCACTTATATTCTGTCTCAAAAATCTCTTAAAAATGTCGAGAAATTTAGTCACTTATTACGGACAAACTAACCGTATTGATTCCTTAGTAGAAAAATACGGGTCATACCTAGAACAACTAGATAGAGAAACAAAACTGTTGTTGCGTATGACTTTAACTCACTATGTTTTTATGCAACAACAGTGCAACCCAGATAACTACACTGTCTTAGAAGCTTTGAGCGATGCACTATTCGTCAGATTTATTTGTGAGGATATGCCAAAAGTATTGAAAGAGGTTTGTACTGGGTTACAGGGCTTAACAGTTGATGAAACTGAATCAATACTTGACGCACTCAACAATTCGCAATTCGCAATTCGCAATTCGTAGTTGAAATACACATTGTCACAATTAAATAATTAAATAAATTGTAGTTTTTATGCTTGTTACTGATTTTTAACTTAATTAAGTTTAATCAATGGTAGGTTTAACCTCCGATTATTCATAATTGCGAATTGCGAATTGGAAACTGCGAATTGGTTTAGTTGGGGCAATGCCCGGATAGTAGTGAATCAATAAGGGAATTGCAGATGAAAGTCTCATCTACAGATTTTCATCTGCTCATTAAAACATCAAAAACTATGGAAACATATCTCGTTTATGTAGATGCTGTCCGCAACAGTAATAAATTCTGGTCAGCAAAAGTCGAAGGTACTCAAGTAACTGTTAAGTGGGGACGAGTTGGCTATCAAGCCCAAACGAAAATTCATTCCTTTAACAGCCATCAACAAGCTGTTCATAAATACCATAATCTCGTTTTTGAGAAGAAAAGTAAAGGCTACCAAAAAAGTCAGCCTCAGATTGATTCTTGCAGCGTAGTAGATATCAGAAAGGCGTTGCAAATACTCAAAACTCTCCGCCCTTATGTCGCCACTCGCAATTTTAATCCTGGATATATTGAGGCTCTAAACGAATACTTAAAACTTGTCCCTACACCCTTAGGAATGCAGATTAATCCTCATACTGTTTACCGAACAGTTGCTGATGTTGACCACCAAATTCAACTGTTAACTTCTTTGCTACCTTCGCCTACTGTGGTTATTGGGCAGAATAAGAAAGAAGTACAGAAAGTTGAAGTGCAAATGGTTAGTCTGAAGTCTATCAGCAAGAATTTCTGGCGAAATATTTAAAATCAATTGCCACTGCTCCTTTGCACGCCAGTTGCGTGACTGTCGGCACGCAAGGGCGCACTGGCTCCCCTCTGCCCCTTCTTCACCTCAACAAGAGTGAGAAATGCGAGATTAAATGGAACCAATCGAAATGCTGTCAACATTCAACGAATGCCATACCAATTCACAATTTGCAATTCGCAATTAAAAAACTTAGATACAGTAAAGATTTCAATGGTTAAATCTGTATCGTCACGACGTTGATCCTGAAATGAAAACGCATCTGGATGACGTGTTGCACTATACTAGTTCTCTAAAATTGGGCAACAGATTCAAGGCTAAAAAGCTGGATGCTGTTAGATTTTCGGGCATTGCGAATTGCGAAAAACAGTGAATTGTATTAAAGGGTGCGATGGGATGTATTGAGCCGTTTGTTGAGATTAGGATAACGAGCGAACAAGTATCCTAAGTTACTCATTCGTTTGCTGCTGCTGCAACTCTTGTACTACTTCTGGTGATAAGCCTGTCAGCCGAGCGATCGCGTCTACAGCCATGCCCTCGGCTAATAAGTTGAGGGCGATTTCACAGGCTTTTTCATTCCGTCCTTCTTCAATACCTTCTTCTTTGCCTTCAGTTTTAATTGATTGATAAATGACTGATTCGCGCATGATGTCCTTCCTGAGTAAACGCCCAATCACTTCTTCTTCCAATACTAGCCCAGCTAAGATTGCAGCAGCAGCAGAAATATTACTTTGTGTTCGCCTTTCACTAATTCTATCAACAGCCGCTGCTACAAGTTGTAGTGTACTAGCTTTATTCTCAGTTGCACTTAATACAGCAAATGGCAGTAACCCTGGTGTTCTCAAGAATATCTCTGGTGGTTGTTCCCACAGACGAATTACTTCAAACTCATGTCGAAGTTTCCTGGTAGTAAAAGTGGTTTTATAAACTTCTTCAGACTTTGTTTTATCCAAATAAATCACAACTTGGTGTATTTCTTTATTAGGATAACGACGATATATTCTCAAGTAATAATCTACCATCCGAAAAGGCATGTCTTTATCGGGTTCAGTTTGAAATTCTATGTGTAGAACAACTTCATCTGACTGCAACAGGATTAAAGTATCAGTGCGAATTGGCTCTATCGATAATTCTGTCGGACTTAACTTAGTTAAAGTTATGGGTTTACCTAACAACCAAGTTGCAAAATCAGGAGAATACAGTTCAGCAATAAATTTGCAAGTATTGTCAAACATGAATATTTTTTATTGATGCATTTAGTTAGAAATTGTTGCAAAATCTTAGACAGTTTTGTAGATAAGATAGCTACAATAATAAATTATAAGTCCTATGGGTTTCTCTTTGATAGGTTTTTTCTTAATAATTAAGAGCTTCGCTAAAAGTTAAGAAATTAGTTTGTCATTCAACTATTTAAGAAATGAATGTACAGACAACCTCTCTAAAACAGCATTCAAGAAGAATTGGAGATAATGGCTAATGGCTGAAATCAAACTAGGTTTAGGTAATCCACCGCTACCCGTTTACTTGTACGTTAAAAAGTTAGAAATCAATGGTCAGGTTTATGGTTGGTACAACTTTGATGTCGCTCTGGACAAACAAACCCCTATACCCCAAAGAGCATTAACAGGTTATCTGAGTGAATTACAACTGACAGATAAAGACTACAAAGGTAAAGACAACCTGAAGTTAGATATTTTCATCTTGGCTGATGAACTTTACGTTGTCAGAAGCGGGATTGAGACTAACTTTACTAAGTCTTTCTTACTCGCAGCATCAGTCGTAGAAGATTTCTCTAAACCTCTAACAATTGTTGCTACTCCTGGCGAGGAGAATGTCGTCTTTTGCGGATTATATGATGCTCTAAGCAAAACCAAAATCCGCCGGGATTGGGATGTAAACGCTGATTGGGCAGAGTTAATACAGCAGATTCAAGCAAAATTATCTGGCAGTCTTAAATATGATTTAGAAGAAGATGAACGCGATCGCCTTGTTGTAGAACCACCCTCTTCAACCCCGACAACACCTGTTGTTCATCCTCACGA
>LXQD01000088.1 GCA_003326215.1 Nostoc minutum NIES-26 | reverse complement strand
TCGAAAAATTTTCTACTAAACACTCAATCACTTCATCAAGAGTTTTTGAGTCTGTTAAAATCGGTTCTTCTGGAGACTCGCTCTTCTTGGCAATTCGGTGAGATGAAACAGTCAATTTCAAGAGCCAATATACGACACACTACTTTGATCATTTCACATTTTGAACTACTGCAAAATATGATAATTATTTTTTATAGTTTACGTATTATTAGATACCTGTTTCTCAGTATTCTTCATTGGTGATATCTGCTGTATCCCTAATGGTTCGCCCTTTTGAGGAAACTTTTTGGTTTACTGTTGGTCACATTTAATTCCTAATTTGTACTGGCATCGCTAAATAGATCATCTTCAAACCACCCAATGGCGTGAAAATTACTGGAGTTAGGTTTTGATTCAGATGCATTTGAATTTCCGAAGATGGCAAGGCTTTTAAACCTTCCATCAAATATTTGACATTAAAAGCTACTTCTATATCTTGTCCAGATATTTGTGCTGACATTGACTCTCTACCACTACCCATTTCTTGTGCTTCACAAGATAAGGTAAGTTCTTGGGCACTGCTATCAATGGTAAGTTTAACAATATTATTTTTCTGATCGGCTAATACGGCAATTCGCTCCAAAGTACTTAAGAATTGTCGTCGCTCAACTGTTACTTGTCGCTCAAATTGTCGGGGAATGAGTTGCCGATATGTAGGATATTGCCCTTCTAAGGTACGGCTGGTCAAGCGTTGATTTTGCCATGCAAACACAACTTGACCTCTATCTAAATATAAAGCTATTGATTCATCGGCAGCGGCGTTATGAGCTAACATCCGTTCTAGTTCGCGTAAAGCCCTAGCTGGCACTGTAACCTCTAGTTGACCGCTACCTCCGAGAGGACGATCGTTAATGGTTTCCACCACTGCTAAACGGTGTCCATCGGTAGCTGCGAATTCCAAAGTGTCTTCTTTAACTGTGAGATGCACTCCCGTGAGTACTTGCTTAGTTTCATCGCCACTGGTAGCAAATAATGAACCTCGTAATCCTTCAATTAATGCGGTGGTAGTCAGATGCAGTGGTTCAGTATTTTCGATCGCAGGTAATTCCGGAAACTCTTCCGCTCCCATTGCTCGCACTTGGTAATGTCCACTCTTTGGCGTGAGTGTCATAATTAAACCTTCTCCTCCAGAGGTTTCAGTTAAGAGCGCTGATTCATCGTCTAGGGTAATTTCTCCCTCTGGAAGACGAGAGGTAATGTCTACAAGTAGCTTTGCTGGAAGTGCGATCGCGCCTCCTTGCCATACATCTGCGTTAAAGCTAGTGCGGATACCTAAGCTAAGATCGAAGGCTGTTAAACTTACCTGGTTAGTTTGAGCATCCGCTTGCAGCAGCACGTTGGCAAGTACCGGATGAGTCGGTCGTGACGGAACAGCACGGCTGACGAGTGAGAGGTTTGTACTAAGGTCACTTTGGGCGCAAACTAATTTCATAGTCAGATTCAGCTAGCGATCGACTATGGTAGCATCCTTTAGCTGTTATGTATGGACAAAGCACAGGGTTAGCAATAATTACAGCCCAACTGTTATGCCGATCGCATAGTTTGACAGCCAAAAATCAAATTCTAGGTTGATGTTGTGTTACAGAGTAGTTACAACCTGACATTCAGATGAGTATACCAAAATGAAATCAACACCCATGAATTTACGCCGTTAGATATAAGTTATCCTCAATCCATTCGGTAGATGAAGAGCTATATTGATTAACTTAAACTTAGTTGCATTACTGAGTAAAATTTGGCGTTAACAATACTGGCTGTCTGCGATTTGGTACAAACTATATATTACAGCATCAATAAAAAACTCTTCAATCAAATTTAAAAATTAATCACAAATATTCAATATTTGAATTTAGGAATGTCTAGCTAATTATTATTGAAAAATGTATCGACCGTGCATATTTTTTAGAACAATACCAAAGGAGTAAACATGTCTAACATTGGTTTGTTTTTTGGTACTCAAACAGGCAATACCCAAACTGAATCAGAAACAATTCAAAAAGAGTTTGGTGGTGACAATGTTGTAAATTTGCATGACATTTCACAAGCTGAGTCAAGTGATTTTAATAACTACAACTATATCATTGTTGGTTGCCCTACGTGGAATGTCGGTGAGTTACAAAGTGATTGGGAAGATTTTTATGATGAATTAGATAACATTGACTTTAGTGGCAAAAAAGTAGCTTATTTTGGCCCTGGAGATCAAGTTGGTTATCCTGATACCTTTCAAGATGCGCTTGGTATTCTAGAGGAAAAAATTTCAGAGAATGGTGGAGAAACAGTAGGCTATTGGCCTACAGAAGGTTATGAATTTAGCGAGTCTAAAGCTCTTCGCAATGGAAAATTTGTAGGTCTGGCGCTTGATGAAGATAATCAATCCGATTTAACGGAGGAACGAATCAAAACCTGGGTTACACAACTGAAGCAAGAGTTTGGTTTGTAACGCTTTATTCACTAATAAATAAGTTTGAGAATCCTTTGCCTGTCTCAAAAATGAAACTGCGCGAAAGGAACTATTGAAAGCTGCAATTAATGAAAACCGTTCTCTAAAACAAGTTAGCTTGCCTTTGGGATACTTGACTCAAATGCCTGAAAGATAGGTTTTATGAAACTGCTTATCGTTGAGGACGATCGAGACACGGCAGCTGCTCTCACCACTTCCCTGGTAGCACAGCAGTTTACGGTCGATACTGCTAGTGATGGTCGATCGGCACTGGAGCTAGCCGAGGCAACAGAGTATGACTTGATCGTGCTGGATGTAATGCTGCCGGAGAAGGATGGCATCCACTTATGTCGTCAACTGAGGGAACAGAATCAGCAAGAGCCGATTTTGTTGCTCACGGCCAAGGTAGATCCGGCAGATCGGGTGGCGGGCTTTGAGGCAGGAGCCGATGACTATGTTACCAAACCCTACGAGCTATCGGAACTGCTGGCTCGGATTCGGGCATTGCTGCGGCGGGGCAGCACAGTATTAACCAAAGTATTTTGCTGGGGCGGGTTGCAGCTCGATCCGAATAACTGCGAAGTCACCTATCAAAACAAACCCCTGCATCTCACGCCTAAGGAATACAAACTGCTGGAGCTATTTTTGCGGCATCCGCGCCGGATTTTTGACCGACGGACTCTGCTCGATCGCGTCTGGTCGATTGATGAATATCCGGGCGAAGAGGCAGTAACAACCCAGATTCGAGGGTTGCGGCGAAAACTCCAGATGGCAGGGCTAAATCTCGATCCTATCGAAACATTGTATGGGCTGGGGTATCGGCTGAAACCTGTGCCAGAGGAGCAGGGGGGCAGGGGAGCAGAGGGGCAGAACTGTTCTCGCGAGTTTTTGGCTTCGGAATCTAGTACTGCTATTGATGCACAGGCAGAAACAGTGGCGGCGATTCAGCAGATGTGGCAGGAGTCTCAGGAGCGGTTGCAGGGACAATTGGCAAAGTTGGAGGAAGCGATCGCCCACCTCTTTACCAACACACTCACCCCTGAGCAGCGGCAGCACGCTCATAGCGTCGCTCATCGGCTAATTGGTTCTTTGGGGGCATTTAGCATTCCGCAAGCGGCAGAACTTGCCCGCCAGATCGAATGTACCCTAAAAACACCCGCGACTGCTGTGCAATCAGAGGAAGCAGTTCAACTAAAATTGCTGTTTCAGCAACTGAGGCAAGCCACCCACCAACTACCCACTTTTTCTGCACCATTGCCCACTTCAGCAATGGACAAACAAGATACAGAGATAGAAAGATGCAATGAACAGTCAGTTGCTTTGGTTCCCAAGGTTGAAGGAACTGCTTTCTCCAGAGGAGTTCTCGTAGAGTACCCAAAAGGCGACGCAAATAGCCTCTCAAATATATTCTCTGCCTCCCCATATCCTCTTGCCCTGCGTCCCTATGTCCTCTTCAAACCCAACAACTGCCATGTTTTGCTGGTTGATGATGATACAGAGTTGATTAAACGAATGCAGGCAGATGCCCCTAACTGGGGCGTTCACCTAGAAACTGCCACCGACCTCACTATCGCCCGCCAACGCCTTCAGTACATCACACCCGATGCAATTGTGTTGGATCTCTCTTTTCCTAATACCAGCGAAAGCGGCTTGACCCTGCTGGCACAGTTGAAGCGTCAGTATCCCAGCATTCCTGTGCTGGTGCTGACCGGACAGGGCGATTTGACCAAGCGCGTGGAAGTTACCCATCTAGGAGCTAATGCTTTTCTGCAAAAGCCTGCCACGCCCACTGAGGTGTTCCAGGTCGTGACTCAACTCTTTAAACGGATTGACGCGATCGCTGCCAAAGTGCTGATTGTAGATGACGATCCAGAATTATTAAGCCTGTTACAAGCCCAACTGCAACCTTGGGGCTTTCAGGTCACAACCTTGGCAGACCCAAGCCAGTTCTGGCAACTCCTAGAAGCGACGACTCCTGACTTGCTATTGCTCGATATATGTATGCCAGGGTTCAGCGGCATTGAACTGTGCCAAGTAGTCAAGAACGATCCGCGCTGGAGTCAGCTACCTGTATTGTTCCTTTCAGCTCATGCCGATGCTGACACCCTGTATCGGGCATTGGCAGTGGGGGCAGATGACTACATCTTAAAGCCGATCGTAGAAGCCGATTTGATTCAGCGAATTTTGAATTTTAAACGTTGATATAGGACTCCTATGTGATTTTTGCGAAGCTAGGTACAACTCAAAGAGCTTTGTTTTTTGTTGCCCTTTGGGTGACGCTCGTGCCGCTCGTTCGCGTAGCGTCTCCCCTTGGGAGAGGACTCGCTAACGCTCTTAGTGTCTTACGCCACTTGCTCCACTTGGGGAAACCCCAAGACCCACAAGGGGTGACGCTCCTGCGTCGCTAACACTAGGCTAACGGCAGTTCCTCTTTGGGGAAACCACCAAGACCGGACTGCCTCACCGCAGTAGCTCCCCTTGGGAGAGGACTCGCGCTTCGCTGCGCTAACGCTTTTAGCGTCGGATGACTCGCTAACGGCAGTTGCTCATGGGGGAAACCACGCCACTTGCTACCCTGCGGGAAGTTCACCTGTTGCCTGCCTACGCAAGTAAGTATAAGCGCAAGACCTTGCTCACCTTCATTACGAATTACGAATTAGTATTATGTTCTCTTATGCAAAGCGATGCATTCTAGTGATTGACGATGAACCTGACCTGTGCTGCATTGTCAAGCTCACTCTAGAACGCCTCAAAAGCTGGAAAATCCTTACCACCGAGTCTGCACAAGCAGGACTGGCACAGGCAGAAATGCAGCAGCCCGATGTGATTTTGCTCGATTTGACCCTGCCTAGTGGAGACGGACTTACTCTACTGCAAATCTTAAAAACTAATTCGACTACGCAGTCGATTCCGGTAATCTTGTTTACCGCAACAGATCCATCATCCAATTCGCTCAAATTTGACCCTGCTGACGTTGCTGGAGTGATCCTTAAGCCATTCAATGTCTTCCAGCTTGCCGATCAGATTATTGAGCAACTAGGGTGGTGATGCATATTTAATCTTGTTGACCGATCTGACTTTTCCCATTAAGTCTCAAAAAGCCTGCTGAGATAGAATTCTGGATAAAGTACAGCATATACAGTACAGTAATTGAAATCGGATGCTAAAATTTTACAACCTGTGAATTGGGCGAATTGGGCGATCGCGCAACTCCATCAGCGCCTTACCAGCTTCAAAAAATGCCCGCTCTACCTTTCACTTCAGATGTAAGCGCTCCCTCAACTTTACCTTAATCAACTCTGATATTTCGATTGACTGCATTCTCAATAATTATCAATCTTTTTCTCCCTCATTGATTCTTGAAACCTATACCATTCCTTGCTTTCATCCTTAATCAACCGTCGAACTCACATTAAACATATTTACGAGGCGATACCCACGAGTATAAAGTGGAACTGAAGCATCAGTATCCTGCTTGTCTTTAGCTTGTTTAACACTTTCATCAAATACAATGAGCGTTTCTTTCCCAACCTTCAACCAGTCTTCATAAGGTACACTCATATCTGCTTCTACACTACCTACACTAGATGCTACCATTGCTCGGTAAGCTTCATTGAATTTTCTGCGGAACCGGAAATCTACAGAGATTCTCAGTCCTTCAGCTTTCCGTCTGACTGTTTGGTGTAATCCACGAGCATCATTAAAGTACATAGTACCGTGTTGTAATTGTGCTTCTGTGTAAGAAACAACCATTGGAATATCTTGACCTTCATCGAAGTCCGACATCACTCGCATAGCCTGTAGTTCCATTTGACGGGGCATTTCACCTGCTTCAATGGTTATATTATCGATGTCGCCAAATAGTGGCAGGACTACTACAGTCGCATCAGCAGGAACACCTGCCCACACGTCGCTATGACACTTTGAACTAGTAAAGGGTAAACGCAGTTTTTCTGCATGAGTTTGACCGTAGACCATGCGTAGATTTACTGGTAAATCTACTGCATCGATCAGGTCATTTGCTGCCAGTTGGTAGAAAGCTTCCGCAACACTCTTTTGAAAAAGGTTAAATGCCAGAGTGTGTTCTCGCTTGGGCATTAATAGACCAGTCCCAGTATAGTTAGATAAAGTATTTCTTGCTTCCAAGAGTCGGTTAAGCATTTCAGCTTCTGAGAGAATGATATGACTATTCAGACATGCTGAAATGTAGCCTGCGGCAGCAACTCGGATTTGTTGGAATAACTCAGGCTTTAATGTGTGTTCAAATAGCAGTCTGTACTGACGTTTTGTAGCAATTCTATTTGCAAGTTCGTCAAAAAGTTGATCGCCAAGCTGAGAAAATGCAAGCGCAGGCTCATATTGTAATTGGTCGCGCACTAGTGATTCTGTTAACAGTTCTTGTCTTATCATCTTTTCCAAGTTTATTTTTAATTAACTTATATCTTGCACCTGGAAATAAGGATGTCAAATCCACAACTACGTGCAAGAGGAATCATCTGTTTAAGGTAAAGTAAAAAAGAAGACACAACAATTTGTGGAAAGATAAACTCAAGGGCAGTGTGTGCCGCTTGTCCCCAGTCAGGTAAATCTTTAGGGTTGGTAGATAAATAAGCCCAATGTGCCAAGATGAAGGTTAAGAAGGAAAGAACTAACCAACGGTAAATGCCTAACAGGGTTGCTTGACCAAAACGGTGAAGTCCAAAACGGTGCTTTGCGGTTTTGAACCAG
>LXQD01000087.1 GCA_003326215.1 Nostoc minutum NIES-26 | reverse complement strand
AATGCACTACTCCAGTGTTCTTTCACATGATTCAAATAAAAATGCTTGAAATTCCGGTAGTGATTTTGATGCAAAGCAATCAGTATCGTCATCATCTCACTCAGACATAGACTTCTGGCTCGGTTACGTTTGATTCCTCCCCGATTTAATAGCTTCTTGTGCCATTGGGATTCAAATGCTTTACACAAATCATCTACATGACAAAACAAAGCTTCTAAACTAAACATAGGACAGGTTGCTGGATTTAACGCTATTTTCAGCTTACTTCCTGTCCCTTTCCTTATCCCGAACTCAGGTTATATTTATGAAACCTCAAAGTATTGCCTTGTTTATTTCATAGGCATAACCTCCAACGAACCAGACGATCGCATCAGTGATGGTAGGAAATCGCCAGTGAGTGTGCTGGCGAATCATGGTTATAGTTATGTTTCCGAAATCGGCAAGGATTTGATTCGCGTCTAAATTTATACCTCCAGCGATAGGACGGACAAGGCGGAGCAGATGGGAATGAACCGCACCAAGTTTTTAACCCAGATAGCGAGGGGGGAAATTCGTTTAGAGAAAGGGATTCTAGTGGAGGACGGACAGCGACTGAGAGAATCCGTAGCAGGCTAAAAGAGTTACAGCAAGCCTACCTTGGGTATGTGGATGCTGATAAGGAAAAACTTGAAACCTGCTTAAAAGAGAACGAGGTTCGCCGCAACGAAATAGTTGCAGCAATGCAGCAACTAGAAAGCCTTCTATTTAAGGCATTAGGAAATAGTGACGAAAATCCTTAAACCGTCCTCCCTGTATGGGTGAGGACGATTTTGCTTTGTGCGATCGCATTCACTACACCACTGCGATCGCACGGTCTTCTGCAATGGTTTGTTTTTCCAACAGCTTAACTCACGCTTGGATTCAACGTAGCAAACGGGATCTATAGTACCAGCAAAAGTCATGGAAATTCCCGGTTCAAAAGCCGTCATTACATAGGATTCTGGTTTTCCCAAATGTTTTGCTAACTTGCCTGATAGGCTTAAAAGCATTGCCTCAATTTCAGCTTTTTGAGGAGTAGATACAGAAGTTTGTACTTTAATTAATGGCATAGTAACGAATTGGCATTTTAAATTTTATTGACATTTTTAAGTTTCCCGAACCGTAGAGGAGATGAGGGGGGATAAGAGAGCAGGGGGAGAAATAACTAATACCCCAGTCCCCAATACCCTTACTTATGAGAGGAGCGAAATAGGTGGTTGTGTTCGGGATGATATAAACGCGATCGCCCTGTTGCTGGTAAGAGTGCGGGGCTGATTAAATAAAGTGTGGTGCGAATCAGCTTTTCTTCATGAGTACAGGCTGCCATGTTATGAAGAGGAACGACCCTGATTTTTTCATCGGGCCATCCTAAGCGATAGCAAATCGCTATTGGGGTTTCGCTTGGGTAGTGTTCGAGTAGTTTAGCTTGGGCATTTTCAACGTGACGCGCACTCAAATAAAGGCAGAGACTAGCTTGATGTGCAGCCAGAGTGGCTAATTCTTCTTTGGCGGGGACTTCTGTACGTCCACTGATACGCGTCAAGATGATGGTTTGGACTAAACCGGGGACAGTCAGTTCTATTTTGAGTTTGGCAGCGGCGGCTTGAAAGGCGCTAATCCCTGGTATGACTTCAAAAGGAATGTTTGCCTCTGCGAGCAGGTGTATTTGCTCGTGAACTGCACTGTAGAGACTGGGGTCGCCAGAATGGAGACGAACAACAGATTTGTGTTGCGATCGCACCCGTTCAATCGTCAGCGCTAGAATTTCCTCTAAAGTCTTATTTGCAGTGCCAATAATTTCTGCATCTTCTCGACACAGGTGCAAAATCTGTTCGGGTACTAAAGAATCAGCGAATAAAATCACATCTGCAACAGCTAGTAGTTTCTGCGCCTTGACGGTTAATAATTCTGGATCTCCAGGGCCTGCTCCCACAATATACACTGCGGATTTTATGTAATCCAAATTGTTTTGCATACAAACTTTTTAGCTAATTTACGTAATTACCAGCAGGCATAAAATTTGCAAAAAAATTTTTTAGTACTTTCTCAGTATCTTTCCGGATTAACCATATTCTCTCTAGTAGAGAGTAATGGTAGATGCACCCTGGTTAAGCCCTAGAGAACACTCTGGGGCATTTTTTATTTTTTGTTAGTTGTTATTCTCCTTGTCCCCTCATCTCCACGGCAGTTGATGCCAGTCCGCTTAAGTCGGGAGACCCGCCCACGCGGCTGGCTTCTCCACTTGGGGAAACCCCAAGACCCTTCGGGTTCGCCAGCTTCTCCTACTCCCCATTTTCTTGAAAGGGAGAAACTACATCAGGCAAGGGGCGTTTACGTATATAAAGCCAAGCTAACCCAGCTAATCCCAAGGTAATTCCGGTGAGACTAACAACTTGTGCTATTCGCAACGGCCCCAGCATCAAGCTATCAGTGCGAAGACTCTCGATCCATAGTCGTCCTAAGCTGTATGTAGCTAGGTAAACCATAAACAACGTACCTACTCGTAAGCGTGACTTGCCAGATAAACCTCGAAAAAATAAAGTTATCAGCAGGGCAAATACCATCAAATCCCATAGAGATTCGTACAGGAAGGTGGGATGAAAGTACTCAAAATTAATCAATTCTGGAGGACGGCGTTCTGGTGGGATATACAACTTCCAAGGTAAGTTGGTAGGGCCGCCAAAAGCCTCAGAATTAAAGAAATTCCCCCAACGCCCGATCGCCTGTCCTAAAATCAGGGAAGGGGCTACTAAATCTGCTAGTTGCCAAAAAGAAACCCGCTTGAGCTTGGCGAAGATCAATGCGGCTAAAATGCCACCAATAATCGCTCCATGAATGGCAATACCTCCTTCCCATATCGCAATAATGCTTTTTGGTCTTGAGGCATATTCTGACCACTGAAACAAAACGTAATAAAGCCGCGCTGCGGGAATTGCTCCAATCACCAGCCAAATAGACAAATCGCTCAGCAAATCCGGATTAACGTTACGACGCTTTGCCAAGTACTGAGAAAGGCTAACCCCGATTAATACAGCTGAGGCAATCAACAAGCCATACCAGCGGATAGTAATTGGGCCTATTTGCCTCAGAATTGGTCCTGGAGAAGTAAATTGAAACGCCAAAGGCAAAGTTGAAAGATCCAATGCCATGCAAAAGTACCTAGTTGACTAAATTGTTGTGCTTTATCAGCTTCTAACACTACGACTAGAAGGGGCTTTCTGTATATAAATAATTAGAACAGGTTTTGCTTGACTGGGGATTGGGGATTGGGAATTGGGGAAAATGAGAGAAATAACTACTGACCACTCCCTCCTGACCAATCTTTTAACTTCTTAAGCAAAAATATTAGTTCGCTAGGATTCAATTGGGTTTCGATATAATTACCCAAGCAGTTTTGATGCACTTAAATACTGTGATTGCTATTTATCCAGGTAGCTTTGACCCCATCACCTTAGGTCACCTTGACATCATTCAGCGTGGTAGTCGGCTGTTTGAGCAGGTGATCGTTGCTGTACTACGGAACCCTAATAAAGTGCCACTTTTTACTGTGCAGCAAAGGCTAGAACAGATTCGTCTAGCTACACGACATCTACCTAATGTAGAAGCCGACAGCTTTGATGGTCTGACAGTCAACTACGCCCAAGAGCGACAAGCACAAGTTTTATTGCGGGGTTTAAGGGCAATTTCTGACTTTGAGGTCGAGCTACAAATGGCTCACACTAATAAAACTATTTCAACTCAAATAGAGACTGTTTTTCTAGCAACATCAAATGAGTATAGTTTTTTAAGTAGTAGTGTGGTAAAAGAGATTGCAAGATTTGGTGGTTCTGTCGATCATCTTGTTCCCCCACACATTGCCCTAGATATATACAAATGCTACAATCACAACTCTCCAACACCGAACCCAATCAAAACGGAAGCTATCCCCCCCCTCCAGAATATCCCAACGGATCTGGAAGCGTAGATATTCAGCAGGAACTTAATCGTCTGGAGGATTTGATTCTTGATGGTCTGCGTATTCCGCTGACGGGACGCACGCTAGTAGACGAGGAAATATTATTGGAGCAGCTCGATTTCATCAGACTTTCCTTGCCATCAGTTTTTCAGGAAGCAGCAGCTATTCTAGAACAAAAAGAGGAAGTTCTGCTGGAGGCAGAAGAGTATGGGCAGCAAATTGTTGAGGCAGCCCAAGCAAAAAGAGCGCAAATTTTGGCTGAAAGTGATATTACCAAGCAGGCACAACGGGAAGCTGAAGAACTGCGGCAACAAGTGCAAAAAGAATGTGAGGCAATGATGCAAGAAACCCTCACCGAAATTGAGTTAAAGCGGCGTGCCTGTCAGCAAGAGTTAGAAGAAATGCGAAAAACCGCGATCGCCCAAGCTCAAGAAATTGAAAATGGGGCTGATGAATATGCTGATAGTGTCCTCGAAGGTATCGAGCAAGACCTTCAAGATATGTTACGAATCATCACCAACGGACGGCAACAACTACGAGCAGATTCACCTTCCTCCAAGAGGAAATAGTGCTGAGCGGAATTAAAAATTACGTGTATGGTAAAAAT
Source organism: Nostoc minutum NIES-26 (assembly GCA_003326215.1). Classification (GTDB taxonomy): domain Bacteria; phylum Cyanobacteriota; class Cyanobacteriia; order Cyanobacteriales; family Nostocaceae; genus Dendronalium; species Dendronalium minutum. The sequence continues at coordinate 149,240 of LXQD01000087.1, read as the reverse complement.
ATTTTTACCTTTTTTATAAATCAAATTTAAAGGTGCGACTACTCTTTTGGTAGAGGAAAAAAATTTTGATTTTCTGCTCTCTGTCTTTGTTCGGTGAGTAAAAATTTTTATTAAAATATGTCACAAAGAAAGTCTTGTAACAAACTCTACTAAATTGTGAGGACAAAACCGTTAACTTAATGAAAGCCATAAATGTAATTCAGGCTACATAAACATGCGGCTAGAGCAGTTGCAAGCCTTTCTGGCGATCGCACAAACAGGCAGCTTTCAACAAGCAGCCCGGAAATGTGGTGTTACTCAATCGACTATTAGTCGCCAAATCCAGTCATTGGAAGCTGATGTAGGGGTAGAACTATTTCACAGAACAAGTCACGCCAAATTGACTTTGGGAGGCGAACGTTTACTACCTCGTGTCCGCAAAATTTGCCAAGAGTGGGAGACTGCCACACAGGAACTAACAGACTTATTCGCAGGCAAGCAGCCAGAACTTTGCATTGCAGCGATTCACTCATTATGTGCTTCTTACTTGCCACCGGTGTTGCAAAAATTTTGTCACGATTATCCAGAAGTACAATTGCGAGTCACATCATTGGGTAGCGATCGCGCCCTCAAAGTCCTCAAAGATGGATTGGTGGATCTGGCAATTGTGATGAGTAATCGCTTTTTAACCACTGGTAAAGAGATAGTTGTAGAAGTACTATATGATGAACCCATAGAAGTGCTGATTGCAGCAAATCATCCCCTAGCCCAACACGAACGCATCCCCTGGTCGGAGTTAATTCATTATCCGCAAGTAGTTTTTAAAGATGGTTATGGGATGCAACGCCTAGTGCAAGACAAGTTTGAGCGCTTAGAAGCTAGACTTCAGGCAGCTTTAGAGGTCAATACTCTAGATGCCTTCCGGGGAGTTGTGCGTCAAGGAGAACTGATAGCTTTGCTGCCTCACTCAGCACTAATGGAAGCACTCCAAGACCCCACCCTAGCAGTTCGCCCTCTAGCCAGTAATAGTACTGGTGCGGTGTCTGACAATACTGGTTTGACTCGCCGGGTAGTAATGGTAACCACTCAAGACCGTCTCCAGATTCCCCCAATCAATCACTTTTGGCAACTGGTGCGGGAAAATATCCCACCGCAATTTCAGCAGCAGCGATCGGCTTCTTAAGTGTCATTTGTCAGTGGTGAGCCAGTGCGGTCTTGGGGTCTCACGCCACTTCCTTCAAAGAGGGGAACCCCCACAACCGAGTGGCTCCCCAAGGGACATCCAATAATTAAATTACTCAATTCCTGCATCCAATACCAGTATCCAATTTCTTCTCCCCCTGCTCCCCCTGCTCCCCCTGCTCCCCCTGCCTCCCCTGCCTCCCCTGCTCACCCAAGCGATTGATTATTTTTTTATTTGGAAGTCCCCAAGTGGAGCATCTGGCGTGCTTTCCCTCATGAACAACTGGCGAATCCAAAGGGTTAGTAGTTAGTGTAAATACCATTTTGAATTTAGGGTCGTACCTTTAGTGCGCTTCCAGCGAAACTTTGATTTTTGATTGTGAAACAGTTAAGGGTAGTGGCTTTGAGTGCTTCATCTGTCACAATCACTGTTCAAATTGGTATAACTAACAACTGATAAAGGACAAAGTAAATATGAGCAATATATTTAGAGAATTACTGAAAAAGGTAGGTAGTGGAAACCACACGGGAGAGAATTTAACTCGTGCGGAAGCAGCCACCGCTACAAAAATGATGCTGTTGGGTGAAGCAACACCAGCCCAAATAGGCGCGTTTTTGATTGCTCACCGGATCAGGCGACCTACGGGGGAAGAGTTAGCGGGTATGTTAGATGCCTATGATGAACTGGGGCCAAAGCTACAACCAATCGCCTCTGTACGTCCAGTCATAGTGTTTGGTCTACCTTACGATGGCAGAACGCGGACGGCACCAATTGCCCCAGTTACGGCTTTACTACTCGCCGCAGTTGGACAACCAATAATCATGCATGGTGGCGATCGCTTGCCAACAAAATATGGATTACCCCTGGTAGATATTTGGCTGGGACTAGGAATTGATTGGACTAGTTTACCACTGGCAAAAACACAGCAGGTATTTGAACAAACGGGAATTGGCTTTGTTTATACACCCGTTCATTTTCCTTTAATTAAAACTATTTGGGAGTACCGCGACCAACTCGGCAAACGTCCACCCTTCGCCACAATGGAACTAATATGGTGCCCCTATGCTGGGGATGCCCATATTATTCCTGGGTTCGTCCATCCTCCCACAGAAGCCATGTTCAAAGTAGCTCTTGGGTTGCGGGGAATGACAAAATTTACATTCGTGAAGGGATTAGAAGGTAGTTGCGATTTACCACGCGATCGCACTGCGATTATTGGTTTATCTACACCTGACGCACCTCCAGAAATAGAAAGGTTACTTCTGGCACCGCATGAATACGGCTTTACTACCAAGAACGTAGCCCTTAGCAGTACCGAAGAGTTGATTGCCGAAATCCAAAAAGTTTTAGCTGGTCAACCTGGAGAACTAATGCAAACAGCCTTGTGGAATGGAGGGTTTTATCTCTGGCGGAGTGGCATTTGTCCAGATATGCGATCGGGTATAGCCAAAGCAGAAGAATTATTTACCAGTGGTATGGTAGCTGCCAAACTTCAAGAACTGATTCAGGCAGTAACTTCAGCATCACAGAAGTCATTTCAACATACTTACTGAGTCACATAAAAAAGGCAGTCTCAATGAAAAAACTTGCACCGCTATGCATGAAAAAGGAACTAGCGACTAGAAAATAGGAAGGCTGGGAGAGTTTTTTCATCTGTCCTGTGTACGCAGTTCATGATGGCTATTTATACTAATTTGAAAAATGATTGCGACAGATGGATTTACATAACCTAGACGCAGAAGGTAATTCCCAATCCCCGATCCAAAATCCAAAATTGTATTAGATAAGTTGCTGATTAACATAGCAGTTAAATTTCATTTATCAATATTTTATTGTTCAGATATCTAATAGAAATGAGTATTTAGTTTGATTGACAAAAGTATGTATTGATGGATTAAAAGTGCCAATCTATCTCTTAAAGATATAAAATGAGGGCTAGACTAGGAATACATATCACAAAACAATACTTTGCAGAAAATTTTTTTAAACTATGTGAGAGAATCATTACATACATTACCTCTCTCAAAAGTCCAGAGAATTGTACACCTTTAGTTAGAGCCAAAAATACTGAGTATTAGATATTTTAAGTGAATAGGAACGCGGATTGAGAAGCCTTATGGAGAGAGACTGCCGTAGGGAGACACAGAGAGAGATTCATCTGTGTTTATTTGTGTTTCTATGCGATTAGACAAAGGGTAAGGATTTATTCTATTCTGCCTGGAAGTCAAAAATGCAAAATCATCTTTAGGGGTTACCATGTCCGAATTGATACAAGCAATTTTAGATAGTGAAGAAAAAAGTGATTTGCGTTCCTTCGCTAGTGAATTACGTCAGCAAGAACAAAAATATTTGCTGCGAAACGACATACTGAATGTATTTAGTGAATATTGCTCTAAGTCTCAGAAGCCTGAAACGTTTTACGCTTCTTCCCACTTGGGCAAACTAATTTACTATACTCAGGAAATTATTCAAGAAGACTCAAACCTTTGTTTCATCATTCGTCCCAAGATTGCTAGTCAAGAAGTTTATCGGCTGACGGCAGACTTGAGTTTTGAGCCGATGACGGTGCAGGAACTGCTAGATCTGCGCGATCGCTTGGTGAACAAATTTCATCCCCACGAAGGCGATCTGCTAGAACTAGATTTCGGCCCGTTTTATGACTACACCCCAACGATCCGCGACCCAAAAAACATTGGCAAGGGGGTACAGTTTCTCAACCGCTATCTATCCAGCAAAATCTTTCAAGACTCCAAACAGTTGCTGGATAGCTTATTGAATTTCTTGCGTCTGCATCAATATAACGGTATCCAGTTGCTGGTCAACGATCGCATTAAATCACAAGAGCAACTTTCCGAACAAGTAAAAAAAGCTATAGCTTTTGTAGGAGGTCGCCCTAGTGATGAACCCTACGAAGAATTCCGGTTTCAATTGCAATCGATGGGTTTTGAACCGGGTTGGGGAAACACCGCCCAGCGAGTACAGGACACCCTTAACGTCTTAGATGAATTAATTGATTCTCCCGATCCCCAAACTCTAGAAGTTTTCATCTCTCGCGTGCCGATGATTTTTAGAATCGTCTTGGTGTCTGCCCATGGTTGGTTTGGGCAAGAGGGAGTTTTAGGCCGTCCTGATACTGGCGGTCAGGTGGTTTATGTCCTCGACCAAGCAAAGAATTTAGAAAAGCAACTCCAAGAAGATGTCTTGCTGGCTGGCTTAGAGGGACTGAACGTCCAGCCAAAAGTGATTATTCTCACTCGCTTAATTCCCAATAGTGATGGCACTCTTTGTAATCAACGGCTAGAAAAAGTCCACGGCACAGAAAACGCTTGGATTTTGCGAGTGCCTCTGCGCGATTTCAATCCCAATATGACTCAAAACTGGATTTCCCGGTTTGAGTTTTGGCCTTATTTAGAAACCTACGCCTTGGACTCAGAAAGAGAACTGTTAGCAGAATTTCAAGGTAGACCAGACTTAATTGTTGGTAACTATACTGATGGAAATTTAGTGGCGTTTCTGTTGGCACGACGCATGAAAGTCACCCAGTGCAACGTCGCCCATGCTTTAGAAAAATCCAAATACTTGTTCAGTAACCTCTACTGGCAAGATTTGGAAGATAAATATCACTTTTCCTTGCAATTCACTGCTGATTTGATTGCGATGAATGCTGCCAACTTCGTCATCAGTAGCACTTACCAAGAAATTGTCGGCACACCGGATAGTGTTGGCCAGTATGAGTCCTACAAGTGCTTCACCATGCCGGAGTTGTACCATGTTACCAATGGCATTGAACTATTTAGTCCCAAGTTTAATGTGGTTCCACCTGGGGTGAATGAGAATGCTTATTTTCCTTACACACGGACTCAAGACCGAGTAGAAAGCGATCGCGATCGCATTTCTGAAATACTCTTTACCTTAGAAGACCCGTCCCAAATCTTCGGCAAACTTGACGATCCTAACAAGCGTCCTATCTTTTCCATGGCACGTCTTGACCGCATTAAAAATCTCACAGGTTTAGCTGAATGCTTTGGTCAAAGTAAAGAATTGCAGGAGCATTGCAACTTAATTTTAGTAGCAGGTAAGTTACGCGTAGAAGAATCAGGCGACAACGAAGAACGTGATGAAATTGTCAAACTCTATCACATCATTGACGAGTACAATCTCCACGGAAAAATTCGCTGGTTGGGTGTACGCCTGTCAAAAACTGATTCTGGGGAAATTTACCGAGTGATTGCCGACCACAAAGGAATCTTTGTCCAACCAGCTTTATTTGAAGCCTTCGGTTTGACAATTCTGGAGGCGATGATTTCCGGATTACCAACTTTTGCCACACAATTTGGTGGCCCATTGGAAATTATTCAAGATAAGGTTAATGGTTTTTACATTAACCCGACTCATTTAGAGGAAACTGCCACAAAAATTCTAGAATTTGTCAGCAAATGCGAACAGAATCCTGCTTACTGGGATACAATTTCTCAGAAAGCTATTGACCGAGTTTATAGCACATATACTTGGAAAATTCACACTACCAAGCTGTTATCATTAGCCCGAATTTACGGCTTCTGGAACTTTACCTCGAAAGAGAATCGAGAGGATTTGTTGCGTTACATTGAGGCTTTGTTCTATTTAATTTACAAGCCAAGGGCGCAGCAACTGTTAGAGCAACATAAGTATCGGTAATTAGGGACTGGCGACTGGCGACTGGCGACTGGGGACTAGGAAAGACTGGAAAAAGGTTAAAGGGTAAAGAGCAAAAGTATAGTTCTTCCCGTTTCCCATTTCCTAATTCCTAATCCCCATTGCCCCTAATCCCTAGAAGGGACTCCGAGTTACCCGATCGTTATCTTGTCAAAAAATACCAAGTTCTTTGACCGACGATTCCATCCACTGTTAAATTTTGTTTGTTTTGAAAGGCCTTGACAGCACTTTCTGTCAGCGCGCCAAAAACCCCATCAACTCGGATAGCATAGCCATTAGCTACTAATAGCCGTTGCAAGATTCTCACAGCAAGACCTGAACTACCAAAACGTAGATTTGGTATATTTTGGTTAGTAAATCTTGGAGATTTGGCAATACCTATTTCGTCACAATTTTGTTGGGCTATTAACTGTTTTTTATTAGGAGAACTTGCCTTTTGAGATTTTGCAACAACAATTTCATCGCTACTTTGTTTGGCTATTAGGCGTTGTTCATCAGGAAACTTTACCCTTACAGCTTGGAAATGTTGAAACTCAGCCAAGCTATACAAGTCTTTGGCAAGAATCTTCTGTGTCTCACTCATCAGAGTTTTTTGATGCCCACGCTTAAGCGCTAATCGAGTAACTGGAAAAGTCTCATTTAGCTGCATGAATTCAGGTGGCGCGATCTTCGCAGTTGGAATTAACTGATATGACCGATCCTGTGTTGATTTTTGCACGCCATTGCCTAGCTGAATTACAGACTGCTTGGGTAAATTGGACGGAGATAGTTGTTTCGTGATTAACACGCCCGTCATCAGCAGGACAATATCGTTCATTGTATTTGATATTACTAACACCCATATTTCCTTTGACAGAAAAATTACCTTGAGTCCGGAATGGTGTGTACTTACAAGTTAAGAAATCGCCACAATTTACGGCAATCGTAATGATTGCTGAAGGTGTGGATAATTTCTGCGCTGTTTACCCTGCTTACCCTGTCAACAATAATAAACTCTAGATAAGAAAAAATTTATTCCACCCTAAGCAGTATATCTATCTCCAATGGTCGAAGAATAATTTCTACAATCCACCGAAATATATCCATTCATCAAACGCATAAATTCTTCGCCTCGCTATCCTCCGTTCATCCAAATGGTTTCAACCGTTTTACCTGATTTACCAGCATCGTGAACTCGTTAGAGAACTTCTTTACCCTATCTCCAGAAATAACCATACATCTTTGACCGCGCAGGAAAATCCAAGGGTTAGCTCACCATGCACACTCTTCACACAAAACATGCTGAGTGCAAACTGTAGTTTCGATCCCCCAAAATCCCCCTTAAAAAGAAAGGGGGATTTTGATTCTAATTCCCCCCTTACCAAGGGAAGCCACTTGTGGGGGCGGGTTTCCCGACTTGAGCAAAGTGGCGTGAGGGCTGGGGAGGGGTTTGCCTATGTGTTGCATTCTTTTTTCAAATTGGTAAGTAGAAAGGTGGAAATAAACATAACTATGTAACGACAAGTAAAGTTAACTCAAATCCTCTTCCCTTCTGCCTTCTGCCTTGTCTCAACGATAAATATTTACGCCGACCTACTTATAACCTTTTTGCTGATTACCATCAAAACATGTTGCAATTTTGGAGCAGGATAAATCAGGGTAAACGCATCTAAATTGAATGCTTAGAGAACCTTGGTTCTTTTTTTAAATAATAATCGACTAGAAGGGGTAATAAACCTCTAGTGGTTTCTTGCCTATTTACTCTGTATCATTGTTATTTCGATCTTGATAAAAAATTACTGTTCTTTTTGCTTATTATGCTCTCTTTGTCAAGGAGTTAAAAGAATACACAAAAGCGATCGCTCTTGTTAAACTAAAAAGCGATCGCTCCTGCAATTTACTATCGAAAGTAACTATCCAATACCGCTAATGACTGGGTGGAAGTAAAAGGCAAACCCCAAAACTGTATAAGCGGCTAACAGTAAAGTGCCTTCTAACCAATTGGACTTACCATCAGAACTAATGCTATTGGCAATCAATACCGACACAGCCACAGCAACTAATTCAAAGGGCTTGAAATCTAAATCCATTGGCTTCCCAAGTGCCCACCCTGCTATCACTAAAACGGGAGCAACAAAAAGGGCAATCTGCATACTCGATCCCACAGCCACAGAAAGGGATAAATCCATCTTATCTTTCATCGCAACGGTAACTGCTGTGGCGTGTTCTGCGGCGTTACCAATGATGGGAACTAGGATCACCCCTGTAAACAATGAAGTTAAACCTAGCTTGGATGTAGCTACTTCCAAAGTATCGACCAACATTTCTGACTCAAGCGCTACCAAGAGGGTACATACTAGTAGCACTCCACTCCACAGCCAAATGTTTGGTTTAGTATGAATTTCTTCTGTCTCTGCCACACCCACATCATACAAATAGGCATGGGTTTTCATGGAAAATAGCAGTGTTAGGGCATAAACCAGAATCAACACTACCGCAACAGCAAGAGACAGATTTTGTAGGGTTTTTTCGCTAATTCCGATAGAGGTGTAGTTCATCGCCGTGGGCAGCAAAATAGCAATCACCGCTAAATTCATCGATGAAGCATTTACCCGCGCCACAATTGATTGAAATGTTTGTTCCTTGTAACGCAGTCCGCCCAAAAGCATGGAAAGACCCATCACCAGGAGTAAGTTGCCGATAATCGATCCCGTGATGCTGGCTTTGACTACATCCACCAATCCAGCATTCAGGGCAATCAAAGCTATAATCAGTTCTGTCGCATTGCCAAAGGTGGCGTTTAACAACCCTCCCAATGTCGGGCCAACCACTACAGCAATTTCTTCTGTGGCTGTGCCCATCCAAGCTGCCAGAGGCAGAATTGCTAAACCAGCCGTGATGAAAACTATCAAGTCTCCCCACTCTAGAAACTTAGCTGCTAAGGAAACCGGGATAAAGAGTAACAGAGAAAGAAAAAGAATGTTTTTACCTGACATTTATTACCTTGAGTTGAAGATATCCTATCGAAAGCACTTAGCACACCAATTAGGATACTCTCAACTGTCGGCGAACCCATTCCGAGATTACACTGTTCCTGAACTGCTGTTAGAAATATAAAGTAAGATTGCGATTTAAATAGTTTCTGCAATCTTTTGTAGCAAAACTATGAATTTGAGTCAAAATTTTACACCAAAGATGGGGTTTAATATATTAAAAGACAATTAAATTTTTGATTGGCCCTGCCAACGAGAAAACCCCTAACTGAGGCGTTGTTCAATGGCTGATTATTTTGTGCCTTTTGGGAAATGTCTGTGCGATAACGCAGATTTCCCACTTTAGTAAGACCGCTTTCTCGGAGATTTGGTTGTATTCTATATCCATTAGTTTTCGTCTATACCGGATTTTGTGTTCAAACCTCTGTAAAAAGGTTTAAACACAGCGCTTTTGGCGCAACTACAAGTTTTTTGTTTGGATAAATATACATGACTTCTGCTGCTGAAATGCCAGCTAGTTCTGGCTCAATGTTTACATCACATATAACTGCTAAAGATACTCACCACAGCGATCCCCTAAAGAAAGCTACAGGTGTTTATGTGACCGTACATGGACATTTTTACCAGCCTCCACGGGAAAACCCGTATCTGGACGCAATTGAACGTCAACCGAGTGCTGCACCTTTCCATGATTGGAACGAGCGGATTCACTGGGAATGCTATCGCCCGAATGCCTTTGCCAGGATCTTAAACGATCGAGGCGAAATCATGGGGATCGTGAATAATTATGAGTATTTCAGCTTTAATATCGGGCCAACGCTGATGTCGTGGCTAGAACGCTACGATTTAGAGGTTTATCAGCGGATTTTGGAGGCAGATGCTAAGAGTGCCCAGCGCTTGCATGGTCACGGCAATGCGATCGCGCAAGTATACAATCACATCATCATGCCCCTAGCCAATGAGCGGGATAAATATACCCAAATTCGCTGGGGCAAAGAAGACTTCAAATCCAGGTTTGGCCGCGATCCCGAAGGTATGTGGCTAGCAGAAACGGGCGTGGACTATGCAACCTTAGAAGCTCTGGTTGCTGAAGGTATTCGCTTTGTTATCCTTGCACCATCTCAAGCACTGCGTTGCCGTCCTCTACCTACCAAAGACGATCCCAACCCAGAATGGCATGAAGTTGGCGGTAGTCAGATCGATCCCACGCGCCCCTATCGCTGTTATTTGAAGCCCACACTTAGCACTTCAGCTTCTGCTTTAAGTTCGATTCAGCAAGGAAGTGGGAGTACTGACTACTCCCGCCCTTATATTGATATCTTCTTCTACGATGGCCCCATCTCACGGGACATGGGTTTTAGCGATGTCGTTTATAATTCCAATCATTTTGCTGGACGCATCGGTTCTGCAGTGCGTGGGGATCATCGTCCAGCACAATTAATATCTGTGGCGACAGATGGCGAAACCTTTGGACACCACAAGAAGGGAACCGAAAAAACTTTAGCCTACGCTTTTATCAACGAGTTTCCCCAGCACGGTTGGACGGTAACGAACTTTGCCCACTACCTCAGCCTAAATTCTCCCGCTTGGGAAGTGGAAATAAAGTCAGTCACGGCGTGGAGTTGTGCCCATGGTGTTGATAGATGGCAAGATGACTGTGGTTGCGGTGGTGAAGGCGGTGTTTGGCATCAGAAATGGCGTCGTCCCCTGCGGAATGCCTTAAATTGGTTGCGAGATCAACTAACAGAGGTATACGAGGAATGTGGTAAACAGCTTTTGGGCGATCCCTGGCAGGCACGGGATGAATATATCCAAGTGATGCGCGATCGCTCTCCTGCCAATGTCAGCCGCTTCCTTACCCGCCATCAAACCCACAAACTCACAGCAGCTGAACAAGTAGACGCTTTGCGTCTATTGGAAATGCAGCGTCACGCTTTATTAATGTTCACCAGTTGCGGGTGGTTTTTTGAAGAACTATCTCGTCCAGAGGGAACGCAGATTCTCCGCTACGCAGCCCGTGCTTTGGAATTGGCGGGAGATGTCGCGGGTGTGCAGTTGGAAAAAGGCTTCCTCAAACGCCTGGGTTTAGCCCCCAGTAATGTTGATGATTTCAAGCACGGTGGGGAAATTTATCGACAATTAGTACTGACTGCCCAAGTAGGCTTTAAGCAAGTAGCCGCCCATTACGCCATTACTTCGCTGTTTAGTAATCACAAACCAGCAGAAACACGCAACTTTCTATCGACAGATACTGCTAGCAAAAATCCCCATCCTTACCAAAAGCGAGTTTATTGCTACACCGCCAATGAGTTAGATTACCAACTACAACGCATGGGATCGCTAACTTTGGTTGTGGGGCATTTAAAGCTAGTGTCAGAAATTACCTGGGAAAGCGAACATTTAGTGTTTGCTGTGCTGCATTTGGGAGGCTGGGATTTCCACTGTTGCATTCAGCAATTTACAGGGCGGCGTGACTATAGCCAATTAAAAGAAAAGCTGTTTGGCGCCTTGCAACAGGCGAGTGCAGCTAATTCTATTTTGGTAATGACGCAGCTATTTGGCGAAGAAACTTTCAGCTTACAAAATCTGTTTGCTGAGGAACGTCACCGAATTATGCGGTTGATTAGTCAAGAAACGCTGACACGTTTAGATCAGCTCTACACTCAGGCATACCGGGAGAATTACGGCGTACTGATGGCGTTCCACCGAGATGGATTAGTTGTGCCACAAGAGTTGCAGGTAGCAGCGGAGATTGCATTAGGGTATCGCTGTATGACAATGTTGCGATCGCTTGAACAAGACATAGCTGAACCCCAACTGTGTTGGAATCACATTGTAGAATTAGAGGCGATCGCTACCGAAGCCAAACATTTGCGTTGTCGGCTGAATATTCCTGAAGGCAAGCAGATGTTAGAACAGTTGATTGTGCGATCGCTCTGGCAGTTGTTGCATGATGCTAATGGTAGTTTTCATGCAGATATCCAACTTTTGGATCGGTTGATTGATGTTGGCTATCAGTTAAATCTTGGCATCTCCCTAGAGCGATCCCAGGAACTATACTTCAGTTGTCTGCACAGTCAAATTTTACCCTTGTGTCTCACAACTCTTGCTAATGAAGAGGATAGTAATCAATGCCGTCAGTTGCTAAAGTTAGGGCAAAAGTTAGCAGTTGATGTCAGCGCAATTTTGAGTAAATTTGGCTAAAATCGCACCAAGATGAAGACACTTGCGTGCGCTGGTTACCCCAACTTGCGGGTAGAGACGCGCCATGGCGCGTCTCTACTATTTATCCTTGGGGGCGATTGCAATAATATGGATAAAGCCACTCACACCTGAAAAGTCCGTGAGTATGCTTTTCTAAAAAGGTTCCAGCGTGGTGGCTACGCGAGATATTGATCCCAGCTTTAGTTTTGATTTCATATAACCAGGGGAAAGCTGCTACTAAAACAGCCATTACAGCGAAGAGGTACAAGACTATGGTTCTGATGGCTAATCTTCGGGAATTGCTGTTGACGTTTTGAGACATATAACTTAATGACTAACAAACTATCTTAGCCTAAGTCTCAAAATGTCGTCGGAAGCGAGGGTCAGTTTTGTCTGTCTTTTGCTGGTTGCAGGAGAAGCAGAGGGTGTGCAAGTTGCTGATGTCGTTTTGACCGCCACGAGCGAGAGGGATGATATGGTCGATAGTAAGTTTAGTTACTAAAGTTGTTTTACCGCAGCTTTGGCATTGGTAGCGATCGCGTTGGAATACATATTTCCTCACTTCCGGCGGGATGCGAATACGAGGAGTTTTGCTCATTATTTTTTATAAATTTAAGTATGGTAGCTGCATGTAATATTTGTAGCAATAAACTCACTATCTATAATTAAATTTTACTGATTTAGCCATAATTACAGCTAAAAAAACCCCTCTTTGGGAATATTTTTCTAAGAAATACATCCCAAGGGTATTTACAATATTGCTGGTTTCCGGGGATCAATGAGATAAACGCTCGGAAATTCAGTTAATGTCAAAGCTTATGCAGCTAATACAAAGACATTTATATTTTTTACTATTATTGTTATTATTAACTGCTTGTGGTAGTAAATCCACAAAAGATGAATTATCAAAAGAACTAACATCGGTGAAATCGTGGGCAGCAACTGCCCATTTCGTTGGCGATGCTTGGATACGCAAGGCTGTACCGACAAGTTATGTAAAACAAACACTTATCAAAACCCAAGAAGAACTTAAAACAGAAACAGAGACATTATCCAAGTTATCAATCCCGACCGCTAATCGTAGCGCCATTTTTAAATCACTTCAGCAACTTCAAGACACTGTAAGTCAAATGTCAAAGGCAGTGGAAAAGAAAAACTATCAAGCGGTAGCTCAACAAATACAGCAATTATCTCATCAAGAGCAAGCGATCGCTAAACTGTCTTTGACAGCAGGTGAACAGCTATGAATAAAATACTTGAAATTGCCCTAGGGATTATTACAAGTATTGGTGGCTTTCTGGATGTAGGTGCTATTGCCACTTCAGCGGAGGCAGGTTCTGAATTTGGTTTTCAGCTGTTGTGGGCGATCGTTCTAGGAACAATTTGTGTGATCTTTCTAGTAGAAATGTCAGGACGTTTAGCCGCCGTCAGCAAACACACTTTAGCTGATGCAGTGCGCGAACGTTTTGGGTTTAATTTTTATGTTATTCCACTGCTTGCCGAAATCGTAGTTGATTTTTTAGTATTGGGAGCAGAAATTGGTGGTGTTTGTATCGCTCTTCAATTAGTAACTGGTATTAGCTTTCAGTGGTATGCTCTACCTGTAGCTTTCGCGATTTGGCTATTACTTTGGAAAGGAAACTTTAATATTATTGAAAACAGTATCTCATTTCTAGGGATAGTTACATTAGTTTTTGTTGTCGCCACAATTAAACTTCATCCTTCACTAACCAACCTTGGGACTGGTTTATTGCCCACCTTACCGCGTCACGATACTACTCATTATTTATTCCTTGTAGTTAGTATCCTGGGTGCGCTCATCAGCCCCTACCTATTTTATTTCTACTCATCAGGTGCAGTGGAAGACAAGTGGGATGAGGGACACATCGGTACTAATCGCGCTGTTGCTGGCTTGGGCATGGGTTTTGGCAGTGTGGTTTCGCTGGGAGTGCTGATTGTAGCAGCCATGGTGCTTCATCCCAAAGGTATTCAAGTTGATAGCTATGAACAGGCGGCACTAATGCTAACAGAGTCATTTGGCTACTGGGGCTTCATGCTGTTTGCTGCGTCGTTAGGCATTGCCTGTTTTGGTGCTGCGTTGGAAGTTAGCCTTGACACTGCCTATATTGTGGCTCAAGCCTTGGGTTGGAACTGGGGCGAAAGTCTACATCCTAAGGAAGCAGCACGATTTAGTCTTGTTTACACTGTGTTTGTCTTTTTGGCTTCGCTGTTAATGGTAGTAGGTATTGACCCCCTGCAATTAACTCTATTTTCAATGGCAGTAACAGCAGTCATCTTACCGCCCGTCATCATACCTTTCCTAGTTTTAATGAACGATCGCTCCTACGTAGGCAAATATCGCAATGGCTGGATTAGCAATAGTGTTGTGATTTTTACGATTGCACTAGCTTTTGTTTTAGCAATCATTGCTCTCCCCTTAGAAATTTTTGGAGGTTGAAATGGATGTAATTCGAGATGTTCTCGACAATCAACTAGTTGACCGCAACCAACGCAAAATGGGTAAAGTTGATGGAATTGTCATTGAGTATGAAGATGGGAAACCACCACGATTAGCATATATTGAAGTCGGTCTTGTTACCCTAGCTCGACGACTACATCCTCGATTGTCCGCTTGGCTAGCAGCAGTTGAAAGTAATTGGGGTGCAAAGCACAGCGAACCGTTTCGCATTCCTTGGTCAAAAGTTCAGGATGTTGGCATTGACGTGCAAGTTGATGTCGATGCTGAAGCAACAACAGCATTAGCTTGGGAAAAATGGGTGCGCGAGCAAATTATTAGTCGCATTCCAGGTGCATAGTTATGACACATGAAATTCACCTAGAACTGCTTTTAGGCAAACAAGTACTAGACCCAACAGGTAAACCAGTTGGACGCATTGAGGAAATACGTGCCCAACAGCAAGGCGATGAATGGTTGATTCAAGAGTACTTAATTGGTAATATCGCCTTATTAGAAAGATTATCTGCTTGGGAGATTGGATTAGCAATTTTGCGTCGGCTCGGAGCGCGTAAAATTTACACTGGATATACTGTTCCTTGGCAGCAAATGGATTTGACAGACCCTCAAAGGCCAAGTCTTCGTTGTCATCCAGAAGAATTGAAAAGTTGTCAAAAGTCTACTACTTAAATATTAGTTAATTTGTTTGAATTACATAATTTGTTAAATCTTATTTAAAAATGACGCTAAGTTGAGTCAAACAACGTGAAAATTAAAGCATCAAAGTTTGTATTTTTGTCGCTCTCATCCTAAAAGGAAAGGGCTATACAAATAAAGTCCGCCTACGCGGACTTTATAATGCTATAAATACTAAACCTGTGCTATGCCATCCAATAAACCATCTGAAATCAAAATACCATTACTCTCAGAAATACTATCAACAAGCTCTGAATCAGAATTACTAATTACAGGCAATAAATACTCATACAACTGCATTGCCTGCAAACAAGTATTGATATTAAAAACTGCTGAATTATAAGCCTCAATCTTTTGTTCAACAGCACTTAATAAATGCTGATTATTCAAAATCTTCTCTTCAGCTTCTTGTTGTAGTGTTTGTTCTAAATAAGCACGGGCATATGGATACTGCTGTAAAACCTCATCTGCTTGGTTTTCAGCCATCGGTACTAAATGAGTTTTCAGAGTTTGGTTAATAGTTTGGCGGAAAGATTGACGAATGGTTTTGGAAACTTTTGGCTCAAAATCTAACTTCAATAATTGCCTAATTGCTGGTTCTGCTTCTACTACACTTTCAGCATCGTAACCTTGGGAAGTTTGCAGCAAAGTCTGACGAAATTGGTAGATCGAAAAAGTGCCTTCATCATAAAATCTAGGACTTTCTCGGACAAAGCGATCGCATTCTACACTAGCTGCACTCACCAGCGCCTGAGAAACTCTTTTTTCTACAGCTTTGACCTCTTGTTCAATGCCAGCATCATTACCTAACAAACGATATAACTGGCGATAATATTCTGATTTACGAATCTTTTCGATTAACCGCTGAAACAAGTTGGTAACAACTTGCTGGGAAGAATTTACTAAAATATCTTCTAATTGATTGGATAAATAATAAAATGCTTCTACTAAAATAGCAATTAACGGTGCAGTTGCATTACGTGGATGACTAATGGTTGCACGTCGATAAGCATCTGCTACAGAAAAGGTATCTAGCAATTCATCTAAACGACGAATCATCCGTGATTGTAATTGCCGAAAATCCGCTTCAAAAGCATCACAAGTACTATTAATTATTTGGTTAACTTCTTCTGTGATGTGTTGGCTAAAATCTTTACCAACTTGCTGTAATTGCTGGTTGAGACGCTGCAACTCTTGTGCTTTCATCGCCTCAATCTCTTGCGGCTGGCTATCTAAATGCCGTTGCACAAACTGGTAATGTTTTTTCAGTTTAATACATATATCTTCCAAGTCATTAACAAGATTTTGAAAAAGTTGTGGACGCTTTTCTTCACTAAGGTAGCGATTAATAGCTGAGCGGAATTCTTCAATACCACTATCTTGAATTAGCTGTTTAATCAGAGGCGTTCCCTGTTCAGATAAAATCCGCACATAGTTCTGATTTGGAGTTTCAAAGCTGTTTACAGAAATGCGGAACTGGCTGGATGACAGCTTACCAGAGTTAGCACAATAACGATTAAACTCATTGATAAATTGTGGTGTTTCTTCCTGATCCTCTAAACTTTTGATAGTTTCTGCAAAAATAGAATCTAAACCAAATCTATCTTGTTCGCTTGTCTGTTTAATCTGACTGCCGTAAAATCCAAGTAATCCACTGGTTTTATAAACCCTACTCGTATCACGAAACTGCCCACCGATCAAATCATCCAATCGCTGCTTTAGCTGAGTATTGTACCAAGTTTCATCGATGCGGTTGAAGACATAAAAAACGCGATCGCGTATTCCGCCATTTTCCCGCATTGTTTCTAAAAGTTCTGTTTCTTCCTTTGTCATGTCACCAGCAGATGCAGGTTTTAATACACACACTACCGCTGAAGTATCAAGATGTTGAATTTTGGCATAAGTTAGCTGTGCATCCTTCTCCACTGGCGCATCTATTCCTGGCGTGTCGATGATGACATTTCCATCTTGCAACAGAGGATGATTACAGTAATATTCAATTCGCTTTAAAACCGCACTATTGCTACCACGACGCGCATATCCAGCAGCTTCTTTAAGATTAGAAAAATTAAATTGCTCCATCGAATATGTGGCATTATTAGTTGTGTAAATATGTTGGCGATTTGTCTTATATCCCTCCAGTAATAATATTAATGCGTTCGCTTGTTTTGCACGTTCTGATTTACTTTCACCACCCTCCTGCTGAATAATTACCTCACATCCTTGGTATAAAAGGCTAATTACTTCAGCTTGATTGATATTTGCTGTTGTTTTAAATCCCAATTGTTGACATAAAGAACTTGCTTGTTCCTGAATTTCTACTTCGCTCAAAAAGGTCAAAACAACTCTTTCTTTATCTACCTCTGCATACTCAATCTTGCATTCCGTTCCTGTGGCATGTCCTTCTGCACTGTACAGCAATTCTCGTTCTAGTAGTGCATTAATTAGCATCGATTTTCCGGCACTAAATGCACCTGCAAACACAATTTCAAACTTCGGAGAAATCGCCTTCTCAAGAGAAGTTTGTACAGATGTAATGTCTTGAGAACGCAATATTGGTTCTTGCTGTAAAAGTTGTAATATAAATTCAACTTGTTCTTTCAAATTTTGGCACTGATAAGGCAGTTCTGACATTATTATGCACCCATAAATATTTTGTATATTTTATTAATTAATTTAGAACGAATGCTTCAGTGTTATCACTGAGTACGCTTTTCTCAAGAAAGAATTCAGAATTAAATTCTGTGCAGATGGTGGATGAATAAACGGTGGAATACCACACCAAATCGTAGATTTCGTGGTTTTCAATTAGTGATGGTTCTGAATTACCCACACTCTTACTCTGATTTCTATATTCTGACTTCTTCTTTAATTTTTGTACTCCTCAAATCCACTTTCTATATAGATTATGAAAGTTTTTTCTATGAGACTAAAACCAAACGAAGATTTGAGGCAAAGTTTAAAAAACTTTGCTGTAGAGCATAATATTAAAGCAGGATTTATTTTGAGTGCGATCGGTAGCCTCAAACAAGCAGCAATTCGCTTTGCCGAGCGTTCTGGTTGACGAAGTAATGCACCTATAATTTTGAGATTTTTTAATTGGAAGTCTTCGTAGCAATTTATCCCATTTAAACGAACCACTAAGTACGCAAAGAACGCGAAGATAAAAAAGAAAATATTTCATCAAACACTGATGCTTACTATAGCAGTCTTGTTTGAAAGCTTCAGATTCCCAACTTATTTAATAAATTAGGAATTGTGCTTTTCACAATTTGCTGATGATTGCTAGATATTTTTAAATTTATACATTTTGTACAATTCCCAAGCTATGTAAAATGTCTTTATCTAGTTCTTTAGCCTCACCTTCATCTGTGTTTTGAAAAAGTACTGTAAACGCACCAGCGCCTAATCTATCTTGAGGGAAAATCCGATAACAAGGCATAGTAGTTAAATGCGATTGATAGTCTTGTAGATAACTAATTTGTATTGCTTTAAATTGCGGAAAGCGTGACAAAAACCATTCACAAACTTGCTCATTCTCTTCCGGAGAATATGTACAAGTCATATATGCTAGATAGCCTTGTGGGGCAACTAGTTGAGCAGAGTTAGCTATAATTCTTTTTTGCCGATTTGCACTTTTATTAATCGCAGTGGGATGGAAACATCCAGGCGCTTTTTCGCCTTTAGCTAGTAAAGATTGCCCAGTACATGGAGCATCTACTATAACTAAATTACTAGATAAGATAATATTTTCTGCAAAAATACTAGAATCTCTATTAACTACAACACAAGGGCTGATATGGCAACGTTTTAAATTATAAATTAGCATACCTAAACGTTTGCCAATTACTTCATTACTTATGAGTAAATCAGGTTGCAAAGCTTGATAAGCAAAGATACTCTTTCCTCCGGGAGAGGCACACATATCAAAAACTAAATGCATCGGCTGAGTAATTGTTAACAAAGTAGCAGCCGCAAATACAGAAGAAAAATCCAAACAATAGAAATATCCTTGGTTGTGTAGGGGATGTTGTCCTGGTTTTTCTCCTAGATATAAACGGTCTACAAACTGTGGTTGCCAAATGGTTGGCGTTTCCACCGAAAAAGGTAAGTTATCGGGCTTTTGTTGACACCAAAGAATACAAGGTTGAAAAGGCTGGGGATTAATTAACGCTTCGATAAATTTTTCTTGTTTATCTGGGTTTTCAAACAAACGCCGCGAGAGTTTAACTAGTAAATTTGAGGGTTCCATTAGTAAAACTGTTACAGAAGAACAATGCTATGCAGTGGCTTGGCTGCATACTGAAAACATAATGACCGCCATTCTGACGGGGAATCAATTGAGGTGTGGATATTTGAAATATGGGGGGTGTAAGGGAAGAATTTCCTACACCCATACACTCATACCCTTCTACACCCTTCTCTGCTGCAATTTCCACATGTCGTGAAAAATCAGAACTACCCCACTGCACTGGAGATGGTCATGGTGTTAGAGAATTTTCAGCGGAAATTACGCCAAGAATCACAACTGTGGCGCGATGAAGGAATAATTAGTGCTTCGCAATACGAACAAATAGCAAGCCGTTATCAATTTAAGAACCTAGAAGCTGCTGCACGCGATCGCTCTAAAATGATTGCGATCGCTATAGGCAGTATCCTTTTATGTTTCGGTGTGATTACTTTCGTCGCTGCCAACTGGCAGGCATGGTCGCGAGAAGTCAAATTCATTTTGATGATGAGTTTGTTTTTCTCAACTAATATCATTGGTTTTTACACATGGACACAACCTACATCGGGCAAGAACGAAGGTAAGAAGCAACAACGCAGTAAACGACTATTGGGAGAGGCATTGCTAATTTTAAGCGCTTTTATTTTAGGCGCAAACATAGCATTAATGGCAGAGATATTCAACATAAACGGTTCGGCTACCGAACTGTTTCTTGCTTGGGGGTTTGGTGTTTTACTCATGGCCTACAGTCTGTCCTTAAATTCCTTGGGAATTATGGCCATTATCCTAATACAAATAGGCTATTGGGTGGGACAAGGAGATTTGTCGTACTCTTCACCCTATTCAATTCAATGGTCTTGGGCACGGCTAGTATTACAACATATGCCCTTATTGTCATGGTTGCTATTTGTCCCTCTAGCCTACTTTTGTCGGTCACGTTGGATTTTTTGCTTGGCAGCCTTAGCCTTTGCTAGTTCCTTGCTAGTTAACCTCGACCCTCTACCACTTCTAAATCTTTCTGATGTGGCTCCTTGGGTGGCATCTTTTGCTTTTGCACTGCCGCCTGCATTATTCTGGAGCTATGACGACCTGCTGTTTCCTACAATCAATTACAGGTTATTTCAACCTCTAGCCCGCGATTTAGCGTTAGTTGCTTTTGGTCTTGTCTTCTACGTTTTATCCTTCCGTTGGCAATGGCAAGCTCAATCTTACACTTCTTCTTACCCTCTGACCAATAACACGAGCTTATTCATGTCTCTTCCCATCATCGATTTGGGAATTCTCAGCGGTTTAGCAGTACTGCAATGGTTGTTTCTGATGCGTCAAAGAAATAACCCCCCTCGTCGTGAAGTAATTTTCACTACCGCTCTTATTACCACCTTTCTTGGCTTCATAGCCATAGTACCTTTCTGGCATCAAACTATTAGTCGCATTGGTGACTTGGGCAGTTTTATCTTCAACGTACTTTTGGCAATCTTGTCCTGGGGACTAATTCAAGAAGGATTGAAGTTAAGCGACAGACGCTCTTTTTGGGGCGGTATGCTATTGTTAACACTGCAAATTATTAGTCGGATGCTGGAGTACGACACTGACCTACTTTTCAAATCGCTGGTTTTTGTAATGTGCGGTTCTGTGTTAATTAGTGTCGGACTCTGGTTTGAACGTCGGCTAACTGCTGCAACTAAGAAGTAAAGTTTAAGAACTGTATGTGTGTAGGTGAGAGTAAAGAGTATAAAGGTATGGTGTTGGATTCTCTATATCTTGACATTCTTATCCCCTTACACCCCTACATCTTCCAAGGGTAAATCTTTTTGCGTAAGTCCTATTGTAGCTTCCCCAATACCCTTCTTTTTACGACTACGCTCATGAAAAGTGACTCCTCAGAATCTAGTAAGAAAAGTGATTCTTCTGGATCTAGTAAAAATAAATCATTGTCTCCTGAAGCTGAATTCTCTAAGAAGCTGACTTTTCGGGATTACTTAATTGCCACTGAACAAAAAGCAAACCAGCCCTTACCTTTTTGGCGGCTATTGCTTCCTTTACTAATTCAAACAGGAATAATTTTGGCAGTTCCCACCCAGGCAATGTATACCAACCTCACAGGCAAAGAGGTGATTTTGCAAACAGTGCCTGTAAACTCTAACAATGTATTGCAAGGCTACTCCCTAAACCTTGACTACAACATATCCCGTGTTTCAACTTTGAGAAGACTTCCTGGCTGGGAAGATGTACTCAGGAGAAATCGGGGCAGTAACAGACAATTAATCTCAGGAACCAACTTGTACGTGATTTTGCAAGAGCAACAATCTTTTAGTGGTGGTGTTCCTAGGGCTTGGCGGCCTGTACGTGTGAGTAGCAATCTCCCCACTTATCTCTCATCTAATCAAGTAGCCTTAAGAGGTGTTTATCAAGATGGTTTTGTCAACTATGGCGTGGAAACATACAATATCCCAGAAGAACAGCGATCGCAGCTGAATAATGATATTGCGCGTACTGTCCGGCAAACCAGGAATGGACAGCTACGAGCAATAGTAGTAAAAGTCAGAGTAGACCCACAGGGTAACGCTGTGCCAATGAGTCTGTGGGTACGCGATCGCAACTATCGTTTTTAGTACTCAACGCCAATATTACTGGATGAGGTCAGGAAGTAGGGAGTAGGGAGACAAGGAGAGAAGTTCGCAAGGAGGGAAACCCTCCTTGCGAACTTCTCCTATTGGAGACGCTACGTGGAAACCCCCAAGACGGCGCTAGCTCACCACTGACTAATAACTAATCCAGTCGCTCCAGCTACCAGCATAAAGTTTAGCAATGTGAATCCCAGCTAATTCTAAAGAAAGTAAATTCACACAAGCAGTAACGCCTGAACCGCAATAAACTAAAATTTCTTCTGCTTTTTCTAGCTTTTGCCAGCGGAGACGTTGCTCTTGAGGGGAAATTAACTGGCCTGAAGAGTCTGTAACTTCTATCCAGGGATAGTTAACAGCACCGGGAATATGACCAGCAATTTTATCAATTGGCTCCCGTTCACCGCGGTAGCGATCGCTTTCTCTAGAATCTACCAAAACTACTTGGGGTAAATCTTTTCGACTTTTCACAGCCTCAATATCTACTACCAGTTCTGTGTTTATCTGAGGAACAAAGGTAGCTTTCTGGGGTTGGGGAATGATATCTGTAATAGGATATCCTGCTTGTTGCCATCCAGCAAAACCTCCATTCAGTACCGCAACTTGCTCATGTCCTAGATAGTGCAACAACCACCAAAGACGAGCAGCAAAGGCAAAGCGAGAATCATCATAAGCTACAACTAGAGTTTTTTGGAAATTCACTCCAATCGCTGATAATTTGTTAGCTAGATCGTTGGGATCGGGTAAAGGATGTCTTCCACCGTGCTTTCCTACAGGACTAGAAAGATCCTGATTCAAATCTAGGTAGTAAGATCCTTTTATGTGGCTTGTTTGGTATTGCTGTTTTCCTAGTTGTGGAGCGGCTAAAGAAAAACGACAATCTACAATGACGACTTGTGGATCGTCAAGGTGTTTCAAAAGCCAAGCTTGCGAAACAACAAATTGGTTGTTAGTCATTTGTCAGTTGTTAGTTATCATTGTTTATTTGCCAAATGTCAGACTCGGAGGAAAACTTTACACCTCAAGCAACAGCAGATGGTTCTTTCACTTTCGTTTCTCACGAATTTGGTGAATCATTTCACAGCCATTTTGGAGCTAAGCAGGAAAGTTTTCTCAAGTTTGTTGCTCCTACTCAACTGGCTACATCTGCCCACAAACCAGTTTTGCGACTATTGGATATTTGTTATGGTCTAGGATACAACACAGCAGCTGCTTTGCAGACAATTTGGGCTGTCAATCCCAGTTGTAATGTGGAATTAATTGGTTTAGAACTGAATCCATCTGTACCACAAGCAGCGATCGCTCATCATTTATTCGACAACTGGAACTATGAATACACCGCAATTTTGACCCAACTTGCTTTTGAGCATCAAGTGCAAACAGATCGCCTCAAAGCAAGGTTACTAATTGGCGATGCCAGAACCTCGATTGGGTTAGTACATCAGTTAGACTTTCAAGCGGATGCAATTTTTTTAGATCCCTTTTCACCACCTCAGTGCCCTCATTTATGGACTGTTGAATTCCTCAAACTAGTTTCCCAGTGTTTACACGCTGATGGGATTCTGGCAACGTATTCGTGTGCGGCTGCTGTACGTACAGCACTTTTGGCAGCTGGATTACAGATAGGCTCTACCCCACCTGTGGGTAGGCGATCGCCTGGTACAGTTGCGGCCTATCCTAGAGATGGCGAGCAGATAAGCACAGGGAAAGTAGCAGTAAGTTTTTCCCCTTTGCCCCCCATCCCCTTCGCTCCCTATCCTCTTCTCCCCCCCCTTTCCCAAGAAGAAAAAGAACATTTGCTAACTCGTGCTGCCATTCCTTACCGCGATCCGCAATTGAAATCTCCTGCTGATGTCATAGTGATGCGGCGACGACAAGAACAGCAAACCTGTTTACTCGAACCGACTTCCCGTTGGCGAAAACGATGGTTGGCAGGTAATGAAGAACTCATCATATAGGCACTGGTTCTTAGTTATGCTGCCATCACAAATACAACAAATCATCTTTAAAGATCGATTAAAAATAATCGTAAAAATTTTACAATTATTTTGTTTTGTCTAAAACTAAGATAGTGAGTTTTTGTAATCGCAATTACAAAAAATAAAATTGTATTTTTAAATACAATGGTTTGCGTATATTTTTTGTGTATCATGATTTACTTAAATAGCTAATTTAAAATACGTGTCTTGCTATATCGGTATAAAAACTTTAAACTCAAACTGTACTACTTTGATCTAAATTGAGCAAGTACAATGTTTTCTAGCGCTACTATGTTAAGAAATCTCAGTGAAAAACCTGATTTAACATTTGCGCGAATTTATCATACTGGAATGAAAGGCAAGGAAATCCGGCACAAGATTCCCGTAGCAATATTCTCAGTGTTCTCATAAGACATAAAAAATATGATGTCTATTATTTAAGCAAGCAGCTTTACATAATTCATAAAGCTTGGGTATGCGAAGTGGAATATGGTCAAGCACTAAACTTGTTTGTGCAGTCGGATACTGTTAACTTCTCTAAAAGATTGGGGTGTCTTTGTGATTCAATGGAGTTCCAAGAGTCCAGACTCTACTGAACAAAATATTATTGGGTCAAACCGCCTGAACGCAGTCAATAGTATCAGTTCAAAGAATGCTTTAGGATTGCAGAATTTAGAAGGTTATTCCTTGGGCTTATCTAAAGAAGGCCTTTTGCCAGAACAGAAACAGGTAGAGCCATCTTGGATGAAACCTGATATTAATTCTGGTTACGATTCATTAATCTCTGGAACTCTACAAGCCAAAGGTTCTAAAGTGAATGGCTTTGATTCAGAACTGCCAAAAGTGTTAGTTGTTGATGACCATACTGCCAGTCGGATGACTGCCGTTGCCCTTTTATCTATGGAAGGGTATGAAGTTATTGAAGCAGACTGTGGTTCTACAGCAGTAGAACTAGTGATCCAAAAACAACCGGATCTGATTTTGCTGGATGTGATGATGCCTGGAATGGATGGTTTTGAAGTATGCCAATTACTCAAGCAGGACGAGCATACTAGACTGATTCCAGTGATTTTTATTACAGCTTTAAATGACAGGCGCTCGCGAATTCGGGGAATTGAAGTAGGAGCGGATGATTTTCTTACCAAACCGTTTGACCGTGTGGAACTGGCGGCGCGTGTTAAGTCCCTAGTACGGCAGAAGTGTTTAAACGAAGATTTAGACCACACAGAAAAAGTGTTATTTTCCGTTGCCAGGGCAATTGAAAGTCGCGATCCTAATACTGGTGACCACTGCGAACGGCTAGTAAAACTAGGACAAGCTTTTGGTGAATATCTGAATCTATCACGTCACCAAATTCGAGATTTAATGTGGGGAGGTTATCTTCACGATATTGGCAAGGTGGGTATTCCCGATGCGGTGTTACTAAAGCGCGGCCAACTCACACCCGAAGATTGGGAAATTATGAAGCAGCATGTTGTCATTGGAGAAAAAATCTGTCAACCACTACGCAGTATGCGGGGTGTAGTTCCCATTATTCGCCATCACCACGAGCGCTGGGATGGCTCAGGCTACCCCGATGGGCTAAAAGAAGATGAGATTCCCTACTTAGCACAAGTGTTTCAAATAATTGATATTTTCGATGCGCTAACAAGCGAACGACCTTACAAAAGAGCTTTTACTCTAGAAGAAGCAGTGTCTGTCATGGTAGAGGAAACCGAATTAGGTTGGCGCAATCCTAAACTAATGCAGCAGTTTGCAGAGTTTATCCACTCCTACCAGGAAAAAGAGTAGACAGGCTTGGGCATGAGGGGATAAGAGGACGCGGGGAATTTTTATCAATACTCTGTGCGTCTTCTTCATCTCCTGTCTCCTTTCATAGTTTCAGTCTTCTACGATCAGCTGGTATGATTTGAGCCTAAATCTTAAAGTAACAAGCGCGAAAGCGCAATTCACTGATAGCTAATGGCTAATTATGGTAGTTGTAGCAATTCTAGCGGCGGGACGCGGCACAAGGATGAAATCACACTTACCCAAAGTGTTACATTCATTGGGTGGGCGATCGCTAGTAGAAAGAGTTCTCGAAAGTGTAAAGCCGCTTTTGCCCTCACGACAGATAGTGATTGTGGGGTATCAGGCTGACGAAGTGAAAGCAGCCATGCAATCGATCCCCAGTTTAGAGTTTGTAGAACAAACTGTGCAACTAGGTACAGGTCATGCTATCCAGCAATTACTTCCCCATCTTGAGGGATACACCGGAGATTTACTGGTACTAAACGGCGATTTGCCCTTAGTACGCGCCCAAACCCTCAAGCAGCTATTACAAGCTCATCAAGAAAATCACAATGCCGCTACTATCCTCACCGCGCACCTGCCCGATCCCAAAGGCTACGGGCGCGTTTTTTGTAACGGTGATAATATTGTCCAACAAATTGTTGAAGACAAGGATTGTACTGCTGCTCAAAGACAAAATCGTCGGATTAATGCTGGGGTTTATTGCTTTGGTTGGCAGGATTTAGCAAAGGTGTTGCCCCACTTAGAATCGAATAATGCCCAAAAAGAATATTATCTGACTGATGCTGTCACCCAGGTCGGGAAAGTGATGGCAGTTGATGTCGAAGACTATCAGGAAATCCTGGGGATCAACGATCGCTTGCAATTGGCAACAGCATACGAGATTTTGCAGCAAAGGGTTAAGGAAAAATGGATGGTAGCGGGCGTTACTCTCATAGACCCCAACAGCATCACAATTGATGAGACTGTAGAGCTAAATACAGATGTGATTATTGAACCCCAAACTCACCTACGGGGAAACACTGTTATTCAAACAGGCAGCCGCATCGGGCCTGGAACTTTAATCGAAAATAGCCAATTAGGCGAAAAAGTGACAGTGCAGTATTCTGTTGTCACAGATAGCATTGTGCAGGCGGGAAGTCGGATAGGTCCTTATACCCATTTGCGCGGTCACGCACAAGTGGGTGCTGGTTGTCGCGTCGGTAACTTTGTGGAATTGAAAAATACTAAGTTAGGCGATCGCACTAACGTGGCACATTTGTCATATTTGGGCGATACCACTACTGGCAATCGGGTCAATATCGGTGCGGGTACAATTACCGCCAATTATGACGGCGCTAACAAACACCCAACCAAGATAGGCGATCGCACTAGTACGGGTTCTAATACTGTCTTAGTTGCACCAGTAACTTTAGGGAATGATGTCTACGTGGCAGCTGGTTCCACAGTTACCGAAGATGTCCCTGATGATTCCCTAGCGATTGCCCGTGAGCGTCAAGTGGTAAAACCAGGTTGGGTATCAAAGAAACGCTCAAAGCCAAATCCATAATCGAAAAACTCTAGTTGATAGCTAAGGCACAAAGCCCACTTCTGTTTCTAGGGGTAATTCGAGAGTATCTCCTATGTTTTCGCCGTTGTGGTAAGCCGCAAGTAAGACTTGACTGGTTTTTCCCCAAGCGATCGCTCCCGTTGCATCTAGGGCGATCGCTCCCAAATCCCGCTGGTTCTGGTGGGCTTCGGCAAATGAGCGTTGCATGGCATCTTTGAGAGACATACCGTCAGTAACGCGCACCACAATCCTTGGTGCTAGGCATTCATCAATGATGTCTTCTCCGATACCAGTGCAACTAACACCTGCGTGGCTAGTAGCATAATTACCTGCTGGCATAGCAGAATCACTTACCCGACCTATACGCTCGAAGCCTTTACCACCAGTGGATGTACCAGCAGCTAAATTTCCATAGGCATCTAAAACTACTACGCCGATTGTTCCCCGGCGAGAATTACTGCTTTCCACTAGTTCGGGTTCTGCTACCACACCAGCCATTGTACTTTTAAAATTATCCTGGCGCTCTTGTATCCACTCTTGCAACCGCAACTCAGTTAAAGCGTTATAACTGGGAAGTTGTAATTCCCGCGCCAATTCAGCTGAACCGTAATCCGATAGTACTCGGTCTGGTGAGTTTTGTAAAAATTGTGCCAACTCAATGGGATTTTTCACCCGCGAGACATTAATTACACCACTAAAGCGCCCTGATGTGCCATCCATCAGAGAGGCACTCATGCGGATTTGACCATCAGATTGCAACACTGAACCCGTACCCGCATTGAAACGTGGGTCATCTTCTAGCATTTGACATCCCTGTACTACTGCCACAGAAGCAGTTACGCCTGACAATAAAAGAGCATAGA
Source organism: Nostoc minutum NIES-26 (assembly GCA_003326215.1). GTDB lineage: Bacteria > Cyanobacteriota > Cyanobacteriia > Cyanobacteriales > Nostocaceae > Dendronalium > Dendronalium minutum. The sequence continues at coordinate 121,022 of LXQD01000087.1, read as the reverse complement.
CTTCCTCTACTACTGTATGGAGCGATTTGCGTACCGCTTCCAAGCCTCCTTTGCCGTGGAGAGAACTACCCGCTCCTCCATGAATGATTAATTTGGGTTGCACCTGTGACTTCATTTATCCTTTGCGCTATTTGCGTCTAAGTTGCGGTTGGTTGTTCTAAGGATTGGGTATTGGGTACTGGGGATTGGGAAAAAACTTTCCCTATCCCCAGTTCCTAGTCCCTAGTCCCTAGTCTCTGTAATGTCAGAACGGCGACGACGACAACGTTCTGAGCAGTATTTCACTTCGTCCCAGCAATCTTGCCATTTCTTACGCCAAGTGAAGGGACGTTGACATACCGGACAGATTTTTGTAGGTAGGTCAGATTTAGAACGAGCGCGTCCCATATAAATACTGTGCAGACGATAAGTTGATTTCTGAACGATGGAAAATAATTATAACCAGTTTGCTACGAAGGGAGGATACCTGGAGCGAATAAATGTGTTGTCAATCCCTCCATAGACTTATTCCTGAGCTATTTAGCTGAAAAAGTTTGTCGTGCCTACACCCAACAACAGCAGCTAGAAGGTTATGGGGCACGGCTATTGTACTTTCAACCTGCTAGGTCGGCTTAACAGTTTTCAGCAGGGGAATTGTAGGAAACCATAAGTAAAAGAATTAATATAGGACTCGATCGCTACAGAGATGATATTTTTCAAGCTGAGATTTAGTGTATTAGCCTCAATCACGCAAAAGTGTTGCGCGATAATGACTTAATCTCTCGCAATTGCGATCGCATGCATTACCGAGCAATCAAGATTCCTAATGGCTGTCAAAGGAGTTGGAAATTTCTAGAACTGAATTTTTAGATGCTTGTTTTGAAAATAGTGCTAGGAATTTTTCTCAGCTAAAGGCAACAGCAAGCGACTGACTACCCGATGATCTGGTAACTGATAAAAATGCAATTCTCCTCCCCATTGCTGCATGAGGTTTTGGCAGATTAGCAGATGCAAACCTGGTGGCTGGTCGAGGTGAGAGGGAGCAAGCACATCTTTGGGTGTATTCTGATGTAGCGCAGCCAATAGCTGTGGTTCAATGATGCCGTTATCTGTAATCGATAGTTCTAACAATCGCTCATCTAAACGGCGACACCAGATATCAATCCTGCCACTGCTTTGAGAACGGTGACAAGCTGCAACTAACAATTCATGAAGGATTAATTCAAATTTTACAATATCGCCAGCGATCGCCATTGTAGATGAGCTTGATGTTTGAATTCCTTTAATAAATGAAGAATTGTTTGCCGAATCATGCTCTTCACCTGATTGTCCCAAACCATGTATGCCGACCCACAGTTTGTGTTGCTTGAATAAAGTTTCTACTCGTTCGAGCGATCGCTTGAGAAAACTGGTTATGGGCATGGTTTCCCCGCTCATATGTAAATGCCACTGCTCAAGTTTGAGTAATCCAGTCATAGAAGCCGTTGTGTGGTCTAACTGCCGCAGCAATAACTGGTAGCGCGTCTGAGTTAATTCATTAGTAGGAATGCCCAAATCATGTATTTGGCTAAGTAGTAGTGTTGTTGTTCTCTGAATTTCCTGTAGGCGGCGGTGTTTGTACCAATTGAGTTGTCGTAACTCCTGGGTTGAAGACTCTAAAAGTTGGATGATTTGTTGCTGACGACGCGACCAAGCTAATTGAGCGACCAGAGTTTCTGTGGCATTGAGGCTTTGTTGTGACCATCGACGTTCTCGACGGTCTGCCATCACCACCACTCCTGTGGGTTCATAGTCAGCAGATGTACGTAGAGTCATGACCAAAATTTGACCAATGCCCGGGCCGTTCAACCATTTTCTAGTTTCTGGCGGCAAATCATCCACGTTTACACTCAGATATTCTTCCTGACCAAGTGCCCACTGGATCAAAGCCTCAGATTTGATGGAAACTGATGCATTTGTAACTACCCCAAACTGACTATCAGCAATTACCCCAGGCAGAATTTCTGCATTAGCTTGTCCGGGTGTCCAGGATAGGAGTAGCGTCAGAGGACAGCCGAGAACATATGCTATTTGTTCCAATACTGTGCCTTCGAGATCCTTTTTCTCAGTCTCGGTTTTTTCGCTCTGGGCTGGTTCCAAGATGCGGAGACATTGCTTGATACTGGACAAAATTTTTTGCTGATGTTCGGTATCAGTGTGCAGTTGCCATTGGCGAACAATGACACCAATCTGTTGACTGACGACCCACAGCAATTCTTTTTCTAGAGTTGTCCAAGTGCGATAATTTTCGTGAGCGAGGAGCAAAAGTGCCGCGGGTGCATGACCTTGAACGCAACTGCAAATTAAAAGCGATCGCACACCATTTTCTAGCAAAGAGGCACGCCAGGTCAAAAACCGCAAATCTTCGTTTAAGTTCTCTACTTCCACCGCAGTTTTTGTAGACTTCAACATTTGCCTGTCCATGTCTTTGAGAGCATCGAAGGCATATGTCAAAGGTCGGCGATTATGAGGTTGGGTTTGGTAAACAACTTGATAGTTATTCTGCTCGGGATTGTACTGCAATAGTAAAAAGCGGGTGGCAGCTAATCGAGCCAACACTTTCGTAGCACAATTGTGTAAAGCTTCATGAAGGTCTTGGTTACTATAAATGGCTTGGACAATTTGGCTAGTTAGATAACTATCATCTTGGATTTGTTTGATAGTGCTTTCCATACCGTCAGTGGGAGCAACTAAAGAGATTAACCCCGCAGCACCCTGGACAAAATTTTTGTCCGCCTCTGTCCAGATTCGAGGTTCATTACCTTCCACCGCCAGAAAACCTAGCAAGTCATTTTGCCACATGATGGGAGCTGCCAACAGCGATCGCACCTGCAACCGTTGCAACAACTTGCCTGTAAAATGGCTTTTGAGAGAACTGCGTGCATCACCAATCCAGACAATTTGATTGACTGCCAAAGCATAATAAAATTCGCTTAACTCCTGTACCGTGATGCCAGCTGCTGGTTGCTGATTGTTACGATCGCGACCCATATTCGCCAGCTGATTGCTCATCCGACACCAAAAGTAGCGCCCTTGCCGCTCAAACCAATAAATATTTGTTCGGCTAGGAGAGACAAATTGCTGTGTTGTCTCTACTACTGTTTTCAGCCTTTGATCCAAATTATTTAAAGTGCGTAAATTGTCTAGTAACTGTAATAACGGCTCGTCAGGACGTTTGGTTTGCTTTTGCTGCAAATCCATCTCATGTTGATAAAGCACTGCCCCCAGTTCGCCCAAAACCATCATTAGACGTGCTTTGGCTTCCCCAGGTAGTAAGTAACCCCAGCGTTCTGAACCCAGTAATAACACACCCAAACAGCGGTCTTTGTAGCGAATCGGTAAAAAGACTGTACCTTTAATGTTAAATTTTTTACTAACTTCTAGCCATTCTGCTGCACGTACTTCAGTTTGCAAATCCGCTAAGCCCAAAGGACGCTGTTCAATTACTACTTGCTCTAACAGATCGCCGGAATTGAGGACAAACCGTTTGTGTAAAAACCGAGTGTCACGATCCGGGATGATGCCTCCTTTGCCGAACAATGTATGTTTCAGGCGATCGTAAAGGGCAATCCAAATTAGACTGTAGTCAAACTGCTCTTGAACGTAAGAAATAGTAGTTGTAATCAGAACTTCAACATCATCCTCTTCCCTGAGGCTTTGTAGGACTTGTCCCAAGGCATGGATCTGCTGTTCGGCGGCTATGTTTTTTTGTGGCTGCCCCATCTGATTATTGGTTTACGCAACTTGTAATATATAAGATGCCCAGAAAAGCATCCTAAATAATAAGCTGTCACAGTAATCATTAAAAGCGTCAGTTGTCAGTGGTCAGTAGCAACTGACAAATGACAACTAACAACTAACAACTGACAAATGGATATTTATCAAGCCGCAATTCGTCCGTTTTTGTTTAATTTAGTCAAAACAGATCCAGAGTGGTTACATCAGCAGACGATTCGTAGCTTAAACTGGCTATCGCAAACTAATAGTCACCCTCCTGCCAGCTGGATAAACCGCAGCCTAAAGCAGTCTTTATGTTTGTGCGATCCGCGTCTAGAACAAACTTTGTTTGGCTTAAGCTTTCCCAATCCTGTAGGCTTAGCAGCAGGGTTTGATAAGGATGGAGTAGCCGCTGGTATTTGGTCGAGTCTTGGTTTTGGCTTTGCGGAACTTGGTACTGTGACGTTTGTGGCACAACCTGGAAATCCTCGTCCCCGCTTGTTTCGCTTACCTTTGGACAAAGCTGCACTCAACCGGATGGGTTTTAATAATAGCGGTGCAGCAGCAATGGCAACACGTCTGGCACAGGAGAAACAGGAGTTAGCTTGGTCAATACCCATAGGTATCAATTTGGGTAAATCCAAAATTACACCCTTGGAAGCAGCAGCAGAAGATTATCTCAATAGTTTTCGCTTACTCAAGGATTTGGGTGACTATTTTGTAGTTAACGTTTCTTCCCCTAATACTCCAGGGTTGCGATCGCTTCAGGATGCTTCCATGCTCAGTGCCATCTTGGATTTATTGCAACAAGAGAATAATATTCAAAAGCCGATTTTTGTCAAGATAGCACCTGACTTAGAATGGGAAGCGATCGCCGACATTATTTCTTTAGCTAAAACCTACCAACTAGCGGGAATTATCGCCACTAATACCACCATTAGCCGTGATGGACTGAAAACTCAAATAATTGACCAAACAGGTAAATCACCTCAGGAAGAAGCCGGCGGAATTAGCGGTGCGCCATTACGCGATCGTTCTACTGAGGTAATTCGTTTTATTTGGCAGCAAACCCAAGGACAAATCCCGATAATCGGAGTTGGCGGTATTTTTTCCCCTGAAGACGCTTGGGAAAAAATTACTGCTGGTGCTAACTTGCTCCAGATTTATACAGGATGGATTTATCAAGGCCCGATGGTAGTCCGTCGAATTCTTGCTGGTTTGCTTTCCAAGTTAGAACAGAATGGATTAAACTCCATCAGTGAAGCTGTAGGCTTGGAAATTAAAAATTAAAAATTCTAACTTTTAATTTTTAACTATAAAGAATTCAGGAGTCAGGAATCAGAATTCAGTATGAATTTTGTACAACAGTGATAAATAAAGGTATTTCAATTCTCTACTGATTGTATTTAGATTCCTGAATTCCGAGTTCTGAATTCTTTGTTCGTTATTTAGCTTTCTTCCAGTGGGAAAAACTCCTTAGTTGTTTCCGAAAAAGTCCAAGCAATACCATCTGGATCGCGGCTGCGACTCCATTCAGGAAATTCGGGATCGTTTCGCCGTTTATATACTGTGCTGGAATAAACATTCAGCCGTTTAGCTAGTTCCGATTGGATGAGAGAGCCAAAAACTAACTGTTTTGCCAGATTTTGTTTAACTTCCGTGTGAACTGCTGGTGGTGGTAATTCCGCTTCTGGTTCTTCTTCCAGTGACTGTGGTGGCGGTGGTGCCAAGAGCGAACGCGCAGTTTTGGTAACTGGTTGAGCAGGAAGTTCTTTAACAGGCTCGCTACTGTCTAGTATGTTGCCCAAAATACTAGCAGTTATAAAGTAGTAGACTTCACCCCCTTCTTCAGAATTGATGAAACTTGCACCGAATTCAGACGCTTTGCTATCTAGGTAGCGTTTTGCTGCTGACCCAGAAAAATTGCCCCTAATTGCCAAGTCCATTGGCGTAATTTTGCCCTGATTTTCCCGAATTAACCTATGGAAAACTGGGTTAACTCGCTGACTCCACTGTTGCCATTGATATTGCTGCCAAATTTGGAAACCAATGCCTAACACAATTAGTGCTAACAAAAATCTCCAAGTGGCAACCAGGAAAATAATCAAAAACGAGATTGGCAAAAGTAGAACGAGAAAAGCCTTCCCGTCGCCTTCTAGTAATTTTTCACTCATGCTGATTCTTGCCAAGTGAATTTTTGCAAATGATATACTATATTGGCAAAAATTGGGTCACTTTTTTGTATCGTTTGGCAAAGTTCCGGCAAATTGTCCGGCAAAACTCAAACATAGTCTGGATATAGGTTATGGTTTCAGAAACTCCAACTAGCTACCAGATCGGAAAACACAGGCAAAAGTGTTTTGTCTAAAAACTTAAGTCACCGTAAAGAATTTAGCATTAGAACAAAACTAGAAAAAATATACAATTTAAAATCCAAATACCTGGATTTACGGCAAACTTTCACATATATAGCTGTTTTCACTGGGGTAGTCTTACGTGGAAAACATTGTTGAATGATGCAACTATTCTTAACTGAACGAAAATTCTGAAAATTAACTTGCCAGCCTCTTGACACGCAATACTACGTATATTACATTAGTAATACAAGCTGATATGCCCAAAGGAGTTAGCTTTGATCGGTAGCATATATTTGTAATTTAAATTTTCATGTGGCGGGTAGCTCAGTGGTAGAGCGCTAACATCCTTGTTCGCCCCTTGCCTGCAAAGGCCGAAGAATTGAGGGTTATCGATTTGGGTTCGAGAGGTCGCAGGTTCAAATCCTGCTCCGCCACCCAAAACTTAATTTTGAATTTTTGTCTGGTGGGTAGCTCAATTTGGTAGAGCAATGAACGGGTTTAATTACCCATAGTCCTTAGTTCACAACCTTGCCTGTAAAGGCCGACGAATCGAGGGTTATCGTTAATTCATGGGTTGCAGGTACCCTTCGGGAAGCCGCTAACGCGTCTACAATTCCTGTTCCACCAGAGTAAATTTTGCATTTTTAATTTTCATGTGGCAGGTAGCTCAGAGGTAGAGCGCCTAAAACATCCTTGTTCATCCCTTGCCTGAAAAGGCCGACGAATTAGGGTTATCGCCTTCCAAGCGGGATGTCGCAGGTTCGAGTCCTGCCCTGCCACCTTTCATTTTTGCCCGCAAGGGCCGGGAGATGAAGCCATGAATTACAATTTCTTTACTAAAAAGAAGACAACTACACCACAATCTCAGCCTATCCCCGGACGAGAAGCAGAGATGATTCAGGGACGTTCCGGTGGTTGGATGTTTGATGCTGGCATTTGGAAGATGCTGCGCCGTTGTCTATTGGTTGGTACGGCAAAAAGCACCTACTATGCTGGTAAGCAAGAACTAACCGAAGATTTTGTAGCAGTTGTCAAACAAGCTGTTGCTGAAAATCCCAGCCGTGTAGCGGAAGAAATTCTCTATGCTAGCGACGGACGCGCCATCAATAACAGTGCGCCTATCCTGGCTTTGGTGCTGCTTTCTATGGGTGAAGCACCACAAGCAAAACAAGCTTTTGGTGAAATCTTCCCACAAATTGTCCGCACAGGTAGCCACTTTTATGAATGGCTAAATTACACCAAGTCTTTGCGAGGATTTGGTAAGGTAGTGCGGGAAGCTGGTAAAACTTGGCTTTCACGAGAAGACGTGAAGGGCTTGGCTTATCAGTTATTGAAATATCAACAGCGTCAAGGCTTCTCTCATCGAGATGCATTGCGGTTGTTTCACGTCAAACCACCTACAGAAAATCACCGTCAATTATATGAGTGGGTAGTCAGAGGCTGGGAAGACTTGCCAGCAGAAATCCCCTCAGAAGCTTTGGCACAGATTTGGTGGTACGAGTGGCTAAAGCGAAATCCTTCTCAAACTCATGAAGCTATTTCGCAAGGACGCTTAACCCACGAAATGGCTGCACCTGTAGGCAAGATGGATAAGCAAGCTTGGCAGTTGCTATTTAGTGAAATGCCAATAGGTGCAATGCTGCGTAACCTGGGTTCGCTAACTGAACTAGATGTTTTACGAGCTGATGAAAGCGCGAATTTGTCGCGTGTAGAAGCAGTTCTCAACAACAAGGAACATCTGCGTAAAGGTCGTATCCATCCGATTGATGTTTTGAAAGCTCTCAAAACTTATGAATCTGGTGGTAGATTAGGACGCAGCCAAAAGACTTGGAAACCAGTTCCTCGCATTGTGGACATCTTGGAAAAGGCGGTTGAACTGTCTTTTGATGTTGTCCAACCCACAGGCAAAGTGTTCATGCACGCCGTAGACGTTTCCGGTTCTATGGGTAGCTTAGTTGCAGACATGGGACTGAGTTGCTGTGAAATTGCCACCACAATGGCGTTGGTGACAGCAAAAGCAGAGAAAAACTATATGATTCGCGGTTTTGCTACCGAATTTCGGGAATTAGGCATCACTGCTAAAGATAGTTTTAGTTCTGCGGTTAGCAAAGCTAGAAATCAAAACTTCGGCGGAACTGATGCCTCTGTAGCTTACGACTGGATGATTAAGAATAAGTTCAAGGCAGATGTAGTTTGCTTCTGGACTGACTCAGAAAGCTGGGCTGGTTATAAGCATCCAAGTCAAGCGCTGAAGGAGTACCGCAAAAAGGTCAATCCTGAAGCCAAGGCGGTGTATGTCACCTTGACACCTTACCGCATTACCTTAGTAGATCCTGAAGATCCATTGTCTTGGGATTTGGCAGGGTTCGATCCGGGAACACCTCGCATCATCCAGATGCTAGCTACAGGTGAGTTGTAAGAACGGCTGAATAACAAAGGATAAAAGGTAACAACTTCTTTTATCCTTTTTCATGGCGGGTTATCCTGATTCGCACCTTGCCTTTCGGGGACGAAGAATTTAGGGTTATCGGTTATATCTCCACCATTTTGGGGATTAGCGGGTTCAATTCCCGCACCCGCCTTTGTTTTGTTGCACGATTGCCCAAACGAATGAATTCGTGGCTACACAAACGAAGCCTGCCTTCGCAGGCTAGAGAGTGATTTCGTAAGATAATCTTGGTAAATAGATTTATCCCCTTATCTGTAGTCTGAAACGCCTACTATGTATTGCTAAGCTTATACATAGTAGTATTCCAACTCACTCATAAAAACATTGCTTTACTTTACTAATCTGTCTAATTTAAATTCAACAGCAATAGATAAAGCTTTATGCATCAGTTTTTGGCTAACTTTAAAACATCTTTGCCAATATTTAAATCCCTCTTGACTTTGTATTATATTGGATTCTTTATAATCAATTAATGCTATTTCATATGTACACTTACCTAATTCATAAATACTTTTAGATAGATTTCTCCGCCATTCAACAGACTCAAAAATAAGTTGAATAAAAAACCTTATACCAGAGTTATCTAAAAGGCTATTTCTTAAAATTAATTCTTCTAAATTATCTAGGTTATGCAAACATAATAAATGATAAAATATTTCAAAACCTATAAGTTCTTCTGGATAGTCTTCTTCTTTAACAAGCGATTCTAAATAATCTATAAGAAAATATAAATACTCTTGATAGCTTCTTGTTTGATTCCAATCTATAATTTTAATTTGTAATTGTTCGCTTTCCACTATTTGTGAAAAATTTATACTCCAAAAATAAGCAGCTTCTTTGTGAGCTTGACTCCATTCTAATGTTGGCTTGAGTCTTTTGATTGCCTCTGAGCAAATTACAGGATGTAACCAGTATTGTCTATTTTCACACTCGACTAAAGACCTATCTTGCAAAGATTTAACCACCCTCCACTGCTCAGATTCTGGCACATCCCATAGCAAACATAAAAGTCCTTCGATGCTTACAGAAGGCAAATTTTGATAGCGATAACATCCCAAACGGCAGAGAAGTAGATACGCATCACGATCAATTTGTTGTAAACGCTCGAACTGACTTATAACTAAATCTTCTAAGTCTTTATTCTTTAATAGATCGCTCTGATGTTCTTGCCAATACTCCTCTAAATTACTTAAATAATCTTCTTTGATGACACCGCAAAGGATTTTCATTACTTTGGCATTGCCACCATAGGCACTGTGCATAACACTTAGCACAGAAGTGTCTGTCTTGATATAGCAGTTGTCAAAAAACTCCTGCCATACTTCTACAGCCAAACCTTTTAAGCGATAGGGTTGAATATTGTCGATAGATTCATACAAGCGATCGCGGCTAGTAATTAGCGTGACAGATTTGGCTCCTTCATCAGCTAAGACTCTCAATAGTTCTACATAAGAGCGATGGGGCTTAATAAACTTACCGTTGCCATCTAAAACAGATTCTAAATTATCAATCAACACTGCAATTCTTTTACTTGAGTCTCGCAGATGCTGCCTCAATCGCTCTAGGGTAATGCTAAACTCTTGGCTTGGTTCTTCGTTAAATTTTCGCCTTAGCCATTCTTCAATAATGCTCTCAGCTGAACAGATGTTTTGGGTTTCCTTTGCCATCCAAAGTTCCAGTACCAAGTCGAACTGCTGGATATACTTCCAGGCTAGCTTTGTCTTACCAATGCCACCTTTTGCATAAATCAAGATTATCTTCACGCCTTGCTTAACGAAGTTGTTAAGGTGTGCAATATCTTTCTCACGTCCTACAAAATCAGAATTAATGGATGTTAGCACTTCAGAGTCTGACTTTTGAGGTTGTGGATTTGTAGCTGAATCTTGAGATTTTAAATTTGATTGCTCAAATATTCTTGTTAGTTGACCTAGTTCAACCCCTAGTGCATCCGCGATTTTTACCAGTGTCGTTGGTGTAGGGTTAGCAGTCTGTCCGGTTGCTATCTTGCTAATGACGCTTTTATCCAGACCAGTCAATTGTTCTAGCTTGTATTGAGTAACCCTCTTTTCTCTGAGTAATTTCTTAAACTCCTCTCCAGCTTCTTTATTCTTTTTAGGTCGTTTTGCCACTGCGGATAAACCTTTATTTTCAACCTTGTTCAACGGTTGCACGTTCAACTAGTTGCACAACTACAACTATTTAAATTTTAAAAGACAAATAAAACTAGTGAATAGCAAATAAACCGATAGGTTCAAGAATAATTTTGATATGCGTCACAATAACTTACAACAAGAAGCAATCCAACTTGAGTTGCTTAAAAAAACTTTGCATGGTTGGCAGCCAGCTTTTACGGTCGTTGAAAGCTATGAATGGTCAACCGATCAGCTAGAGCATCACTTCGGTATTTCACGCCAAGAGTTATACAAAATCAGAAGTAAACCTTTCCTCTGGCGTTCCTCAATTTTAGTTTTTTTACATCTACGAAAAAATACATGGCGAGTTTACAGCCTGAACCCTGTACCAATTGGAGGATAAGGTTAAAGTTGTAGCATCGAAGTGCGATCGCACTCTCCCCAGCTTGGTAATAAAAATATAAAGCCTGCAACGGATAGCAGGCTTTATATTTGTAACATTAATGTTACAGGCGGATAAACTTAGAACTACACGAAACAGCACAGCGATCGCTCATCATTTAATTATTATTAAATAATGTCCCCATGTAATTGATAATTGGTTTCCAAAAGATACCAGTTAAAACGTAGGGAGCATATTTAAACAGCGGCAAGCTTGTCTTGCTCGAATGCTTCAGCGGTAGACATTCTAATAGGAATGGCACTATACAAGTGAGTGCATAGGCAGTTGCTAAAGCTGTATTCAATTGAGGAGCAGGGCCTGGTATCGGGCTATGATAAATACCCAGTATAATACAAGAAATCATTAAAAATTGCTCCCAAAAAAATAAGAATTGAGGCGATAAAAAATAAACTAACTGGGGAAAACTTTTGTCTATTTTTTGCCGCATTCCCAACAGCACAGCCCAAGTTGCAGCCCCAACCAGACCATCATCTTTTAGTCCATATACTCTTTGAAAGCGTTTAACACCTCTTTCAGTTTCCCTATCAAAATATCCATCGGGTTCTTTTTTAGAAAATCCTTCTTCGTACAGGATAGTTTGTAGTTCCTTAACTGCATCCTGTAACTCTGGAGGCGTTATTCGATGAATCCGAGAAAGTTTTGGGTAGAAAAGGCAAGCCCAACTCAACGGCCCAACTATTCCATCCACCCGGAGATTATTTCGTTTCTGAAATTCTTTGACTGCTTCTTCTGTTTCAAAGTCAAATTTACCGCTAATATTCGCCAGAAAACCCTGAGTATACAAGCGCTCTTGTAGTTCATTGATTGATTCCTGTACTGACTTTGGCGTAAAGCCTCGGTAAAGTATAGGACGTTTATTAAACAAACAAACTTGTTTTTCATCTGGAAAATAAGGCTGGGGTTGTTTTAGCCCAAGTGAAAAAAATAAGGATCTAGTTGCTCTATTCATTCGGTTCTCCTGATAGTAAGGTCTGAAAAGAATAGTCTGGCAATATTTTTTGTAGGACGTGGTGGAGACGATCTCTACACCACGCTTGCTACCGAGAATCAGGCACTTAGAACTTAAGCTACTGAATTAACTACTAACAGCCCATTGCAAAGTTAAAAAATTGTTAGTGTTTTGTGAAACTTTTGTTAGTGAAAATGTTGCCAATACGACATTGTGACAATTTTGTCCATTAAAATACTGCTAATACAACATTTATGACGGACTAGTAAGGTGATATTTATGTCAGGTCAGTCAGAGAGTGGGAATTTGTCCAAAACTTGGCATCGAAAAGTTTTGAAGGAATGGGAGATAGATCGTCTACTGACTGACTTGGAGGCTAGAACTCAACAGCGATACAGGCAAAATACCAAGAAAGACCTGTTACTTGGGTTGCTGTGTGGATATAGCTTGAAGAAGATCGGTAAGGATTTGCACAAGGATAACGCTTCTGTCAGAACAGGATTGAGCAATATCTACCGAGACATTGAAACTTTGACAGGAGAGTCAGACAAAAGGGTCAAGGCAAGCAATCTGGTCTACATTCTGGAGAAACATGGGTATCGCAGAGGTGTTATTGCATCTCCTACCCCCAACCGCTCCATCCCCCACAATCTGCCAGCACCGACTTACACAGAATTTATTGGCCGCGAGGCAGATATGAGGACTCTGCTAGAACGCCTTTCACCGGAACATGGCGCTCACATGATTACGGTGCATGGCATTGGTGGCGTTGGTAAAACGGCGCTGGTGCTAGCAGCTGCTTACCTGTGTTTAAAATCTAGTTGTGAAAACCACGGTGTTGCACCGAGATTTGATGCGATTATTTTCACTTCTGCTAAACAACAGGAACTCGTTCCCGATGGTATTTTGCAACGACAACAGGGACAGCGTAACCTACGCGAGATTTTTCGAGAGATTGCCAATGCTTTAGGCGACCCGACTATTATTCAATCTCCTCCTAATGACCAATTTGAACGCGTACGTCAAATTTTATCAAGACAGCGATCGCTGATGATTGTTGACAACATGGAGACAATAGAAGATAGAAATCAAGTAATTGAATTCCTCTACAATCTACCTATTTGCGTCAAAGTAGTCATTACTACCCGCGAACGGATTGCCCTTCTGCCAATCAGTCTGCGAAACTTGCCTTTGGATGATGGTTTGCAGTTAATTCAGCAACAAGCTGGAGAAAAAGGTATAACTATCAATGATGAAGAATCTAAGCTACTGTACGATCGCACTGGCGGAATTCCCCTCGCCATTGTCTACGCCCTCGGTCAAGTATCCAGTGGCTATCCTCTGAACTCAGTGTTGGAGCGATTAACCTCGGCTACAGGTGATGTGGCTCGTTTTTGCTTTGAGCAAACCGTGCAAGGTATCAAAGGACAGCCACCCCATCAATTACTTATGTCACTGGCGATTTTTCCTGACTCTCCCATACTCGCCGCTGTGGCTGAGGTTGCTGGACTGACAGCCTCTCCTGATTCTGTAAATGTTGGCTTGGCACGTTTGCAGCAACTCTCTTTGGTAAATCTAAACCCAGAGACTAAGCGTTATGAAATGCTTTCTCTGACTCGTGAGTATGCCTTAGCTGAATTAGCAGGTTACCCAGATTTTGAGAGAGAAGCAAGGCGGCGCTGGGTGACATGGTATCTAGATTTTGCCCGCAGTTATGCCGGAGAAGATTGGGAAAAGTGGATACATTACAACAAAATAGAACAAGAGGAAGGAAATCTGCGGGCGGTACTTTATTGGTGTAAAGACCAAGACCACTACGCCCAAGTCAGGGATTTATGGCTGCTGTTAAACCACTATGCCAATCTTTACGCCTATTGGGACGATCGCCTCGATTGGTTGCAATGGCTCGTAGAACAAACAGAAAGACGTGGTGAATGGTCATCTTTGGTAAAAATTATCATCCGCAAAACTTGGCTACTAATTCGGGAATGTTCAGATCGAAGCCTCAAACAAGCAGACGAAATGTTGCGACGAGCATGGGTGCTACGTGACTGTGCAGACTTAGACTTATGCGTACAGGCTGACTTAGCTGAAAATATCGCTAGACTGCGAATCAGACAGAAAAATTATACTGATGCGCGTAAATGGCTCGATATCGAACAGAGCTTGGTGATTGAGGCTAATCTAGAAGAGCAAAAGCATATCCGTCATTATATTCCCGTTCATTATCACCGGGCGGTCATCTTGTATCGAGAAGGTAATTATTCTGAAGCCAAAACACTCTTTCAAGAAGTGATGCAAAGTGCAGAAAAAATTCATTGGCATCGGGTGATTAATTCTGCTCAAAATTGGTTGGCTGATATTGCCATAGAACAAAGCGATCGCGATCGCGCTCAACAGCTATTAATTAAAGGCTTAACTGTAGCTCAAAGAAGCAAAAACAAACGGCGTTTAGCCCGCTATCAACGCTCTCTTGCCCGCTGGGAAAGAATGTGGGGAAGTACAGCAGAAGCTTACAAATTGGCAAATAAGGCCATGGATAGTTTCAAGCATCTGGGAATGACACAGGATGCAGAGGAAATGCAATTTTTACTCAATTCACCATAATTCGTAATTACAGCATAAGTATAGAATTATAGAATTATATTCTGAATTCTGGACGGCAGTTGCTACAAGTCGGGGAACCGCAAGGGCGCACTGCCTTCTTCTAACTCCTGAATTCTTTCTTTTAAATAATTGCGATCGCTGTTTCTTTTGTATCTAATTGCCAGCAAAGCAGCAATCTGCTACGTATCTAAGGGTTTTCATCCCATTTTGTCCACCCAAAGACAGTAGCTGAAATCTTGACAGAATAACTATAAGGAATGAAATAGCTCTGCTTTCCAAACAGTTAAAAAGGGACAGATTTTTATGGCATTTGATTACGACCTGTTTGTCATTGGTGCTGGTCCTGGGGGATTGGCAGCAGCTAAGAGAGCAGCTAGCTACGGTGTCCGTGTCGCCGTTGCCGAACAAGAAACCATCGGTGGTACTTGTGTAAATCGCGGTTGCGTTCCCAAAAAACTCATTGTCTACGCTGGTGACTTCGCCAAGGATAATCAAATGGCGCACTATTACGGGTGGAGTGAGTGTCAACAGTACTTTGACTGGACACTATTTATGAAGTCAGTACATCAGCATCTCGAACAGATTAACCACTCCTATTATCAGCAGTTGCAAACAGCGGGAATTGAATTAATTCGGGAACGTGCAACTTTTGTTGATGCCCATATTTTAGATGTAGATGGACGCAAAGTGACAGCGGACAAAATTTTAATTGCTGTGGGATGCCGTCCTGTTAAGCCCAAAATTCCGGGCATAGAATACGCCATCACATCCCGCGAGATGTTTCACTTACCCTATCTACCGAAACGTTTAGCAATTATTGGCGGTGGCTATATTGGTACAGAATTTTCCAGTGTGATGCACGCTTTCGGATGCGAGGTGACGGCGATCGAACAAGATGCCATGATTTTATCAGGGTTTGATGATGATATCCGCTCTGGCGTGCAACAAGGTTTAAGCAAACGGGGAATTCGGTTGTTTACCAACAGTACCGCTCAAGAAATTACGCTCTGTGATGATGGGTTACTCTTGACTACTAGTGGTGACTTTCAGGAAACCATCGCCGCAGACAGCATCCTAGTTGCCACAGGTTACACTCCCAATACCAAGAATCTCGGTTTGGAAAAGGCCAAAGTCGAACTTGGCAAACAAGGTGCAATCAAAGTAGATGCATATAACCGCACCACCCAAGAAAATATTTTTGCTGTGGGTGACTGTATCAACCGAGTGCAATTAACTCCAGTTGCTAAAGCAGAAGGTATTGCCTTTGCCAATACAGTTTTTGGCAACAAGCCGCAAAAACTTAATTATGATTACATACCTTCTGCTGTTTTTTCCCGTCCAGAAGCAGCTGGTGTAGGAATGACAGAGGCCAAAGCGCGGGAAAAATTTGGTGAATCGGTGAGATGTTATTGCCACCACTTTCGACCACTGTTTTATCAGCTAACTCAACAGGATGAGCAAGCCACAATTAAATTAGTAGTAAATGGCGATTCTGAGCAAGTTTTGGGCGCTCATATGGTGGGTGAACATGCAGCTGATATCATTCAAAGTCTTGGCGTGGCAATTCGCCAGGGCATCACCAAGCAAGAGCTAGATGAAACAATTGGCATTCACCCTACCATAGCCGAAGAGTTCCTTTCGTTAGATTAAAAGTCTTTACCATAAGGCTTTTTCGGGAATATCAAATCGTATTAGTACATCACGGCGGAAATAAAGCTAACATTTGAAACAAGTAAAAAGCTTGCAGTATTAAGAGTTATTTCTTTTTACTTTTGCCTTGTTGTACTAGCTATCCCGATTTGGGGTTACACCGCTGTTTCTGAAGATGCTCCTGTCCAAGGTTTGGTAGGAGTGTCTGAGTCTTCTTGAAATGAGTCTTGAGTCTTTGAAGTTTGCTCAAAGGTAAACTTTTTCGGCAGTTCTTCATGGGGAGCTAATCCTTTGGGGAGCCACTCTTTTGGGGAGCCAGCGCTAGCTCCTGCTTGTAATTCCTCATTGACTGCTGTAGAAGTATCTGCCGCTTGCCGTAGGGTAGAGCCAGTGCTTTGCTGAGTGAGAGAATAAGGATTTTCAGGCTTTATTGTATACAAAGCAGACGGGGAAATGTCTTGAGAATTTGCCAGCTTGTCAATGTCTGCTAAAGCCTCTGATGCTGATTGATATCGCTGTTTGCAATCATCTAGCACCATTTGAGAGAGAATCTTAGCTAAGGAGTCACTTACCAAAGCCTTGTCAATCCATTTCACCTCTCCATGAGTATCTCTATCCATTTCATGGGGTGCAATACCTGTCAACGCTTTAATCCCAATCATCCCGACTGCATAGATGTCACTGTTATATTGCGGTCGCCCAAAACATTGTTCGCTTGGTGCGTAACCCTTAGTGCCAATGCCAATTGTAAAGGGTGTTTGCTCGGAATTCTCCATCTGTGGTGTGGAGACTTGTTTAACAGCGCCAAAGTCAATTAATACAAGCTTGTAGTCGGAGTGTCGCCGGATGATATTAGTAGGTTTAATATCCCGATGAATCACGCCACTTTCATGGACAAATATTAATGTTTGCAATAAATCTCTAAGAATATCGATGACTGCGGTTTCTAAAAGAGGTTTGCCTGATGGCAGTTCCTGACTTAGAGGATGACCGACCATATATTCTTGGACTAAATAAAATTCTGCATCTTGTTCAAAATAAGCGAGAAGCTGAGGAATTTGGGGATGTGTTCCCAATTTTTCTAGAGTTTGCGCCTCTGAATTAAATAAACGTCTGACAAGTTGTAATCCGTTTGATTGGGTGTTAGCAGGTTTTAGCTGCTTGACAACACATCGCGGATGTCCAGGACGGTGAGTGTCTTCAGCGATGTATGTTTCGCTAAATCCACCTGCACCGAGAACTTTGACAATTTTGTAGCGTCCGGCGAGGATTTTCCCTGATAATGATAAATCCCGTTGCTGAAGCAAGTCTTGGAGGTCACCTTGTTGGCTGATAATCTCTTGGACAATAGGGGAAGTTTTATATTTCTGAAAAATATTTACTAAATGCCGGATTCTAATTTTTTCCCTAGCTACTTCGGTTCCCAAATAAGACAGTCCGCAAAAAGCCATGGCGATTGTTGGTATAGCAGTGGGGAAAATTAAGTGTGCATGTACAAAGCTCGCATAGCTAATTCCACCCCAAATGGTAGCTAGAGCAAGGCTAGAGGCAAATCTATTAATGCCTCGCTTGGTTCTAGTAATGATGAATGCTGTGCCACCGACTAACGCCAGCACAAACAAACTCCGCAGAGGTACACTGTTAATTGCTTGGGCGATCGCTTTATCTTGCATCAAAGTTGCGATCGCATTGGCATGAATTTCCACCCCTGACATCTGCTCTAAACTGCTCGCAGCAGCGACTGGATGATAATCGTTGTTTAACTTATCTGTCGAGCCAATCAAGACTATCTTGTCTTTGAAAACCTTTCCCTGCTGCAAATAAGTATTCCAGTTTTCTGTGTCGAGTACATACCAGAAGGGAATTGTCTCAAATGTCCCCGCCGGTCCCCAAAAATTAATGCGATCTCCCTTTGGTCTAGGATAATTTACTTGTGCTGCCAATAGCACTGCTTCATCAAATGAAGGCATTTTCACTGCTAGGGAATCGTCTTGAGCTACTAACTTAGAAAACTCGCTAGCTAATCGATGAACTTTGCCATCTAACTCTAGGGGAAAATTAACTGAACCAAGAGAAACCGACCCCACACGAAACATTTCCTGAGGCGGACTCAATTGCATGAATGTTCCTTGATGTGTCTCAAAACTTTCGTAGAGCGCTGCTAAGGTAACTTTACTGCCGTATTGTTGCAATGCTGCTTGCAGTTGGCGATCGTCATCAGCACCGTAACTACTGGGTGTATCAAAAACTATATCTAAAGCAACAGACCGGACACCAGCCTTAATCAACTTTTCGGTAACTTGAGCGTATGCAGCGCGTTTAAAGGGAAATGATTTCAGTGTTTCTAGGTAGGCGTACTGTTTTGGATCTGTTTTATAGTACTGTTCGGGAACTGATATTGACTGGTCGTCGATTGCTAAAATCACGATATCTTCTGGAGGTACAATCGAGCCGCGCAATTGAAAAAATGTGGAAAGCGCTTGATTTTCTATCAATTGTACTATGCTCAAACCTGAAGCACTCAGCAGTGCTGCACCTATAACTGAGACACCAGCAAGCAGATGACCTAAGCGAGCCATGATTTGGGCTTGGCGCGCTGATGCGGTCGGAGTTATTTTGGTAGGCTTTGACGCTATCTTGGCAGCAGAGATATGTTTTTTAGTTAAGGTAGATGTAGGTTCTTCTGCCATATCGTGTTAATAGTTGGTTTACGTACAACTTTATTTATTTACTCAGGTTCCTTTTTACTACAACCATCTTGAAATTATACTTAAATGAAAATCTTATACTTTTGTAATATATCCTCTATTCATTACCAAACTTGGGTTATCAAACCTCGACATCACGAGAAGTTGCCAGGAAAGTTTACATTAAGGCGAATTTTGGTGGCTCTCAACCCAGCTACTGCCTAAGTTATTCTCCGATTGAGATTCAAGTAGTGATTGTTCAAAAGACCTGAGCCGGAAATTCTCCGACTCTGCATTGAGTTTTTACGAGATTCTACTCTACTCCAGCCTACAGGTACGCCTCTAATAATTAATCTCTTATGAGTTTCTGAGGTAATACGTGCCTGTTGTACAAAACTGGCTTTTTCCATTAAGCTGATCCTTTTATTGACTGCAAAACTTATAGATGAGCATCAATTTATATCCTACCCCAAGACCTATCCCTTACCTCTTTAGGAGTAAACTTGACAGTTATACAGCTCAGAATGCTGTTGCTCAGTCAATTTTATTGGTAGATTTTGATCGTGGGGTGTCTCTTATGGTGTTGGGAGTGAAAAGGTGCAACGCCCAATAGCTTAAGTCCAATGTTTCCGCAAATTTTATGTTTTGAAAGAGGTAAGATAAAAGCTATACATGAAGAGCTAATCTAGAGATATTAGCAAATTTATCATTTGAGAGTTGCTATAATCTATTGTTCAATCTAAATTCTTTTCTATATATTAGGTGTATTTTTCTATGGGTTCCCCTATGAATCGTCTGTCTATTTTTGTAGACGGAAACAATATGTTCTATGCTCAACAAAAAAATGGTTGGTTTTTTGATCCCCGAAGAGTTTTAGAATATTTCAAACACGAGCAATCCGAGACTACTTTAATTAATGCTTTTTGGTACACTGGCTTAAAAGATCCACAAGATCAACGAGGTTTTAGAGATGCACTCATCAGTCTGGGATATACAGTCCGAACTAAAATTCTCAAAGAATATTATGATGATTCATCCGGTCGGTATTCGCAAAAAGCCAATTTAGATATTGAAATTGTTGTAGATATGTTTAATACCGTAGACCAATACGATAGAGTAGTTTTATTCAGCGGTGATGGAGATTTTGAAAGAGCAATAGAACTTTTACGCTCAAAAAATACACATATTACGGTAGTATCTACAGAAGGTATGATAGCTAGAGAATTGCGTAATGCTACGGATAGATATATAGATTTGAATGATATTAGAGACCAAATAGAAAAAGTGGAAGGATAATTACTTAGCAATTATTTACAAAAATTAAGAGTAAGAAAAAACTAAGGTTTAAGATTTTTAAGTAAAAAAATAAAACTAAACAACAAACCAAAATGACCAATAAACCAGAGCGAATCATTATTTTTGATACTACACTCCGAGATGGAGAGCAATGTCCGGGAGCAACACTGAATATAGACGAAAAGCTAGCGATCGCCAAGCAACTAGCACGCTTGGGAGTAGATGTAATTGAAGCAGGTTTCGCCTTTGCCAGTCCGGGAGATTTTGAGGCAATTAGCAAGATTGCTGAAATTGTGGGAACACAAGATGGCCCTGTAATTTGTAGTTTGGCAAGAGCTAGGCACGATGATATAAAAACAGCAGCAGCAGCGATTAAAGCAGCTGCTCATGGCAGAATTCATACATTTATTGCGACTTCTGATATTCACCTCAAGTACAAACTGAAAAAAACAAAATCGGAAGTACTGGCGATCGCCGAAGAAATGGTGGCTTATGCTAAAAGTTTCACTGATGACGTGGAATTTTCGCCCGAAGATGCTGGACGTTCTGACCCAGAATTTCTTTATCAAGTATTAGAGCGAGCGATCGCTGCTGGGGCAACAACAGTTAATATTCCTGATACTGTAGGTTACACTACACCCAGTGAATTTGGGGCAATTATTAAA
Source organism: Nostoc minutum NIES-26 (assembly GCA_003326215.1). Lineage (GTDB taxonomy): Bacteria > Cyanobacteriota > Cyanobacteriia > Cyanobacteriales > Nostocaceae > Dendronalium > Dendronalium minutum. The sequence goes on along the minus strand of LXQD01000087.1, from coordinate 100,032 downwards.
GGCATTAAAGATAATGTCCCCAACATTGACCAAGCAATTATCTCCGTTCACGGACATAATGATTTAGGTTTAGCAGTTGCTAATTTCTTAGAAGCTGTAAAAAATGGCGCACGGCAATTAGAATGTACCATCAACGGCATTGGTGAACGGGCAGGAAATGCAGCCCTAGAAGAATTAGTCATGGCTTTGCACGTCCGGCGGCAATATTATAATCCTTTCTTAGGAAGACCAGCAGATTCTGAAGAATCCCTAACAAATATCGATACCCGTCAAATTTACAAAACCTCGCGTTTAGTTTCTAATTTGACAGGAATGCTAGTCCAACCAAATAAAGCCATAGTGGGAGCGAATGCCTTTGCCCACGAGTCTGGTATTCATCAAGATGGGGTACTAAAAAACAAGCTCACCTACGAAATTATGGATGCCCAATTGATTGGTTTGACAGACAATCAAATCGTTTTGGGCAAACATTCTGGCAGAAATGCTTTCCGTACCCGCTTGAAAGAATTGGGCTTTGAACTGTCAGAAACTGAATTAAATAAAGCATTCGTTAAGTTTAAAGAAGTAGCTGATAAAAAGAAAGAAATTTCCGATTGGGATTTGGAAGCAATTGTTAATGATGAAATCCAACAAGCCCCTGATTTATTTCGCGTAGAGTTAGTGCAAGTTTCCTGTGGTAGCAACGCCAAACCTACTGCCACAGTTACCCTCCGCACTCCAGAAGGTGAAGAATTAACCGATGCAGCTATTGGTACCGGGCCAGTAGATGCAGTTTACAAAGCAATCAACCGTGTGGTTAACGTGCCAAATCAGTTGATTGAGTTCTCTGTGCAGTCAGTCACAGCAGGGATTGATGCCATTGGGGAAGTAACTATCCGTCTCCGGCATGAATCTAGAGTGTTTGCGGGTCATGCGGCGAACACAGATATCATAGTTGCATCCGCGCAAGCATATATTAATGCGCTGAATAGATTATATGCATCTCTGCAAACTCAAGAAAAGCAACAAGAAGTGACTGCACATAAAATCTAGGAATAAATCTGGTTTCAGGGTGGGTTTTTCCCGCCCTATTTTTTTGCCTAAAGTTCAGCACAGCTATTAGGTAGAATCACATATTTTTACATTAATCATAAATATTTGTTCCCTTCTCCTTGATTCTAGGGCGTAGTAGATATTACAGGATTTATTAATGTATTGGCTGGGACAGTATAACCTGCTAGTTTACCTAGCTTTTGGGATATGAAGTCTGATTCTTTCGCATTAGGAACCTGAGATAAATAACAATCTCGGACTGCTAGTAAAAAGCCTTGGATGGTATCTTGATTACCTGTTTTGACTAAATCATCGGCTTTGCGGAAAAACAGCGATCGCCATTTGCCATCATTATTACCATACTGTTCGACAATATACAAAGCTGCCAAATATTCAGCTAAAGGATCGAGACAAAAGCGAAATTCGTCTTTTGCAGAACCAATAGTTTGAATAAGGTGTAGGCAGTTTTCGAGATATTCTAAACATTTTTCTGGCTCGTTTATATTTAAGCTTGTTAAAGCTGCGATCGCGTCTGTTCGTTTAGCATTTCCTGGTTGATAATTAGCCTGTAAACACTCCCAAGCTAAGATTTTGGCGTATTGATGCAGCGTGCGATCGTCTAATTTATCAGTTGTGACATCACGGTTCAACTCATTCAAATAACCCAACATTAAATTGGGAATGTTTTCTGGTATTTGTAAAGATGTGCCCTGACGCGTTTCTACAGCTGTAATTAATTGTTCGCCATACAGCTTTGCCAACAATACGGTAATATTACCTTGACCGACCATTAAAGATAGACGACTGCAAGCATCAAAAAATTCTTGGTCTGTAAAAACATCTCTTTTACCGCGTTGCATCAGGTAAGCTTCCATAAAAGAAGAAAGTTTATTCGCTTCAATCCGCAGAGGTTTGATAGTCGTTTTATTTACCCTTCCCAACTTTTCCTCAATTCGAGAAGTAATTACCAAAGCATTAACTGGAAACTCTGGAGAATCTGGCCCAATAGCTTCGCGGGTAGTAGTCTTCAATTCCGAAAAGCGGTCTACAATTACTAAGATGCGTTGTTTTCTTAACAACCGTGTCAGCAATTCTGCACAAATAGGTTCTGGTTCATCAATTAATGCTTGCAGCTGTCCGCGAATTGCTTCTAACAGCGAAGATTTATTTTCTACTATGCGAAATTCTTCTTCTAGTAACACGGGTAACATCAGATGTTCGCACAAACGTCGATCTTTTGTTTCTGCGATCGCCCAACTAGCAATCTGGCAAGCTAAACTTGTTTTACCGATACCACCCTCACCGCAAATCACCAAGCAACTACGCTTCTTATCAAAAGTTGCCCGCAAGTTTTCTGGTGTCAGTTGCGGAACTGTATTTCCATCTAAGACAACAGGAATCGGAATATAAGTAGCGCGAGAACTCACTGTATCCTTTTTAGGAAACTGTTCCCGCACCGAATTCATATACTTCTCTACCCAGGCATCCAACACTCGCGGATGGAAATGAAACCAGCCAACAAACAGCACATATCGCAAAGGTACATTCACACTGACAAATGGTAGAGAAAAATCTGTGTAAGGTTTTAGCGCATTATTGATTTTCAACAACCACAATGGTGCAACTCGCAGCAAAATCAACCATAAACTAGGAAGTAAGGTGATATATGCAGCAATTCCCAACAATAATTTATGCTGGAGTAACCATTCTACAGCCCTATCAAATAAGCGTGTTTCCTTTTCTGCTTTTAATGCTTCTAGAGGACGGCGAATCTTGGCAATATCGAATTCTGTAAACTTATCTTGGTTTGCTTCCAGAATTTTGAGGACTTCCTCAAATTGCGAGATAACTTTGATTAACTTGGCGCTAGGCAAGTTATCTGCAATATCTTGATAGCTGCCGATAATACCTGATAATCCTTTAACTGCGGCGTAGCGTACATAATATTCTGCATCCTTTAATAAAGGAATAATATCTGCAACCGCAGGTGTCGCTTCACTTCCCATAGTACCCAACGCTAGGGCGGCATTTTTGCGGACTCTAGGGTTTTTATCCTTTAATGCATTCATCAGTGAAGGCACAGCAACTTTTGCTTCTCCACCCAGTCGTCTCAACGCCGCCGCTGCATAAATGCGGACGTATTCTTCCTTATCCTGTAATGCGGCCATTAATGTTGGAACTGCGGGTTTAGCTGCTTTGCCAATTTGGTCCAAAGCCAGGGCTGCATACATCCGCACCTGTGCATCCTCATCTTGTAGCGCCTCAGCCAAAGCCCCCACTGCCAAATTAGCCTCCGAAGCCATATCACCTAATACCCAAGCGGCACGCCAACGGATATTAAAATCTGGATTTTTCAAAACATCTATGAGTGCGGGTACTGCTGGCGAACCAATACTTACCAATGCATCATGGGCTTCTAGGCGTACACGGGCATTGTTATCGATTAACTTTTCAACAATGGGAGAAATTTTTGTATCATCAGGAATTTGCGCCCAACTATTACCAGTCCAAAGCAGGAACAGCATCAGACACAATACAACCAGCTTGAACGTAGCTAGTAATGTTTGTCTGGCTTGCTTGGTTATCGCATCGTAGTGAGTCAAGCGATTAACAACTCCAGTCAGAAAAAACTGTATCTATTTTACTCTGAGTGCTAGTAGGTGCAGTTAGACGATGCATTCTGGTGCGTCCGCTATGCGTAGCTTGCTTCGCCGAAGGGATACGCCAACGCAACTTTTGTTCTTGCTGCTAACATTACTGAACTATTTTTTCTAGAGCAGAGGATATATTCAGAATTATCTCATCTACTACTGCTTATGAATCAACACGTAACAACATCTTGGAATTCAGTTCGTGCTGCCTTCCAGAAAATCTGGGGTTACGAAGATTTCCGTCCGCCACAGGGAGAAGTTATCAGCTGTTTGTTAGCGCAAAAAGATGCATTGATTCTCATGCCCACAGGAGGAGGAAAATCAATTTGTTTTCAACTTCCTGCATTGTTGCAAACAGGATTAACTTTGGTAGTTTCGCCCTTAGTAGCCCTAATGGAAAACCAAGTGCAGGAACTACTTCAGCATCACCAAAAAGCTGCACTTTTGCATAGTGAATTACCTTCATCCCAACGTCGGGCAACGCTGCAAGCTTTAGAACGTCAACAACTAAGATTGTTGTACTTATCGCCAGAAACTTTACTGAGTGCGCCAGTGTGGGAAAGATTATCTCACCCACAATTGCAAATTAATGCTTTGATTTTGGATGAAGCCCATTGTTTAGTGCAGTGGGGAGAGACATTTCGACCAGCTTATCGCAGATTAGGGGCTGTCAGACCTGCATTGCTAAAATCAAAACCACCAGGAACAAAAATTAGCTTAGCTGCTTTTACTGCTACAGCTGACCCTTTAGCCCAAACTACTATTAAAACAGTCTTACAATTACAGCAACCAGAAATTTTTCGTCTAAATCCCTATCGTCCTAATTTACATCCCAGCATTCGCATAGCTTGGACACCAAGAGGTAGAAAACAACAATTACTAAAATTTATTCAAAATCGACCGCAACAAGCTGGATTAATTTACGTTCGTACCAGGAGAGATAGTGAGAATTTAGCTGCATGGTTAGCAGAGATGGGTTATGCCACAGCTAGCTATCATGCGGGACTCGGTGCAGCAGAACGCCGTGCAGTGGAAGCCAGTTGGTTAAGCGACAAAATACCCTTTGTGGTTTGTACCTGTGCGTTTGGTATGGGGATAAACAAAAGCAATGTCAGGTGGGTTATTCACTTTCACGCACCACATCTATTGTCTGAATACGTGCAAGAAATTGGTCGCGCTGGACGAGATGGGAAACCAGCAGAAGCGTTAACACTGGTGAGTGAACCTACAGGATGGTTAGATCCAGAGGATAAGCAAAGACAGCAGTTCTTTCATGAAAAAATGCGATCGCAACAGCAAACAGCACAGCAACTCATGAAAAAACTGCCGAAACAGGGAGAAGTAAATGCCGTAACGCGACAATTTCCTGATGGCGCTACAGCGCTAGCTTTACTCCATAGCAGCGGTCAGTTAAACTGGCTTGACCCTTTCCATTACAGTATCGAGCAAAATATGAAAAATCAGCCGATAACGCAATTACAAGCTGTCAAACAAATGAATCAATATTTGACTACCAAACAGTGCCGCTGGCAGTTTTTATTAAACGCCTTTGGGTTTGACAAAGAAGCAGCTAACTGGCGTTGCGGACATTGCGATAATTGCTGCTAACAATTTGCATTTAGGAACTATAGGACAATACAGTTCAGTTAAGCATTTCTTCTTTCTCTTTGTGTCCTTGGCGGTTTGTTAAAAAAATTGACTTTTACAAAGAGTTTTAGCCTTAACTAAACCGTATTGAACTATAAGACTTTGTAAACACTAAACTCAAATTGCTTACAAAGCTAAATAAGGCAAGGGTTTTACATCAATTAATTACTTTTCCTTTCCGCTGAATAAATCCAAATCTCTCGCTCTTCCCCCTGAATCGACTGTACAATTCCCAACTTTTCCTCGATTTTGCGCGGCAGAGTCCGTATGCCAAAGATGTAAATGCAAGGTTCTTCTGGTGAATCTGTCAAAACACGAATTCTGGCTTCATTATCTTGTAAACGCTCTATGAGAATAGATGCAAAAATTTCCACATCTTCGGGAATTTCATATACCTCCTTTGTAAAGATGAAACTCTTGTGCAAATTGTTTGCGATTTGGTCAATAACGTTTTGTTCGGGTAATGGATTTGTGAAGCGATAAACGTATGTCCGGCAGCACTTTCCACCTTCTAACTGCTCTAACTGAGGAATATTTTGCACTTTTATCTGACTTGCGTCATACTTCCTCATTACTTTCTCCAGCTTTGAGTACTTGCTCTGCCGTTAGCTGTAATTCTGGGAAGATAGTAGAAACTATAGCTGCATTTCCCCCAAATACAGTTTCTTCATAAAACCCATCAACTAATGTTAGTACGGTTATTAAATTTTTTTGGGGATCAACAATCCAATATTCCGCAATTCCCCTGGCGGCATACTCGGAACGTTTGTAGCGGTAGTCCCGATCTTCATTAACTTTGCCAGGAGAAACGACTTCGATAACCAGTGCTGGAGGTGGCATGTCCAAGGTAATTGTGGATCTCGTTGCACCTTGTAAAGCTATTGCAAGTTCATCCGTCAGCACAACTAAGTCAGGTATGCGAGTTGTCGCACGAGAACCACAGACGACAATTTCAACTTTGTTGCTCAACCGAGTAATTGGAACGAATTTGAGAAAATTTACGAGTAAAAAGAGAGATATCTGGATATTTTGTGGGCTTTCGGGTGGCATTGCAACTAACTCTCCTGCCACTAGTTCATACTGGCTATCTGTGCCATCGTCATACTTTAAATATTCCTCAAGCGTCAGTTGCTTATTAGTAATTGCGGTCATATGACGTAAGAGAAAGTTGCATACTAAATATTTTACCAAATTGAGTAAAACAAAGAGTTTTTACTGAAGGGCGATCGCTTATAAATTAGTACCCAAGCGTTACGATCGCAGATTGCCAAGGTAAAGGTGCGCCTCACATATGGACTGCTGACGACAAATCACTTTTTACCTACATCCTTAATGCCACAAAATACTTGAAACTGTAACAATGGTGATTACTAATACTTTAATTTATATCTATCAGTGAACGCTCCCACCAGCAACTCAGCACAAACCCAGTCGCGCAAAGCGGATCACATCCGTATTTGTTTAGAAGAAGATGTTCAGTTTCACCAAACTACCAATGGACTAGAACGCTATCGCTTCACTCATTGTTGCTTACCGGAACTAGACCGCAACGACATAAATATCAGCACAACTTTTTTAGGCAAACACCTAGGTGCGCCTTTATTAATCTCTTCCATGACTGGGGGGACAGAACAAGCAGGAACGATTAACCAGCGTCTAGCAGAAGTCGCGCAACACTACAAAATTGCTATGGGTGTTGGTTCCCAGCGTGTAGCGGTGGAAAAACCCCAGGTGGCTAATACCTTTGCTATCCGCAAATATGCTCCTGATGTTCTCTTGTTTGCCAATGTCGGGGCTGTGCAACTCAACTATAAATACGGTTTAGATGAATGTCTGCAAATCATCGATATGCTAGAAGCTGATGCTTTAATCTTGCACATCAACCCCCTACAAGAATTTATTCAACCTAGAGGTGATACTAATTTTAAAGGTTTGCTTGACAAGATTTCTAAGCTATGCCATCAATTGCCGATACCTGTGATTGCCAAAGAAGTAGGCAATGGGATTTCAGCGCCAATGGCAGAGAAATTGTTAGCTGCGGGAGTGACAGCAATTGATGTGGCTGGTGCGGGTGGTACTTCTTGGGCGAAGGTAGAAGGCGAACGAGCAGAAAACGCCTTACAACGGCGGTTAGGGAATACTTTTGCTGATTGGGGTTTGCCAACAGCAGAGTGCATTACAAGTATTCGCGCGATCGCTCCTAATATACCCTTAATTGCCTCTGGAGGCTTGCGTCAGGGACTAGATGTAGCCAAAGCGATCGCCCTAGGCGCAGATATAGCTGGGTTAGCAATGCCTTTCTTACAAGCAGCAGTGGTATCAGAAGCAGCACTCTACGATTTAACTGAGGTGTTAATTGCTGAAATCACCACAGTGTTATTTTGCACTGGCAATGCCACCTTGCATCAGTTAAAACATTCTGGAAGTTTACAACGCATAGAATAGTAAGTAGTAATTTGTTAATTGTCAGTTGTAAGTTGTTAGTTGTTTTTCGACTGACCGCTGACTACTGACCACTGACCACTGACCACTGACTAATGACTAATGAATAATTTTATTAAACAAACTTTTGCCAGCTTATTAGGCAGCTTACTAGGACTATTTATTTTCTGCGGTATCGGTACTACAGGACTATTACTTCTGTTATTTGCTGCTGCTACTTCCAAAGATACTGGTTCGTTAGTAAAAGATAAGTCAGTAGTAGTTTTTGACTTGTCAATGAACATCACCGATAGAGAACCCAGTTCTGGTGAAGTGTTTCAGCAAACACTATCAGGTGTAGAACAAGAGAGGATGACACTCCGCAGCGTCCTCGACACTCTGGAAAAAGCGCGGCGCGATCGGCGAATTGTCGGTATCTACTTGGATGGAACTCGTACAAGTGCAGCTAGTAGTTTAGGTTTTGCCTCTCTCAAAGAAATCCGGAAAGCCCTAGAAGAGTGCCGTGCTGCTGGGAAGAAGATTGTCGCCTATGGTATGGATTGGGGAAAACGGGAATATTACTTGAGTTCGGTAGCAGATACCATCGTTCTTAATCCCTTGGGTTTGATGGAAATTAACGGTTTGAGTAGTCAACCAATGTTCTTGGCGGGAGCATTGCAGAAATACGGCATTGGCGTTCAAATCGTGCGAGTAGGGAAATTTAAAGGCGCAGTAGAACCGTTTATCCTCACAAAACTGAGTCCAGAAAACCGCGAACAAACGCAGAAATTATTAAATGATGTTTGGGGAGAGTGGCGCACTACAGTAGGAGCAAGCCGGAAAATTAACCCCCAAAAGTTACAAGCGATCGCAGATAATCAAGCAATACTAGAAGCCACAGCAGCTAAGTCCAGCGGTTTAGTAGACCAAGTGGCTTACACCGATCAAGTGATTGGCGACCTGAAGAAATTAACAGCCAGCGATAAAGACGATAAAACATTCCGACAAATTGATTTAAAAGAATACGCCCGAATTCCCAACAAATCCCTAAGTGTAGAACGCGACTCAAAAAATAAAGTTGCTGTGGTATATGCTGAGGGCGAAATTGTTGATGGGAAAGGTGAAGATGGACAAGTAGGAGGCGATCGCTTTGCGAAACTCTTCAACAAACTGCGACAAGATAAAGATGTAAAGGCGATCGTGCTGCGAATTAACAGTCCTGGTGGCAGTGCTACAGCAGCTGAAGTCATGCAACGAGAAGTGCGATTGACCCGTGAAGCGAAACCCGTTATAGTCTCAATGGGCGATGTCGCCGCCTCTGGTGGTTACTGGATTGCTAGCGACTCCAACCGGATTTTTGCCGAACCCAATACAATTACAGGTTCAATTGGTGTATTTGGAGTGCTGTTTAACGGGCAAAAGCTAGCGAATGATAATGGTATCACTTGGGATTCAGTAAAAACCGCCCGCTATGCTGATACTCAAACAGTTGCTCGCCCCAAGTCACCTCAAGAGTTAGCAATTTACCAACGCAGTGTTAACCGAATCTACAATCTATTTCTCAACAAAGTTTCTCAAGGGCGAAAATTACCAGAACAAAAAGTAGCAGAGATTGCCCAAGGAAGAGTTTGGTCTGGTGAGGCTGCCAAACAAATTGGTTTGGTGGATGAAATAGGCGGGCTAAGTGCTGCCATTGAATACGCTGCTAAGCAAGCGAATCTGGACAAAGATTGGCAATTGCAAGAGTATCCCAAAGAAAGCAGCTTTGAAGAACGCTTTTTTGGACGGGCAGTTGAAGAGACACGCACAGCTTTAGGAATTGAAAAAGCGCAAATCAAATCATCTAATCCCCTGACCACTGAATTGCAGAAACTCCAACAAGAAATTACAATTCTGCAAAATATGAACGATCCTCAAGGCATCTATGCCCGCTTACCTTTTAACTTAAAAATTGAGTAGTTGCAATGGGGAATAAGTATTGGTTACTAGAAATTGATTAGTTTTCTTGAAACCAGCTGACAGGAGCAGCGAGGATGTGTAAAGTAGTTGAAGATTATCTACTGTTTTTAATCTTTAATGCATCCATCTATGGATAGAAAAACCAAACGCCTTTTGCTGCTAGTTGTTTCCTGTAGTGTAGCAGGTGTAATTTTAGGAGGTACTTCTGCTTGGGCAGAGAGTAATCTTTGCTTGCGTGCTAGCAACGTTACAAACGATTGCCTGACTCAAGACCCAATTCAAAAAACTATACAAGGAATGAGTACCGGGTTAGTAGCCGGGGCAGGAGCGGCTTTTGGTGTAGCATGGAATGCGCGTCATGAAGACTAGTGGAATAAGGTAGGAGGCAGAGGGGCAGGAAAAGTAAATTCTTCCCTCCCTTGTCTCCCTTGTCCCTCCGTTCGCGTAGCGGATACCGTTGGCGAAATATTGCTTAACAAAAAAATAGCAGATTTACCGTGTATTACATGGTTAGAAAGAGCAAACCTAACGGCGTATTACACGGGGAAGAAAAAATTAAGTTAGCTGCTCAAATAATCAATAAACTATGGGGAATTCGCCAACGGTATCTGCAACCGGGTAGCGGGTCATTTTTACTTAATATTGACACCCTCAAGAAAATCTGTTGTGGGCTGCACGCCAATGCCAACAATTACTATATCTGCCCTCAAGCGATCGCCATTATCTAAAACAGGACTTACGCAACTGGCACAGGGCGATCGCATTATTATAGTAAATACGTACTAAATAAAAGTGGCGTAGCCAGATGGCATTGCTGAAATTAGTAACAGTAATAGGCTGTGTTAAGTATTCTTCAAATCATGGGAAAATTAGTTGAGGAAGCATAAAAACAATCCTCTAGTTTATGAGATTTACTAAACTTAACTATTGCCAGTACTTATTAAGTAGTCAGATTAATTATACTGTCACAAATTTGGCAGCTCATTGAGAGCAGATTAGTCATGATAAAATTAACCGCTATCTCAAAAATGAAAAGCTAACACCACGTTTGCTTTGGGATAATGTTAAAGATATCGTCCAAGTGAATGATAGCGCATATCTAGTTTTTGATGACACAGTACGCAGATATTCGATACGCCACAGAAATAGAGACCAGCAAACGGCAATATAGTGGCAATCAACATGGTGTCATTCAAGGTATTGGGTTAATAAATTGTATATATGTCAATCATGAAATTGGAAAGTTTTGGGTAGTTGATTATCGGATTTATGACCCGGATAGAGATGGGAAAACAAAAATAGACCATGTAACAGAGATGCTGCGAAACCTTGTGTATCATAAGATTTTGCCGTTCAAAGCTGTCTTGATAGATACTTGGTATGCGACAAATAAATTAATGTTATATATTGATGATTTAAAAAAATATTATTATTGTCCTCTCAAACGTAATCGACTTGTTGATGATACGGCAGCCCAAGAAGATTATAAAAGAATTGAATTGTTATCTTGGCATAAAGAAGAGTTAAAATCAGGTAAAATAATTAAAATAAAAAAGTTACCTCAAGCTAAAAAAGTGAAACTAAACAGGAGTGACTGTCTCGACCGACAGAACGGATTTTATCGCTACCAACGATTTTTATCTCAAGATTCTACGGACGTTGTGCAAAAAGTGTGTAAGGTTCGATGGAAGGTTGAGGAGTTTCATAGAGAATTAAAGCAATTGACGGTTTGAACAGCAAAAGCAGCAATACAACCAACAGTGGAAGCGATCGCGCGACAGCATCAAACCATTAGAAAATGTTTCCTTTGATGATGGAAAGTTGTATCACAACAGCATTAGTCTGTTGTTGGCACATGAAGACAAAACTTATCCAGGTGCGTTAATTGCCTCCCTGGCGATTCCTTGGGGTGAAGCCAAAGACGACCAAGATCGAGGAGGATATCACCTTGTTTGGACGCGGGATCTGGTTAGCAGTGTTACAGGTTTGGTGACTGCTGGGGAAACTGATACAGCAGTTTGATGGCTGAGTTGTACTTGTGATGAGGAAATAAGGAACTTCCAAATAAAAAAATATCCCATCGCTCTTGAAGCTGGAGGATCTGGGAAACAAGAATATAATACTATAGTGTTGCTTGCAGAAAGTTGGATAATTTATTTTTTGGAGTTCCCCAAACAACTAAGTCCAGTATAAAATCTTGGCATTTGGAAAGCGCCGTTGGATTTCATCTTCAAAAAAGCGCTTCATCGTCTTCATCGTAACAGCGTCATAAACATACTTAATACTGCCAAACTTATTACGCTTGACACTGCGGTTTGCCTCATCCATATCTAGTTTCGATTGAGGATACCAACTCTGCAACACCTGTTTTGACCTTGGTGTAAAGCGATGCGAAATCAGCTCAAAAGTGAGGTCACAATTCATATCAAGTGCTTCACTGATTGAGTCAAACAATCGACTGTAGTGCATTTGCCAATCATCTATAGGCATAATCGGGGCGATGACCAGTCCTACTGGATAGGCACCACCGCCACATTCTCGTGGTAAAGCTAACTTACGCAATGCCCCAAGCCTTGATACTACTGACGCTGTACCACCTTCTAATCTAGCGGAAATAGGTGTAGCATTAACGCTCATCCGGCAGCGGGTATGATTATTATGAGGTAATTCGAGTAAGCTATCTACCGCGTCGAATTTTGACACCCAACGTAAATGTGCATCGTTACGGCTGCCAAAGTAGCGGATGCACTCAGCAAGGCTACCTGTAAGATGCTCGATGCCTAACGGGTCAGTGTAACAGCTTACTTCATAAGTCGTGATTTGTCCCTGAAGCTCGTAGGCTGCCAAATTTTCTAATATTTGTGGCAAATTAGCAAAAGCACGGATAACTGGCGGGCCTGATAAACTACCAGCTAAGTAACAGTATTGACAATGTGCGGGACAGCCCTCGGCGAGATGAAATTGCCAATCAGCAGATGGTGGAATGGGACTGAGCTTGAAGTGACTGGACGGCGCAGTCACAACAGCTAGGGTACGCTTGGCGATATTGTAAGTATCACGCTCATCTTCACCGCGTAAGCCTGTAAGACGGTTGCGTGGCAACTCTTCAATTGGGATGTTGAATGCCTGCACACGCCTTAGAATCTGCTGCCCCCAAGACTCATCTAAAGCAGCAGGCGTAAACAGTGCCCGTTCAGGCATCCACAACCTGGCTGGTCTTATTTGTATGTCTGGGACTGCAACGGGGTCTGTAATTGTATTCAGCATTACTCTCCGTTCTATATCTTGCTGATATCTGCAATTAATTCTCTAAAACTTGCCGAATTCGTCGCTCCAACAAATCCAAATCTAGACTACCTTCATCACGACTAATCCGCCGCACTGTGGAGTTAACGTTGGCTAAGTCTACCAATAAATCTTGGAGAATTTCTTGCTGTTGACGTGCCTGGGTGACTTCTCGTGGCTCCTGTACTAAATCGCGCACGATAGTATCCTCAGCTCTTGAGGCAACAATCGGGTTAGTTTGCCCCTGAAGTTGAACAAAGGTACGTCGCCCTGGCCCTCGGTCTTCTTCGATAGGTATAATCGCTGTCACTTGGTCGGAGCGCACGTACTTACCAAATCCTAAATGGACTAGCACCGATGACTGTATTTTCATTTAAATAAAAGTTGTCTTTGTGACTTACTTCTATTTTAAAATTTTGGTTGAGAACTTTGTGGCTATAAACAAAGTGGGTTCTACTAAATTGAGAGTAGTAGTTTCCTATCGTAATTTTTCTCTTGTCGAGCTACATTTTGAGGCAAATGGCAGTCCTTATGAACTTCGTATATCGCCGCCAAGCATGAAAGCGGTCTTTCCCCACTCCCTGACGAATGTAGGTTTTTTACAACAACCCTGGAAACGGCACAAGGTGAGACAGTGCTGCGGAGAGAAGTTGCCAGGAGGAGCCAGTTGCTTGCGGGGGTTCCCACGCCACTTGCTACCCTGCAGGAAGCCGCAGAAGCGTCTACAAGTCGGCTTTGCCGACGGCAGTCGCTTTATGCCGGGGAACCCGTCCACCGCGCTGCCTCCCTAACGCAATGGCTCCCCGTTGTAGGCGAAAGCCTTCCCGCAAGGTAGAAAGTGACATCAGGCGACTGCGTTAGCGAGCCTGCGAGTGTCACTCGAAGGGAGGACAAGGGAGACAAGAAAGAAAAAATTTATTTATGAGGATTCCTCTTCTGCCTCCTCCCTTCTTAAGACTACTTACATCCTAAAGACTCGCGAGTGTCTACACCAGTTTTAGAATTGACTCCACTAGCTTTTGTACAGAGTTTTTTGACCTGAGGCCCATCTAAAACTGCATTGGTGAAATCAGCACCTGTGATGTCAACATTATCAAAAGTCGATCGCAGCATCATTGCATCTGTGAATACCGCATCACTTAAATCAGCACCTTTGAATTTTGCCAGATAGGCTATGCCTTCACTAAAATCTACACCATGTAGATTGACTCCTTCCAAGAAAGTACCGTTAAACACGCCACCACGGAGGTCAGCATTGCTAAAGTTAGCATTATCTAAATTTACATTGGTAAACTCAGTGCCAATTAAATTTTGACCTGAGTAATCCTTGCCCATGAATTCGTCTCCAGCAGAACGAGTAATACTGGAAGAACTGGCGGCTTGCGCCGAAAGGGGAAACAAAAAAAGAACCATAGCTAAGACAAAGCTAGCTAGTAGTTGCCAATACTTCATAATGTCTTCTTAATAAATCTCAACACTCCATCATTAACTATTAAACCTCACTAGAGAATTGAAAGTGCTGTGTTCTCCAGGATGTAAGTTAGATTATTTGTTGACTCAGCCAGTGACGAAAGCTGGAGTGGTAAAGGCTGTAATCATCTCTATTGTTTTGTTGCTGTTTGAGGTATTCCAGCCAATTTTCTAACACTTCCTCGATTTCATATTCATCTACATCAATTGTATGAGCAAGCCTCTGTGGCATGAGCTTCGCTAACGCTTCTACCGTGATGGGTTGGTGTTGTATCAATATTTTTAAAATAGCTAGCCTCAATTCCTCGTCTGGTGCCGATCGCATCATATTCTGTAAATGCTGCTGATAATATGCTGCTAAATTCGGAGGTAACTGGTTGTACTGGAAAGGTTTCGGGTAAAAACCTACAAGTGTCGCATTGATGATTGCGCTAAGGTACATAAAATTATTATCGGATTGAGAAGAGAGGCGATCGCAAAATTCTTGCTCATTAATCTGATAATCACTTAGCCAAGATTTGAGATCCCTCTTTTCAAGAAGGGTTGGGGGGATCTCTTCATTGGGAGTGAGGTAATTTTGAATATATGCTTGAATATCTTGCTGATTTTGTTCTGGATAATCTGCTAAATCCAGACTTTGCGACGGTGTTTCAATTAATAAACCGGATTTTTCTCTCAAAAAGGGTCGGCGAGTGAGGAGGAAATAAACCTTGTCTGGGAGATAGCGCGGAAGATAAAACAGATTTGTCCCAGGTGATTGGCTGTTGCGGTCAATAAAATTCAGCCCATCAATGGCAATTATGAGTTTTTGATTAGGTTGTAACTGGTCACTGATTTGCTGAAGAAGACTAGACAAAAACCAACTTCCCTCAGTAGCGTTATCTGGGAGGAAGGTGTAATTCAGGGAGTATTGATGAATGAGTTGCGTGCAAATATTTCTGAGAAATTCGTTAGCACGGTTTTTACCATGAAGTTCAGCATTGTAATAGACAACATCAACATTGTCTGTTGCATACTTGGCGAGGATGGCACTTTTACCGCTACCAGGTGGGCCAATGATGGTGAAGTAACCTTGATTATTACGGTGAAGAAATTCGTTAATAACCGTAAAGACAAATTCACGACCGACAAAATTGTGGCTTTTTTCTTGGATGATTTGCTCAAACTCCGTTGGATGTCCTCTGGGATGATTAGTAATGGGTGGTCTGGATGGTGAGTTCATGATTTTGGAGAATAATTAAAATATGAAGCAACAGTGGAGGCAGTCATGACTGTGCAATTGCTAAGACGGAAATTCACAGTTGAGCAATATCATAAGATGGTTGAGTCGGGGATTCTCAAAGAAGATGACCGAGTGGAATTGATTCGGGGAGAGATTATTGAGATGTCGCCTATTGGGACAAAACACGCTGCTTGTGTAAATCGACTAGTTAATTTGTTGGTTGTGCTGTTGGGTAAACGCGTTATAGTTGCTGCTCAAAATCCGGTTGCGTTGAACAATAACTCAGAACCTCAGCCAGATGTGGCATTACTTAAACCCCGTGATGATTTCTATGCCTCTGCACACCCCCAACCCCAGGATATTTTTTTACTAATTGAAGTAGCTGATTCGACTGTCATGTATGACCGGGAAGAGAAAATTCCTTTATATGCAGAAGCAAACATAATTGAAGTTTGGTTAGTAGATATTAACGAGCAAATTGTCGAGGTTTATCAACAACCAACAGCCGCAGGATATCAGCATATTCAAAAGTTCGCCAGCGGTCAAACTTTATCGATACAGACTTTCTCCAACGTGACTACCACTGTTGATGAAATATTCGGGCAATAAAACTATTATTAAGACATTTCTTATTCTCTTCGTTTCATCCTTATCATCCTCGCGTATCTACCTATCCAATACCTTCTAGACGCAAAAAATGCAATCTTCCTGATTTTTCACCAGCAATAATTGTCACTTTATCTACTGCAACAGCACAACTTGTTAAGGA
Organism: Nostoc minutum NIES-26; assembly: GCA_003326215.1. Taxonomy (GTDB): domain Bacteria; phylum Cyanobacteriota; class Cyanobacteriia; order Cyanobacteriales; family Nostocaceae; genus Dendronalium; species Dendronalium minutum. The sequence goes on along the minus strand of LXQD01000087.1, from coordinate 83,576 downwards.
ACTTTCTCCACTAAAACTAGCTATCACATTCCGATTTTCCACATCCCATACTTGAATAGTGTTGTGGTTTGAAATATAAGAAATTAAATATCTACTATCTTTAGTGACTGCAATAGCATTCACTTTATTTCTATCACCTGTAATATTAAAGATTTCTTTGCCTGTGTTCAAGTTCCAGACTTTGAGAGTATTGTCCGTTGAACTAGAAATTACCTGTTTCCCATTAGGTGTAATAATTACAGATTGTACAGAATCAGTATGACCTGTTAATGTATAAGCTCCGATCCTGTTTCTAAATCCCAAACTTTGAGTGTTTTATCATCTGATCCAGAAATTATCAATCTATCATAGGACATCAATGCCAGATGATTAACCTTTTTACTATGTCCTGTAAGGGTCTTAATTGCTCTTCTTGTTTTCAAATTCCAAACTTTTATTGTCTTGTCTTCCGAAGCGGAAAGTACTCTTTTATTACTTGGTGTGATAGTAACAGATGTTATTTGATCTGTATGACCTTTAAAAATAAAAACTTCTGTTTTTGTGTCTAAATTCCAAACTTTTATTGTTTTATCACTAGATCCAGAAATCAGTAGTTTCCCATTAGGCGTAACTGCTATTGTATTTATCTTGTCAGTGTGACCTCTCAGAGAGAAATCTTCCCTTCCTGTTTCTAGATTCCATACTTTTAGAGACTTATCATTAGAGCCAGAAATTAGAAATTTACCATTGGAAGTAATGGTAATAGCATCTACTGAACTACTATGACCAGTGAGAGTACGTAGCAGGGTTCGACCAGGGGGATCTAAACTAGGTATGAGTGGACGTAACCAAGGTTGAAATTGTGTTTGCTTTGTAATTGTTAGAAACGCTTTAATTCCTGGTAATTCAAAAGATAGCAAACGTCCCCATAGTTGAGATAATAACTCTACCTGATTTTTATTTAAAAGATGTGCTGAAAGTTCTAAAGCTCCCTCAATTAATTTCAAGATTTTAACTCGTTCGGGATTATCAAATATTTGTGAATTATCTATAAATTTATAATCATCAATTAACGACCGCACTCCAAACTCAGGATGATTAATCTTTGCCAACATAAAATCAAAATCAGTCAGTGTTTGGTAATACTTATCAAAATTTCCCGATTTCACCAAGCTTGGCGCTAAAATACCCAAGTAAGTACGTTGAAATGCAGGACTTTTTGCCGCTAACTTGTCAGCGAATCCTTTCATCTCACGCCATCTCCTCTATGAGGTAGTCCGCAATGCGTTGATTAACCTCTTGAAATAGCTTCCGTTTAGAATCTAGAATCCGTTTTACTTTCAAGAAATCTAAAAAACTAGCGTGATAGATGCTATAGCAGTTTTCTCCCTTAATATTTTGTAGTTTAAAATACTCAACCCATTCATCTAAAACTACTTGCACCTCATATTCATCCTGTTCGGCGATCGCCGCTATCATCTCACAAGGAATTGGTGTGCCAATCTCCACTAAAATAAAGAGGATAAATACTTTTACTTCTTGGGGCTTTTCCTCCATCCCCATACGCTGCCAATGGACTTGATAATATTCTTGCAGACCATCAGGTAATTGCTTTAAACTCAGGTCATTGTATTCACCTTTAGCAATTCCTGGCAAAACATAACGCAGGTACATGAAGTTATTTTCACTCTTAGTTGCTACCTGCTCAACAAAATCGTTATCAGAAATATTGCGGTCTTGAATCCATTGCCTAATTGAGTTCTTATAGTCTTGATCATCATTTAAAAAGAACCGAATATACTCCTTGATATCTTCACGACTCAAATCAATATACTGACTTCCCCTTAAATCTAGCTCCTCTACTGGGACATCTGGTGCAGACAAGCGTTTTTTATCTCTGGTATAGGGTCGTCTAGTCAGCAGAAAATAGACACGTTCAGGAAGCGACGGCGGTAAATCTAAAAGATTCCCTCCTGTTTCTTGTTCCACTTCATCTAAAGCATCAACTACAATTACAAGACGATCGCTATCCGTCAGCTTTTTGCTAACCTGTTCTAGTAAATCTGCTAAATTAGCCTTCTCGGCATTTTGCAACTGGTAACGCTTAATTAATTGTTTGCGAATACTTTCTAAAAATAGCTCCGCTCGATTGCGACCGTCTGAAAGAATATTAAAATAGCATGGCGATTTATTATCCCAGACATATTTAGCAGCAATGGTACTCTTCCCCATCCCTGCATCACCCACCACTGTAAAGTAACCACTGCGATTTGTATCGCAAAATTGCTTAAATGCGTCAAAAACAAACTTACGACCGCAAAACGAGCGAATTTTCTCTCTAATTAATGACTTAAATTCCGCTGGATACTCGTCTAAATTCCATTCAGGGAAAGGCTTAAAATCAATAGAGCCACTTTTTTTGGCAACCTCAATAAATTTTTCGCCAAACTCTTCTAACTCCACTCTCAGATCAATCCTCAACAATCGGATATCAAATTCTAAATCCTTACCCTGCAAAAACTTTTCTACTTCCTTGCAAAAACCCAATGGATTATTTGCAGTATAAGCACTCCAAAAAGCATTTTTAATCTCTCTTTCCCTAAAAAGATTTAGAATTGCTTCCGGCTGACCCACACCATACTCAATTAAAGAGTAAACATAAACACCATCAACATCTTTGGGTGGTTGTACTGGATCAAACTTGAATTCCTTTAAGAGTCTGACTACAGTTTCATTGCGTTGAGCTTGATTAATAACTAGAGAAGCCGCAGGTTTAGCAATACTCTTAAGTGCATTAACTACAAGGTCGATACTCATCTTTGCTAAGGATAAAGATAATTTTTACACTTGTAACTTATCCTAACCACAGATGACAAAATTTACCCCACCCACCGCATATTATAGCGATCGCTCCCTCTTCAACTCTTCCTCCGCGTCCTCTGCGCCTCTGTGGTTCGATTCTTATGCTCATTGGCAAATTACCAAACACCAAATTTGAGCCTTTGATCCTCAACCGCCAGCCTTAAAGGCGCAAATTTCCGCATCAAAAATCCAATCGCCAGCCTCAAAGATACAAATTTCCGCATCAAAGGCGCAACCGCCAGCCTCAAAGGCGTAATTTTCCGCATCAAAGGTGCAATCGTCAGCCTTAAAGGTGCAACTTTCCGCACAAAAGGTGCAATCGTCAGCCTCAAAGGCGCAACAGTGCCCTAAAACAACTCACAAGAGAGAAAAAATAATCAAAACGCGATTGTAACCAGTAAATACTCAGGCAGAATTTAGTTAACTATCCACTATAGAAAGGTCACCTATACAGCCCAAACATGCAGATATCTAGCTAAAATTTGAAACAAACTCGTATTGGAAAGTAACTTTTAGACTAATAGTAAACGCGATCGCGAAGCAAAAATACTTGTGACTAATCAAGAAGACATCATCCAATCTTTGGCCCGAACTCCTTTATATCAACTAGGTGTAGAACTCAAAGCACGGCTAACCAGCTTTGGCGGTTGGGAAATGCCGGTACAATTTAGTGGCATTAGCCGCGAACACGAAGCTGTCAGAAATACAGCCGGAATGTTCGATATTTCCCACATGGGTAAATTTACTCTCCAAGGTAAAAACCTGATTTCTCAACTCCAGAGTTTAGTGCCCTCAGACTTGAATCGCTTGCAACCAGGTCAAGCGCAATACACAGTATTATTAAATCCCCAAGGAGGAATCATTGACGACATTATCGTCTACTTCCAAGGTGAAGATACTACTGCTACACAGCAGGTATTAATTATTGTCAATGCAGCAACCACTGGTAAAGACAAAGCATGGCTATTACAACACCTTGACCCAAACGAGGTGCAATTCCAAGACGTTTCACCAGAAAAAGTTTTAATTGCTGTGCAAGGGCCACAAGCTATCAACTATCTCCAACCCTTTGTCCAAGAAAACTTACAACCAATCAAAGCATTCGGACATCTACAAGCAAACATACTGGGTAAAACTGCTTTTGTTGCTCGCACAGGTTACACCGGAGAAGATGGTTTTGAGGTGATGGTAGATCCGGATGTAGGGATAGAATTGTGGCAAAATCTCTATAAAGCTGGTGTCATACCCTGTGGACTTGGTGCAAGAGATACTCTTCGTCTCGAAGCCGCAATGGCACTTTACAACCAAGATATCGACGATACCACCACTCCCTTAGAAGCAGGTTTAGGGTGGCTAGTTCACCTCGATAGCAAAGGTGATTTTATTGGTCGGGCAATTTTGGAACAGCAAAAAGCTACTGGGGTACAGCGCCGACTGGTAGGTTTACAAATGCAAGGACGGAACATAGCCCGTCATGGCTACCAAGTTTTATCAGCGGGTGAAATAATCGGAGAAGTTACTAGTGGTACCTTATCTCTGACACTTGGTTATCCTGTTGCCTTAGCGTATGTTCCTGCCAAGCTAGCAACTGTTGGTCAGCAGCTAGAAGTAGAAATTCGCGGCAAAGCTTATCCAGCAGTTGTAGTTAAACGTCCCTTTTATCGGTCAAAAACTAAAGGATGAAGATGAAGGCGAAAGGATGTGCCCAAAAAACAGTTTTTTACAGAGTCAGAACTTGACACAAACAATAGCCGAAACTGTTATTTTCATTTAGCGGCAATTCATAAATTGCTGCTAAACAGCGTAGTTTTGTGTAAGTCCTAAGAATAGAGAGTACAGTAAGCTGAAATGCCATACTTCATCCTAGTCTTTGGCAAGACCCTACGTGCCACGCACTTCACCCTTTCTACTTCATCCTTTGCAGTTTTTAAGGAATAATGTGTTGTAAACTACTCAATCTACAGTAAGGTTCGTTATCAAATATGACCAGCATTACTGTTGGGGCAATAATTTTTGTGATACGGGAGGGTAAGTGATATGTCTGAATATCCTGAAGATTTGCGATACCTGGATAGTCATGAATACGTGCGGCTAGATGGCGAAATTGCTACCATCGGCATTACTGAATTTGCCGTAAAGGAATTAGGTGATATCGTGTTTGTGGAATTGCCAGAGATTGGCGATGCTCTTGAGAAAGGAGAAACCTTTGGCTCAATTGAATCAGTCAAAGCCGTTGAATCATTAACTTCACCAGTAACCGGCACAGTTGTAGAACGTAATGAACCCTTGCTTGACGATCCCGAAGTAGTGTCAGATGAACCCTACAGCGAGGGGTGGTTAGTGAAAGTACGCGTTGACAACCCTGATGAACTTGAGGATGCGTTGACCGCTGATGAGTATCGCGCCTTAGTAGAAGGTGAGTAGTGAGTGCGTACAGATGCGATTAATCGCGTCTGTACGCAATCGGGGAGCAGGGGGAGATGAGGAAGAAATAACTAATATCCCAATCTCCAGTCCCCATTGCCCCTAATCCCCAGAGGGGGCCCCAAGTTCCCCAATCTCCAGTCCCCAGTTTAAGAGTATTTATTGCAAAATATTAAATAGTTGCGTCTGGAGTTTCATTAGTGGTAATGCACGCCCCTATTCCTAAATCTAGCGATCGCCAGACCCTAGACGAGAGGAGTCAAAAGTTAAATAATTTTACACAAAGGCATATTGGCCCTAACTCCGATGATCTTAAGCAAATGCTTGAGTTATTGGGGTTGTCTAGTCTAGATACCCTTATAGACCAAACAGTACCGCAGACAATTCGGCTAAATAAAGCGCTACAGTTACCAGAAGCACAAAGTGAGTACGCAGCACTGGCAAAGTTAAAACAAATTGCTGCCAAAAATCAGGTTTGCCGCTCATACATTGGTATGGGATATTACGACTGCATTACCCCTCCTGTAATTGGACGTAATATTTTAGAAAACCCTGGTTGGTATACTGCTTACACTCCCTATCAGCCAGAAATTGCTCAAGGTCGACTCGAAGCGTTACTCAATTTCCAAACCATGATTATCGACTTGACAGGTTTGGAAATTGCCAATGCTTCATTACTTGATGAAGCTACAGCAGCAGCAGAAGCAATGAGTCTGAGTTATGGTGTTTGCAAAAATAAAGCCAATGCCTATTTTGTTTCTCGTGACTGCCATCCTCAAACTATTGACGTATTGCAAACACGTGCTAAACCTCTAGGAATTAAAATCATTGTTGGCGATCATCAAACATTTGATTTCGATCGACCAATTTTTGGGGCAGTTCTGCAATACCCTGCAAGTGACGGCACTATTTACGACTACCGCGCTTTTATCGAAAAAGCCCATGCTGAGGGTGCATTGGTGACGGTAGCAGCAGATCCCTTAAGCCTAACTTTACTCACACCACCTGGCGAATTTGGTGCTGATATTGCTGTAGGAAGTACCCAGCGATTTGGTATCCCCTTGGGGTTTGGGGGGCCTCATGCGGCATACTTTGCTACCAAAGAAGAGTATAAGCGGCAAGTTCCAGGGCGAATTGTGGGAGTATCAAAAGATGCTCAAGGTAAGCCTGCATTGCGTCTCGCCTTGCAAACCCGCGAACAGCACATCCGCCGTGAAAAGGCTACTAGTAATATCTGTACAGCACAGGTGTTGTTGGCAGTGATGGCGAGTATGTACGCCGTTTATCATGGCCCTGCTGGACTTAAAGCAATTGCCGAGAACATCCACCAGCTAACTTTAACATTGGCAGAAGGATTAAAGCACCTAGGTTACAAAATTAATTCTGAAGATTTCTTTGATACGCTGCGAGTGGAGTTAGGAACCCGCAAGCTGGAAACAATTCTTGAAGCTTGTCAAGCACGAAATATTAACCTACGCATTTTTGATGACACTGCTGTTGGTATCTCTCTAGATGAAACAACTACATTAGAAGACTTAATTGACCTCTGGCAGATTTTCGCAGGTACAGATAATCTACCCTTCAGTTTAGAAGAATTAACATCTCCTGCTTTCCATTTCCCCCTTCTTCGCCAAAGCAGTTACCTCACTCACCCTGTCTTTAACCGCTATCACTCAGAAACTGAGTTGTTGCGCTATCTACACAAGTTAGAAACTAAGGACTTGTCTCTAACTACATCGATGATTCCTTTGGGGTCATGCACGATGAAGTTAAATGCGACAGCTGAGATGATTCCAGTGACTTGGGAGGAATTTGGTAAGATTCATCCATTTGCTCCCCCATCGCAAACGCGCGGCTATCAAATTTTGTTCCAGCAACTTGAGGCATGGTTAGCTGAAATTACTGGGTTTGCAGGAGTTTCTCTGCAACCAAATGCGGGTTCTCAAGGTGAATACACAGGACTTTTAGTGATTCGTCAGTATCATGAAAGTCGCAAAGAAGAACACCGCAACGTCTGTTTGATTCCTACCTCTGCACACGGGACAAACCCCGCAAGTGCAGTGATGTGCGGCATGAAGGTAGTGGCAGTTGCCTGTGATACTGAAGGTAATATTGACATTAGCGATCTCAAAGCTAAGGCAGAAAAGCATAGCAATGAACTCGCCGCGTTGATGGTGACATATCCTTCAACTCACGGTGTGTTTGAGGAGGCAATTCAGGAAATCTGCACTGTTGTCCATAGTTACGGCGGACAAGTTTACATGGATGGGGCAAATATGAATGCCCAAGTGGGAATTTGTCGTCCTGGAGATATTGGCGCGGATGTCTGTCATTTGAACTTGCACAAAACCTTTTGTATTCCTCACGGTGGTGGCGGCCCTGGCATGGGGCCAATTGGCGTAGCCTCCCATCTTGTACGATTTCTACCCGGACATGTTGTAGCCCCCATTAAAAAATCAACTCAGGACTTAGCACTCCCTTGTAAAGACGCGATTAATCGCGTCTCTACTCAGCACTCACATATTGGTGCTGTTGCTGCTGCTCCTTGGGGTAGTGCTAGTATCTTAGTGATTTCCTGGATGTACATTGCCATGATGGGTGCAGCTGGTTTAACCCAAGCAACGAAAGTGGCAATTCTCAATGCTAACTACATTGCTAAGAGACTTGAAACATACTATCCCGTTTTGTATAAAGGGAAAAATGGTCTAGTTGCCCATGAATGCATTTTAGATTTGCGATCGCTCAAAAAATCTGCGGGTATCGAAATCGATGATGTTGCCAAGCGTTTAATGGACTACGGTTTCCATGCGCCGACTGTCTCCTGGCCGGTTGCAGGTACAATCATGGTGGAACCGACAGAAAGCGAATCTAAGGAAGAATTAGACCGTTTTTGTGATGCTTTGATTGCTATTCGTGCAGAAATTGCTGAAATTGAATTAGGCAAGGTGGATGCTGAAGATAATGTCTTAAAGAATGCACCCCACACCACGGAAAGTCTGATCGCGGGAGAATGGCATCATCCCTATTCTCGCGAACAAGCTGCCTACCCCGCGCCTTGGACTCGCGAACATAAGTTCTGGCCTGCTGTTGGTCGCATAGATGCGGCTTTTGGCGACAGAAATTTTGTTTGTTCTTGTCTGCCAATGGATGCTTATTCTTCATAAAGTAATAAGGTTCGGTTAAGATTTAATTTCCCCAACCTTCTTTTTAAAGAAGGTTGGGGAATTTTTGTGAAAATGACAAAATTCACTGCTTTACAAATTAACTTTTAGTAGCACCCTAATTCAAACTTATCTACACCTGTAGTACTTAAATAGAATTAAACTGGTTTTAGCCATTTTTGAGAATAAAGGTTGTCGCAATAAAGTGCCCAAGCAAACCCAAATAAACCACTTAGGGAACCTGCGATCGCACCTGCAATACCCCATCCTAATGGCCCAGTCCAGTTGGTAATTTCCTTTAAGATAGCAGTACTTGCTTTACTTACTATATAAGCTGTGGCTGTTGCACCAACTGTCACTAAACCCAACTCTGCTAATATTTCTACCAATCCCTTATTAGATAAATCCTCTTCAAAATAAATTTTCCAAATTCTGGTATACATTAAAATATCAGAAGCTGTTAAAATCAACTGCTTAGGAATTTCTCCACCAGGGGTTGGTGCAATTGAGGCAGTACCGCTACCGATAGCATAAGTTGCGATCGCTAAAGCAGTTTCCAATCTTTTCGTGCCTAAATTACTCACAGTCTCATCTCCTGTAACTCTTGCAGATATTATATTTAACTGTGAGGTGATAGCAATTTTATCAACCCCATACAGTTAGCTACTTTAACTAAGATAGATCGTCTTTTCCCCATCAAACCTGCAAATTTTTCTCTATTTTATGGAATAAAATTATCGATTTATGCTTTTTAATATGATAAATAAAGTCCGCTAAAGCGGACATACTACAAGGGCTAATTATTACCTGATTGGGCAATAATCAGGTAACACTTTTATTTTCTCTGTTTATGCAAAATTTTCAAGTCTTTAAGATAAAAGATTTAGACATAATTTCTTTTATTAGACTTTACACTCTGTTCAAACCCCATGATATATATAGTTATCTTTCTTAAGAGCAACTTTAGTTATTAATTTTATATTGAAGCATAAATAAATAAAAGTCCGCTTGCGCGGACTAGAGACATTGGATAAGGTTAGGTTCTTACAAAGAACGCCTACTATTTGTTAGAGGCTATCTTTATTTTTGATGAACAAGTTGAAAAATACAACTCCTTGAAATTAAGTCTTTAGACATAAATTAAGGAGTTATGTCTTGTTAGATAAAGAGGAAAAGCACTTAGTAACTATGTAGATTTATCTGTTTTGAAAATCATCTCTATAGTATTTATAAACTTCATCTGAATAAAATTGGTGAATTCTAATATTAAACAGTATTTTATATAACTACTTAGTTAGACATAATTAAGAAAATTATGTCTGTATTCTTGATATTAAACATATATTTTTAAGTTAAAAATAAAATGGTGGTTCAAGAGGAAAAGCCCCAGATTTTATCAAGTCTGGGGCTTTTTTTATAGAGTTTTTTAATTGATTAAACTCAAAAAGCAGAAGGTACGAGACAGGAGTTTTCTCTTTGCCTGCTCTCTTATCTCCAGTCATGAGTTATCAATAGAAGTCTCTTACACTCCATGCTGCTTAAACCATGCTTGGAGGCGATGCCAACCATCTTGAGCTGATTTCTCACGGTAGGAGGGGCGATAATCAGCAAAAAAAGCGTGGGGTGCATCAGGATAAACAATGATTTTGGATTTATTGCCGCTTTCCTTAAGGCGATCGCGCATCTTTTCCACTGTATCGAGAGGAATGCCCGTATCCTTGCCACCGTAGAGTCCGAGAACGGGAACTGTGAGTGCGGATGCAATATCAACAGGATGCTTAGGTGTTAGTTTGCTAGTATCGCCCACCAGTCGTCCATACCAGGCTACACCTGTCTTAACCTTGGGATTATGTGCTGCGTACAGCCAGGTAATACGTCCACCCCAGCAGAAGCCTGTAATCGCCAACTTGTCAGCATTACCCTTAGCAGACTTCACAGCCCAGTCTACAGTGGCATCGAGATCGGATAATACTTGGGCATCTGGCACTTTGGCTACAATTGGGCGAATTTCGTCGATGCTGCTTAACTTGGAGACATCACCTTGTCGCACGAACATTTCCGGAGCGATCGCCAAGTACCCCAACTTGGCAAAGCGGCGGGTGATATCCTGAATGTGTTCGTGTACACCAAAGATTTCCTGAATTACTAACACGATTGGAAAATTTTTACCAGTTGCAGGTACTGCTCTGTAGGCAGGAAGTTCACCATCTTTGACGGGAATTTTTACCGCACCAGCTACCAACCCTTTAGCATCAGTGGAGATGACTTGGGCAGAAATGGGTTGCACTGCCAAGGCAAAACCCGTTGCTAGAGTAGCAGTTGCGATAAATTTGCGGCGTGTTATTTCTTGCATCATTTTTTATGATTATTTGAGAAAAATTGCCTACAGTATTGGATAATTACTCAAGACCACCTTTACGTAGCAACGGCAAATTGTTCTTGGTATTGGCTGTCATCCGTGCAGTACTACACGATTGTTACTACGGTTTGTTTATTAATTTACCGTAACATTAGCTGCATTTACTACCGCAGCACTCTCTTTTAGCTTTTGGTGCAAGTTATTTCTGCCACCACCCTCGCAGTTCATTTCCTCGCCTGTATTACTTGCAAGCTGCCACCTGCATACAAAGTTGGCTTGCCTACCTTAAACCCAGTCTTAGTTAATAAGTCAGGTAAATCAGTCTTTAGTAACTGCCAAGCTGTTTCTGTCTCAAACAATAGTAAAAATAGCGATACTCCAGGCCAAAATATAGGATTAGTGGGAGCGTGAAAATCCACTAGCGTAAACACTCCTCCCGGCTTCAGCACCCGATAAACCTCATTAATAATTTTTTGCAATTGCTCAGGCTGCATTTCGTGCAATGCAACGCTGGTATGTACCACGTCAAACAGATTATCTGCAAACGGCATCTTTTCAGCAAAAGCTTCTACATACGCAGCTTCAGGAACATTCTGCCGTGCCCGTCGCAAAGAGAATGGTGAAGCATCCAGCCCTGTTACATTTTGTGAAGATTTCACTAAAAATTGTGTCGATTGACCGCTGCCGCAGCATAAATCTAATACCTGATTATCTGAGTTAATTGTTAAGCCTTGCAAAGCCAGTTGCCGAAAACGGGCTTCACCGCCTAGACTTAGAGCCGCTAAGCGTGAGATGCCATCATACAACCATTGATAGCGGTAACTCCAATCCCTTAAAATTGTTGCCATTGCATCTGTCCTAATGATTAACCTTTATCTTTAATTAAAGATATATTGTTAACATTAGTAAAAAAATCTGAAAAGATTGGGGGAAAGTAACTGCTATGAGTCGTGTAGGCGTCTTATTACTCAATCTAGGGGGACCTGACAAGTTAGAGGATGTCGGGCCGTTTTTGTATAACCTCTTTTCCGATCCGGAAATTATTCGCCTACCATTTCGCTGGTTGCAAAAACCCCTAGCTTGGTTCATTGCCTCACGGCGAACCAGAACATCTCAAGAAAACTATAAGCAAATTGGCGGTGGTTCGCCACTGCGGCGGATTACAGAAGCTCAAGGCGAAGCCCTGAAGGAGCAATTAGGTTATTCGGGGCAAGAGGCTAATATTTACGTAGGAATGCGTTATTGGCATCCTTATACTGAAGAAGCGATCGCTCAACTCACTCAAGATAATATCGAGAAGTTAGTAATCTTACCACTGTATCCTCAATTTTCCATCAGCACTAGTGGTTCAAGCTTTCGGCTTTTAGAAAAACTTTGGCAAGAAGACCCAAAATTACAACGCCTTGAATATACTGTCATTCCATCTTGGTACAAACAACCAAGTTACCTCCAGGCAATGGCAGAACTCATAGCCCAGGAACTCGATCAATTTCCCAATCCCAATGAAGTTCATATATTTTTCAGCGCTCATGGCGTTCCTAAAAGCTACGTTGAAGAAGCTGGCGACCCCTACCAGCAGGAAATTGAGGATTGTACTGCCCTAATTATGCAGACCCTTAATCGACCTAATTCCCATACCTTAGCTTATCAAAGTCGCGTAGGGCCAGTAGAATGGCTTCAACCTTATACTGAAGATGCGCTTAAAGAATTAGGCGCACAAGGTGTGAAAGATTTGGTCGTTGTGCCTATCAGTTTTGTCTCAGAACACATTGAGACACTACAAGAAATTGATATTGAGTATCGCGAAGTAGCTGAAGAAGCAGGAATTCACAATTTCCGTCGCGTACCAGCTCCCAACACCCATCCGGTATTTATTAAAGCACTGGCAGACCTAGTAATAGATGCCCTGAAAGAACCCAGTTTCAAACTTTCGCAAGCCGCCCAAATGAAAAAAAGGGTCAAGATGTACCCCCAAGAACGTTGGGAATGGGGTATGACAACTAGCGCCGAAGTTTGGAATGGTCGTATTGCCATGCTGGGCTTTATTGCTTTAATTATTGAGCTAGTCACTGGTCATGGTCTGCTGCACATGATAGGCCTTTTGCAGTAAGGGGCATAGGGCATTAATAAAGTCAAAAGTAAAAAGGCAAAAGATTTTTTACTTTTACCTTTTGACTTTGTGATACCAGACATACCACTGCTTAGCACTACGCACTGCAAGCCAGAGGAGGATGAGGGCAATTAATCCTCCTTGCTTGGGAGCGTCAAAGGCAAAAAGCACCAGAGCAATACACAAGGTATCTTGAAGAAAAACTGCCCACAAGGGCAAGCCACGCAAGCGATAAAACCAACCAACTTGAACTAGTTGGAGTACTAAAGCTAATAAACCCCCAACAAAGGCAATGAGCCAATGAGGTGTTGCTGTTGCTGAAGCTACTGCTAACCCCATAATTGCCCCTACAAGGGGAGAAAAAAGTAATTGGACTAGTTGTACTACTCTTTGTCCCCATAGCTTTTTTGAGGCAAGTAGTTCAACTAAAGACCAACTGGTGAGGCAGCCGAACAAGAGCGGCGAGGAAACGTGAGATAAAATTGGCACTTGCGACCACAAGTCACTACCCTGCAACAGTCCGATGATCAATAGAGGTATGCCTATTCTTATTCCTGCCGCCGCAGAAGCAGAAAGTGTAGCCAGAATTTCAATCATCAGGGCACTTAAAACGCTATTAAACAAGCAAATATTTGTTATTTATACTACCCATCGCTGATGAAAATCACAGCAACAAACTAGCGGTTTTTGGAGATGCCATATTAAATATTTTTAGTATCTTTAATATGTCTTTTTTGACATATTGGGGACTGGCTTTCTAGGGGATGGGGACTAGGTACTAGAAGAATAACCCATGCCCCATAACCAATAAAGTTTAAATACCCAACCTCTGGTAAACTTGTTCTAAATGCCGGAGATGTTGTTGGGGGTCAAAACACGTCTCAATGTCAGTTGGTGAAAGCTTTTGGGTGACACGCGAGTCTTTACTAATCAAGCCGTGGAAATTGCCTTCTGGTTTATTCCAAGCGGCGTGAGCGCTTTCTTGGACGATTGCATAAGCTTCCTCCCGGCTTAGTCCTTTATCTAACAAAGCAAGTAGTACTTTTTGGCTGAACACAACGCCACCGTAGCAGTTAAGATTGCGTTCCATGTTCTCAGGATAAACCAACAGGTTTTTCACCAATTCGGTTATTTCTACCAACATAAAATGCGTCAAAATGCAAGCATCGGGCAAAATCACCCGTTCTACAGAACTGTGCGAAATATCACGCTCGTGCCAGAGAGCGACGTTTTCTAAAGCTGCACCAGCATGACTTCTAACCAGTCGTGCCATTCCCGTCAGTCGTTCTGAACGAATGGGGTTGCGCTTATGTGGCATCGCGCTGGAGCCTTTTTGACCTTTGGCGAAGAATTCTTCAACTTCCAAAACGTCTGTTTTTTGCAGATTGCGAATTTCTACAGCAAAGCGTTCGATGGAAGCTGCGACTAAGGCTAACTGCTGCACGTAGTCGGCATGGCGATCGCGGGAAATAACTTGAGTTGAGGCCGTATCAGGTTTGAGTCCGAGTTTTTGGCAAGCGATCGCTTCCACGCGTGGTTCGATATTGGCATAAGTTCCCACCGCACCGGAAATCTTCCCCACGGCAATAGTTTCGCGCAGAATTCTCAGGCGTTCTTGGTGTCGCAACACTTCTGCTAACCATCCAGCTAGCTTAAAACCAAAGGTGATTGGTTCGGCGTGAATGCCGTGCGATCGACCAATCATCACCGTATGCCGATGTTCTCGTGCTTGTTGGCGAATTGCCTGAATCAAATCTTCGAGGCGTTGCGATAACACATCCAAACTAGCAACTAATTGCAGTGCTAAAGCTGTATCTAGTACATCCGAGCTAGTTAAACCCAGGTGAATATAACGTCCGGCATCACCTACATATTCATTGACATTTGTCAAAAAAGCGATGACATCATGGCGGACTTCCGCCTCAATTTCCAGCACCCGCTTTGGGTCAAAATTTGCCTTGGCCTTAATTTCCTCAACTGCACCAGATGGAATATAACCCAGTTCAGCTTGGGCTTCACAAACTGCAATCTCTACCTGGAGCCAGGTTTTTAATTTATAAGATTCAGTCCACAGGTTGCCCATTTCGGGCAAGGTATAACGCTCAATCAACGTTCGCGGCAGAATACAACTGTCATATTCTACCAATAAACATACAAAACCAACGCCAAAGCAATACTTTCAGCCTTGAACAGCGTTTTTGCTACTCGTTTTTTACTCAATACAATCATTTTTATGCCGATTTTTGGCGATCGCACCTTGCGCTCGCGTAACGCCGCGACCAGTTGATAATTTATTTGGAGTTCCGATAATAAATCGTATAGCAACAGCCTGACTTTTTTTTGATACTATGGAAAGTCTGACTCGTTAAAGAACCATTGACGTATGAGCAAAGGTACCCTGTTTGATAAAGTTTGGGACTTACACACCGTTGGTACACTTCCTTCAGGGCTGACGCAACTATTTATCGGACTGCATCTAATTCATGAAGTCACCAGTCCCCAAGCCTTTGCTATGTTACGGGAACGAGGTCTAAAAGTACTGTTTCCAGAGCGGACAGTTGCTACCGTAGATCATATTGTACCTACAGAAAATCAGGCGCGTCCCTTTACTGATAGCTTGGCAGAAGAAATGATCCAGGCGCTGGAACAGAACTGTCAAGAAAATGGCATCACTTTTCATAACATCGGTTCTGGCAATCAAGGTATAGTTCATGTGATTGCTCCAGAACAAGGACTTACTCAACCAGGAATGACGATCGCTTGTGGAGATAGCCACACTTCCAGTCATGGGGCATTTGGAGCGATCGCTTTTGGTATTGGTACTAGTCAAGTCCGGGACGTTCTCGCTTCCCAAACTCTTGCCCTCTCCAAATTGAAAGTCCGCAAAATTGAAGTGAACGGGACTCTTAACCCCGGTGTCTATGCTAAAGATGTGATTCTGCATATCATCCGTACTCTTGGGGTGAAAGGCGGTGTGGGTTACGCCTATGAATACGCAGGCACTACCTTTGAGCAAATGAACATGGAAGAGCGGATGACAGTCTGCAATATGGCGATCGAAGGCGGTGCCCGTTGCGGTTACGTCAATCCCGATGGAGTCACCTATGATTACCTCAAGGGTAGAGACTTTGCCCCCACAGGCGCAGATTGGGATAAAGCAGTAGCTTGGTGGGAATCAATCAAGAGCGATGTTGATGCTGAATACGACGATGTTGTGGTATTCGACGCTGCTGAGATTCCGCCGACAGTTACCTGGGGAATTACTCCCGGTCAAGGCATTGGTATCAACCAATTAGTGCCCAAGCCCGAAGAATTGCCCGAAGAAGACCGCTTTGTTGCTGAAGAAGCTTATCGCTACATGGATTTATATCCCGGTCAACCCATCAAAGGTACTAAAATCGATGTCTGCTTCATTGGCAGCTGCACTAACGGTAGACTCAGCGACTTGCGAGAAGCCGCCAAAATTGCTCAAGGTCGCCACGTTGCTGAGGGAATCAAAGCCTTCGTTGTTCCTGGTTCCGAACGTGTCAAAAAAGCAGCAGAAGCCGAAGGATTGCATAATATTTTCCAAGAAGCTGGATTTGAGTGGCGCGAACCGGGATGCTCTATGTGTCTAGCCATGAACCCCGATAAGCTTCAAGGAAGGCAGATTAGTGCCTCCTCTTCTAACCGCAACTTTAAAGGGCGGCAAGGTTCCTCTTCTGGTCGCACATTGCTCATGAGTCCAGCAATGGTTGCTATTGCTGCCATTAAAGGCGAAGTATCGGATGTGCGCGAGTTGCTGTAGTGGTCAGTAGTCAGTAGTCAGTGGTCAGTATTCAATAGCAACTGACAACTAACAAATCTGTAGGTAATAAGTAAAGTTTATGGTGAGTGAAGTTAAAACAGTTTCAGGGCGCGGTATACCTTTAGTAGGCAATGACATAGACACCGATCGCATCATTCCCGCCCGCTATTTAAAAGCCGTCACCTTTGATGGGTTAGGCGAAGGTGTGTTTATTGATGACCGCAAAGCCCTCAACGGCGAGCATCCCTTTGACCAACCCCAGTACCAAGGCGCAAAAATTTTAATCGTTAATCGCAACTTTGGCTGTGGTTCATCACGAGAACATGCACCACAAGCGATCGCCAAATGGGGAATTCAAGCCCTCGTTGGTGAAAGCTTTGCAGAAATCTTTTTCGGTAACTGCGTTGCTATGGGCATACCTTGTTTGACAGGTGATGCAGCAATCGTCAAACAACTGCAACAGTTAGTAGCTGCCAATCCCCAAGCGTCGGTCACCGTGAATCTGGAAACCTTGGAAGTGCAAATTGGTGATTACACAGCTCCAGTTTCTATAGGTGAAGGTTCCAGAAATATGTTCGTTTCTGGCAGTTGGGACGCTTGCGGTCAGTTAGTAGCTAACGCCAACCAAATTCGGGAAACAGTTACCAAACTGCCTTATGTAAGTTGGGGGAAGTTAGCGGCAAATTAGAAGCCAAAACTCAGTTTTAGATTCTCAGGTGTGGAATATAGGTTTTTCTTAAGGGCACAACAAATGTTGTGCCCCTATCGTATTCTCTACTGATGATTTGGATAACATGACACTTGAATCGAAACAATTTTGCCAAAATGCACTCAATTTTGAGATTTCAGTCAACGAGCCTGTGATAGTAATTATTAAGTGTGAATGACTCGAAGTTCTCTGATGCCAACCAAACCATCTTTTAACTCTTGGGTAACTTGCCTTCAACCAAATCCTCAAGCTTCCCTACGTTTATTCTGCTTCCCATACGCTGGAGGTAGCTCTTTAATTTTTCGTACTTGGTCTGCCAATTTGCCCGCAACTGTAGAAGTTTGTCCTATTGAATTACCGGGGCGGGGAAGCCAGATGCGCTCAGCTGCTTTCACTCGTCTAGAACCTCTTGTTGCAGCGATCGCTCCTACCCTCGTACCATACTCAGATAAACCATTCGCCTTTTTTGGTCACAGTATGGGTGCGCTTGTCAGCTTTGAGGTGACTCGTTTACTTCGTCAAGAGTATAATCTCCATCCTGTCCATCTTTTTGTTGCTGGACGACGCGCTCCCCAAATCCCTGACCCCAAGCCACCTGTTCATAACCTTCCCGAACCTGCCTTTAAGGATGAACTGCGACGACTCAACGGTACTCCCACAGTAGTGTTAGAGAACCCTGAACTGATGGAACTCCTTATTCCTACCTTGCGCGCAGATTTTGCTGTCCACGAAACTTACATTTATACTCCCCAAGCACCTCTAGATTGCCCGATCGCAGCTTTTGGTGGTTTAGAAGACAGCGAAGTTAGTTACGATGAAATCCAAGGTTGGCAAGAGCAGACAAATGCTGCCTTCTCACTACAGATGTTCGATGGCGATCATTTCTTCCTGCACTCAGCTCAGTCACTGCTGCTAAAGTCTCTTTCTCAAAAATTGCACCAGATTAAAGACTAATTCGTAAATTTTTCTGCTCTTATTCCCAGTCCCTTTTACCTGGCATTCTTCTTTGTCGAGGATTTTGGAAAGCCACGTTGGGGATTCAAAAATGGAGGGATGGGACAGTCTAGTGTCATGGCGATCGCTCTCAATAAATCAGCCTCTGCTGGAGTAACTTTGTTATCTAGTAGTACAGTGTGGGCGCAGGCATCAACAATAGCTTGCTTGAGTTTGGGACTAGCGAGGCGCAGGCGCTCGATACTTTTCTTGACTTCAGCAAAGTTACTGTTAACTGCTGTATCTGGTTTATCCTGCTGTCCGGCTTCAGGAAGCCTATAAACTCCAGAACGAAAAGCATAAGCGATCGCTTCGGGTTGAGATTGTCCAACACGTGCGAGTGCTGACAGTATTAAGATGCTATCTGGCCAAATCTGTTCGATAGAAGTAAATTCTACCTTTGTAACCGACCCCGGATTGATATAAGGCTGGAGACGATGCCACAGTACTAACTGCAACACAAAATTTCCCAGTGATAAACTTTTGCTGGCTATAACTAAACCCTGGATACATTTGCACAGTCTGAGGCATTCTTTAGCAGTGTTTTGGCGCAATGCGGGTACTGTCAAATCGACAAGGGGTAAGCGAATGGTGGAGTCTAACTGGCTAACTTCGCGACTAAATTCCAGAGTTTTCTCTACCACATCAGCAGGCTGGACTTCGCGCAACCAAGCAACTTGACGTTCTTGCACTTGCAGATTTTCAGTATCCAATGCCAGCGCGAAAACAATCGCCATTGCACTTTGCTGCTCCCGTACACCCAAGCGCAGGGATTCTGGTAACTGTGCCAACAATGCTTGGGCATGGGCAAAATGCTCTGGTGCAACACTTCCCACTTGGTTTACTACTTGTTCTGGTGTGACTTTTGCACCACCGCCTGCAAAACCCATTGTTAGAGATTCCTGGGAATGGGAACGCGTGGCGGGAGATGGCATTGTTGACATGTTGCGAACCTTCAAACCCCCAATACGGCGAATACGTTCTGTAAGAGGTGGGTGCGTAGCAAACATATCCTCCCAAAAAGAAGGGTTGAGGGCATTGCCAAAGAACATGTGACTCGCGGCTTCTGCACCTGGAGAAATCAAGCGTGAATCCATCTGTTGGAGTTTTTGCAGTACCCCGCTAATACCATCGGGGTTGCGCGTGAACTGTACCGCTGAGGCATCAGCAAGAAATTCGCGTTGCCGAGAGACTGCGGCTTTAATTAAGCGACCGCAGAGTAACCCGATACCGCCAATTGCCATCAGTGCTAAGCCAAAAGCCCACAACGGCAAACCTTTTTCTTCGCGGGAACTACTGCGAATGCGCCACAGCAATTCTCCAGTTAAGTAAACGAACAAAATTCCGTGTAGCAGTCCCATCAAACGTAAATTCAGCCGCATATCTCCATTAAGAATGTGGCTGAATTCGTGACCGATGACTCCTTGTAATTCATCTCTGTTTAGGTGTTGCAAACTGCCACGGGTGATTCCAATCACGGCATCGTTTGGCGTAAACCCCGCAGCAAAAGCATTGATGCTCGTTTCTGCTTCGAGGAGATAAACTTCGGGCACGGAAATACCAGAAGCGATCGCCATTTCTTTGACAATATTTAATAGTTGTCGCCCTTGTTCATCTGTCGTTTCTGGCAGCAGCAGTCGTCCCCCCAACTCTTGGGCAATTACCCTCCCTCCTTCCCGGAGACATAAAATTTTATACACACTGGCCAAAGCGATCGCAATTATTGTGACAACACCGACGCTCAAAAATAATCCTGGATGCCACCAAATCCGAGGTGCCATACGGAAAAAAAATAACGCCACAATATAAATCGCCACAATCATGACTGCGATCGACAGACAAAACAATCCGATTAATTGTTGCGTGTTCTGGCGTGCCCGATCCTGATGTTCAAAGAAATTCATAGACACCTAAAAAGACACACGCGGAGCATTTTTAATTTCGGGAGCAGCTTCTGGTAGCAATTCTGCAACATTAAAGTTAAAAGTATTTGCTATCAAGTTGCTGGGAAAAGATTCGCTCTTGGTGTTGTAAAGTGTTACAGAATCATTAAAAGCTTGACGGGCAAAAGCAATGCGATTTTCCGTAGAAGACAGTTCTTCCATTACCTGAGTCATGGTGCGATCGGCTTTCAATTCTGGATAAGATTCTGAAAGTATCATCAAGCGACTTAATGCACCAGTTAATGCTGCTTCTGCGTTACCCAACTGCTGCATTGCTTGTGGATCGCCTGGATTTTGCACAGCACGACTGCTAGCATTAATTGCAGAATTCCGAGCGGCAATAACTGCTTCTAAGGTCTCCCGCTCATGTTTCATATAACCTTTAGCAGTTTCCACCAAGTTGGGAATTAAGTCATAACGGCGCTGTAATTGAACATCGATTTGGGAGTAAGCATTTTTGTAGCGGTTGCGATATTTAACTAAATCGTTGTAGCTATTAATGATCATTACAGCAACAATGGCAACTAAAGCAACAGCAAAGATTAAAACTCCGACCATACTCATAAATTTCAATCCATAAAACTTGCAAGTAGATAAGTTCAACTCCTATGATTGGAAAACTTCTCTTTCATCAATCAAAGTAGCTGTTATATCCAGGAAAACTTTACTGAATATAAAAACGAGTCTACTTGCTGCAAGTTTGCTTCGTCGTCTGTATAATTAATTACGAATATTTACTGAATATTGAAAAAATTTTAGTATAAATATCCAAAATTATTATGTATAAGCTGTACAATTAGCTCATACTGACAGTTATAAATAGTTTGCTTAAGGTAGAAAATTAGATATTAAAGTCTTGTGGAATTTTTTGGTTGAGTTATTAATTTTTTTATCAAAAGGTAATAAAGCTGCTTGATAAGTAGATGAGGTCAATAAATACAAATAGAATGAAATGCGTAAAAAAGAAGGGAAAAAGGAAAATTTCTTTACCTTTCCCCTTTTCTCTGACAAAAGGTTACATATTTCACATAAATTTACACCCAAATATCTGAGGTGCAATCGCCGCCAGGATAGCGTATCTCATGAGCGCGAGCGGGGCCAGCTGGTTCTTTACCAAAGTCTACGTAGAAATCTTCGTTAATTTTTATTCCCCCGTTCTTACTATCACAGTCAATCTGCAATAAATATGAGCCGGTCTGGGAAAAGTCGGGGTAAAACTGATTATCCCAACTACTAAATAAAGAATTGGTTACATAAAGCCGTTGACCATCGAGACTCAACTGTAGCATTTGCGGGCCACCAACCAATTTATGACCTTGAACTTCGCCGCTGTTACCTAATAAACCACCACACCAAACTTGCCCTGTGAGTCTAGGATGGGCAGGATCGCTAATATCGTATTGACGAATATCTCCATGCAGCCAATTGGAAAAGTAAACATAGCGATCGCACATTGAAATCAAGATATCAGTAATCAAAGATGGTACGGGGATAGGCCAGCCTTCTACTTCCACCGATGGCACATCAATTACTTTCTCTACTTCCCAATGACCGTTAGACTTGTGCCAATGCCAAACATTACTACTAAGTGCTGCGGCGACAAATCCATGGGTGCTGTCGGGGTTATGCTGAAAGCGTACTTCTAAAGGAATTAATCCTTCTTCTCCTAAATCAAAACTTTGGATAATCTCTTGTTTTGACCAATCCCAGAAATGTATATGATGACCATAGTTACCAGCTGCTACGTCGTTCAGGTCAAAACCAGGATAAAAGGTTTTGGGTGCCCCCCACTCGCTACTCACCATGACATTATGACGCGGCTGATACCAAAAGTCATAGTTGAACCGCATCGTATCGGCTTGGCGTTCCCAACGTCCAGCAATGTCAAAATTATCATTCAGTAACAAAAAGCCACCGGGACCATTACCTTCGCTGTCGCCCAGCATGGAAATCATTACATGACCATCTGCCAAACAGTGTACCGTGTGGGGTGCAGTTAAGTTGGTCTTAGCTTTAATTTCTTCTGGTTCAATAACTTTGTGCAGTTTTGGTGCTTTGGTATCTGCTGTATCAACAATATAAATACGGCTAGAACGCAGTCCAGGAATTACAGTAAACCGTCGGGATTTATGGGCATCGCCATGACAAGAACTACAAGCGTTCCAACCAAAGTGGTGTAATTCATCACCAATGTATGGCACTGGTAGGCGATGAATCACCTGGGAGTAAGTCGGAGAATTGGGGTCAACATCTATAGTAGCTAGATAATCTGGCTCTTCAATACCCGTACCTGTATAAAGAGCGATCGCATACAGTACTTTTTCGCGTTCTGCCTGAATGGCTGCTTCTGGCGAAGCGTAGCCAGGGCCGCAGCAAGCATGAGTCATAGTTTGATACCTCAACAAGCTGTGAAAAATCGCAGTTACTATGGATTGTTGCACGTTCTGCCACTGCTGGTTACGCACTATGTCTGCGAAATCTACTGTTGCACAAAAGGCTTAACTATCTCATAATCTGCTAATTTACTATTTAAACCCCGTATACTGGCAACTGGATAACAAACTCTGTTCCTTTTCCAAGTGCGGAATTCACTTCAATGCTTCCACCATGTTTTTCGATGATAATTTGACGAGCGATCGCTAATCTCAAGATAGTATGTCTAGAGAAAATTTATTGCCAATACAAGCTGCTAACTTTAATATTTCTTGTGTGGCTATTGGGAAGTTTTCAATTCTACCAGCAATTAATTTTACTATATTTATATCAGTAATACCAATTGCTTGTATTTTTTCTGGCGTTGCATAGTTGCGGGATGATTTAGCAACTTCTAAAATTCTCCCCCTGCTTCCCCTGCATCCCCTGCCTCCCCTGCTTACCCCAATTCATCCCACTGTTATGCAACGCCTTTTTTCTATATCCCACTGTAATAGTAAAAGTCCCCCATGCTTTATTCAAGCGCTTGAGAGATATTGCTGTTTATGCGGCTTAATTGGATAAAGTAGAGCTGAGAAAGTTATTTTATTTGCCAGTCTTAGCAGTATTGAAGTGAACCAAGGCTTATGCAAAACTTGAGATCCTTTGCTTCACAATCTAAGTTTGAGGAATCGATCGATGGCGCGTCTAGCACTGCTGAGTGTATCTAACAAAACTGGTTTAATTGACCTAGCCCGTAGCTTGGTTGAAGAATTTAACTTTGATTTAATCAGCAGTGGGGGAACAGCTCAAGCCCTCAAAGATGCAGGGCTACCAGTTACCAAAGTTGCAGATTACACAGGTTCACCAGAAATTTTAGGTGGTAGGGTGAAAACGCTACACCCCCGAATTCATGGCGGGATTTTGGCCCGGCGGGATGTAGCTCAAGATTTGACAGATTTAGAAAATAACCAAATTCGCCCGATTGATTTAGTGGTAGTCAATCTTTATCCGTTTGAGGAAACTATTGCTAAACCAACTGTCACATTGGCTGAGGCTATTGAACAAATTGATATTGGCGGCCCTGCTATGCTGCGGGCATCATCGAAAAACTTTGCCCATTTGACAGTATTAAGCGATCCGGCGCAGTATGACGACTATTTACAAGAATTACGTCAAAATAATGGTGAAGCATCCCTAGAGTTTCGTCAAAAGGCAGCTTTAAAAGGCTTCTTGCATACCTCTAGCTACGACCAAGCGATCGCATCCTACCTCTCTGGGACACAGCAACATACTCTTTCTGGCGAACAATTGCAATCTCTGCGCTACGGCGAAAACCCCCATCAACCTGCTGCTTGGTATCAAACTGGCACTACCCCAACGGGATGGACCGCTGCGACGAAACTCCAAGGCAAAGAACTTAGTTACAATAACTTGGTTGATTTAGAAGCCGCACGCCGGATTATTGCTGAGTTCCCCGATACTCCAGCCGCCACAATTATTAAACACACAAATCCATGTGGTACAGCATTAGGAAACACTATTGTAGAAGCTTACCAAAAAGCTTTCAATGCTGATGCTGTTTCTGCTTTCGGTGGCATTGTCGCTCTCAACCGTCCAATTGATGCTGGCACAGCCAGCGAGTTAACTAAAACATTTTTAGAATGTGTGGTTGCACCAAGTTGTGCAGTGGATGCTCAAGAAATACTGGCCAAAAAATCTAACCTGCGGGTTTTGACTTTACCAGATTTGAGCAGTGGCCCTAAAGAAACAGTGAAAGCGATCGCAGGTGGTTTCCTTGTCCAAGCTGCCGATGACATTGTTGCAGACACTAGTCAATGGCAAATCGTCACCGAACGTCAACCTACTGCCGACGAGTTAGCAGAATTACTGTTTGCGTGGAAAGTTTGCAAGCACGTTAAATCGAATGCAATTGTTGTTACAAGCGATCGCACTACTCTCGGTGTCGGTGCTGGTCAAATGAATCGCGTCGGCTCAGTTAAAATTGCCCTAGAACAAGCTGGAGAAAAAGCCAAAGGTGCAATTCTAGCCAGCGATGGCTTTTTCCCCTTTGATGATTCAGTGAAAAGCGCTGCTGCTGCGGGAATTACTGCCATTGTCCAACCAGGGGGAAGCTTACGCGATCGAGATTCCATCACAGCTGCCAATGAACTAAGTATAGTCATGGTTTTAACTGGTGTACGTCACTTTTTACACTAAATTAGTTTATGTAAATGGTGCAGTTGGTAAAGTGTCACTCATAATACTTGCTATTCAAGAAAATAGGTGATATTCTTTAGTTGTGTGTGAGGAGCAAGTTAAAAATAAAAAGCGTCTGGGGTGGAAACACGGCAACACTCCCAGGCGCTTTTTAATTTTGGTACATAAATTGTGTAATTAATAAAAATTTAATAGATAATACTTGTCATTTTAGAAAATAGGTGATAATCTCTATTTGTGTGTGAGGAGCAAGTTAAAAGTGAAAAGCGTCTGGGGTGGAAACACGGCAACACTCCCAGACGCTTTTTAATTTAATGTATAAATGTACACTTAGTAAAGTGTCACACAATATACTAAATATTTATTAATATTAGTGATATTCTCTAGTTGTGTGAGGAGCAAGTTAAAAGTAAAAAGCGTCTGAAGTGGAAACACGGTAACACTTCTAGGCGCTTTTTAATTTAATGTATATAAAAAACCAATACCTCCAACTGTTACAATTTTGGATTTTGGCTCTTAGCAAGAAAGGTAAAAGGCAGAGGGCAGAAGGATTCTACTTCCTATTTCTGGCAAGCAAAGGAACAAGGGCTGATACCATTTCCCAAAAATAATGATACAGATCCAAACCCAGGAACCTAGACTAAATGGGACTTTCTTAATTACGAATTACGAATTGGTATGACGGGGTGACAAAGGGGCTGAAACGCAGTAAATAGAAGAGTGTGACCGTTTTCAGGTAAAAAAAGATAAGTCAGGTATTCATCTACTTATGACACGCGATCGGGAAGCGTTCTAACTCTTAACGAATGTCCACTCCAGTACCTTGATGGGAGCGTTTTGGAGTGCTTCAGTCAGTTCGTCGTTGCTTTCAAATTTTAGCTGTTCCAGGTCACAGGCTTCGACGTTGACTGTAAACCGCTCATTTTCAAACGGCCAAGGTTGGACAGTTATCAAGCCATCACCGCCTTGCTTGATATCATAGCGTTGCTCGTCAGGCCCCTTACTAATTTCTAAAAACCGCTCGTCGTCAGGTAATTCCTGCATACAGAGGATGAGTGACAGGCGATCGCACCATTGCATAAATGCATACGCTGCATCTACTTCCTCCTTTTCAATACCCAGTTCCTTGCGCCAACGTTGCTGATTTTGCAGTTGTTCGTCAAGAAATTCGTCTATTTCTTTTGATTCACCCCGCTTTGGCTCATTCAAACGGCTCATATGCATTGAAATTAATAGAGCCACCCACCGTCCTCGGTAGCACGCATTCTTTGTCATATCTACCAATGGCTTGATAGAACCTGATGGCACTAGGGTGAAATCCATTGGCGCTCCCCCTTCAGTTAGATGCTTACCCTCCCATTCTTTTTCTAAATCATCATGATGGGAAATTGCCGCGATCGTTTCATATAAACGTACTGGAGCATTTTGGCGTTTCCACTGTCCTGCAAGTTGAGCGGCTAGCAAAGCATGGGCGCGGTGATAAATGATTTCCCAACCATCTTGTGTTGCGTTGACAATCACAATCTAATCTCCTAAATCTAAGTTGTGATTTTTAAATTTGCCCATCTCAATTCGGAGTTAATCAAATTAATTTAGAGATTTAAATATTTCCTGCTTTTAATATATTTATAGTAAGAAAATTATTATTCCTTTGTGTCTATAGGACTCATATTTGATTTTTGAAATATACGTAGGGTGCGTTAGCCAAAGGCATAACGCACCATCCAAAGGCTTTGGTGCGTTACGCTACGCGATAACACACCCTACTTAGATTTTTTCATAAATCAAATCGGATTCCTATAGCTAATTAATACTTTTGAATTTATCTAACTACATCTATCAAAACCACACGCACTATCGCTAGACAATGAAGTGAGCCAGACTATAAATCTCGTCTGACTCAGTTTCCTCTTAATCATTCAGTATCACAGGTCTTAAAGAGGAGAAATTTTATTACCCAACAATACAAAGTAATTGTTGGGTAAGTTAACTGAATGAATTTATAGGAGATAGGCCAACAACATTTATGCTTAAGGCAATCTCTATTCTCACTCAATCACATTCAATTAAGAATGACTCTCGAGCGGATTAGCAATGTATTTGAATGTTGGCTCAGAATTCCAAGGGCCACGCTCATCCTTACCATTGCCATTTGTAGATAGGTTGTAATACAGAGCAACAGTTTCATCAGGCTGAATATTCCCAAAGAATGGATCTGTCAGTTTACCCAGAGAATCTAGAGCCTTCATAAACATCTGGGTATGAGAAATTTCTCTTGTTAAGAGGTGAACCAAAGTTTCTTTAGTTCCTTCGTCGGTTGCTAACTTAATCAGTTGTTCGTAAGTTTGACGAGCACCAGCTTCGGCTGCAATGTTAGCTCTTAAATCGCGTACAACATCTCCACCTTCATTCAAGTAATTCGCACTCCAAGCGTTACCTTGACTATCTAGAAAGTGAGGACCTACGCCTCGGATAGCGAATAAAGTGCTTTTAAAAGCCTCTGTTTGATCTGTATTTTTGGTGTGAGATTCAATGAGTTTACCAACCATCTCTAAATGACCGAATTCCTCAATGGCAATATCTTGCAGCATATCTCGGATTCCAGCATTTTCGACATGAAATGACTGTACCCAATATTGCAGAGCTGCTGATAGTTCTCCGGTTGCTCCACCAAATTGCTCCAGAAGTAACTGAGCAAAACGAGGGTTAGCCTCGCTAACGTTTACAGTGTGAATCGGCTCTTTTTTGTGAAAAAACATAAGTTGTCACTTCAATGAACTTCAAGATCAAATAGCGGGCAATACGATAGATTATTATGTTTTTACTATGTATGTATTTTGCCCAAATTTACTGACATTATTTAAAATCCTGTTGATAGCAGCAAAAAAAATTGACATCAACAGAAATGTCATTTTTTGTAGTTATGAACCTTTTAGGTATTAAAAGTAGATGCGTTCCCTATGCAAGTTTGTTTCTGAGCATCTATGACAACCAATTTTAACTAGGCGTTGCTACTTCTTCTCAACAGTCCCCATAGATAAATAGCAATAATTGCACCAATTACTGCAATAAACAGACCAGGAAGAGTTAACCCAGCAGCAGTAAGTTGCAGAGTCCCTGTTTGCAATAGTGAATACAAGCTACCACCAATGAAAGCACCGATAATACCTAAAATCATTGTCGAAAGGATTCCACCACCTTGATAACCTGGATAAATAGCTTTGGCGATCGCACCAGCTAACAATCCTAATATTACCCAAGCAATGATATTCATATACTTCCTCAAAATCTCATCTGTATTTACTTTAGCAATCCTTATTCATAATCATTTCCACCTGATGAGGTAAATGTTGAAGTCAAAAGGTAGAGAAGATATTTTGTTAAAATTAATAGTTAAATATATTTGATTGTTGACTCTAAATAACTGCAAATTTGTCTGAGACAAATCATTAATTTATTTTCTATTGAATGCGGTTTTCCGGATCGACCCTATGACTGAAAAATCAATAAAAAACTCATATTTGAATATTTTTATTATCTATCTAAAGTAATAATTATATGAATTGTTCGCAATTATCTAGAAGACGCGCCATGGCGCGTCTCTACAAATGCTTTCCTTAATCTAAAATAATATTAGCCTTTGCTCAAATAGTACGGGAAAATTGTTTGTCTCGTGTTTGATAATGTGTATCAAACACAACAGCAATGTTTCTTACCAATAGTCTGCCGATGTCTGTAATCTGGATGTGATTTTTGGATATACTAACAAGTCCATCAGCTTCTAGCGGCTGCAACGCTTCTAGTTCGTGAGAGAAATAATCATCGAAATTGATGTGATATTTATCTTCAATATCTTGCTTATACAGTTGAAAGTGAGACATAATACCCATGATGACATCTCGTCTAATAATGTCATCTTCTGTCAATTTAATGCCTTTACTAATTGGTAGTATATCTCTGCTAATTGCCTGATAATAATCCTTTAACTGCTTGTGGTTTTGGAAATAGCCATCTTTTAACATACTGATAGATGTAGCACCAAACCCAAACAATTCCGTTTCAGCGTGGGTAGTATAGCCTTGGAAGTTGCGTTGGAGAGTGCGATCGCGTTGGGCGATCGCTAGTTCATCATCAGATTTGGCAAAATGATCCATGCCAATAAATGCATACTGATTACTCGTCAATTCCTCAATAGTCATTTTAAGGATTGCTAACTTTTCCTGTGGTTTAGGTAATGCTTCTTGAGGAATATTTTTTTGCGCTGGCTTCAACCACGGTATATAAGCAAAGTTAAAAACAACAATGCGATCGGGGTCTAATTCAATAGTCTTTTTTACTGTCTCCCGAAATGTCTGGAGGGTTTGATAAGGTAGACCATAAATTAGGTCTACATTTACACTTTCAAACTTGGCTGCTTTAATCCAGTCCATGACATCAAACAGCATTTCTTCTGGTTGGACACGATTTACAGCTACTTGCACTTGGGGATTAAAATCTTGAATGCCAAAACTAATGCGGTTAAATCCAATCTCTCTGAGAAAGAAAATGTAGTTTTTATCGATATAACGGGGATTAATCTCAATTGAGATTTCTGCTTGTGGGTCAATGCTGAAGTAGCGAGTGATATTTTTCCATAATAATTCCACTTGGTCGCGCTCCAAGTAGTTAGGTGTACCACCACCCCAATGAATCTGAAGTACCTTTCTATCTGCATCGATCAAGGCTGACATATGTTTGATTTCTCGAACCAAATTATCTACATAAGGTTCAGCAATCTTCTTATTGTTAGAAATTACCGTATTACAGCCGCAGAAGTAGCAAGCATTTTGGCAAAAAGGTATGTGGAAATACAAAGATAGGGGAGATTTTCTTTGGTTTGAGGCGGCGATCGCAGCTTGAAAATCGCTAGCGGTAAATCCTTCGCTCAACTCTGTAGCAGGTGGATAACTGGTGTATCTGGGTGCTGGGGTATCATACTTTTCGATCAGATCCAGATCGAATTTGACACCAGGTGATAAAAAAACCATCAAAACCTCCGAGGAACTGGGGATTGGTGACTGGAGATTGGGGAATTAGGGGTAATGGAGATTGGAAGAATTTATGACTGTATCTCTTTCCCAGTCCCCAATCTCTTAATTAGCTGTAGGTACTTCGGTGCTACCAGGGTTATGAGAACGAGTCAGGCTATTAAACAATACTTGACCAAAGGCTTTGATTAAATTTCCCTCTAGTTCTTGAGCCATTTGCATATTGAACTGGAAGGCATTATTAGCTTCTGCAACAATCTGTTCTACCATTACATCATCGATGGGCAGTGCGTTCAGAGCCTGACGATACTTTTCCTTAAATGCTTTTTTGTCAGGAATTTGCTCGAAATTATAAAAAGATGTCCCTTCATAGCCAGATAACTTCAAGGCTGACTGAGCAACTTTTTGCAGCATCTGACCGCCGGAGAGGTCGCCCATGTAGCGGGTATAGGTATGACCTATCAACAGAACAGGTTCATTAGCAGACAGTTCTTGAATCCGGGCAATGTAGGTCTGGGCGGCTTTTGAAGGGATAATTTGCCCTTTCCACTCATTGCCATAGTAAAACAGCATATCTTTCTCTAGAAAGGCTTGGCGATTCAACTCTGGGAAGTAAATCGCACCGATCGCTGGATGCTCTTGATGGCTCACTATTGCTGCTTCTAGTTCGCTGTAGATGTAATACAAGTTACCTAGAAATTTGGCGAAACAGTTCCTATCCACAACCCCTTTGAGAAAACATTTCATGAATGCCACATTTTCCGCCGCTGTGTGAGCTTGTTGCGTACCAGAGCGTAGTTTGCCAGCTAAATCGCTACTCATTGTTGCTTCCTTCATGTTCAAGCGCAAGTATTGGGTGCTGGGTACTGGAGGAAGGGCAAGAACTACCCCTTTGACTTCAACCTTGCCCCCTCTTACCTAGTCCGTAGTTCCTAATCTTGGTCAATGCCAGACTTAAAAGATTGTTATTGTAAGTCTATAGAGGATCTGCATCACTCTATCTAGCAAGTACCACTGCCGATACAGATCCCAGCTATTTTTATTTTTCTCTCACAAAATTATATAACCATCAATAGTTATATAGCTACAAAGCTATTAATATTTATTTATATTTCTAAGAGTCAGAAGTTCAGAGGGCAAGAGTAGTTATTATTCCTTCCTGATTTC
Organism: Nostoc minutum NIES-26; assembly: GCA_003326215.1. Lineage (GTDB taxonomy): Bacteria > Cyanobacteriota > Cyanobacteriia > Cyanobacteriales > Nostocaceae > Dendronalium > Dendronalium minutum. Next base: position 52,423 of record LXQD01000087.1, on the reverse strand, counting down.
CCTCATCTTCCTCATTCCCCTAAGTCAGACAGCTATAAATCCAAGCTCTGAGGTTATTTCTCTCAAATGGCTTTTCAATAATTTAACTGATGTGTCATTGCAATGTTTTATGGTTATATAGCTTTAAAAGCATAAAACAATATAAAGGAGTTTCATGGTCAAGTCTCTCCAAACCCCAGAACCTCAATTGCTGAAGCCAGGTATTAAAGCACCTGTTCAAGAAACCTTGTTAACACCCCGGTTTTACACCACTGACTTTGAGGCAGTGGCGAATTTAGATATTTCGGCAAATGAGACTGAGTTACGGGCGGTTATTGAAGAGTTACGTGCTGACTACAATCGCCATCATTTCGTGCGCGATGAAGAGTTCAAGCAGTCTTGGGAACATATTACTGGCGAAAAGCGCCGAGCTTTTATTGATTTCTTAGAACGTTCTTGTACCTCAGAGTTTTCTGGTTTTCTTTTATTCAAAGAGTTATCGCGCCGACTCAAAGATAAAAATCCCCTGTTGGCAGATGCTTTTAATTTTATGGCGCGGGATGAAGCACGCCATGCGGGATTTTTGAATAAGTCAATGGCTGATTTAAATCTCTCCCTGGACTTAAGCTATTTAACCAAAAATCGCACATATACCTTTTTTCCGCCAGAGTGGGTTATTTACACAGTCTATCTATCGGAGAAAATTGGTTACTGGCGCTATATCTTAGTACATCGCCACATGCAAGCGAATCCAGAATATCAGTTTTATCCTCTCTTCCGCAAATTTGAGAGTTGGTGTCAGGACGAGAACCGACATGGGGATTTCTTTAAAGCACTGCTGCGATCGCAACCTCAACTATGGAACAATTGGACTGCGCGGTTGTGGGTGCGTTTCTTCTTGCTAACTGTGTTTGTCACCCACACAATGACAGTATTTGAACGGGCAACATTTTACGAATCTATTGGCATACATCCGCGCAAATACAATAACACAGTGATTAAAGAGACGAATCACACTTCTGCACGGGCATTTCCCCTCATCTTGAATACTAATGAACCGACATTTTTCTGGCGACTAGAACAGTGTTCTGAAAACAATCTGAAACTGGCGGAGATTAGCAAGAGTAACCGTCCCAAGATTGTGAAGTTCTTCCAAAAAATTCCCCCCATTTTCGGAATCATCTGGCATATGTTGCGGCTTTATCTAATTAAGCCGATTGATGCAGAATCAATACGAGAGACAGTCCGTTAATTGGGATCTAGTTAAATATCGTGTCCGATAAAGACCGCTCGTTAAGATCGCTGGCAAACTCCTGAACTTGAATGTATTTACAGTTCAATCTGCCTTACCGACGAGGGTAAATGCAGCTCAGTCAAGAGGATTGGCATACTTTTTTTTGACGGTGAGCATTGCTTGTCGCAATGCTAAAGCCTTATCAGAATTTTGCTGGAAGTGACGATAAAAATCGTTCATCAAAAAGCTAGTGGAATTATCTGGTACTGACCACAGAGAGACAACAACACTCTTGACTCCGGCTGTCATTAAAGAACGCGATAAGCCGATAACACCATCACCTGTAATATTGCTGTCACCCCTTCAAGAGTTCAAGTTAGAGATTTTGTGAGAAGGTGACCATCCAAAACCAGGCTAAGTTGCCCATTGGCAAGAATGCTAGTTCCTTGGATATAAGCAGCAACTGGGATTGCTTCCCCCAGAGGATGGATAACAGAGGATTGCTTGCCGATGATGCAATCTACTTCTAAAGCACATCTTTTGTCTAAGTAACGAAATACTAATAAAGGCTTATCCTGCTTGAAAGCATTTAGTGTATCTGTACTGTAAGTAGTAACTGAGGTGGGAAGGTGGTTAGGACAAATCAGCACATCAGTCAATAAGTGGATAGGGACGAGCATTTCTGTTGTTAGATGCTCATGAGCACAACCAAGGAAGCCACTGGATCTGCCAGAAGACTGCAAAAATAACATGCGTCCCGCTTGAGTTTGGATAATTTGTTCGGACTGGGATAGACAAATCTGCTCTACAGAATCGGCAACAAACGCATAGACTCTGGAGTTAGCTTGACAGACGATAAGTTGAGCAATTTTTTGATCGAGGGGAATGTGGAGCGAGAAGGCTGTACCATGACCAGCTTTAGACTTCAATTCTATTCTTCCCTCAATAGCTATTAGTTGCTTGCAAACTTCAGTTAATTCTACTCCTAACTCTAAGGCAGCACGATCGCATAAAACAGATGAAACCTCTGGTTCAAGTACCAGTTCAGTCAGTCGAGTTGTTTGTAAGATATCTCCTGGTTTTGTAAGGGCGAGTCCTTGGGCTAAAGCCGATTGATAAATTTGAGATAAGTTAAGTCCTGCCCCATCATCACAGCCATCAATAATCAGTTGATTTCCTTGCTGGTAAACTTGAATTTCGATGATAGCGTTGCTATTTTTACCAAGGTGTTGGCGTGTTTGGCAAGACTCAATACTTTGCTCTAGTAAATAGCAACTTATATGCAACAGGAGAGCATGGAGGCGATCGCTAAATGCCCGATCGACTTGGATATCGCTAATTTGTAAATGTAGTCTAGCAGACTTATCTTGTAGAGCTTGTAACTGAGGCCAAAGTCGGTGCAACGGTTCTAAGGCTACTTTTAAAGGAATAGTTGTAACTGTTTTGACTAAATTGGAAGAATGGTTAAGTAACTTTTCCTGCTGTATGAGTTCTTGTTTGAGTTGATGATGATTGTTATTCAGCGAATCAACAGTTGATGCCACCTGAGACGCTTCAGCCAAAACAGATTGCAGAGTACTGTATAATTGCTGAGAGCGAGAAGCGGCTAGAGGAGAAAGGGTATCTGAAATTGCTGCTAAACGTCCTGACCATTCCTGTAGGTTATCCAGCAGGTGTTGTAATCGTTTAACTTGTCGCAGCAATCGCCCAATCGTATGTTGCTGTTGTTCTTCCTGACATGCTTGCTGATTATATGTAGTTAATAATGTTGCAACTAGCACCTTTAGTTGTTCGAGATGCTTAATATTGATTGGTGTGGCGGTTGGAATACTTGTTGCAACAATGGTAGAAATCGATTCTTGCAAAGAGAGTGTATGGCGATCGCCAAAAGATTTAACTAGGGATGCTTCAGATGTTTCAGTAGGCAGGAAAAAATCTCCCAACCAAGCCTGAAAATCTTCCTCCTCCAAGTTTACTAGTTCCCCCCCATTGGCGGAAAGTCGCTCGGTCTGACTTTTCACGGTATCTGGAAAACCCCTCTCCAAACCTCTCCCCTGCAAGGAGAGAGGCTTTGATTTCTCCCCCTTCCCTAGTAGGGAAGGGGGCTGGGGGGTTAGGTTTTGCGTTAGCTTTTCCACATGACGTGAAAAGTCAGGACGTTCAGCATCTACATGACAAAGGCTGCCAGACTGGAGGCTAGTTTCACTTATTAGTTCTGTGTCAATACTTTCCTTGTCTTTAACCATAACTTGCTCTGGTAGAGATGCAGAAGATTCTACCTCGGCCAAGGAATCGCCAAACTGAATAACTGGTTGATATTCGTGCGGTTGCTCTATCGATGTCTCAAGGTTTGTTTCCTGAGGGATAACGCTTTGTTGGCGATCGCCAAACTCTGCTTGTAGACGAGCAACAATGGCAGACATCCGCTCCAGAATTTCTACTTCGTCAATTTGCGAGGCTGTTAAAAATGCCATCAACAGCATCTGTAGGCAATCTAATCCTTCCGACAACAGGGAGGCGATTGGGGCGTTGACAGTTGCCCGATACTGATGCAAAAGCTGAAAAATCTCTTCTAGTGCAGCCGCAACTATGGCAATGGCATCTAGCTCGGCTGCTATGGCAATCGAATGCAGAGAGCGAGCAGCTTCCATGAGAGCCAAAGCTGTACCAGGGTTACTGTCTTTTGTATAGTTAGGCAACTCCTGCTCCAAGAACAGTAACAGATCGATCGCTTCTTCTAGAAAGCGATCGTCGTTCTGCGGTTGGGGGACAAAATCGGTACTCATGAAAACAACTCTCAGTTTCTATGGGGTTTGTGACAATTCTATGGCTTCGACATTGATTTGAGGGTACAAGCAGCGATGTCGGCGATCGCTCTGAATTGCTCCTGGATTTGCGCGATTGACTCCAGCCCCGCACTAATTTGGCGATCGCACGGTTCGATAGCAGAAGCAACGTCTGCTGCTGCCACCTGGAGTTCCTGGAACCATTCCTCTATATTTAGGGTGCTGTCGCGGGCTTGACGAGCGAGAATTTCCACCTGTTCGGCAGTAGCTAGCAAACCTTGTTCCCGATCGCTAGCTTTTGTTGCTTCAATCGCTGTATTCAGGGACAAAATCTGAATTTTGCTACTCAAGCTTTCCACAAGGCGAACAAAGCCAGAAGCTTGCTGGCAAAATTCACCAAGGTATTGCAGCTGTTTATTAGTAATAGCAACAGTATCTTGAATAGACATTAAATGCTCGCGCTCTTGCTCGGCGATTCTGGCTCCTGCTTGTACAGCCTGGCTCACTTGCTGAAATAGCACTAGTAACTCAGAGCGATCGCCGGATTCAGCCTTTTGGGGAGGCGATGACAACTGTTGAGCAGGTGGAGCTACTATTTCAGCCGAGTGCAAGTTAATTGTCAACATCATTCCTACTTGTTGCAACAAACTGCGCTCTGCTTCCTGCCATTGTCGGGGTTGGAGGCAATGATGAATAACTAAAAAACCCCAAGGCTGTTGTTTGACAATCAAAGGCAAGCACAGGCTAGCTTGCACCTGAAAACGTTGCCAAAATTGCTGTTGGCGTCCAGTTACTTCTAATACTTCAGTTAGGTTGTTGAGCAAGTGTTGTCCGTCGCCAACATCGGGTTTAGTAACAAATACATTTATCGGTAGGGATTGGTTGAGCAGGGATGTCCAACCCGCTTCTATCGCTTCAGCGATCGCTCGAGTGCGATTATCTTCCTCAAAACGATAAATCAGGACGCGATCGGCGTTGAGAACATCTCGCAGGGCGGTGACTGTAACCTGCAAAAGTGCGGTTTGACCTTTTGCCTGCTGCATTTGCCGATCGATGGCCGCAAGTTGTTCTCGCTGGAGCTGAAAAGCCCCTTTAACATTGTCATCATTGTCACTAGGCGAATCCTTAGCCAAAGCTTGGATAAAAGCTTCGATTTGACTTACCTTCTGCTGCAATTGAGCGACCTTTGGCCCCTTAGCAGATTGAAAGACTGCTTTGATTACAGCCACATTAGCCAAAATTTCTTCTATCTGGATTTCATTTTCAACAGGCTGGGTTTCAGAATTAGGGTTTAAGGTTGCGATCGTCACAGAAAACTCCTTGCAGCATCAAGTCAAATAAAAAAGCAGGGGAGCAGGGGAGCAGGGGAGCAGGGAGCAGGGAGCAAGGGAGCAGGGGGAAAAATCAAGCTACTTGCGGGTGTTAGCGAAGCGGAACGAAGTTCGGTTTGTACCTTTAGTTCCCCCTGCCCCCCTGCCCCTCTGCCTCTTATCAGTGGGTTTGCCATTGCAATGTCTGGGCGATGGCTCTGGTGTCTAAAATCCAGCGATCGCCTGGTAGAATACCTCGAACAAAATTTAGCAGTTTGTTTGGGGAAAAGTCGGTTGGTGCCGATTGCGCTTGCTGTAAATCCTGCCACTCTACATCGTAGACATGAGCAACCAAAAACCCGATTACCTGATTTTGCACTTCGAGAACCAAAACCATTGGCTTTTCTGGTCGTGACTGCCGCTTCAAAAGCGGCGCATAACCAAGCAAATGTTCCAAGTCAACCAGCCGCACCATCTGTCCTTGCCAATTATAGAAACCTAAAATCCAACTTGGTAAGGCCGGGGCTGGGGAAATTTCTTGGCTAGTGAGATGAATCATGTCCAGTAATGAGTTGAATGGTAGCAATCCACTTCCTTGATTCCCCAAGGAAAAACGGAGAAATCTTTGCCGTTGTTCGCATGATGTCAGCCCAGGAGCCAAGGTTGGGGTTGTTCCGGGCAATCCCAACTTCTCAGCCAATATCTGGCTCATGCCTAGAAGAAGTACTTTGAGTGGTTCCTCGTTGGGTGCTACAGACAAAACAGCCATGTGGCTAACAAAGTTTAACTCCGCCACTTGCCGATAAGACCAAGGCACCGGACGCACTGCTGACAAAGGAATATCGATTAAGGCAGGGGGCTTGTCCACAGGAATGCCACAAATTTCTCCAGTCCGCGTTTGAGTCAGAAGTAAGAAGCGCCCTGAAGTGTCAACCGCAGAGAGAACTTGGTGTGTCTGTTGAGTTTGTACTTGCGGAATGAACTTCTGGCGCAAGTCCACAATTGTGATGGTTTGCGCTCCCAAATCAACCATCCCGATACCACTTTCAACTGTACTGCTAATAGGTGGACAAGCAATCACCTTGAGAACAGCACCAACTGGTAGGGCAAATAAATAGTCTGCGATCGCAAAAACAACAACTCGCAGTGAGTCGCGCTCGCTCACAGCGCCAGATAATCGCTTAAACGGAAAGGGAGTGTTAAGCATAAATAGCAATTCGTAATTCGTAATTCATGAAGAAGGGGAAGGGGGAAAGGGGAAAGGGTAAAGGGTGAAGGGGAAAGATTTTATTATTTTAATGACTGGTTTATAGATTTAATTTGATTAGATAGCATACGGCTCAACTCCATAGCTTGATTAGAAAGTTGTGTATAGGTTGGTTGGTCTAGATAGCCCACTTCTAACGCTACTCTTAAAAGACTGCGAACTTCACCGGCAGACCCTTTAGCAATATTTAAAAAGTTTAAGTATTCTTTGCGAGAATATCGTTCAAATCCTTCTGCAATATTTGTAGGTATTGATACGGATGCACGTCTTAACTGATCTCTTAAACCAAAGTCTTTACTCAGTTCACCTTCCTTAGTCCTTAAGTATATTTGCTTAACTAAGTCAATACCTTTTTGCCATACTTTTAAATCCTCAAAAGTTTCAATTTTTTTCCTTTCCATTCCTTCCCTTTCCCCCTTACCCTTTCCCCTTTACCCTTTCCCCCTATCTTATTGACACTCAGCTAAGGGCTATTAACTAATTCAGCGATCGTGGTTAGGAAGTTTTGTTCGGAATAGGGTTTGGTCAGGTAAGCTTTCGCTCCTAGAGCTAAAGCTAATTGGCGGTGCTTCTGTCCGCTACGGGTAGTCAGCATCACCACAGGAATCCCGGACAAACGCTCGTCTTGGCGATGGTGTTCTAAAAACTCAAATCCATTCATCCGCGGCATTTCAATGTCACAAATCACTAAACCAACATCACCGTATTGAAGCATTTGCGCGATCGCCTCTCGACCATCGCCTGCTTGCAACACTTGATAACCGGCTTTTTGGAGCGTCTGCACCAAACTTTGCCTTTGCACAACCGAATCTTCCACCACTAACACCGTCGGTCGGTTAGGTTGAGCAACGGCTGTATTGACTTCCATCGGCTGTTGCTGGGGTTGCGTTATGGTTAGCTCGGATTGCTGCCCCTCTAGAGCCAGAACAGGCTCAGGCGCGGGCAATAGTTTTGTTGCCAGACTTGATGTTGGGGAAGTCGGCATCATATCTGTTTCCCAGGTTTGCCGAACTAACTCCAACGGGTCAACGGTTAGGGTAAGACTACCATTTCCCAACACGCTGTAGCCTTGGATGTAACTAGGTAAAGTCAGGACTCTGCCGAGGGATTTAATTACTAATTCCTGCTCGACTAAAATCTGATCGACTTGCAAACACAAGTATTGATGCTCTGTTTCCAACAGCAGCAGAGGTTCGACGGTGTTCCGTTGTTTGACTGGAAAAGGACTTAGGGTTAAATTGTGGTCTTGGGTGAATAAAGGATATTTGTAATCCAGCAAATTGGCAAGCGGACTGATGGGAACTAGTTGCTGACTTTGCCCTTCTCCCCACTGCCAGAATTTTTGGATGCCTTGCCCGTGTAAAGATTGCTGGACTTGAATCTGCTCTGGCTGCGGTAATAAAACCTGGCTAATTCCTTCAGACAGCAAGGCATAAGTAATACCTTGAGATTGACAAACGAGCAAGCGTGCTGTTGTCAAGCTCAGGGGCAATTGCAGCATGAAGGTGGTTCCCTGCCCTGAAAGCGATCGCACCACAATCGAACCTTGTAAAGCTTGCAATTGAGTGCGAACGACATCTAAGCCGATACCACGGCCAGATAACTCACCAATCTGGTTGGCGGTAGAAAAGCCTGGTTCAAACAATAACTCTGCTAGTTGGTCTTCGGAGGCGTAGGCGGCTTGTTCGGGAGTCAGTAGGTGTTTTTCTATACCTCGCTGACGAATAGATTCCCAGTTTAAGCCTCGACCATCATCCCGTACCTCAATAGTAGTGCGGTTGCCTTGATGATAGGCTTGAATTGTAATTGTTCCGGTTTCTGGTTTACCCTGCTGGCGGCGGGTTTCTACCGATTCAATGCCGTGATCGAAGGCATTGCGAATCATGTGCAGCAAGGGATCGTACAGCTGCTCAGAAATGGCTTTATCCACTAGTACCTTAGTACCGCCAAGCTTGAGTTCAACAGGCTTATGATAAGTTGCTACCATCTGTTGCAGGAGGCGGGGAAATCGATTCAACACTGTTCCGAGTGGAACCATTCTGGCTTGCAGCAAATCTTCCTGCGCTCCTGAAAGCAGTTGCTTGCGCTTTCCGAGACTGAAGCGAGATTGCTGAACTAAGGCATTAAAAGTCTCAATCCGTTCTCCTAATTGCACCATGTCTTCTGTAAAATTTTGCAGGAGAATGTGCAACTCGCTATAGTTATCCATTTCTAAGGCATCAAAATTGGATTGTGCCTCGGCAGTTGGGGAAGCAGAGATAACTGAGCGTGGAGATACATGCATGTGTCGCTGCTTGCGTTCGGGAAGCAGCAAATGTCGATCCGACCAAGTAGAAACTTTACTAAGTTGTTGTTGACAGTACAAAAACTGTAGTAGAGTGTCTTGGGCTGCTTTGTGGATGTGGTTAGATTGCAGGTTTTGTTGGTTTTCGTTGATTAGCAATTCCCCAATTGTATGGCTGAGGCGATCGAGCTGTTCTATCGCTACTCGGATACTGGGAAGTGATGCCGATGACTGAGCCTGAAGGCTTGGTGCTGGTGGAGAGGCTGGTCGATCTGAGTCTGAGTATCGGTAACATGTCTTGGGATCTCCTATCCAGATTGACTGTAAAATCCGATCTATGGCAGAGGGGGCTACTACCGAATCCTGAGAAATCGGTGCCAGTACCTCGGGTGCTTTTGGTACGGAGTTATCAGTTCGATTCGGGAAAAATGACCAAATAGATTCCGATTCGATCGTATTGGGGTGGGGAAGTTCCTTGTTTTCAGTTGTAGCCGTTTCTGTGGGTTGGATAGCCAGTTTCAATTGCTGTCCTTGCGGTTCTGGGACAGGAGTAGTTAGTCCTGCCCATTGTCGCAATTGTGGAGATATCTCTCCCCCTTGAGTGCGATCGCCTGCCAGTACTGCTGCTTGAGCTGCTTTAAAATTTTCTAAAGCCACCTGAGCGATTTGCAATATTTTGTCTGGATGCGCTTTGAGCGCGTTTAGGGTTGCTTGGGCAATTTCTCCCAATCCAGATAAGCCATAAGATGCTGCTAGTTCGACAAAAAATTCTGCTTGGGAGTTGAGTGTTGTTTGAATTTGTTGCGGATCTTGGCTTTGAATGTCAGTTTCCAGCTGTTGCAAATCCTGGAGTACACTCCCGGAAAAGATTGATTCTACCACATCAAAGCCAAGTTCTTCCGAACTGGGAAGCGCAGCCTCACGACCAAAAAAGTCGCCTAGTTTATGTTGGAGTTGGGCGAAGATTGAGGCAGTTTTATCGAGTATTTCTGCCTCATTGCAGGATAAGCCCATCAAGGTTGCACTCAATGGAGTTCGCAGGCACTCATAAGCATCTAGAAGCAAAGCACCCAATTCTGGATCTATTTCTAGTTCTGGAGCGTATAACGCCTGGAATACATCTTCCAAATGATGGGCAATTGTCTGAATAGTTTCTTGCCCAACACTGGCAGCACTCCCTTTGATAGTATGGGCGCTTCGCATTAAGGCATGAACTTTTTCTATTGTTTTTTCATCAAGTAGACCGATAAGATTCTGCTCAATGGTTTGCAACAACTCTGCCGCTTCCGCAAGAAAAGCCTGCTCTTGATTACTGGGATCGGGGTTCATAACAGTTTTGCGAGATTAGGGACTTCCAAGAAATAAATTATCCAAATAAACGAACCACAGAGACGCAGAGAACACAGAGAGAAGAGAAATAGAGAGGATTTTTCCGTCAGTTTTGGGGTGTTTTTTTATTTGGAAGTCCCTTAGTCAACTTTGAACTGGCTAACGCTGGTTTCCAGTTGTTGTGAAGTCATTCGTAGTTCTTCAAAAGACTCGGAAATGTGGATGGCACTTTCTGAAGTCTTGCGGGCGATCGCCGAAACATCCATCATCGCCTCTGTCAACATCTGAGATTGCTGACTTTGATGGGAAACTGCTTGGGTAATTCCTTGTACCAGTCCACCAATTTCGTTGGTAGCTGCCACGATCGCACTCAGGGAATGACGAGTCTCATCGATCAAGTTCGAGCCTTGGACAACTTGGGTAATCCCCACTTCCATTGCTTCGGTAACTTCGTTGGTGCCAGTTTGAATTTCTTGCACGAGTCGCTCAATTTCTGTGGTGGCACTAGCCGACTGATAAGCCAGGGAACGAACTTCATCTGCAACCACCGCAAAGCCTTTGCCATACTCGCCGGCACGGGTAGCCTCGATCGCAGCATTGAGTGCCAGCAAATTAGTTTGAGTGGCAAAGTTTTCAATCAGACTCACTACTTTCGAGATTTTCTGAGAAGCTTCACCGAGGCGTTTAATCTTCTTCGCTGTTTCAGACACGGTTTCCCGAATCTCCAAAATCCCATCTACCGTTTTTTCCATCAGGGAATCGCCAACTTGGACGGTGTTATTAGCTCTTTGAACCGCCTGTCCTACTTTTTGGGCATCAGCAGCGACTACCTGGGTGGAAGTTACCATCATTTGTAATTGTTCCAGAGCGTGTTCGAGCCGTTCTGCCTGCTGTTGAGCTTGGTCAGATAGTTTTACTACTGAGGTAGTGTTATTGCTGGAATTTTCACTCACCTTGCCAGCAGCAATCTGCACTTGTCGCACTAAATCTCGCAAACTTTGGATCGTAGTGTTGTAACCATCGGCGATCGTCCCAATTTCATCTTCAGATAGGGGCGCTCGAACGGTAAGATCGCCTCTGAAGGATGGTTCCAAAGCCATAAGAACGCGTATAGCTCCTTGTTGCAGTTTTTCCCGTGCGGTACGTTCGCGCTCTGCTGCTTCTGCTAGTTGCTGCTCTTGAATACGCACCTGTTTTAGGTAGTCTGCAAGATTGAGGGCAATACCAATCTGGACGCTGGCTTGGTTGAGAACATCCTCCTCGGATTGCTCCCACTGGCGCGGTGCGCTATTTTGATAAACTCCCATCAACCCCCAGAGCCGATTTTCTTGAAAAATCGGAGAAATCATGTAGGCTTTAGTTCCCCACATTTCTAACAATTGGATGTGACATTCGTCATGACCGACAGTATATATATTGTCAACCCGCAAACTTTCTTTGCGGGCATAACGCCCTCCTTGGTTGTACTGGAGATAGGTATCTCTAACTCTGGCAAGGCTAGTTCCCACCAGTTTAGGCCAATCCCCACTCACAGACTCAACTACGAATTCTCCAGACCAATCAGGCTCAAAACGGTAAACTCCAACTCGATCTACTTTGAGCAGTTGACGAAGTTCGTGGGTGGCAAACTGGACAAATTCCAGAACATCACTATGACTTTGGGCCATCTCTGTTAACCGACTTGGCAGGCGATAAGAAAATCGGGCGTTTGCTACTTCCCGTTCTGCCAGTTTTATTAGTTCCTCATTCTTGTTTAAGGTTTGTTGTAAGTATTGCGATTGCTGGACGGCAACCCCAAACTGCGTGCCGATTTTCGTTACTAAGTTGACTTCATTATCTTGCCATTGCCGCGGCCCGCTATTCTGATATGCTCCTAACAAACCCCAGAGCTTGTTTCCGGCAATAATCGGGGTGATGATATAGGCTCTCATCTGGAATTGTTCGAGAATTTTTATGTGGCACTGGGCATGACCAGAAGTGTAAATGTCATTGATAACAAACGTCTCGTTGTGGCGATAGCGTCCACCTTGGGTTTGTTGTAGGTGTTCGTCTTCCCATACAGTCTTGATATCGGGGCCAACCAAAGCGACCCATTCACGACTTACAGATTCGGCAATAAACTCCCCACCCCAATCTGGATTGAAGCGATACACTGCAAGCCGATCGCATTCCAAGTGCGATCGCAATTCTGGTAGGGCATTGCGGAAAATCGTATCTAGCTCTTGAGCTTGGCGAATTTTTTCCGCCAGCCGTGTCAATGCTCGTTCCCCTTCTGCGGTTCGCGCTAACTCTGCATTCTTCTTCTTGAGCTGTTCGATATACTTAACCTGTTGCAAGCCTATACCCATTTGCACAGCTAGTTTTCGCAACAGTTGCACATCCTTGGATTTCCACTGCCGAGGGCCAGTATTTTGGTAAGCTCCTAAAAAGCCCCAAAGTTTGTTTCCAGTAAAGATAGGAGCAATTGTGTAAGCCTTGGCCTGGATTTTTTCTAATATCTCTAGGTAGCACTGAACGTGACCGACAGCGTAAATATCATCGACAACAAAGGTTTCATAATTGCGATAGCGTCCGCCTTGAGTTTCTTGTAAGTGTTCGTCCATCCAAATCGTTTTGATGTCGGAACCAGCTAAAGACAACCATTTATCTTTTGCGGATTCGGCAACAAACTCCACACTCCAGTCGGAATTAAAGCGAAATACTGCTAGGCGATCGCACTGTATTTGTTTGCGTAAACTTGGCAGCACATTCTCGAAAATTGTGTCTATATCCTGGGCTTGACGGATTTTTTCCACCATCGCTGTCAGCACCTGTTCCTCTTCTGCTGCCCGCGCCAACTCTGAATTCTTCGTTTTCAGTTGTTCGATGTACTCGGCTTGCTGCACGGTTAACCCTAACTGAATGCCCAATTTAGTCAGCAATCGCACCTCCTCGGAATTCCACTGGCGCGGCCCGCTATTCTGATAAGCTCCTAACAAACCCCAAAGTTTGTTTCCAACAAAAATAGGGGCGATGGTGTAGGCTTTAACCTGGAACTGCTCTAACAGGTCGATGTGGCACTGGGCATGACCGATAGTATAGATGTCATTGACGACAAAAGTTTCATTGTTGCGATAGCGTCCGCCTTGGGTTTGCTGTAGGTGTTCGTCTTCCCATACGGTTTTGATATCGGGGCCAACCAAAGGCACCCAGTCACTTCCTACAGATTCGGCAATAAATTCACCACTCCAGTCAGAGTTGAAGCGATATATTGCTAGGCGATCGCATTTGAACAACTGCCGCAATTCTGCCAAGGTAGTGCGGTAGATAGTTTCTGCATGTTGGGAATGACGCATTCTCTCTGCCATGCGGGCGATCGCGTTTTCTACTTCAGCTACTTGTGTCATTTCTATATTTTTTAACCGTAGCTGTTCGATATATTCAGCTTGCTGGAGAGCAATGCTCAACGATTCGCCGATCTGCAACAAAGCACCAGCCTCTTCATTAGTCCATTTGCGGACATCAGAATTTTGATAGGCTGCTAATAAACCCCAGAGATTACCAGCGCGGAAAATGGGAACAATGATGTACGCTTTGGTTTGGAACTTCTCTAATGCTTCTAAATAGCAAGGTGAAAAACCAGCAGCATAAATATCGTTAACTTTGCGGAAGCGCTTTTCTTTGGCGTACATTCCACCCTGCGTTTCCTTAAGATAGGTATCTGCATCAGGTTTAACAGGGGAGCCATAGTCCTTAACATGGCAACGCTCTGAAGATACCATGCCTGTTTTTAAAATGCTTTCTTGTTCCTGAATATCCAACAGAGATGACCAACCAGCAGCCACAGATTCAGCGATAACTTCTCCACTCCAGTCTGGATAAAATTGATAAACGACAACGCGATCGCATTTTAAAAATCGCCGCAACTCTTGGGTTGTAATCCGGAAAAGGGTGCGAAGATCCATTGCTTGCCCAATCTTTTCAATGATGCCGAAAACAGTACGTTCTCGTTCGACAAGTTTGGCTGACTCCTCAGAGCGATTATAAAGTTGTTGCTGATATTGCAACTGTTGAATAGCAATACTAGACAGAGATGCCACCTGCACCATCAGTCGAACTTCACTATCTTTCCACTGACGAGGCTGAGAATTTTGATAGGCAGCGAGCAAGCCCCATAACTGTTCTCCCTGGAAGATGGCAACAATAATGTATGCTTTGGCTTGATAGGTCTCTAAAACTTTGATATAGCAGTCTGAAAAACCAGCACTATAGATATCATTAGTGACTCGATAAATCTGTCCGCGATGGAAGGTTTTGCCTTGGGTGTGCTGAATGTGGCTATCTGCACTGTGCGATCGCCCTGTTGTCCCAGCCAATCCCCCTTCGTCTGCAAAATTCCTAACACTGCAATAGTTAACGTTCTTGATAATTGCTGGGTTATTTCGCTGTTCTTCTAACAGAGAAACCCACTCAGATCCAACAGATTCAGCAACAAATTCCCCACTCCAATCTGGCTGGAAACGATAGATTGTCACGCGATCGCATTTTAGTGACTGTCGCACTTCTTGGGTGGCAACGCGAAAGATGGTATCCACGTCTTTGGACTGGAGGATTTTATTCGCTACACCAGTAAGGATTTGGTCTTTCTCCACTTCTTGTTGCAATGTAGCCTGAATCACCGCAACTTGCAGTTGCACTTCTAATTCCTGCGCGAGCAATTTTAGTGACCGAATTTCAGCATTCTGCCACTGGCGAGCAGCAGTGCATTGCTGCACTACCAACAAACCCCAAACCCCATCTTTTGCTAAGATCGGCAAACTCAAACAAGCTCTTACCTGAAACCGATCCACGAGCTGCTTTTGGTAAGGGGACAAGCCAGCAGTGTAGGTATCCGCGATCGCTGCTAATTTTTCTTGTTGATAAAGCTTGGCAGAACCTAACCCAAAAGTGACGGCGGGCAGTTTTTCCTTCAGCATTGGGGTAAAGCCATCCCTCATCGCCTCCGCAACAACTATCCCCAGCGTCGGATTCGTAAACTCATACACCACCACGCGATCGACTTGCAGTGCGCTTTGTACCTCCATGACAGCAGTAGCTAGCAAGGTATCTAGATCGGAAAATTGGCGGATTTTGCTGGCGATCGCCTGTACTTGCTCTACCTCTAATCCATCTCCTCCGTCTTGATATGGCAACACACTTAGCAGTTCTTTTAACTTGCGGATTCTCTCTCGCAATGGCCCTGTTTCCACCCAATCAGCTTGATCCAGTTCAGTTCGCAATTCTTCTAGAGCGGAGGTGATTTGCTGTTTTGCTGGTACATCAACGGTATGCCCGTTATCGGTTTCCTTATAACCGTTGCTGGAATTTGAGCGAGGTTGGCTGGGTGTAAGATTGTGTTGCATTACCATAATCTTTCTTGCTGTGAAGGTTGTCGGAGTTAATAAGTAGAATGCTTCAGGGGGCTAATTACTAAGAAAGGCAGAGGGCAGAAGGCAGAGGGCAGAAGGAAAGAAGTATTAATAAAAACTGTCTTTTCTGGCTGGGTCTGAGCTACAGTTTAAAAAAAGAATTGTATTGAGACGCGTAGCAGCTTACAAAGCATAGCTGCCTTCTGCCTTCTGCCTCCTGCCTCCTGCCTTTCTTCGGTAGGAAGCTCTGAACTTTAAAGAGGCTGAAGGGCTTGAATCACAACATGGGTGTCAAGTAACATCAAAGGGCTACCTTGAGAATCCACAAAGTAACCCTGCAAGAACGAGCCTAGTCGGGCAGGTAACATCGATGCCGAAACCGGTAACCGCTCTTGGGGGTCATAAACTTCAATGGTATTGACTTGCTCCACCAACAGCCCGACGGTTTGATTCTGGACTTGAACGAGCATCGCCATGCCAGAGTTACGCACACTTTCTCGCCGACACCAGTGTGTTGCTCCCAACAAACCTGCTAAATCAAGAATCCAGATAGCTTCTCCCCGCCAATTCATTATGCCTAACAAAAATTCTGCTACCTGGGGTACTGGTAAAATCTCGGTGAGTCCAACCTGAATTACTCCCCGCAAATCAGCTAATGGGAGTAATCCATTTACCTTTCCATTCAACGGAAATCTTAAAAACCTCTGGTTGTTTCCTTGGGGAGAGTTTTCAAGTCTAAATTGGCTATTAATGGGTAGCTCTCTAAAGCTATCATTGCCCTGTACCATTGCCCCTGTTTCCTTTAGCGAATAAATTTATTAACAGTCTGGAGCAAGGTATTTTCATCTACAGGTTTGATTAAATAAGCATCAGCACCACTCATAGTGCCCCAAGTTTTATCAACATCTGTGTTTTTAGTTGAGCAAATCACTACCGGGATTGCTTTTGTTATCGGATCGGCTTTCAACTTGCGGCAGAACTCAAATCCACTTTGGCCTGGCAAAATCAAATCCAGCAAGATCAAGTCAGGTTTTTGTTGTTTCAACCTGAGTTGAGCCTCTTCACCACTGCGAACTTCATAAACTGAATATCCTCCTTGCTCTAGGTAACGTGTCATCTTTTCGGATTCTGTGAGGCTATCTTCCACTAAAAGAACTTTTTTCATTTTTATTTCCTAACTATTTAATTCAGAATTTGAAAATAAGGCAGAAGGCAGAGGGCAGAAGGAAGATTTAAGAATTTTCATACTTGGTTGTGCCAAAACTGGGCATGAATAGCTGTTTTGAAAATGGATGTAGGGGAGACACTGGCATGACTGTTGCTTCAACCTAAACGTTTAAATACTTGTGAAGCACATTGAGTACTTTTTCTGGTTCTACGGGTTTACCCAAAAAGTCAGTTGCCCCTACTAATTTTGTTCGCATCCGATCTACTATTCCATCTTTCCCCGTTAAGATGACAACCGGCACATCTTTGAGACTTGGAGTTTTACGGATCTGAGAACAAATTTCATAGCCATTCACTTTTGGCATCAACAGATCCAAAAAAATGAAGTCGGGCTTGCTTTTAATTAGCTTTAAAACTGCCGTTAAGGAGTCTTGAATGCCAATAAAGCGGTAACCTTGATGGGTGAGAATTTCCTCCAAACTACGACAGATCGTCGGACTATCATCTACACAGGCTACTAAAGGTCTTGAGACATCAATAATTGCTTTGCTAGCCGCTGGGGGGGCAACTTGTATAAAAGTGTTCTCTTCTGTCTTTAGTGAAGAATTGGAATTATTAACTGCACTGGACGGGCTGATAATTTCTTTGCTAGTCGCTGGGGGAGCAACTTTTTTCAAATTGGGCGTAACTTGTATAACAGTGTTCTCTTCTGTCTTTAGTGAAGAACTGGGATTATTAACTGTACTGGATGCGTTGCCAGTTTCTTTACTAATCGCAACCTTCCTGAGGCTTGGGGTGGGTGAAAAAGCGATCGCCCCTGCTTTTACCAATGGCATCAAGAACCGGGTCAAAGCTAAGACATCCCGACCGCTTTTTTGCCCTAGACCTCGTAAAGTTTTTGTGCCATCAACTAGAGAAATAATCTGTTTAGAGGATGCTTGTCCTTGGAGTAGCTCAAGTTGTTGAATGACAGGATATAAATTAGGCGAGTAACTAGCCAATCCTGCATCTCGCCATTCTTGCCAGGCTTGTGTAGCCTGTTTCAAGACTTCCTCAGTTGGTATTACAGCTAGGAGAAACCCAGGAACTGCACCAACAACGGTAGTAGGTGACAACTGCCCTGCTGGATTGTTGCCATTTCTTTTGGCTTCAATGTACTGGATTATATCAAACAGGACTTCAGCTATTAAGCTTGTAATCAGGCTAACAAGTTGTTGTTGTTCGATTAATTTTTGTTCTCGCAATTTACCAAGAATGCAATACTCGCGATAACTTTCCTGGGGAGAGACAAGCCCCTCCAACTGTGTCACATCCAGATTAGAACAGTACCGCGACAAGTGTCGTCGCCATCGCTCATCGGCATTAGAACCGCCAGCCTGCCAAATTAATCGTCCTAAACGAAAATATAGCGTCCAAGTCGGCCCATCCCTTGCTTCAAGATTCAGCCTGCCTGTGAATAATTTAGTTTGAAGTTGCTCGATCAATTGATTCACAATGGATCGCACCTCCTTATATATCTTGAGTTTTGCATTTACATTAAAATTCCTCAAACAATCCAGCTTACTCACTTCATCGTGCGATCGCCAATAGCACAATTCAAAACCTTGATTGAGCTATACCAGCTTGTTATATCTCTTTCCAATCTGGATATTTTTAAAGTTCAAAGCCGGAAGCTTGAACAAAGATTTAAGCTCTTTTTCTAATTATTAATAGGTTAACTAATTATTAATAGGTTAACTTGTTGCCATGTTACATCTACTGAGCAAATTGCTTGTACAAATGTAGTTGCAATACAGACTGGAAAAAGATGGAAATGTTGAATACTACAAAACATAGACCAGCTTTAATGCTTATCGATTTTGTACTCTGCTGCTTAAGGCGACAGGCACAAGCGATCGCATTCTGCTAGTCTGCAAATACAAAAAATGAGCTTGAATTAAGTTTGTCAAGAAATTGCTTGTTGCCGAATAAAGTATTGGCGATCGCGTTGTTCTAGTACCCCTTGCTTGATCGAGGAGCGCAGGATATCTATCGTTTCCACCCGGCTTAAGCCTATTACCTCTTCAATTTCTATCAGAGTAGCTCCTTCAGCTTGCTGAATGTATTGCAGCACTTTAGATTTAACAGTATCTGCATTCAAGGCAGGCACTTTCTTAGGAATGGTATTGGCTGAAGGACGAAAACCAGTGGCTTTAATTGCAGAACGGGAGATTGACCATTTTGGAACTGTTGCCACTAATTTCTCTTTTTTAGCAGGAGTCGGGGAAACTGCTTGTTCATGACTGGAATCGCCCCAAACATTTTTATGTAAAATTGCCCGGAAATTTTGCAAGTTTTGGAATAATGCCTGAGCCTTTGCTGCCCGCTGTTGGCGGTATTCTTGCTGGCGTTGCCAGACATCTGTTTTTATTTGCAATATTTCCAATTGCCGCTCTACAATCTCTTGCTGAAATTGCTGCTGTTGTAACTTTCTGTTGTTGTGAAGGCTGGTAACACAACTGCTCAATTCTTGATGAAGCAGATCTGCTTGCAGCTGAAATTCTTGTTGAGTTAGCTGTTTCCACTGGTTAACTTGTTGACGGCGTTCAGCAGTTATTTGCAATCGCTGCGATCGCTCTTGTTCCCATAAATTCTTGAGAGCCATCAGCTGAAATCTCCTATTTCGTTAACTAGAAATATTAAATAGGAGCCATGAAGACTCCTTTTTTCTAATGTGGTGTTAAGCAGCAGATGGAACAGCAGCCTGAGATGTTAAACCAACTGCCTCGGCATATCTTAAGTAAGTTTCAACTGAAGCAATCACAATCCGAGCTTCTATTGCTAGCAGTTCAATACCAACTAAAGAAACACGCACCCAAGCATCAACTACAATTCCTTTGTCTAAAATGCGGTCAATAACTTCAGCCAGA
Organism: Nostoc minutum NIES-26; assembly: GCA_003326215.1. Taxonomy (GTDB): domain Bacteria; phylum Cyanobacteriota; class Cyanobacteriia; order Cyanobacteriales; family Nostocaceae; genus Dendronalium; species Dendronalium minutum. Next base: position 32,771 of record LXQD01000087.1, on the reverse strand, counting down.
CTTGAAGATGAGTTAACTTTTTCAACAGCCATTTTCTTTTCCTCACATAACTCTAATTATTGGTTTAATCTTGCTCCGCGCGAGCAGTAGGTAAAACTTACACAATGTGTTTTATTCTTCCTGGATTTATTGTTCCCAAAAACATAAGATAAATAAAAGGAAATAAAAAAATACTAAAAAGTTAACAATTTTTTTTGACAAAAAAATAACAGAAAAAATCAAGACGAGATGATTTTTTCTTGACAAACTTTAAATATTATTTTTTATGAATTTATATAAGAGTATTGTTGAGAGAATGATAGGGTGGTAGAGGTTCACTCAGTGCCAATTGCCAGTGCGAGCATTGTACTTGCCAAAGAAAAAATTGCTCCGTACTGACCGTTGAATTGTTGCGCTGCGCTAAAAAGTGGATTTGTCGCACATCTGGCTGTCGAGTTTCACAGATAACATTTGTATATGTTTTGAGAATTAACTGGTTCAAGAGTTCCCACTGTTCGCATTGTTGTGCTTGAAATGCTTGCTGTGTTTGGTAGCGTTGTTTTTTAGCTAATAAATAGGCTTTCCCCCTAGCGTCAATAGTGTCAGACTCTTCAAGCAAATTACAGGGTGTAGCTTTTAAAGTGTACTCAACTTTGTCTGCTAGGTGAGTTAGGGTTTCTAGATATTGCTGTTGGTGCTTTTCTAGATGATTCAGCAGTGTTTCTACAGAGTTAAAACCGCTCCCAAAGCGTAGGGGAAGAAGGGGAGTTTGTTGAAAGAGTTCTAGAATTACGCGATCGTGGGTTAATACAGCTTGAAGTAAACGCTCATCCGTTGCTTGTATTCCCTCCAGTGAGATTTTCGGCTCTACGATCGCGGCTAAACCAGAAGAGTAAACGAGTTCAATATTCCTTTCCATCCCTAAGGGTAGAACAAGCACTGATGCGGTCGGTACTAGAAGAGCATAGGCGTATATTGACATAAGTTAGGTCGGGGTGAATATTTATCGTTGAGACCAGGCAGAGGAGAGAAGCAGAGGGGCAGAGGGGCATTAGGCATTGGTTATTTCTCCCCCTGCCTTTCTATTCCCCTATACCCCACACCCCACACCCTACACCCTTTTTCTATTCAGATTGATGTTGATTAGCAAGCATTTGGTATGTAACTTGGAAATCATCATTTGTAATCTGAATCAGACTGGAGTCACTCAATCCTTGGGCGCGGTATCGACGAATTGCGCTTAAGGCAGCTTGATTGCTCAACAAAGCCAAGTCTGCCCCATTCCATCCCTCGGTAACTGTCGCCCAGGTTTCTAAATCGACATCAACCAGGGGACGATCTAGATTGTGAACTCCTAAAATCGCTAATCGGCTGGCTCGATCTGGTAGATCGATTTTTATTTGTAAGTCCAATCTTCCGGCTCTGAGCAAGGCAGGATCGAGCGTTTCTGGACGATTGGTTGCTCCTACTAACAGTACTTTCGGGCATTCATGCAACCCATCCAGTTCGGTGAGTAGTTGACCGACAACGCGATCGCTAACTCCAGAATCACCAGTGAATCGTCCCCGTGCTGGTGCCAGGGTATCAATTTCATCTATAAACACAACGCAAGGAGCTGCTTGCCGAGCTTTGCGAAAGAGTTCTCTAACTGCTTGTTCTGCGGCACCTACCCATCGGCTAAGTAATTCCGGGCCATTCACAGCAATAAAGTTGGCTCTAGCCTGGGAAGCGATCGCTTTTGCAAGTAATGTTTTTCCCGTTCCCGGTGGCCCCCACAACAGAATCCCACGGGGAGGCTTGGCTTTGGTTTGCTCGTATAGTTCGGGATAGAGGAGTGCGCCTTCAACAGATTCTTGAAGTTTTTGTTTCACATCATCCAAACCACCAATATCATCCCAACTGACACTAGGTGCTTCAACTGCTACAGCCCTGAGAACTGAGGGTTTTATCTCCTTGATTGCTTCGAGAAAATCCTGCTGCATGATAGTCATGTTCTCAGGAATGGGACTGTTGAGCGAGGGGACTTGACGACGAAGGGCAATGTAGGCTGCTTTTTGACAAAGAGCTTTGATATCGGCACCGACAAAACCGACAGCCAAATCGGCGATCGCTCCTAAATTAACCGAAGTCTCCAAGGGCATAGCACTCGTCAAAATCGTCAGAATTTCCAATCGTCCATCGCGATCGGGAACCCGAAAATGAACTTCGCGATCGAAGCGTCCCGGACGACGCAGCGCCGGATCGAGATAATCCGGACGATTTGTTGCCGCTAATACAATTACGCCCTCGGTTTTGGCAAACCCATCCATTAACCCAAGCAACTGCGCCACTAGTCTTTTTTCAACTTCACCTTCCACTTGGCTGCGATCTGGGGCAAGGCTGTCAATTTCGTCAATAAATATCAGGCAGGGAGCAGAACGAGTTGCTTTCTCAAAAATGCTTCGCAAACGAGCTTCTGCTTCCCCGTAATACTTGCTCATCACCTCTGGGCCATTGATGGCAATGTAGTTTAGCTGTAACTCTTCTGCCAAAACACGAGCTGTTAAAGTTTTTCCCGTACCGGGCGGGCCAACTAGCAAAACTCCACGCGGAGGCTCTAACCCTAATTTCACCAATAAATCTGGACGTTTAAGTGGAATTTCAACTAACTCTCTGATTTCTTGGAGAACATCAGCCAAGCCGCCGACATCTTGCCAAGAAGTTTTTGAGTTCGTCCGATCTGATGGGGGGGTGACATCAGCATCATCCATTGATGTAGCTGCATTGGTGGAATTGGATCTGACTCGGCTGGAACTACTTGTTCTGGGAATATTGCCTTGCCGGGGAATACTACTGAGATTATGAGACCGAATTTGAATAGAAGTTTTTAACTCCCCTTTCTCTACTTTTTCTTCTAAAGCTTTGGCAATTTCTAATAGGTGTTCAAATCCTTTAAATATGTCGTCCATTGATTTTACTTAAATAAAAGGCAGAGAAAAATTTAATTTCCAAAAAAATTAAAAGCTTCAATAATTTTTGATTCTCAATTTTTATTGCTATTCAACAGGGAAAGGAATTAATCAGTTGGAACTGGTTAATCGAAGACGAGCAAAGTTATACGGGGCAGTGAAATTGTTGTAACGAATTCGCAAACGGTCTTCAAATTGACGATCGAGTGCTTCAACGTGTTCGCTAAATTGTAATTCTGCTTCCCAAGGAATTAGGTAGGCTGAATTGTAGATCATTGTGTCCATTTGGGGAGTATTTTCCACCACCTCGATCGCAATGGAGTTGAGCGTGCGTTGAAATACATCTATGATGCTTTGCTTGCGATCGTTTATTCCCTGTTCGATGGTTTGCCCTATTTGGATTACCCGCTCCATACTCAGGGGTTGACCCACTAGCTTATCCCTTTCGGTTTTGAGATTTGGGTGTTCTGCCAATAGTCCTTGAATTTCTGCCTCGGTATCCCAAAAAACTTTGACACTAACTTCTCGGCAACCCGATAACTTCGCAAGCAATTGCGTCAATTCTTCTTGATGAGGACGAATTAATTGCTGTGAAACCTTTTCCCAGCTTGAAACCAAAAGTCCAAATTGCACGGGCAGTAAATAGCGATCGCCTCCTTGCATGATCTCCTCAAGGACTTTCTCATGACTTAGCAGGTTACGACGGCTGGCCAAATAACGCTCTTGCTGTGCTTCGGAGTAGATGACTGCAAAACTATCCAAAATTTTAATTTGTACAGGTTGCCGATCTAAGCCCTCTAAATTTAAATTTTGTGGAGCAGGCAAGGTCAAAATTCCATAAATGTAAAAGCCATAACTCATAAGAATGTCTTACCAAGAAGAATGTAGATAAAAAAGTTACAGGGGTTTCGAGGTGAGTACTAATCTTAACTTGGCATGAACTAAGCTTAATTGAGCCAGTCCTAAGTCCAAGTCACCTTCAACCACCACACCCGTATTTAATAGGCGATCGAGGAGTTCTAGAATAGAGGGTTGACTAGAGGTTTCGCCAGGGTAATATCCTCCAGATTGGGGAAGCAAAGTTCCCATTTCACCCAAGTTAATATTTAGCTCGGCTGGATCAATATCAAATACTTCGCAAAGCTTAATAACTTGTTGTTCCAACTGTCGCAAGCTTTCGGCAGCCCGATCTAACTCATAGTCGTTGAGAGTGCCAGCATCCATTCGCCGGATTACCTGAGCTTCCATGAGTTGGCGTATCAGCTCGACAACCGTCAATAACAATGGTGCTAAACCGGAATCGGAACCTTTTGATTTGCTAATCGCCTGCATTCTGATGATTATTAGGATTGAGTGCTTTGAGCGATCGCAGTTCTGTTTCTAGACTGGCAACACGCTCTTGAAGTTGTTGATTAGTTGTTAATAAGGAACGAGCTTGACTATTAAGATAGGGGTCGCTCTCCCACCAGTTAATTCCAATCTCTTTGGCTTTATCAACAGAAGAAATCAACAAACGAATCCGGATGTTGAGCAGTTCTGTGGAGCCGACGGAAACAGAAATATCTCCTGCGATCACAATGCCTTTATCTAAAACCCGTTCGAGAATATCTGCCAAGGTAGAACCTTGAGTTGCTGTGATAACTCCCCGGTTAGTATGAGTACTCATTTGTTTATTAAACTGGCAGAATCAAAAGCAACTGCCTGTGATATGTTCGACAGTTCGCTATTACCTTGCATTTGCAATAATACTCCTTGCTCTCTGAGAGACTTGAGTGCAGCTACAATTTGACTGCGATCGATCCCTAATTCTGCTGCCAAATCAGAGAAACGCCTTCCTGGAGATTTGCACAGGTAGTTGTAGACTTCATGCTCGTAAGGTACTCGTTGTTCCAGTGCAATCTGATTTTGGCTGTCTTGTATTATCTCTTCTGCTGGCTGATATTGAGTATTTGTACTATGATACAATTCACTCAAAACCTCTTCCAGTAGCCGAGTTGCTTCCATACGAGGTTGATTCGTGCGAGTAAGCAGGATATCAGCACAAATATCTTGGAAGTTAGGCTCTTCAAAGTTTACGGAAATTTCGTGTTCGTGGCAGATTCTAGCAATCATCAGACAGGAACGTAACCCACCGCCTTGCCCAGAGCTAGATCGACTCCAAAACATCCGCACTAAGCGCACGATTTTGTCTGCTTTCTCGGAATCTATGCCTGTTTTCTGAATTACAATCTCCTGCTGAGTCACTTCATCAGGTGTAGGCATATCGATGGTAATAACACGATCCATCAAAGCATCCTGAGTTGCATGAACTCCACAATACTCTTGAGGATTCGATGTTAAGATTGCCCGAAACTGAGGATGAACCCGGATATACTCGGCTCGATGTTGGTTTGTTGGCAATACTAATAGCCTTTCCTCAAGTACGGAAAGTAAAACGTTATTTACCTCTGGGTGCGATCGATTGAATTCGTCGTAAACCAGCGTAAATCCTTCTTTACAAGCTAGGGTTAATCGTGCGTCAACCCAGTGTTGTCGCAGTTCATCCTCAACTTTGACAACGCTGTGGATGAAGTTATCAACAACCTTTTTACGGGTGTAACCTAACTGATTACCAATCAAGTCTGAGGTTTTAAACTCATCATCTCCAAATAAGAGGATGATAGGTTGGTTGAGCAAATCAGCTAGATGCATTGCCAGAGTAGTTTTTCCGACTCCGGCCGAACCACGTAAATGTACTGAAAAACCTGACTGTAAATAGCGCAAAGCACGTTGAGCGACGCGTTGAATAGCAGGGGTATTGACAAATCGCTGGGGAGATGCATTTAATACTGTTGTCAAACTCTAAGTACCTCCTAAATAGTAATTTTGTAAAAAAGTAATTTTTTGCACATCGGATATATAAAATACGGATGTCAATAAGCCTTAACTGGACTCAAATCCAACGCATTTTGGCATCAACACAAGACTAGTAATGTTTAATATCTATGTCATCAGCATGATTACGGTCTTGCGAGGACAGCTTTAATAAAGCTACACGAGTGTAAAATAATATGGTTCTGCGCTTCTTACTATTACCGATTACCGGCCCATTAATGGGGGTAACGTGGCTTGGGGAAAAAATTTTAGAACAAGCAAGTACTGAAATTGATGATAAAGAAAATCTCAGCAAGCAGCTTCTTGCACTGCAACTTGCTTTTGATATGGGAGAAATTGCGGAAGAAGAGTTTGAAATTCAGGAAGAAGCCCTTTTATTAGCGATTCTGGAAGCAGAACAGCAGGGAACAGGGTTGGGGGAATAGGGCTTGTATAAATGCGGGATGATTTTTGTCACGCAGAGGAGCCAGTGCGTTGGGCGGCTTTGCCGACTTGAAGCAACTGGCGTAGCGCAGAGGCGCAGAGACGCAGAGAGGATAAGGAGGTTTAAATTTCAATACATACAATTTCATCCCTAGATTCAGCAACGCCAGGAAAAGAGTCATTTCCCGACATTTTCACTAATACATGAGATGTGTTGACGTTGTATATACAATATTCTATATTAGATATTAAGCATTACTGAAGTAAGGTTGCAGCTTACTTTGGTAATGCTTAATATGACACATAAACATGGAAGTTACTTAATGGTTGCCCGTTCTAAAATGGATAATCTTGGTCGTAATCAAGTAATTAATATTAGAGTTCAAGAACAACAACGGGATTTAATTGACAATGCGGCTGCGATTCTTGGTAAAAGCCGTTCTGACTTTATGTTAGAGGTAGCCTGTAGAGAAGCTGAAAAAGTCATCTGTGACAAAACCTTTTTTGCATTAGATCAGGAAAAATATCAAGAATTCCTTGCTATTTTGGACTCACCACCTAAAGCGAATGAAGAAATTCGTAAACTCTTAACTACTAAATCGCCTTGGGATTGATGACAAACCAAACGAAAATGATCAATGCTCCTCAGCCTGTTACTAAAGACCATGATGTATCAGAGTTTGAATCCAAATCAGAAGCCTTGAATAGCTGGCTGAAGGAGAGAGCTTTGAAAAGTGAGGGGGATACAGCCAGAACATTTGTAGTGACAGTTGAAAATAAAGTAATAGGCTATTACTGTTTAGCAACAGCTTCTGTAACTCATTTAGCAGCTGTTAGCAAAGCTAAACGGAATGCACCAGACCCTATACCGTGTATGCTTATTGGTAGGCTAGCTGTAGATACCAAATGGGAAGGAAAAGGTATAGGGTCTGGTTTATTAAAAGATGCTATTAAACGGATTTTATCAGTCTCTCAAATAGCTGGTGTTAGATGTATTTTGGTTCACGCTAAAGATGAAGAAGCCAAAAAATTTTATTTAAAACGTGGGTTTCAAGCATCACCAATAGAACCATTCACACTCATGATGACTTTAAAAGATATTCGAGCAAGCATTGTAGATTAACCTATTAACTAACGTGCGCCTCTGTTGGAGACTCACGTTAATTTAAAAAATGTTGTTAGGTATTTTACTTAAATAAATTATGCTTCTACTATATAAGTATTAATTTAATGGAAGCTTGACCCGATAATTGGGCAGATATTCAACCTGATAGCGTATATCTTTCAATCAGTGGTCTGCTAGTTTCATTTGGCAGCGAACAAATAAAGCTGGGACTAAAATACGATCAGAAGGGGAAACATTTAAAAGCTATTGAGAAAGGGCTTGTACCTCCTCGCGGTAATGTTGGGTTGGTGGCTTCCCAAGAATCTGGCTACGATTTGAAATCTAAAGTCTTAGGTAAAGGTGGCGATGCCTGCGGCGGGCTGCGCCTACGCCAATTTCATGCAAAATTCATTGATAGTATATTGCACTTCCGTGGTTTGGTAACAGAACATTAAACCCACATAACTATGACAAGACTTGAATTAAAAAATCATCAAGTTTGGCAAAATTTGACTGAAATATTACAAAGTTTAGATGCTAATCTTCTTGTTCAAGAACATCTTGACCAGTGTGATTATCAAGTGTGTGGCTATTGGGATGAACAAGATGAATATTATGAGAAAATTACGTTACCTCGTACCCTAGAAGCCGAATTAGTTAGCAGTTCAATAGGCGTTACTCGCAAGGAAAGTTTTTTACAACTAAAGTTTTTGCTCATAGCTGATGCTGTTGATAATACGAAAACTGCAAGTAGCAATGCCCAAAAACTTGGTGAATTGGTTCTTATTTATAATGAAAATCTAGAATTTATTGATGAGAATTGGCTTTTAGATGTCAATTCTCCATTCCTTGTGAAGCAATCTGGCTAATTTTAGGAAATTGAGTAGAAGTCAGAAATAACTAAGCAACGAATTTTCGTACCTATCGCAAAGCTGAATAAAGGGTTTAAGATAAGCTTTGTTGCCCACCTTTAGGGTATGGCAAAGATTGATGAAAAAATCCGTCATTTACTGCGAAATGCTTGATAAATGGTTTTGGTATCTGCTAACTTCGACAGCGCAATCAAGGTACGCAGCATTGGCTCTAGAAACTCTTATAGCAACTAAATCTTCTGTTCAATAAAAGTTTCTACTTGTTCTCTAACTGATTGATGTAATCCCATTGCTAAAGAATTATGAATTAATTTTATTAGCCTTTCTCGATGTAAAGGTATATTATTTAATTCATTAAATTCTTTTGTTAGACATGAACAAGCCCTAAATAAGCAAATAGCTAGCCATGATGCTGTTGAGCGTACATTAATTCTGTCGTCTTGAGTAAATGAGAAAACCTTATTGATAAATTGTTCAATATTGTAATACCTCATCTGATATAAAATACGAAGTAAGTTGATGATTTGATATTCGCTGAGGCTGGGAGCATCTATTTTTACTAACAGATAATTATAGACAGGTTTTCCAAGTTTGATAATTTCATTAGCTACATTATCAGGTAAATGTATACTATGAAGTTGTTTGATTGATTTTTCAAAGATATTATCCATCTTTTTAAAGTTTCAAATCTCGTTGGTGAATTTCGAGAATACCCAACTTTAGAGATTGCTAGTTATGAATTTAGATTAAGTTTAATGCTTCTCCGATCTGTTAATCAAGCTTCGACCGAGCAAGGAAGTTGCGAGGAATAGGCAGCTGAAATCTTAGTACTTAGTATTCCAATGTTATGGTGTTGAATTTTGGTGTATTGTTCTCTAAGTCAGTATTTGCTTGGTGATGGGCGGTGTCTTCTTCAGCAATTATTTGACTATTCAAAATAGCAAGACGCTGCTGAATCTGATGTCGGCGTGCTTCGAGTTTCTGTAGTTCCTGCTCTAAACGCTCCTTCTCTAACATCATTTTATAAGCATTTAAGTAAACTGTTGCTTGAGAACGTTGAGGAGGCATGGTGCTAAGTTTGGCTTGAATTTGTCTGCGGGTTGGAGTGCGATGCATAATAAATTTCTCTTTGGGTATGAAAGTATTTAGTCTAATTAGCCGTTAAAATAAACAGCCGGCTGCTGCTTGGATGCGTTCTAAAGGCTGAACTGAGCGAGGAAGCATTGGTAAGCGAACCATTGTCAAACCTGGAAAATCGCAATTAATGGTTGCTGTAGAAGTAAAGCGGTTGAGAACAAGGTAATTCTGGCTGACACCTATTTCTTGCAGAGATTTGAATAGGCGTTGTTGTTCGGCAAGTACGCTAGCCTGGTTAAGCGTAACCCCAATGAACTCTGCTTGTTGTGGGTCTTTTAGCACTTTTTGGGCTTTGACCACGCGCTGTCGCAAAGTTCGTAAACGCCCCATAAACTCTGTACGACCAAGGACATTCTGATACTTAATCCAGAGTTTGAAAATCCAAGCTAGCCAGTCTGCTAGTGCAGTTGGCATTTCTAGAAAACGCAGAAGATGACCTGTAGGAGCAGTGTCTAAAATAATCAAGTCTTCTTCTTGCTGCTCTAGCAATTCCATTACTGTTAACAGGGAAAGCATTTCATCAATGCCTGGTAAAGCTTGCTCGACAATTTTGCGCCAGGCAACAGGAGCATAGGCCATTTCAATAACTTCGCTTGTTTGGGTTTCGCCACTCATCATTTCGGCCAGTTCCCACAAGTAATCGGCTCTGAATCGATCGAGAATGCGATCGCTATCTACTTCCTGACCTCGAAGATTAGCAGTTATTTGATATGGTTCGTGTCCTAAACTCAGACTAAAGGCATCACCTAAGGAGTGGGCTGGATCGATAGAAACCATGCGAATTTTGCGATCGGGATGTTGTTGAGCCATAGCCCAACCAATGGCAGCTGCTACTGTAGTCTTGCCTACTCCACCTTTACCGCCAATTAGTAACAGGCGACGACCTTGGGTGAGAAAATCTCCAAAGCTTGGAGGAATTTTTTCAGGCCATTGAATTGGGAGTGAACGAACAGGAGATAGCGGTTCCAGCTGAAGAACATGGATTTGGTTGATGAGATGCTTGAGGGCTAGAATCCCCAAAGGCTCCTCATCTTGCTGTGGCACAATAAACATCGGCTTTCCGTTAGCAAGAGCCGTATACTGACTGATGAGCGGTTGTTGTTCTTGGTAACGATCTGGGTCAGTCGCACTGGCAAGGACTTGGTTGACAAACAATCCTCCACAAGGAACCTGCATGGTTTGTAAGGCTTCTAGGAATCGTTTTGACTCCAACCAACTCATTGGTTCGGCGATCGCAACTAACAAACAAGCAGTATGGGTAGGATCTTGAAGCAGACGACGACCTTGTGACAGTTCAGCTTTCAGAGTTTGCAAAAACTCGTCAGCGCGATCGGGTGTGTAACTCCCGGCAAAGGTCTTACTAATATACCGATGCTTTTCTTGAAACAGTTCCAGAGAGTGGAGGAAAGTGTCTAAAAAGTCCATCAATCCAAACAAGTTGAGAGTATGACCGCTAGGAGCCATATCTACTACTACTCGATCTACCTGCTGCTCGTTAAAAAGGCGTTGGATCTCTAACAAACCCATCAACTCGTCCAGTCCAGGCCAATTTAAATCCCAAACTGGATGCAAGTCTTCTCCTTCAACAAAACTACCGCGCTCCACTAAAAGTTCTAACACCTGACCGTAACGTTCTTTAAACTTTTGTAGTAAAAGCTTTGCATCCAACGCCCTTACTCCTAGATTGGGTAGTTCCGCTATGGGACGAGGAATGTCATCAACGCTAACTTGTAAGACATCTCCAAGAGAGTGAGCCGGATCGGTTGAGATTAAAAGAATTTGCTCGTTGACAAATTTCTGCGCCCAACGACATGCAAAGGTGCAGGAGATTGTTGTTTTTCCGACTCCACCTTTGCCGCTAAACATAGCAAGGTGTAGGTTATCAAAAAGTTCCATCCCGTTTGTCATTTCCGGCGTTTTAGGATAAAGTTACTACATATTTTTGAAAAGCACTTAAGTAATTTTGCTGAATAAAGGTATTTAAAACCTTAATCTTTCAGGGATGGGATTTACAAAACTTCTATCCTATAGAGCGGCGACAGGGAAAGCTTCACAAGAGAATCTTTAAGATTAGACCCTTTTGGCAGAGAGCAAGAATTGTATTTTCTTCCTTCTGCCTCCTGCCTCCTGCCTCCTGCCTTTCTTCGGTAATTAATTTTGTTGAGGTACTTACAACGATTAGCCGAGGAACTATAACTGAGGGAAAGATTTAGCCAGAGGGTGTCCAAAGCTAAGGAGATATAGATGGTTAACAGTTCTGAAGGCGATATAAATATTGGGTGTAATGTCCAAGGTATTTCTGAATACAACTTTTTTTATGATAGTAAGTCTGAGGACATTCATCATCGTCCACTTAAAACAGACTCTCCCTACTTAGGACTAAAAACTTTTGAAATTAAAGATAAAGACAAATTTTTTGGTCGGGATAAGTGGATTACTAATCTGGGCGATCGCTTAAACAAAGATAATGTACTCTTGCTTTTAGGAGCATCAGACAGTGGCAAATCATCATTGATTCGGGCAGGTTTAATTCCTTATTTAGGAAATAATAACAATTCATTAATAAATATAAGTTTTCACCCAGATGAAAATCCTTTTAAATCTCTTTATCAGTGTCTTGCTTTTACTTATGGGAAAAAATCGCCAATAGCGGATATTGCCAGAGAAATAAGAGAAAATACTCTAATTAAAATTGTCACATTCCTCAAACAAGATTATCAGTGCGTTCTGATTTTTATTGATCGGTTTGAAGAACTATTTACAAAAACTCAAAAGCCGGAACGTGACAAATTTGTTGCTAGTCTGTTTCAATTGATCCAGCAGCAGGATAGCTCTATCAAAATTGTTTTAACAATGCGATCTGATTTTTTGGATAGATTTAGTGAGTATCCCGAACTTGCGAAGATCCACGATCGCTATAGTCGTATACTCACTAGAATGAGCGATGGCGAATTAAAGTTAGCGATCGCTGAACCTGCTGCTAGAAATGGCGTTACCTTTGAACAAGGACTAATTGAGCAAATTATTCATGATTTTCACCAACAAGATGATTCTTTACCACTTCTGGAATACACTCTAGATGTACTGTGGAAAAGCGAAAATATTCAAAACCGGGTTCTGAAAACAAAGACTTATCAAGAACTAAAAGAAGAAATATTTGGTGATTTAAGCGAACAAGCTAATCGATTTATTAATGCCAGTGTTGGATGGCACGATCGCCATTTGAGAGAAAAGGAACAAGAGATTCAAAAGTTAAACCTTGCACTGACCGAATTAAAACTGCGCGAGCAATCCGCCAGGGTTTTGAATTTACTTCCTGTCCAACCGCTAGAGGGTTTGGTACTGGCAATTCAAACAATGGGTGAGAATCTAGAGAAATACCCAAACCAGCTTCTAGCTCCTGTTTTGGGAAGCTTAAAGGAAGCAACGAACACACCCACAGAGGCAAATAGCTTGCGCGGACACGAGCAAGAGGTTAATTGTCTATCCTTTAGCCCTGATGGCAAGTTTATTGCCAGTGGCAGTAGTGATTCTACGATATGCTTGTGGAATATCATTGGCAATCGCACTGCTCAATTTTTGTTGGGGCACGAGCAAGAGGTTAATTGCCTAGCCTTTAGTCCTGATGGCAAGTTTATTGTTAGTGGCAGTATTGACGGAATTTTGTGTTTATGGGATCTACAAGGTAATCTCATTACTCAACCGTGGCAGAGGCATGAGGAAGGAATTATTTCCGTCGCCTTTAGCCCAAATAGCGATTGCATTGTCAGTGTTGGTTTTGACGGAACAGTGTGTTTGTGGGATTTACAAGGTAACGCCATTACTCAACCTTGGCGCGGACACAAGGAAGGAGTTATTTCCGTCGCCTTTAGCCCAAATGGCAATCGCATTGTCAGTGTTGGTTTTGACGGAACGGTGTGTTTGTGGGATTTACAAGATAAAACTATCACTCAACCCTGGCACAAACATGAGGCAAAAATTATTTGCGTCGCCTTTAGCCCCGATAGCAACTTTATTGTCAATGGTAGTAGTGATTCTACAGTGCGGTTGTGGGACATACAAGGTCATCCCATCGGTCAACCTTGGCACGGGCATGAAGGACATGTAAATTCTGTAGCGTTTAGCCCTGATGGCAAGTTTATTATTAGTGGTGGCTGCGATCGGACAATACGCTTGTGGGATATTGACGGCAACCCCATCACTCAACCTTGGCGCGGACATGAAGGACAGGTAAATTCCCTAGCCTTTAGCCCCGATGGCAAGCTGATTGTCAGTGGTAGCGATAAAACTGTGCGTTTGTGGGAGCTACATCAAATACTACAAGATCGGGTCATCGGGCGATCGCAGCGCAAATATGAGAATTGGGTGAATTCTGTCGCCTTTAGCCCTGATGGTCAGTGGATTGTTAGTGCCAGCAATGATTCGACAGTGCGCTTGTGGGATAGCAACGGCAACCCCATTGGTCAACCTTGGCACGGGCATGAAAAAGAAGTTAATTCTGTCGCCTTTAGCCCTGATGGTCAGTGGATTGTCAGTGCCAGCAATGATTCGACAGTGCGCTTGTGGGATATTCACGGCAACCCCATTGGTCAACCTTGGCGCGGACATGAAAAAGAAGTTAATTCTGTCGCCTTTAGCCCTGATGGTARSTGGATTGTCAGTGCCAGTAATGATTCGACAGTGCGCTTGTGGGATATTCACGGCAACCCCATTGGTCAACCTTGGCGCGGACATGAAAAAGAAGTTAATTCTGTGGCCTTTAGCCCTGATGGTCAGTGGATTGTCAGTGCCAGTAATGATTCGACAGTGCGCTTGTGGGATATTCACGGCAACCCCATTGGTCAACCTTGGCGCGGACATGAAAAAGAAGTTAATTCTGTCGCCTTTAGCCCTGATGGYAAGTGGATTGTCAGTGCCAGYAATGATTCGACAGTGCGCTTGTGGGATATTCACGGCAACCCCATTGGTCAACCTTGGCGCGGACATGAGTATTGGGTAAATTCCGCAGCTTTTAGCCCTGATGGGAAACTGATTGCCAGTGGTAGTCTTGATGGAACAGTCCGCTTGTGGCACTGTGGGTGGCAAGAATGGTTGCAAGTTTGCTGCAACAGGTTACATTATCATCCCGTCTTTCAAAATCCTGAAAATGGCAGTGATGTAGAAATTGCCCACCAAACTTGTCAAAAATATGTATGGAATCCACAATGCCCTAAACAGTTGAACAACCAAGGTGAGCTAAAAGAGAAAGCGTTTTCAGCAGCTTTGGAGGACTTTAAGCAAGCAGTTCAACTTAATTTCACATCGCACTGGAAACATCGCCTTGCTTGGCAATCAGTTCCCACAGAGAACCAATAACTCGGTCTACCGCTTGTTCAACTGTGTTGGAGGGTTGAATGGGCGATCGCACTTTTTTTGCTTTCTTCAGTGCTTGGGCAAATGTGCTTTTACCCAAAACTTGAGTAACATAGGTTTCAAATGCTGACTTGTTAGTACCACCAGTAAAAGTCATGGTAGCAATGATACCTTCTGTTGACATTGCTTCAATTATCGTCACATTTTTTCCACGTCCATCAGGACAAGTACCATAAGCACGACTACCTTGAGGCGAACGAGCAAAATTCTTTCCTTCCACTGGTGTTAATCCTAAGAGCAACTATTGCCCAATTATTTAGCCGTTCTTGTCTTCAATAATTCTATTGTTAGAATTCCCAAAAATGGAGAATAGATTATCGCAGTGGGTTTTTGAAAGCAACTGTTTAGGATTTAAACTCCTGTTCAATTTGTAAATATTTAGGAACGCCGACGAGTTCTTGGAAATCTTTAAAGTTAACTAAGTCGGGAAAATTAGCTGTAGTTCCTTGTTCTTTGAGATGACGAAAGCAAGCACTTATTACCTGTGTCACTGCCAACAGACCAGTGAGTGGGAAAAAAACAATTTTGAAGCCTAAATTTTGTAACTGGGAAGCAGAAAGTTGGGGAGTTTTACCACCTTCCACAATATTAGCTACCAGTGGTACATCTGGGAAAGCTGCGGCTATGGTTTCTAGTTCCTCAATGGACTGGGGAGCTTCTACAAAGAGTATATCTGCTCCTGCTGCAATGTAAGCTCGACCACGAGCGATCGCTTCCTCTAATCCCAGAGGGCCACGAGCATCGGTGCGAGCAATAATTACTAAACCACTCTCACCACGCGCCTCCACTGCTGCCCGAATTTTTCCTGCGTGTTCTGCCATTGAAATCACTCGCTTGCCTTCAAAGTGACCGCACTTTTTCGGCCACTCCTGGTCTTCTAAAAGTACTCCAGCAACTCCTAACTGCACAGCATCTTTAATAGTTCGGATGACATTCAAGGCATTACCATAGCCCGTATCCAAGTCGGCAATCAGGGGAATATTCACTGACTGAGTAATTCGCCCTACACTATAGAGCATTTCGGTAGCAGTGAGAAAACCGTAGTCTGGCAAACCTAATGTAGACGCAGCAATGCCAAAACCACTAGTAGCCACTACTTCAAAACCTAGTTGTTCGGCTAGCTTGGCACTCAGACAATCGTATACACCAGGAATGACGATAATTTCAGGACGCGCAAGCAACTGCCGCAGTTTTTGTCCAGAAGACATAAAGTAATATACAAATGCAGAAAATCAGGTAACAGTCTGAGGATACAGCGACTTGGTTCATCTTGAATCGGATTCTGATACTGAGTTGGCAATGAGGGGGACAAAGGAGACGACGGAGAGAATAATAACTCCTAACTTGACTCCTGCCTTGTTCCAATGATAAATATTTACGCGGACTTATTTAGTTATGATATGTGCGATCGCCTTTGGCGTTGGTAGAGCGATCGCTCTTGACTAAGCTCACAGTTCAAAAGCTGAAAGCATAAAAAGACAAGCTGGAAATATTCACCTTGTTTTGATTATCAGGTTTTTCTTCAATTATCAAGTATTTTGCTTGATCCCCATTAGGTATGTGAGTTACCCAACAGAAATATATCTAGCTAAAGCGGATGTAGTTTTTATATCATTCCATGGCAACATGTGAAAGTAACATGATTTCGGCTATTATCACAACCGAACATGGTGAATAACAACTTTTTTTAACTTGTTTAACAGAATGTTGCTGTGGAGTTGTAAACATGTACGACAAAAACGATATAAAAACGATGATTGATGGTATGAGCCTATCCGGTGTATTAGATATACTTTCTCAAGTCTGTTACGAAAAAGCTGAGGATCTTAGAGTCGATTGGCAAGATCCTGACACTGCTAGAGCATGGGAGAAAGTCGGTAGGGCTGTAGGAAAAATTAAGATAAAAGGTGACTTATATTAACTAAGTATTGATTAAAAGTTTGTAGGCACTAGACGGCAGGGGAGCCAGTGCGTTGCGGAGGTTCCCTCCGTTGTAGCAACTGGCGTGAGCAGAGGGGTAGAGGGGTAGGGAGAGATGAAAGCAATTCTTCTAACTCCTAACTCATCACTTTTTCAAGCTAGCCTCCAATGAACAGCACAAAACTAGTATTTCCCCTACTTGCTACTCCCTACTCCCCACTTACATAAAGTTTTTGGCGGTAGCTTCTTTTAGACAAGGTAAACTTATGTGAAGTTGTATTTTTGGTCTGCACGATGATGTTCCGTCGCACTTTTTTGAGCTTATTATTTGCCAGCTGTTTTGCTGTCATTAGTTGGTTGAATTTTGTCCCTGACGCTATTGCTTTAGGTGGCAAACTCCCTACAATTAATCAACCTGCGCCAGAGTTTACCCTGCCAACCAACACAGGTAATGGTAAAATTTCATTATCTGACTTGCGTGGTAAGTGGGTAGTTCTCTACTTTTATCCCAAAGACTTTACCGCTGGTTGCACTATCGAAGCTCGTCGTTTTCAGCAAGATTTACCCAAATATTTAGAGAAAAACGCTCAGATTATTGGCGTTAGTGCTGATGATGTTGACTCCCACGCAGAATTTTGCGATTCAGAGGGGCTAAAATTCCCCTTGTTGGCTGATACTACTGGCGCAGTCAGTAAAGCTTACGGTTCTTGGATTGGTTTCGTGTCCATGCGCCATAGTTTTATCATAGATCCTCAAGGCATCTTGCGCGAGACATTTGTCAAGGTCAACCCATCCATTCATAGCACAGAGGTGTTGGCACAACTCGAAAAATTGCAGTTCTCAGCCTCTTAGAAAGTCATACTTATATACAAACGTTAAGTAAGTCGGCGCGAATAAACCTAACTATGTAAAGAAAAGTAAAACTCTGTGCTTGGATCTGAGTAAGCGCTTTAGCGCTTACTACAAACTTTTAATTTTTTACACCGACTTACTTATTAGTAGATGAACAAAAATATTTGCGGTATGGGAAAATATTTATTCTTCTTCCTTAGTCCCTAGTCCCCAGTCCCCTAATTGATTCGCTAGGCTATTTATATCCCGGTTCTCTTAAAGCGTGCTATGGATTTTGAAAGCAAAGCTACCGCCCCAGCAGCTACAGACAACATAGAATTTGCTCAGCCAATTACTGCTCGCAAACCATTGGAATTATTACGAGACACTGAAGGTTTGCTACGTCGCCCTACCGTAGCAACACTGGTGCCAATTTTACCGTCAAAGCTGAGCAACAGATTGCAAGCAGCTTCAACATTGGCAGATAATTCCTTGAAAGAATTAGCAGAAATTGACATAGAGCAAATTAACGACTGGGAACTGCGACCTGCACGGATTCGTGTTGGTTTATGCTTTGTTGGTTTTGGGGCACTAATGATACTCGTGCTGCTGCTTTATTTAAATACGTTACATGCACAACTAAATGCAGTTGAACAGATTCAGCATTTTTGGCATCAATATATTTGGTTTGTCTGTTTGGGTATAACAGGAATGTTTATCTTGGGTCGAGAAGCAATGCGTCCTACTCCAAAGCAGCCAAAATTAAAAAAGAAGAACTTTTCATGAGTAAATATTTTGTAATTCGTAATTAAAGCCTAAATTAATATGAATCATGATGCTTTTATTGTTCCGCCAAGCTCAAAGATTTCTCTGCAAAAAAACTACGATCCAGCTTATAAGATAGATTTTACCGAAAAAAACGATGCAGCCATAAAATTGCAGACAGATATTGAACGAATAGCAAAATACCAAGATATTCTCTATGCTCAAAACACATATGCATTACTAATTATTTTCCAGGCTATGGATGCTGCTGGCAAAGACAGCACAATTAAACATGTAATGTCTGGCGTGAATCCCCAAGGATTTCAGGTATTTAGTTTTAAAGCTCCAAGTGACGAAGAATTAGACCATGATTACCTATGGCGAAACATGAAAGCTTTGCCAGAACGTGGTCGTATTGGTATATTCAACCGTTCATACTATGAAGAAGTGCTAGTAGCACGGGTTCATCCGGAAATTCTTAAAAAGCAACAACTGCCTGAAAATCTTAAAGGAAATCAGATATGGAAACAGCGCTTTGAAGAAATCAATAATTTTGAAAAATATTTAGTGAATAATGGTATTATCGTTCTCAAGTTTTTTCTCAATGTTTCCAAAGCGGAACAGAAAAAACGCTTTCTAGCTCGGATTGACTCGCCAGAAAAAAATTGGAAATTTTCAGTCAGCGATGCCCGTGAAAGAGGTTTCTGGGATGATTATATGGATGCTTACGAACAGGTTTTTAATCACACTAGCACTTCCTGGGCACCTTGGTATATCATTCCTGCCGATCGCAAATGGTTTACACGTCTGGTAGTATCTGATATTATCTGCACTAAATTAAAAGAACTCAATTTAAAATATCCCACTGTCAGTGATGAATATAAGCAGCAGCTTGTGCAAGCAAGGTCTATGCTGGAGCAAGAGGATTAACTCGAACAACTTAACAATTAAATATAAAAAATGCTGAGTACTGTAAAAGAATGCATAATATTTGTAAGGTCATAAGTGAATTTTAAAACTTAAATTCTTTTATATCTATTTGTAACGAAAGACTTTGGCTGATAGTTACAGCCAAGAAATTATGACAGAAATGGCAGAAAATGCCAAAAATCATCCACCTCAATTTCCTAACAATGCCTTTGATGTTGTCGCTTTAGCAGCTTCTGCGGGTGGGCTGCTCTGACGGAGGTACTATCAAGATTGCCCGAAGATTTTAAAGCCGCGATCGCCGTTGTGCAACATCTCGCTCCTCGACATCGCTCGCTAATGGCAGAAATCCTCAGTCGCCAAACTCCTCTTAAAGTCAAGCAAGCGCAAGAAGGAGACTACCTGGCTCCAGCAACAGTTTACATTGCCCCACCCGACCGTCACCTCTTAGTCAACAGCGATGGCACACTTTCTTTAACTAAGTCGGAATTAGTACATTTCCTGCGTCCCTCAGCTGATTTGTTATTTGAATCTGTTGCAGCTAGCTACAAAGACCGAGCGATCGCCGTGGTGCTAACTGGCACTGGCAGCGACGGGGCTATGGGCATACAGGCAATCAAAAAAATGGGCGGCATCGCGATCGCTCAGGACAAAACAACTGCCAAGTTTTTTGGAATGCCCTTTGCTGCTATTCAAACCGGTGATGTCGATTTCATTCTACCTGTACATGAAATATCAGCAATATTAGTAACTTTAGTTACTTAATGGGCGAGAAAAGGGCAGCAACGCGCTCATAATAAGATCGTCGTGAATTGAACTGGGCGAGCAGGGAGACAAGGGGAGATGGAAAGAGAACCAATCAAAAGTCAAAAAGACTTGAAAGTGTATCAAATGGCTTTTGATTCAGCTACGAAAATTTTTGAAGCATCTCACAAGTTTCCCAATGAGTAATATTACTCCCTGATGACCAAATTCGTTGGTCTAACGCTCTTAACAAGAAAGCCCAAAAACACCTCCCCTCTGCTCCTCTGCCCTCTTCCTGACCTTATGACATCCACAGACAGAGATCCCGACTTTGAAAATCTACTGACATATCTCAGACAAAGCCGAGGTTTTGATTTCACAGGCTATAAGCGTTCAACTTTGATGCGTCGTGTACGCAAACAAATGCAGTCATTGAATTTAGAAAACTTTGGGGATTACTTAGATTACCTAGAAGTCCACCCTGAAGAATTCAACTTTCTATTCAACATTATCCCGATCAACGTTACTGGCTTCTTGCGAGATGCTTCAGCTTGGGAGTATCTGGCAGAACAAGTACTTCCTAATATAATTAGACGAAAAAATAGTTCTGACCAGATCCGGATCTGGAGTGCTGGCTGCGCTTCGGGAGAGGAAGCTTATACCTTAGCAATACTGATGGTTGAACTGTTGGGAGCAGAGGAATTCCGCCAACGGGTGAAAATCTACGCCACAGATGTAGATCGAGAAGCTTTAAACCAAGCTCGCCAAGCAGCATATTCAGCTAGGGATATCCAGGTTTTACCAGCAGAACTGCGGCAGAAATATTTTGAAACCGTTGGTAACAACTATGTCTTTCGCCAAGACTTACGTCGCTCGGTAATTTTTGGTCGCCACGATCTACTGCAAGATGCGCCAATTTCTCGCTTAGATTTGTTGGTCTGTCGCAACACATTAATGTATTTTAATTCTGAAACTCAGGGGCGGATTTTAGCTCGGTTTCACTTTGCGCTGAATGATACGGGCTATCTTTTTTTGGGTAAGGCAGAGATGCTGTTGTTGCATAACAATCTCTTTACACCCCTAGACATAAAAAATCGCATATTTACTAAAGTAGCGACAACCAATCTGCGCGATCGCCTACTAGTTATGGCACATACAGGAGATGATGAATCTAGCAGCCGTTTATTTCGGCACATCCGACTGCGAGACTCGGCTTTTGATACGACAGCACTTGCCCAAGTAGTAATCGATCTTAGTGGTACACTTATACTAGCAAATGAACAGGCACGCACTTTGTTTGCCCTCTCCCCCAGAGATTTAGGTCGTCCCTTTCAAGATTTGGAACTCTCTTATCGACCAATAGAACTGCGATCGCTAATTGAACGGGCTTATACTGAACGCCGTCCCATCAAGCTGACAAATGTGGAACGTTATATATCCAACGCAGAAATGCAATATTTTGATGTGGGGATTACGCCTTTGCAAGATACCGACAACACGCTCTTAGGTGTCACCATCACTTTTCATGATGTGACCCGCTACATTCAACTTCAAGAAGCGCTACAACGTTCCCAGCAGGATTTGGAAACCACTAACGAAGAGCTGCAATCCACCAATGAAGAATTAGAAACCACCAACGAAGAACTGCAATCCACCAATGAAGAATTAGAAACCACCAACGAAGAACTGCAATCCACCAATGAAGAATTAGAGACGATAAACGAAGAACTGCAATCTACCAATGAAGAATTGCAGACAATTAATAACGAGTTGAGTCAGCGCACAACACAACTCAACCACACAAATGTTTTTCTCATCTCTATCCTGAGAAGTCTCCAAACGGGAATAGTGGTGATTGATAATAGCTTTAACATACTAATTTGGAACTACATGGTAGAGGATCTTTGGGGATTGCGAAAAGACGAAGTACAAGAAAAGTCTTTGTTCAGTCTCGATATTGGTCTACCTGTTGAGCAATTGCAATCGTCCATCCGCGATTCTCTATCCGGCAAAAGCCAGTTCCAAGAAATGATCCTAGATGCTACAAATCGTCGAGGCAGGCACATCAAATGCTATATCGCTATCACTCCTCTGACTGGTACACAGGTAGAAGGAGCAGTTTTGATGATGGTGGATATAGAAAGAGTCAGTAGTATGATTTCTACCCAAGAAATTGAGGAACGGCGACAGCAGCAGTAACAGCCAGCAGAAGGGGGGAGGCAAATGACACAGAACAATTTGGAACAGGCAATTACAGGGGCGCATCAGCGATTAGAAAATCTATTACAACGTGCTTCTAAACCTGAAAATCATTCAAATAAGCAGGATTCTTCTGTAGAACTGTTGCAAGAAGCGATCGCTGAAATCTCGATTTCTTTAGAAGAACTACATGCCCTCACAGAAGAGCTACAAGAACAAAATGAGGAATTGATATCTACCCGCGAGCTTGTGGAAGCAGAACGCCAGCGTTACCAAGATTTATTTAACTTTGCTCCAGATGCATATTTAGTGACCAATGATACTGGCATTATCCAGGAAGCCAACTATGCAGCAACGCAGTTATTAAATGTGCGTCAGTCTTACTTGATCGGCAAACCACTTGCTGTCTTTATATATCAACCAGAACGACAAAAATTTCGTCAGATGTTACAGCGGTTGCGCCAGCAAGGGCAAATTCGCGGACAAGAGTTATGGATGTATCACAAAGACGGTAACATAGATTTTCCTGCTGAAGTGACAGCTGTCATCACAGAAGCAGATAGCGAAGGCACAAATAGTTTACGCTGGTTGCTGCGGGATATAAGCGATCGCTACCGAACAGAACAGAAAATTCGCGAACAAGCGGCCCTATTAGACATCACAGCAGATGCAATTTTCGTGCGAGACTTGCACAATCAAATCTTATTTTGGAACAAGGGTGCAGAAAATGTGTACGGCTGGCGAGCAGAGGAAGTTTTAGGAAAGAACGCTGAGCAACTTTTAGTTAGAGTCACAAAAGAAACTTCACCTCAACTTGCAGCAGCTCTAAAAACTGTTATTGAGCATGGTTCGTGGCAGGGTGAGTTATGCAAAGTCAACAAATATGATGAAACGATTGTTATTGCCAGTCGCTGGACACTAATGCGCGACCCCGCAGGCATACCCAAATCTATCCTCACTGTTGACACTGACATCACCGAGAAAAAACAACTCGAAACTCAGCTTTTTCGCAACCAACGCTTAGAGAGCCTCGGCACTCTTGCTAGCGGTATCGCTCACGACCTGAACAATATTCTGACACCGATGATGACAGTGGCTCAACTGTTACCTCAGAAACATCTGCAAATTGATGAAAATTCACAACAAATGTTGAAGTTACTGGAAATTAATGCTAGAAGAGGAGCTGATTTAGTCCGGCAAATTTTATCGTTTACCCGTAATTGTGAAGGCAAACGCACAATCGTGCCGATATCGCAGTTGATAGAAGATGTTGAGCAGATTATTAAATGCACATTTCCTAAATGCATTGATATAAATACAACTATACCAACAGACCTAGGTGTTGTTCTAGGAGATAGCACCCAACTGCATCAAGTGTTAATGAACCTAGCACTCAATGCTCGTGATGCTATGCCCAACGGCGGTAGGTTGCATATTTCAGCTAGCAAATTATTTCTTGATGAAAACTATACTAAAAAGCACATCGAGGTAAAAGTTGGTCGCTACATTGTAATTACTGTCACTGACACCGGAGTAGGCATTTCCCCAGCAATCATCGATAAGATTTTTGACCCCTTTTTTACCACTAAAGAAGTGGGTAAAGGCACAGGTTTGGGCTTGTCTATAGTTATTGGCATTAGCAACAACCACGGTGGTTTTGTAGAAGTATCCAGTGAGATAGAAGTTGGTAGTAAATTTAAAGTTTACCTGCCCAGCAGCGAGGGCAGCATAGCCCCAGTAGTACACAAGACACAATTGCCAGTAGGACAAGGAGAATTAATTTTAGTTGTCGATGACGAAGCAGCAATTACTCAAATTACCAAAACTACACTGGAGATTCACAACTATAGAGTATTGACTGCTCAGAATGGCATTGAGTCCCTTGCTCTCTACACCCAGCACAAAGACGAGATTAAACTAGTGCTGATGGATATGATGATGCCATCAATGGCTGGAGGCACTGCAATCCGCACCTTGCAAATCATCAACCCGCAAGTGCAAATTATTGCCATGAGTGGATTGGCATCTGCTGAAGCCTTAGCACAAGCTATAGGTAATGGTATCCACGGTTTTTTAACAAAACCCTTCACTGCTAATGAATTGTTAAACTCTGTACAGCAGATACTAATACCAAGTGCTGAATGCTGAGTGAAGAGTTGAAATTTTTCGGCGTTGCATAGTTGCGGGATGATTTAGCAACTTCTAAAATTCTCCCCCTGCTTCCCCCAATTCATCCCCCTGTTATGCAACGCCAATTTTTCCCTACCCCTCTGCCCCCTGCCCCTCTGACTTGAAAGTAGGGGCGAACGGCTAATACCAATTTCCGAAAATAATGAGACAGATGCGTAGGTTGGGTTGAACGCAGTAAAACCCAACAGTTACAAGACTTTGAGGTGTTGGGTTTCGTTCCTCAACCCAACCTACATCTGTATCACATTTTTTGTGAAATGGTATAAGTCAAACAATAGGCAATGAGGAGTTCGATAATTACATTAATTATTGGAATCAGGTAGCCGCATGAACATGATTAAACCAGAGGTTGCATCTTATGGATCTTGGCGATCGCCCATCACAACAGACTTGATTACCGCACGTACAATTGGACTGGGGCAAATTGCTCTCGATGGCGAAGACATTTACTGGAGCGAGTTACGACCCTCAGAGCAAGGCAGAACTGTGGTAGTAAGACGGACTGCAAATGGTCAAATTCAAGATGTCACACCTGCTCCCTTCAATGTGCGTACCCGCGTCCATGAATATGGCGGTAGCTCTTTCCTCGTGGTTGATGGCACTGTTTTCTTTACTAACTTTGCCGACCAACGCATTTATCGTCAGGATGTTGGTACTAAACCACAAGCCATCACTCCTGAGACAGCTATGCGTTATGCAGATGGTATTTTTGACCGCCAACGTCAGCGAATTATTTGTGTATGTGAGGATCGTACAATTGCTGGACGCGAGGCTATCAATACACTGGTCAGTATAGAACTAAAGAAAGATAGCCAACCCCAACTGCTAGTATTTGGGAACGATTTTTATGCTTCGCCCCGCCTCAGCCCTGACGGATCTCGTTTGGCTTGGCTGACTTGGAACCATCCAAATATGCCATGGGATGGTACCCAACTTTGGGTTGGGGAAGTGAAAACAGATGGCTCTTTAGGAGATACTCAACAAATTGCAGGTGGTTTAGATGAATCCATCTTTCAGCCAGAGTGGTCGCCGGATGGGAACCTTTACTTTATCTCTGACCGCACAGGTTGGTGGAATATATATCGCTGGCAAGATGGGAATGTAGAATCGCTGACGGACATGAAAGCGGAGTTTGGTCGCCCTCAATGGCTTTTGGGTATGTCTACTTATGCTTTCGAGTCAGCTAATCGTATTATCTGCACTTATACTCAGCAAGGTACTTGGCATTTAGCTAGTCTTGACACGACTACAAGTCAACTGAAACCACTGGCAACACCATACACCGAAATTGGTGCTATCCAGGCAACTCCAGGAAGAGTGGTTTTTCGCGGAAGTTCTCCGACTGAGTTAACTGCTATTGTGCAACTAAATTTAACTACTGGAATAGTGGAAGTTCTACGTCGTTCTAGTGATGTGACAATTGATGCTGGTTATCTTGCCATGCCTCAGCCAATAGAGTACCCTACAGCCGATGGGCAAATAGCGTATGCTCTATTTTATTCACCACAAAACCGCGATCGCACCGCTCCTGAGGGTGAGAAACCTCCTCTAATTGTCAAAAGCCACGGTGGCCCAACCGCAGCAACTTCTAGTAGCCTCAACTTGAGCATCCAGTACTGGACTAGCCGAGGCATCGCGGTTCTTGATGTCAATTACGGCGGTAGTACAGGCTATGGACGGGAGTATCGACAAAGATTAGATGGTCTATGGGGAATCGTAGATGTGGATGATTGCGTTTTTGGTGCGCGTTATTTGGTGGAACGAGGAAAAGTTGATGGCGATCGCCTGGCAATTTCTGGGGGAAGTGCAGGTGGTTATACAACGCTTTGTGCCTTAACTTTCCGCAATACTTTTAAAGCCGGTGCTAGCTATTACGGGGTCAGCGACCTGGAAGCCTTAGCGCGAGATACACACAAGTTTGAGTCGCGGTACTTGGATCGTTTGATTGGTGCTTATCCACAACAGCGTCAACTTTATCAAGAGCGATCGCCAATCAATTTTACTGACCGTCTTGCCTGTCCAGTAATTTTTTTCCAAGGGCTAGAAGATCGGGTAGTTCCACCCAACCAAACTGAAGCAATGGTTACAGCCTTGGGCGCTAAAGGTGTGCCTGTGGCTTATGTTTCCTTTGAAGGCGAACAGCATGGCTTCCGCAAAGCCGAAAACATCAAATACTCACTAGAAGCAGAACTCTACTTCTATTCACGTATTTTCAATTTTGAACTTGCTGAACCAATCAAATCAGTAGTAATTGAAAATCTGTAGGTAGGAGTTATATCATGTCCGGTTGAAGACTTATCATTGGGACTGCCTTGCTCGGAGGGCTTGGTTAGTCCTTATTTTAAGTACTGATTATTACAATATTCTTGTGTAGTTGTCACGGAAACCACTTCTACTTCTATCGGTTTTTCTTTAGTTCCGTTAATGATAAACTCGCTAGCTCCTTCATGAGGTTTTTTAGTCTTTCCCCAATCGTAGGTATAACCCAAACCTGTCCAGGGATAATTTTCTTGACTGCCAACTGCATAAGAAGCTGTGTATATCTGCTGCAAAACAGGATAACTTGCAGGTACAGGTATAGGTAAAACTTGACAAATGGAATCATTAATTTCTGGGTCAATACATGGTCTGCTTAAGTCTTCGGCTTTGACCCACATTTCTACAAAATGCGTTTTGTTTGAGTTTCTATTTAAAATTAAGCCTAAATACTGTTGTAACCTGAGCGAAAGCATAATGTTGCCAGGAATATTTATCCCTATTCCTCTACAATTTTGACAAAATTCTTTCACTTGAGGAACTGCTGTTAACCAAGTCTGATTTTCTATACTTTTTTTAGAACCTATTTTCCAATCCTCACTGGGATTTTTTACATATTTCCAACTTGCCATCAAATATTCAACTTTACCGTTATTTTCTCGCGATTTTATTTGAGAATTACTTGTTGACAATGACCAAAGATTTTTTATTACTTTATCTTGGCTTGGTTTTTTAGCATTCTCAATAGCTGCCTGTAACTGTTGTTGCAAAAATTTGTAACTTTCTGGTTTGTTTTTCTCTAGATACTCATTGACGTTTGGGTTTGTTTCTGATTTTTGGCTTAATAACTCCTTGTTTAAGGATTGCAGATTCTCCAGAGGAATTTCTTTCGCTGACAAACTTGAATATCCGACTGCTAAACAAGCACTTGTTAAGCCTAAAAATAACCGATTCCAGTTTTTCATCACAATATCCTGTAGTAAATGCCAAATCCGATCTAAAACATGAGTTCAACTCAAACATTGAATCTGATTTTATATTTATGTCAAGCTACTATACTGTTATATTTTATGTTTTTAATTTAACTAGTGTGTATAAAAATTAACATTTTTATCTAGTTGGTATTGTTTTGCGATCGCACCGACAGAAGCTAAGCAACTGCAAAGGTTTTGCGATTGCTTCACTTCGTTACGTACCCTACGGGAAGGCGTTCCGCCAACGCAATGACGTATCACAACTAATTTAGCGGACATGATATTACGCATAAATCGCTATTATGCTTCATTTATCGTAGACGCGCAGCGGCAAGCCGCAGACTACCGCCAATAATTTGTAGAGTGTGCGTCAGTCCTAATAAGTAGGTCGGTGTTAAAAATTGTCGTTATGACAAGGCAGGAGGCAGAGGGCAGAAGGCAGAAGGGAAGAGGTTTTTAGGCAACTTTACTTTTCGTTACATACTTCGGTTTTTTTGCGCCTTTCTACTTATCGTTTCCGTAATCAAGTCTAAATTTTTTGTTTATTTAATTTAGTAGCCATAAACTGAATTATGAAACTCAAACTGATCTTACTAGGATTAGCATTAGCAAGCGTTACTCTTGTTGCTTCCTCAAATATTGCACAGGCCCAATGTCCCCACAAGAAAATAGTGCCTCCTGTACCGCAAACTCGAATCATTCGTCAAGAAAAACTTGGCTATCGCTTTAGCATCCCAAACAACTATAGAACAATGGCATTTCGTAGCGATCAACTGCTAGTACTTGACCCTAATAGTTTTGCTGAAGCACAATGTTTGGTAAAAAATAAAGTGCCTACAGAATTACCCAACAGTATCACTATTTATATAAAATCTGTTAATTCTAGAAACCGCAGTTTAGCCAATGTTGTAAAACAAGACAATCCCACAGCCGATAAATTTGAAAATATCAAAGTAGCCAACCAAACTGCGCTTAGTTACACCTCTGACACTTTAGGTTTTAATAAAAATGTGTCTTTCTTTACTCCTAATCGCACACATCTAATTACTGTTTCGGTTCCGTTTGGAATTGAAGAAGGACGACCTACTAATATCTTTAATAAAGAGGTATTTGATAAAGTGATTTCCAGCTTTACTTTTGTTCGTTGAAATAAAAATTGTTGCTAAGCCGATCGCACTATTTGCGTGTCTTGATGGCGCTGTTGCAATTGATACATATGATTAAACAAGTGCCAGCAATATTCCTCTGGTAGTCCACAGGTGATGGCACCCCGTAAGACAACGTTAAAGTACCAATCATTGGGCGCGATTTCTTCTGCAAGCTTGTTAACTACAGTATAGGTGCGAACATCTTTGTAAACCTGATTTTGGCAGTGAATATCTACTACTTCGTGACGATAAAGCCCTTGGGAAACACCTTCACGTATATCTAGGCATTCACTCAGCCGCCAGGGTAGCTGATAAAGTACGCCTTTTACGTTCGCCTTAGCGTCTTTCACTATATCCAAAACGCCACAATTGCGAGTCGGAGAACAAACATAAAACCCTAATCGATAGTCTTTTAAGATTCCAGTCCCGACGACATAAGGATGGGTATTTTCGCCAAGCGATCGCTTCAAATCCACCGGACACATGCAAGAACCGTAAGCAAAATAGTAGAACATCGGCTCTTGAGGTCGCTTTTGTAGCAGTTTCAACTTGATATTTGCAGGATTATGAGGTTGCACCCAGCTATGGTGTGAGTGTCCACTTTGATTGCTCATCTATCCCTAGAAGTATTCACTACAAGCATAATATTACCATATTAATATTAAGAAATACAACATTATTCCGATAGCTAAACCGTAGTTTTTGGTGATTGGTCATTATTAGAGACGCGATTATACTCTTACGAGAAGCCGCTCTTACGAGCGTCTACGCGTCTGTACAATAGTCAGTTGTCAGTAGAGGCGCAATACCTTGGGCCCGTACAGTTGTCAGTTGTTATTCTGCCCTACTCCTTTGCCTGCCATCCTCTTAAAAAAAAATCCCCACTCCCCAAGATGTGGGAAATAAATTCAGATAGCGCTATTTTTTTTAAATATATCCAGATAAACTTTTTAGGATTAAAAGGTCAGTAAACATCCATGTCGCAATTTTATTTTGATACAGACAATAACGGACACAAATCTTTTGAATTACCGGGAGCTAGACCGCACTACAATCCGGATCGCCCAGGACAGGTAGAGCATATTTTTCTAGACCTCAGCTTGGATATCGCTAACCAAAGTTATCACGGCAGTTGTAACATTCGCCTATTGCCGATCCGCAATGGCATTGACCGTTTGACTTTGGATGCTGTCAATCTGAATATCCAGTCTGTGCAGGTGGATGAGGAGTCACAAAATTTTGACTACGATGGAGAACAGCTTTCTATCCAACTGTCCCAGCCAACACAGGTTGGTGAACGGTTGTTAATTGCGATCGCTTACTCTGTAGAAAAACCCCAGCGCGGTATTTACTTTATTCAACCAGACAAACACTACCCCAACAAGCCCACCCAGGTCTGGACTCAGGGAGAAGATGAAGACTCGCGTTTTTGGTTTCCCTGCTTTGACTATCCAGGACAATTATCTACTTCCGAAATTCGCGTCCGCGTTCCCAAAAACTTGATTGCCATTTCCAACGGCGAACTGATTGACACCCAAAAAGATGGTAATGACAAAATCTACCATTGGTCACAGCAACAAATTCATCCTACCTACCTGATGACTTTGGCAGTAGGCAACTTTGCCGAAATTTGCGATGAGTGGCAGGGAAAACCAGTTACCTACTACGTAGAAAAGGAACGAGAGAAAGATGCCAAACTCAGCATGGGCAAAACTCCCCGCATGATGGAATTTTTGAGCGAGAAGTATGGTTATCCCTATGCTTTCCCGAAATACGCCCAAGTTTGTGTAGACGACTTCATCTTTGGTGGAATGGAAAATACCTCCACAACCCTATTAACAGACCGATGTCTGCTGGATGAACGCGCCGCTTTAGATAACCGCACCACAGAAAGTTTAGTTGTTCACGAACTGGCACACCAATGGTTTGGCGATTTGGTAGTAATTAAACATTGGTCTCATGCTTGGATTAAAGAAGGAATGGCTTCCTACTCTGAGGTGATGTGGACAGAACACGAGTATAGCCTAGAAGAAGCGGCATACTATCGGTTATTGGAAGCTCGCAGCTATTTGAGCGAAGATAGCAGTCGCTACCGTCGCCCAATGGTAACGCATATTTACCGCGAAGCGATCGAACTTTATGACCGCCACATCTACGAAAAAGGTTCTTGTGTCTATCACATGATTCGGGCGGAATTGGGAGAAGAATTGTTTTGGCAGGCAATTCAAACATTTGTCCGGGATAATGCTCACAAAACTGTTGAAACAATAGACTTGCTACGGGCAATTGAAAAGGCGACTGGACGTAATCTCGCATTCCTCTTCGACCAGTATGTTTATCGCGGCGGTCATCCTGATTTTAAAGTGACTTACTCTTGGGATGGGGACGCTAATTTGGCAAAAGTGACAGTCACTCAAACCCAAGCCCAAACAGACAACAATAAATATTTGTTTGACCTGAGAATCCCCATAGGTTTTGGCTATACTCAGCAGAACGAAACTACCACTGATTCAAAACTCAGCACTTTCACAGTGCGGGTGAATGAACGCGAACAAAGCTTCTACTTCCCATTGCAAGAAAAGCCGCTATTTATCAGCTTTGATGTGGGAAATCATTTCCTAAAAACTGTGTCTTTGGAGTATCCAGTACCGGAATTGAAAGCGCAGTTAGAATTTGACCCCGACCCACTTTCCCGAATCTATGCGGCGGAAGCTTTGGCAAAAAAAGGTGGTTTAGAACCTATTAAAGCCCTGTCAGCGTCACTGCAAAACGATCCATCTTGGGGTGTACGGATTGAAGTAGCTAAACAATTGGCAGAAATCAAATTGGATCAAGCCTTTGATGGGTTAGTTTCTGGTTTGCAAGATAAAAATGCTCTCGTGCGGCGAGCTGTAGTGCAAGCACTTGCTAAAATCAAAACCTATGAAAGCTATAAGGCTGTAAAAGAACTTTTGCAAGACGGCGATCCTAGCTATTATGTGGAAGCTGCTGCTGCTCATACTATTGGGGCGATCGCATCTGGTAACTTAGAAGAAAAGCCCAAAGAAGAAAAGGTTATCAAGCTGCTGAAATCTGTTTTAGAAGAAAGGGCGGGTTGGAATGAAGTAGTGCGGAGTGGTGCAGTTGCAGGTTTAGCTGAACTCAAAACTTCGGAAGCAGCTTTAAATCTGCTACTCGAATACACCAAACTGGGTGTACCACAACCACTGCGTTTGGCTACAATTCGTGCTTTAGGAAAGATTTCTGTAGGTCAAAGTCCGGTCAACTTGGAACGAATTTTAGAAAGATTAGCAGAACTAGCGAAAGAAACCTTCTTTTTAACGCAAGTATCCGTGGTGGCGGCATTAGGACAAATGGAAACTCCCAAAGCGGGTACGATTTTGCGATCGCTAGCTGACCAAACACCAGATGGACGCGTGCGCCGCCAAGCTGATGAAGCGATGGCTAATGTCCAAAAAAATGTTGGTACAGAAAGTGCCCTACGTAGTTTGCGTGAGGAACTCGACCAACTCAAACAACAAAACCAACAACTCGTAAGCCGCCTGGAAAATTTAGAGGCCAAAGCCAAATCATAGTTGCAAGAAAGGGGAAGGGGTAAAGAGGAAAGGGCAAGGGAAGAATATTCGGCGTTGCATAGTTGCGGGATGATTTAGCAACTTCTAAAATTCTCCCCCTGCTCCCCCTGCTTACCCCAATTCATCCCACTGTTATGCAACGCCGAATATTCCTTTGCCCTGTAACTTTTTTTGCGTCTAGCCTTATAACAGTTAAGTAGGTCAACCAAAAAAAACGTAAGATAGATAGAGTACAGAAATTAAGTGATAGCTGATGCCTAGCGCGTTAAGAATAATACTAACTGCTGAAGAAGACCTGACACTAAAAGAACTCAGTTGTGCAGATAAAGTACCACGTCGAACCAAACTTAGAGCGATCGCTTTGCGCCTCAATGCCCACGGATGGAATGTACCTCAGATTGCAGAGTATTTAGGTTGGGCACAACAAACGGTCAGGCAGACAATAAAACGTTGGGAATTTCAGGGGTTAGGAGGTTTATGGGAAGCGCCAGG
>LXQD01000086.1 GCA_003326215.1 Nostoc minutum NIES-26 | reverse complement strand
TGTTTGCTGGTTTACAGCTTGGGTCAGAGAGCATTACGTCAATCCTTAGACCGAGCATCCCAAACAATCCAAAATCAATTAGGTAAGCCAACTTCCACTCCTACTCTGCGTTGGGTGTTTCAATGTTTCATGTCAATTCATCTATTGACGCTACCTTCGGCTATGCCCTCCGGGCTTATCGCCTCCTTGAAACAGATTTCCAACCTCACCGAGGAACGATGTTGGATTCTACAGTTTTTTGGTGCTCCCTGCCGCAAATATTATCTTCTTTGCTAATGAACCTGCGGAATGTGGGTTTATATTTAACCTTTTTGGATTTGTTAAACAATAAACCTGTTTCTACCCCAATCGCCGTTCCTACCGTAATCGCTTATATTCAGGTAATGGCAATTATCGTCTGGTCTAAAACTTATTTAGTTTGCTTTTTGGGTGCTTGTGTAACTGCGGCGATGACTTTGTTTAAACAAGATACTATTCGCCGTTACTCAGCACTTGCTTGGGGTTTCCTGATTTCCTCCCTTTCGGCTTGTACATTTGTGTTGCTCAAATTTTGCTCGAACCACTCGCTGATATCGGTAGTGACAGTATTCTTGCCCTTTGCACCACTCTTGCAGGCGTTGATGAATAGGCCAGTCGGGTTGTCGCACCAACCTTCAGCGATGTCTGCGACAAGCCGCAAAGCGTCTACGCATCCTTCACCCTAGCAATCGCACCCTGCACATTCGCCCAATGCTTCTTGATCGCGCCCAAACACGGCTCTTGGTTAATCCGCAGCCCCCTCAACTCGTTACAAATCTCTACAATCTCCTGCTTGCTGAATTTAGTAGATGAAACAATCTGTAATCATTGCAGTTAGTCTGGATCTATCTTAAATGTAAGTTTAATTTTGCTTGTATGAGCCAAAGACTAAACCTGCCGAGCAGAGACCTGCTCAGACAGCCAAGTCAATTGCTGATCTTTAATGCCTGCTTGGATTAATCCGTTGACAGTTTGCATGAGGTAATCCGCACAAGAACCAAGCTCTCCAGATGCTGTAGCAATACTGTTAATTGTTGTTTTTAAATCAATCTTCCCAGCATAGGCACGATGCTGACGATTAACAACAAAAGTAATCGCGGGCAATTGGTCTGTTCCATTAAATACTTTCACCCATCGAGGAATATAACAACCGACTATCATCTCCCGCCGCCAAAGTAGTGGGAGTTCTAACGCCACATTAGTAGCGGCTATTCGATAGGCAATACCTCGACAACTACCACCACTATCTAGACCTAATACTAACCCTCGATTTTCAGGTGTACCGCGACCTTGAGGTACCCACAAGCAAAAACGGCGATGCCAGCCGTAAATCGTCCCAACACGCTGCTCGACAAATTTAAATAGCGGGTTCCAAATCAACGAACCGTATGCAAACAACCAAACATCAGAGTCTGGCTGATGTTGGACGAGTGTTTGACTAAGTGATTCCTGCAACTGTGCTTCACTTAAAATGATGCCTGTTCCAGACTGTACAATGGTCTGTTGCAATCGTTGAGATTCGAGATCGGAACGTGTTAGTGACAAAATGTAGTCTTTTTGCTGCGCTTAACCAGTAATCATCATACCAATGTATAGACGGCGGTTGCTTTTATTTGGCGCAAGTGCTTCAACGTACCCGTATGCCTAGTTGTTGATCCCAATGAAGTGGCTTATCTGCTTTTTGCAGAGGTGATTCGGGGATTTTGCCGACAGAAACACCGTATTTCCAATCAGGTGGACAGATAGCGATATAGCGTGCGTAACCTCCTAAACCACCTTGAAATTTTGGATATCCAATGACCACTAATGCACCAGTCTCTGGGACTTGCTCTAAATTGGCAACACCCTCAGCTTGAGTATATCCATTCTTAAGTAGCCAAGCTTCTCCTTCTAGATTTGGTGTGCTGTCAGTATCCAGTGGCTCATGTCCGTGAAAGAGGATTTGACGCTGTAAATGTAAGAACTTGAGAGCTTCTAGCTTCACCCCAGGAAACTCAGTTCTGGAAGCTATATTAGGGTCTGACCATTGCTTAGACCAATCTGAGCGCACAAAAACAACAGAACCTGGAGAAATCTTGCCGTGCTTTTTCTCCCAATCCAAAATATCTTGAACAGCCAAGTGATAATTTGCATTTTTAGCAACCTTACCCTGAATAGGGATAACGACCAAAGGACGAATAGCATAAGTTGCAGGTAGTTCATCAATAGCTGGATAATCAGGATTCCAGTGAGCAGGTGGATCTAACTGCGTACCAAGCCGATCGGTAGATAAATCGTAATAAGTTGCTTCAAAACCATCTTGTTTGTATGTGTATGGTTTCCCGCTTTTCGGGTTGATAGTGGCTTGAAATTTTGACTGAGCAAATCCAGACCATACAGGCATTGAAGGAGTGATTGTATGAGTCAGATCAACATATTTTGCACTTTTAAGCGACTGCTGATAAACTTGCCACAAAGAAGGACTTTTGTGGGTTTGGGCTGCGCTTACAGAAATATACATGACCAAATTAAATATTATTACTAAACATAAAAGTATGAATTTTTTCATTGTTTAAGCTGTTGTCAATATTTTGAAGTAAACTCATTTAAAAATCATATTATGGTTTTATGCTAGGATTTGTATCTAATATTGAAAGTAAAATATTTACAGTGTATTACTTGGAAAAATCTTTGGCTCATTTTGTTATTTTGCTTAAATTAGTGTCAAAAATTTCATACCTATGACAGCCAAGAATATCAAACAGCAAATTTTAGAGCATCTTGAGGCATTACCAGGGAAACATCTGTAATCAATAGGAAAATTCTATGTCCTGCCAACATCTCAATGAATTGACTTTGGAAAACTTAATTCACAAAGCCAATTATCCTGTATTTCAATGCCAGGAGTGCATTCAGCTTAATGACCGCTGGGTACATCTGCGTATTTGTCAGACTTGCGGCAAGATGTTGTGTTGTGACTCTTCCAAAAATCAACACGCACGTCGTCATTACCAACAGACTGGGCATCCCGTCATTAGTTCTGCCGAATTAGGAGAAGAGTGGCTGTGGTGTTTTGTAGATGAGCAACAGAAGAATTATTGATCGGTTCAACCTCATGCCCTACCTAGTTGATAGGGTACGAAGAATCTTTAACAAATACCGCCCTGCACTCTACATTCTCAATTACTCGTGGCAATCGCCTAAACTAAAAACCAGTAATATAAGTCAAGTTTGTAAATTGCGCTCTTGATTAGCACTAGGATGAAATCAGGTAGTAAAAGCGATACAGATGACATCACAAGACGCACGACAATACGCAGCAGCCACCGAGCGTAACCGCGAACCAATTTTAGAAATACTGTTAAATGTATTGCCCCATAGTGGCACAATTTTAGAAATTGCTAGTGGTACAGGCGAACACGCAGTTTATTTTGCCGATAAGTTTAAAGATTGTGGATGGCTACCAACAGATGTAAATCCACAAGCAAGAGCCAGTATTGTTGCATGGACTAAACACTATGGCTGTAAAAATGTATATCCGCCCCTGGAGCTTGATGCCACAGAATCAGTATGGATAGTAGAGAACCAAACAGCAACCGGGTTGTTAAATAACTCACCAATTGTCGCCATAATCAATATTAACATGATTCATATTTCGCCGTGGTCAGCTTGTTTGGGACTAATGGCAGGGGCGGGTCGAATTTTGCCTGTAGGTGGTGTCCTCTACTTATATGGCCCTTTTAAAGTGGATGGAGAACATACAGCGGCAAGTAATGTAGCTTTTGACGAATATTTACGCGCTCAGAACCGAGAATGGGAAGTGCGTAACTTGGATGATGTAATCGCAGCAGCTAAGGCAGAGCATTTAACTCTCAAGCAGACTTACCAAATGTCGGCAAATAATCTTTCGGTAGTGTTTGAACGGACTGCAAAAAAAATATGAAAGAGAACTTTGAAGATTTTGCTGTCAGTTTTATTAGAGCTATTGCTGCTACAACCCAACTCACCCCATTCACTGTTCCCAATTAGGAGCCATAGCCACCAATTGACTGAACATCTGCGGTTGTGCCTCTTCTATTTTCACTATTACACCGAGAGCGTTCATGACAAAGAGGTTGTCAAAGATATCGCTCTCAAACCTATATTAAAAACTCAAGCAGCAATTGACCGAGAATTTAGTAACCATCAAAACTATTAACTGCAAAGGTATCTATAGATGGCAAAAACTTTTGCAGTGGGGGATAAAATTGTAACTTAACTGGAAAATCATCTGTTTGAGATACTTCCAATTCAATTGTTTGTTGCTCTTGGTTATCAAAGAGTAGCTGGATTTTATAATCTGTCCAAAATTGCTCGCCCAACTCATCTTCTAAATCAAAAAGCTGTTCCTCATCTCCCCAGATATCTGACCACAGAACTATCCGATTAGCACGGAAATGATTTTGACCTTTTGCATCTCCAACTACAAAATATACTTCAACATTTAACTCAAATCCAAACTCATCAAGCTCTGCCTCTTTTATCTTACAGTTAACTACAACTAAACTATCGGGGTTAACATTTACTACCTGCTGTTGGCGCTGTAATATTTCTTGAAATACCAAATCAGGTAATAACTTTGAACTTTCTTCAAGTGCAATTTTTTGAGTTTCTGGTGAGTAACGAGTTTTTAATTCTTGAGTTATTAAATTTAAAACATTATCCGTTCCTACATGAGCAACTATCGTTTTATTTTGGGAATTCAGTACACATCCGTGATTCAAATTAATGTGCTTGCTAGTTGACATAACTATTTATAATACTTTTGTTCCAAATGACACACTGACTAATTAAACAGCCCAGAGTTACCTAAATAATGGCAAAAAGTTTCTCGACTAACATTTGAATATTTGAGAAATTGGTTATGGTGTTGTGTCAGGGACTGCTGTAGTCATATATATATTATTAGTAGTTGACACTGACTCACAATTTTATCTTTCAAATAGCTCAGCTTTTTCTTCTACTCAAAATCTGCATATTGCGGAGGGCTAGCCCCAACTTGCTTAGTAATTCGGGGATACTTGAACGGTTGAGCCGTATCTACAATATTTATGACATCAATCTGATGCCACCAATCATCACCAAAATCAAACCAATAACCAAAAGCATCATCAATAGATAAAGCCAACGACGCAATTGTAGTACTGGCAACATCTCCTGTAGGTACTGGTGTCAAGTCAGAACTGGAAAATGCTCCTTTCAA
This sequence comes from Nostoc minutum NIES-26, assembly GCA_003326215.1. GTDB lineage: Bacteria > Cyanobacteriota > Cyanobacteriia > Cyanobacteriales > Nostocaceae > Dendronalium > Dendronalium minutum. Next base: position 2,038 of record LXQD01000086.1, on the reverse strand, counting down.
GCAGTAGCGTCTGGCATTTGGATCTTGTGGCCCCCTGCCACCAACCTGAAATTCGTACATGTGTTCATCTTCTCGGTCAAATGCTTTGAAGATGATTTTATGCAGTTGAGCTAAAGTATTGCTGCCTTTAATCTCAATAGTTCGAGACACTACTGGATTTTCCGTAGCAAATTCCTCCGTAATTGGCCCGTCAATTAGAAACACCTCCAACACGTATAGCGCATTTGGAGAAGAGTTAACTGTTGTTTTAGCAATGTTTTCTGATTTTTTCGTTTTAGCCATACTCGTGAGCGTGAAAAGTATAGTAAGTATCGCGTATTGCGCGGCTAAGGCAAATCTAACCTTTGACTATAAAAAGCGATTTGCTCGAAAAGCATATCACAGTCATCTTCACAAGAAACAAACTAACAAACAACAAATATAGTTGTAGCCCAAATTCAAAATATTGTAGAGTCAAGAAAAGTCCTAAGTATTGCCCTACGCAATTCACCCTATGACTACCGCACCCTTAAGCTGGCAAGAACTAGAAACCCTCACGGACTATCAAATAGATACTGTTAATGGTCTCACCAACGCTAAAGCCAGGTTGCGCTTGTTTGGTCAGCCAGAATCTGACGTGCGGGTAACACTATACCGCGATAACCACGCTTGGTGTCCTTACTGTCAAAAAGTTTGGTTATGGCTAGAGGAAAAACAGATCCCCTATCGCATCGAAAAAGTGACAATGTTCTGCTATGGGGAGAAAGAAAGTTGGTACAAACGTAAGGTACCATCAGGAATGCTCCCGGCAATTGAGTTAGATGGACGGATTATTAAAGAAAGCGATGACATTTTGATCGCTTTGGAAAAGGTTTTTGGGTCATTGAGTCAAGGAATGGAAGACCGCACGGTACTTCCTCTACGCCAATTAGAACGACTTTTATTTAGAGCTTGGTGCGCTTGGCTGTGCTATCCAGCAATTTCCGATCGACAAGAAAAACGTAATCGAGAGCAATTTATCACAGTGGTGGCTAAGGTTGAGGAGGCTCTAGGTCGCACCTCAAGCCCTTATTTCCTAGATAGCTTCGGCATCGTCGATGTCATCTTTACGCCATATCTCGAACGGATGAATGCGAGCCTTTTCTACTACAAAGGCTACTCACTGCGAGAGGAAAACCCTCGTTTGAGCGCATGGTTTGCCGCAATGGAAAGCCGACCTACCTACTGCGGTACCCAGAGTGACTTTCACACCCACGTACATGATTTGCCGCCCCAGATGGGGGGCTGTTGGGAAAATGGCGAAACCCAGATGCTGATCAATAAAGTGCGGGTAGATAACGGCCCCTGGTTTGGACTACCAGATGTTACTTATCCAGAACCTGAAAACTCCCGCATGGAAGCTCTTCAAAGAACTATCGAGCATCGCATCAATATTATCCGCGTCAACCCCTTAGATGATAGATTGTTGCCTTACGTTGTGCTTTAACACATATGATGACAGGGGAGGACTGTATACCCCCATCGGGATCTGATGTCGCCCTACGATATCTGCGCGATCGCATTAATGTACCGCGAGATATGTCCATCTACGCAGCCAAGCGATTGAGGGAATCATTGGAGAAAACCGCAGCCCTTGCGGGTAATGGGCAGCCAGATCCCATTCCGACTCAGCATCGACGAGATCAAGACCCGTCTAACTTTGTCAGAAAGTAGGATTCAGGTATCTATCCTGGCAGTTCGCGCTTCTTTAACAGTAAACGGTTATCGACATCAATACCTTTGCCAAAATAAGAGCATGAAGAGGTAGGGCGTTTCGTAGTAGAGTTATTGTCTCTCACAACGACAACTCAAAAACCACTGGCCGCCCATGCCCGATATCTTATCATTGTTACAATGCCTGCTGCCGCAGATAAACGCGACAACGATGCGGCAATTGAACCAAATCATCCTGGCAATGTTAGCTCTTAATGGTCGAGTCACGATGTTGGGAATTGCCCGTTGGACAGGTGCTGGCGGTAGCTATCGGACAATGGGGAGATTCTTCTCTACAGTAATACCT
>LXQD01000085.1 GCA_003326215.1 Nostoc minutum NIES-26 | reverse complement strand
CAAAAGTTATTAGACAATTTGACTCCAGGAAGGGTTGCTCAGGCGATGGAGAGCATTTTAACGACTATTGGTACTCCTGCCCGTCCACCCAAACCCCGCGGAAAGTCCCCAGGCTGGAAGACCGGACAACCTCGACAACGTAGAATTCGCTATCCTGTGGTCAAAAAAACTACAACTAAAGCCCGGAAAGAACAACCAAAATCTGCATAATATCTAACTCTTTTCTCTTTTCAACTTGTCTTACATTAACTCAGTCCTGCTGGGGGTTTTTTTCATGCTTAGTCTAACGTCCAGTACTTCTCCTTGCTGGGCTTTGAGGATTCCCAGTTGGTACAAAGTTGCGGCTTTCCAAAAAGCATCACCAACAAGTTCAAAAACTTCCAAGCACTGATGGTAGAGAGCAATCGCTTGTTCTATTTCTCCTTGCTTTGCTTTGAGGATTGCCAGTTGGTGCAACGTCGCGGCTTTACCTTGGATATCGTCAATGCGTTGAGTAATATCCAAGCACTGATGGTAGAGAGCAATCGCTTGTTCTATGTCTCCTTGCTGTGCTTTGAGGATTCCCAGTTGGTACAAAGTTGCGGCTTTACCTTGGACATCGTCAATGCGTTGAGTAATATCCAAACACTTATTGTAGAAAGCAATCGCTTGTTCTACGTCTCCTTGCTGTGCTTTGAGGATTGCTAGTTGGTACAAAGTTGCGGCTTTCCAAAAAGCATCACCAACAAGTTCAAAAACTTCCAAGCACTGATGGTAGAGAGCGATCGCTTCTTCTATTTCTCCTTGCTGTGCTTTGAGGATTGCCAGTTGGTGCAACGTCGCGGCTTTACCTTGGACATCGTCAATGCGTTGAGTAATATCCAAGCACTGATGGTAGAGAGCAATCGCTTCTTCTATTTCTCCTTGCTGTGCTTTGAGGATTGCTAGTTGGTACAAAGTTGCGGCTTTCCAAAAAGCATCACCAACAAGTTCAAAAACTTCCAAGCACTGATGGTAGAGAGCGATCGCTTCTTCTATTTCTCCTTGCTGTGCTTTGAGGATTGCCAGTTGGTGCCACGTCGCGGCTTTACCTTGGACATCGTCAATGCGTTGAGTAATATCCAAACACTTATTGCAGAGAGCGATCGCTTGTTCTACGTCTCCTTGCTGGGCTTTGAGGATTGCTAGTTGGCGCAACGTCGCAGCTTYACCTTGGACATCGTCAATGCGTTGAGTAATATCCAAGCACTCATAGTAGAGAGCGATCGCTTGTTCTACGTCTCCTTGCTGGGCTTTGAGGATTGCTAGTTGGCGCAACGTCGCAGCTTTACTTTGGACATCGCCAATGCGTTGAGTAATATCCAAGCACTCATAGTAGAGAGCGATCGCTTGTTCTACGTCTCCTTGCTGGGCTTTGAGGATTGCTAGTTGGCGCAACGTAGCGGCTTTACCTTGAAAATCGTCAATGTATTGAGTAATATCCAAGCACTCATAGTAGAGAGCGATCGCTTGTTCTACGTCTCCTTGCTGGGCTTTGAGGGTTGCTAGACAGTGCAACGTGGCGGCTTTAGTTTGAACATCGTTAATGCGTTGAGTAATATCCAAAGACTTATTGTAGAGAGTGATTGCTTCTTCTACGTCTCCTTGCTGGGCTTTGAGGATTGCCAGTTGGTGCAAAGTTTGTGCTTTCCCATAATCATCGCAGATGCGTTGAGTAATATCCAAAGACTGATGGTAGAGAGCTATTGCTTGTTCTACTTCCCCTCGATGGGCCTTGAGGATACCAAAACGGTGATAAATTGATGCCAGTTCTCGCTCATCTTCTGAAGGACAAAGTTTTAAAGCTTGTTGATAATACTCCTGTGCTAGCTCAACATTACCTAACTGTTGCTCACAATAAGCCATTTCCTTGAGAACACGATAATCTTGCGTAATTTCTGAGGTTGACTTGCATAAATGTAATGCTTCTCTGTATCGACTTTGATGCCATAAGCTATTTGCTAGTGAACTGGCTATTTCCCCCGCAATTCCTTCATCCTTTCCCAATAAAGACAAGCGATGAATTTCTAAGCATTGCCCTTCCGTTGCCTTTTTCGTCTTCTCCCACCACAGACGATATAAAACTCGTGCAGCTTGCAGATACAACTCCTGACCTGCAAACTCTAACAACGGTGCTAAAATCCGGGGAAGACGATACAGCACCTCCCTATTACTATTAACAGTGACTTCCTCTAATAAACCTAAACTTGCTGCCCGTTGTAGATAACCTTCCCAACCTGAAATCTCACTACAAATCGGAGCGATCGCCGCTTGGGGAACTGGTAACTCATACACCAACAACTTCCCCAACATTTTCCGCAAACCCAGACTTTGCAACTTTAGCAATTTTTGAGCCAAGATATTCTCTCGAAATCTTTCCTCCTCCGCCTGCATTTTTTGCAAAATCGCCTCCACTCCCTGTGCTTGCAAAGTAGTGTCTTGCAAAATCTTATCCAACCATTCCAACAATCGGGGATTTCCATCTGCTGCTTGCTTGGCGCGTTCCTGCAACTGGGTATCAATCACCAACTCACCATTAAAAGCATTCAGTCTGTTATACTTCTTCGTCAAATCTGCATCCCGCAACGCCGCTAAATTTTCTCGATGCAAACGCTGATTTAATTCCGACAGCACAAAATCATAGCGACAAGTAATAATCACCTTATGGGGAAGTCGGGAATTCTGCACGGCTTTCAACAACCCCACCAGCACATCCACAACTTGCGGCTGTAACACCCACACCCCATCCCCACGCAATTCTAAATTCGCCTCAAAGTCATCCAACACCACAGCAAAACGCTGTTCTTTAGTATTCAAACCTTCCTGAAAAAACTTAGTGAGTTGCTGCATCAGGGGTAAATTCCCGTTGAGAATTTCTAACCCCCGTTCTGATGTACATTGTTCAGCTAATACTTTTCGCAATTTATCTGCATCTAATTCCCGATAAATCACCAACCTGTCATAGCCAACCATCCTTTCCAACAGCCGCGCCGTCAGGGTACTTTTCCCCACACCCCCCAAGCCATGAATCAGCAACCCTAAATGATTGCGAATCCCTTTGAGACAACGCTGCAAATATCGCCGCCTCCCCACAAACTCGTTTGCTGTCGCTACCCTCACCTGTTGCGTTTGGGGATCTAAAAACTGCTCATAGGCTGTTTCTACTAGCGGTAGAGGAACATCCCCCCAGGGTTCCACAAATGCACCGGGACATTCTCCCGGCACATACAACCGCAATAAGTGCCAATCTCTAACTTTTTTTTGAAATAAATATTGATAGGTACTAGCCAAGGCTTGGGCTAATTGATATCCTCCCGCCAACTTACCATATAAATGTGCGGCGGCGGTTGTCGCTGTCCCATCTTCCACCGGACGACCCCAACCTAACACAGCCCTCGCACCCTGAGCAATCAACGCCTGAGCCATTGAATAGACAGCACCATTATCGGCGGCTTCTCCGGTACGACAGCCAGACAAAAACACCAATTTAGGAAAGCGAAAGCGGAAAACTTGAGCTAATTCGGCGGCGGTAGTTTCCTGACGTTCTCCCGTTTCCGTCTCCGTAATAAAATAAGGTGTGTAAGGTGATTCACCGCTAATAGAAGCGTGTCCCGTCAGGTGAAATACATCAAAACTATCAATATACCGACTCCACACCTTCCCCAACTCAGCCACACAGCCGCTTTCCTCCACCCGCAAATCTAAACCCAAGATATGGGTATCAGCTAAAATTTGCGCTTCTTCCTGTTCAAAGTCTAACTTGGGTGTGACATCTTCCGGGTCTGTTGCCATAAACAATACTCGCAACCGTCGCGGTTCTACAGAAAAAGGTTTGGTATCTCCCTTTACCAAGCGCACAGGCACAACTACCGGATTTACCCGATTTCCCAGGAAATCATGACCATCATGCAGCACTTCCCAAGGTAGATGAGCTAATTCTGTAGTAGCAATGGCAACTACTAAAGCTTCACCACGACAATCTTTGATAGCACGACTTAGCCACCTACCATCCCCATCCAGCCAATAAAATAACTGCTGCCCCATTTTTGGTAAATTAGGCAGCAGATTATAGTATTCTCGTTTCCCAAGTTTTAACAAGTCGGCAATTTCTGCTAATTTGAGAGTACGAGATTCATAGTGTTTTTGCTGTGGTAGCCAGTAACGTAATTCAACAGTTTCCTGTTTAACTTCCCGAAGTTGGATGCGGATAGTTTGCACTGTTATTGACTGAGATATTTAAGGATTTCAGTAATTTCCTCTATAGTAGCGTCTTCTAGAAAAATCCGGCTGCCAGTCTCAGGATGAAAGAATTCCACATCAAATCTTTTGTTAGAGCTTTTTTGCTTCCATTCTTGATACCATTTACGGATTTGCTCGGCTAAGGCGACAGTTCCGCCCACAATACCTACAATAGTTCCTATGACTGCTAAAGTTCCCTCTTTTTGGGCAGGAACTTCGTAATTTCCTGATATTCCTTCAATTTCCAGTAAAGCGGCGGCGGCTTGGGGTGCGTCTTCGCTTTCGATAGCAATTCGTATTTCTGACATTAATTTAGCAGTAATTTTACTTATGCTAATATATACCAGCTTTTCAGCTTGGTGATTGAGGTTCAAAGACTTATTAATGGAGTTCAGAGACTCATTAACAATGTTCTGAGATAGATAAATAAATATTAAAGACTCATAGGTGAGTTATGAAACAGATGAATAATAAGTAATAACAACTCTCCAAAATTTGACTATATTTTTGCTAGTTCTTAGTTTAATATATTACTTTAACAGTAATTTATTAGAGGGAATTATATGAGGATATATGCTGCTTTCTCAGCACTTTGGTTAGTTACTTCATCAGTGTTAACTAGTTTTATGCCAGCCTCGGCGCAATCAAAACCTTGCTCTGACTTATCACACTTAGAAAAACTTCAAGCAAAGGATGCTTTCAAAATTGCACAAATTCTCAGACCTATAACAAGTATAACTCCCAGCTATCGACCGATTCCAACGATTCCAGTTACAAACTATCGACCGATTCCAACGATTCCAGTTACAAACTATCGACCGATTCCAACGATTCCAATTACAAACTATCGACCGATTCCAGTTACCAACTATCAACAAAATTCTATTTTAAATTCTCAACAAAATTTAACTCCTTACACTCAACAAAATCTAACACCCAACGCTCGAAAAAATATAATTCTCTACGATCTACAAAATATAGCTACTTATGCTCAACAACATCTAACACCCAAGGAACAAGAAATTCTAATTCGCTACTATATAGAAAATCTAACTCCTAACGAGCGAGAAATTTTAATAGAGATATTAAAAGATCAGTAAATTTACCAAACGCAACCATACATCTCCGATAAAGCACTTGAAACAGAAGTAGCTGCAATTCCTAATTTTATAAATCACCCCAATCAAAATTTAAGAAACGCCGAGCATTTAGCTTGGTATATTTCTCCGTATGCTTAATATCCCGATGTCCTAAAAAGTCCTGAATTTCTCTGGTGCTGTAACCCTGATTCACCAGATAATAACCGCAGGCATGGCGCATCATGTGACAGTGAACTTTGATATCAAGCCCCGCCTGCACCGCCAGCCGCCCCATCAGCTTCCGCACCGCATCAGTGGACATCACCTCACCACGCTCTGACACGAAAATATATTTGCTATCTCTTAATTGTTCTCTCAGTTCCTTAAGTAAAGTTATTTCATCGTCTCTCAAAGGATGCACCCCAGAGTCACTACCCTTCTCCCTGGTGATAAAAATCTGACGCTCTCCCCACATCACCGCATCCCAACGTAACCCACACGCCTTACCCACAGCTTCACCGACCCTCAGCCCATGTCGAAACATCATCAGCATCAGCGTATAGTCGCGGTGGGCATAACGGGCAGGGCGATTTAGTGCAGCATCGAGTAGCGATCGCACTTCAGATGGTGTAAGGTATTCTCTAGACCTGTAATGCTTGTTAGGTTTACGTCCTGGCGGTTGGGCATTCATTTAGGGTTTTGGGTACTGTCCGGTTTAGGCGGCTTATTAAGGACACTTTCTATCTCACTCACTTCAGAGTCAGCACTCAGAACTACAAACACCCTGGAAAAAGACGCTGTTATCTGGACATTATAGTCATAAATCAAAATCAAGGGTGAATGTTCCGCTATCACTGCAATTCTTACGGTTTAGTTTAAATTCAATCAAAATTTTAAAAATGAATGCCGAATGTTGAGCCAAAATAAGTAAGATTACTCAATTTCTTGAACAATACTATTTCGGGGTACAGCCGGGATACAGATACCGTTGGCGAATTCCCCAAATTGCTAAACTGAACCGATTAGTTCAGCAATGAAACGATTGAGAGCCTTCTGAGCAGTTTTATACCCAGATGCTTGCTTACCCAATTTCAGTTCAGACAAAACATGGTCACGTAAAATTTCCAGTTCTGAAGTCGGTGGCAACCCAACAGACTGTTTTGCGCTTGCGGTATCAGATATCTGATCCAACTCGCTCTGCCGTGTAATACTCAGTTGAGGTTCGATTTCTGGTTAAGCAGGAACTAAAAACTCTGAGTCTTTCCGTGTAATACAAGGGTTGGTGTTATGCCTAACAATGTGTTCTAAATAGTCAGCACGGGTTAAGCCTGAGCATTCAGAGGCAATACCAATAGCCTTCCAAGTATCATCTGTTAGTCGCAAAGAACGTACTTCACGATAATCATCATTCTTGAGTGCAAATTTCCCTTGAATGTCTCGTTTGAACATAAGCTCTGCCGTGTATTACATCGTAAGTTTAACTTTAAATGACGATGCTGAACCATGTAATACACGGAAAGATGTATCCATCGTTTCCATATAATACACGGTAAATTCGGTGTTTTTATGTTAAGTAATATTTCGCCAACGGTATCCGTTTGGTGCAAGATATGAGCGCCCAACGGGCGCGATTACACGCCCACAATAAATGAAAGAAACACAGTTAACAAGAGTTTTAAGACTAACGCTCTTTTATTACTCTTATGAGAGTATAATTAATTACTAAGAGATTAACCTACCAGGGGTGTAGAATTGGGTTCAAGAAATGCTACTTCAACTATCACAGTGGTAGATGAGTATTGCAATGCGTATAGAGACTTATTTTCAGAAGTAAGGACATTTGAGAACTTCAAACATCTACACGTAGGGATGTTATCTGATATCAAACGTAAGACTTTACCAGAAATAGCCAAGGTGGTGGGCTTACATGACGCGCAACCATTGCAAAACTTTTTGACAGAATCGCCTTGGTCAGTAGTAG